>JAUZSN010000002.1:1484912-2227368 GCA_030949405.1 Methylococcales bacterium | reverse complement strand
TTGTTGTTCTAACATAATATGACCTAAATTAATTCGTGAAAAATTAGGTGAGTGAATCTATTTTATTCTAAAATACCAAACATCACAGCAAAGAGTTTTTCTAAATCAGAGGGAATTAAAAAAGCATCAATATCCTTTTTAATGATTTTATTTTTTCTATCAAGCACACCAAATCGCCACATATCCCCCATCGTTACCGCGCCATATAATAAGTTATTTTTATTATCCGACATATAGCTTTCTATGGCTATCATCTCCACTGCTAATTGGGTAAATCCTTTATCGACTTCTGAATTTTTAGCTTCAATCACAATAAATTCTTGTGAAGAATGAATTAAATAATCAATACTGCCTTTTAAGCGTTCGCTGACATTTACGGTATATTCAACATCTATTTCTATGTCTATATAATCCAGTAATTCTAACAGCAAAGGAGAGACAAAAAACTCTCGTTTAGCCGTTTCGGAATTAAGGGATATATGAGGGAGTTTTTTATAAAAAGTCTCTCTTAATTTGTCACAATTAAGCGTGTCGATTTGTTTTTTAGGTAATTCTAGTTTTTCAAGTTTAAACGCATAACCTAATTCGGCTAAGATGTCTCGTGTTGAGTAAGGTAGTTTAAAATAATCTGAAAAAGTATAGCTTTTATTTTTTTCCAGAATTGTTTTTTTCATCATTCAATTATTTATAAATCTCATTAGGATTTTTTAAAACAGGTTCAACCGCTTGCCATTCACCCTCAATCAACTGACGATAAAAACAACTTTCACGTCCTGTATGACACGCAATACCGCCTTGTTGTTCAACTTCCAATAAAATTACATCTTCATCACAATCAAGCTGAATACTAATAACTTTTTGTTGATGCCCTGATTCTTCGCCCTTACGCCAGAGTCTATTCCGAGAACGTGACCAATAAACCGCATAACTTTTTTCAACCGTTAACGCTAAAGATTCACGATTCATCCATGCGAACATGACCACTCTACCTCTGCCTGTTTGTTGAGCGATAACAGGGACTAAGCCATCTTCTGTCCAGCGGATTTCATCTAAGTAATTCATTTTTTAAATAGCCTAATCAAATGATTCAAAAATTTGGGTTAAATCAAGTTTTAAATCAGGAAAAAAAGAGGGTGTTATAACATCATCATCGGTAAACATAGCGTTTAATTGGTAGTTTTTATTTTCATCTAAAATGAATTGATGAATCGCAAAATCATTCGGATAAACAATCCAATATTCATGCACACCGCTTTCTTGATAAAGTGCAAATTTTACCTGTGTTTCTTTTTTTGAATTGCCTTTAGATAAGATTTCAATAATCCAATCAGGCGCACCGTTACAACCCTGTTTATCTAAAAAATCAGGATTACAAACAACACATACATCAGGCTGTACGACGCTGTAAATATCTTGACTGGCTAATAAGGATTTCTTGCGGTCATATAGGCGAACATCAAAAGGCGCAGGGAAAATCTGACATTTTTTACCCCTTAAATAACTGCCAATATCAATAATTAAATTTCTTTCAATTCGTTGATGATTAACATTAGGTGCTGGTGACATCAATGAAATTTTACCTTTAATTAGCTCAACCATTTCATCTAATTGCCAAGTCAAATAATCGGCATAATTATACGATTTATTTAAATCTAATTGTGATAGATGCGTAATTTTAGTCATATCATTTGCCAATTCATTTTGAATCATCAACAAACTATTAATTTGTTATTGCATTATCAATAGGTATTATAAAAGAACTTTTGATATGATTAACATTGATATTGTAAGATCCCGCTGTTAATCCATTAACATCAAGAGGAATAACTTTTTCAAAGGGAACTAAAGCCGCGATACAAACTTCACCTATTCTTTTTTGAGTAATTATTATCGTAAATGTTTCACCCTGTTTTTTAGAATACGTTTTATCAATATTTCCGCAACCATCTGAAAAAACGCCTTTAGCCACAACATTAACCTGAACAGGGAATGATTCAAGAATTTGAATATCAACCGTTTGAATTGGGGCATATTCAATGGAATTAGCTTTTATTTTTGTATAATTTATGACTTCAAAATCTAATGCTTCTCTTTTATGTTGCATATTAACTTCATAATAATCAGTCCCAATTAAGACTTTTGGGATAATCAAAGTCCCTGATTTTTCATCAAAAATGGCTTCATTTTCAGCTTGAGATATACCCGTAGAAATAAGTAATCCACAGACAACCCTAATTAAAATTTTATTTTTCATAGCAAACCTCTTAATTTTTAATTAAATTAAATTAAATTCAATTTTTATAGACTCCAAATAAAGCGTATCAGGACAAATATCCTGCTCATCTACCCATGCGACACTACCACCAACAACACGAACTTGATTAAAATAATTTACATCCTGTAATTCTTTAAAAACACCAAAATCAAGCAAATATTTACAATCATAAATTCCAACTTCATCGTTAGTAAACTCTAATAATAATTGATAATCACTAAGTGGTTTTACCGATTTAACTCGTGGATTCATAATATTAGCCTAGTGGTTTAATCTTGTAAGGATGCTCACCTGAAACGGCAAGTTCCCAATCAGCCATCAATTCATCTTTATGTAATTCAACCCAAGCTTGCAATAATTTCATTTTAGACTTTGGAATACTACCTTCCAAAACATCACCTTCTGGAATTGAAATCACAACTTCATCATCTTGATATTTCACATGAATATGTGGAAGTTTGTGTTGTTTATTATCCATAAAATACATATAAACAATAAGACCGTAAAACATTGAAATACTTGGCATATCATTTCCTTTTTTATTAAAATCATGTGAATTCAAGTTATAAATAATTTATGATAATTATCCCTTTTTACATAAAATAAATAGTTATTTCATCATCGACACCAAAATCCCCATAATTTTAGTCACATCAGCAATATAATATTCGGGTAAATCAATATAAGCCTTCTTATTTTCATAGCGCAAAAACCGCCATGTACTTCCCGTCGTAACCGCACCATAAATAACCGATAAGTGCGTGCCTTCTTTATCATTAAACAAACTCGAAGCATACATTTCAGCAATACATTGACCCAAGCCGCTACCAATCGACTCATTTTTTGCCTCAACTACGGTAATAATAGGGCTACTCATGTAAAACTGCTCACTCGATTGACTCATAATAAAATCACAAAAACCCGTGAGACTTTTGGATTTATCCACGTCTAAATTAATTCCTGAAAAAAAACTCACTTTATTATCAAGTTTTTTTCGTACCTCCAATAAAACATTGGCAATTACCAACTCAGAACGCGCTTTTTCTGTCCCTAAAGCCATTGCAAGCGGGAGATTGTATTTTAAAGTTGAGGTTAAATAATCACTGATTTTAACTGCCTCTACTGGGGAAAATAAATCCTCATCTTCAATAACTTTTATTCCCAAATCCTGCTTAATTTTTTTTAACGTAAAATCACTATATGACATCGTTTATACATCAATTTTCAAAGGAAACTTAGGGACTAATTCAGAGTGAACTAATTCATGTTGAGAATTAAAAAACTGCATTTCACCTTGTTCACTGCATAACCAAACTTCTTTTGCCCCGACCTCAAAATATAAAGCTCTTTTTTCAGTCATTTCTTTTTTCGTATTACTACTAGATAAAACCTCAATACATATTTCAGGGGCAATAGGTGACTCAACTAGATATTTAATTTCATTTAGTAGTTCTAATGATACCCAAGCAACATCCACAGCTTTTGTTCCTTTGCTTGTTTTTATAGCAAATTCCGGTAAAGCTTTACCTTTAGGTAATAAGGTACGTAAGATGAATTCTATTTCACCTTGAAAAACAGAATGATAAATCTTGACAGGACTCATTATTATTTGACCATATTCATTTAATTCAATTTTGAACGGTAAATTTTGTAAATCTGAATGCTCACATACTTCTTGCCAATTCATTTCACACCTCACAAAAAACTATAATCTAACTTCAATTCCACGCGCTTGCATGTGCAATTTAGCTTCCTCAACACTGTATTCCGCAAAATGAAAAATACTCGCCGCCAATACAGCATCGGCTTTGCCTTTAATAACACCATCGGCTAAATGGTCTAAATTACCGACTCCACCAGAGGCAATCACTGGCACAGAAACCGCATCACTGACCGCACGCGTTAATTCTAAATCAAAGCCAATTTTAGTACCATCTCTGTCCATGCTGGTTAATAAAATTTCACCTGCGCCAAAATCAACCATTTTTTTAGCCCATTCAATCGCATCAATACCTGTGCCTTTGCGTCCACCATGGGTGAAAATTTCCCAGCGATTCGGCTCATTATTGACACTGACTTTTTTAGCATCAATCGCAATCACAATACATTGTGAGCCAAATTTTTCAGCGGCTTCCTTAACAAATTCAGGTCTAAAAACCGCCGCGCTATTAATGCCGACTTTATCCGCTCCCGCATTTAACATGCGGCGAATATCCTCTAAAACTCGAATACCGCCGCCTACCGTTAAAGGAATAAAAACTTCACTGGCGACTTGTTCCACCACATGAACGATAGTGTCCCTATTATGATGGGTGGCCGTAATATCTAAAAATGTGATTTCATCCGCGCCTTCACGGTCATAACGTCGAGCGACTTCTACAGGGTCGCCCGCATCTCGAATATCGACAAATTTAACCCCTTTAACAACTCGTCCATTATCGACATCAAGGCAGGGAATTATACGTTTGGCTAGGCTCATATTGTATATTGCAACACTTTTAATTTTAAATAATCATCTTTAAGCGCAAGATTCTTAAAATCTTCATCTTTCGATAATCGTTTTGTTAATAAATCAATATTAATATCATCATTTGTATCAAAAATACGATACAGTTCCTTTTTAGTTAATTCGTTTATTTTTCGGTGCGCAATAATAACTCTATCACTTACAGATTTTTCAGGATCAAAACATAATTTATCAATTTGTTCAGGTGTTAAATCGGGGTTAGCCGCAATTTCCTCCCTATCTTTTTTTTTCTTACTATTAACCATTTCATCAATAGTATAAAGACTTAAGGTGAAAATATTTTTACGAATTTCGGACTTTGTTGTTTCCCAAAGAACATCAATAAGCTCATCTAGTGCCTTGCCTGTAGTTGAATATTTCCATGATTTTTTTGCAACAATATTAACAATAAATGAGGTAGGTTCTACACCAGGATAAGCTTCATCAAAAGTTAAATCTTTATAAATATAGCCTTTATCATTACCCATTTTTATAAATGCTTGTAATTTATTTATTAACTCTACTTTATTCATTTTCTATCCACTCTAATAAACCATTCCCACAGCCTAATAACCTAATTAATTCTTGAACATCACTTGGCTCTTGATAATTTAATTGATAACGAGTTTGTTCATTCCAAATACATTTACCAGAAACATGAAATAGCTTTGATAATGTTTTATCAAGTATTATGTCATTGGACTTATCATTTTCAAGTTTGTCTTTTAAACCACTGAAAACTAATAACATATTAATATCGTGAACTTTCACCTTGTTTCTAACCTTACTTACCCATTCTATGTTACATGTATCATCAAATAAGTTATTAACACCAAAACGTTCACAAATTTTGGCTTTCAACATTAATTCGATACTATAACCTGCAAGATAAAATGCACCATCGTATTTGTCATCATTACACAATGTTTTTGCTTCTTCCAATCGAAGTTTAGAAAGATTTTTTATTTCATTAGGATTTCTCATGTTAATATTTTAGCTTATAAAGTTTCAAAAGAATTCCATCAATTCATACCACAAATCCGAATGGTAAGAATATTTTTAAGGACTTTCTCATCTCACTTAATCGCTCATAAGCAAGATTTCTTATTTCTACTGGGCTTCTCATATAAACCGTTTAATGATGATGCTTAAGCAAATCCGTCTCACCTTCATGAAAAATACTTAAAAGATATACACTCTCACGGGTTTCAAACGTAGTGGTTTCCCAGAGGACATCAATGAGGACATCAATAATTCTATCACGGTTCCCCCCCATAATATCTATCCACTCCTTTTTCACCATCATCTTGACAATAAAGGACGCAGGCACGCCATTAACCTTCGCTTCATCAAAATAAAGCTGCCCGATTATATACCCCTTATCTTGACACGCTTCTTTGAATTCTCTTAAATTAAAGCTTAACTTTTCTTCTTCATCCATCGTTATACTCTCTATTTATAATTCATTTATTTATAAAACAATCGCCATAAATAAATGCCTTATTTTTTTAGTTATTATAATCTAAACGATTGATTATGAATAAGACTCAGAAACCTTTTCCGCTTCAATAAAATCCAATGTTCCTTCATAAATAGCGCGTCCCGTAATTGCACCCATAATCCCTTCATTAGCCACATGACCCAACGCGTGAATATCGTCTATATTTGTTATTCCACCTGAAGCAATGACAGGAATATTAATGGCTTGTGCTAATTTTACCGTTGCCTCAACATTGACTCCTTGCATCATTCCATCTCGTGCAATATCCGTATATATGATTGCTTCTACACCGTAATTTTCAAATTTCTTAGCTAAATCAATAACATGATAATCTGATAATTTTGCCCAGCCATCAATAGCAACCATGCCCTCTTTTGCATCTAACCCAACAATAACATGCCCTGAAAATTCTTTTGCAACCTCTTTCACAAAATCAGGATCACTGACGGCTTTAGATCCAATAATAACGTATTCAACGCCTGTTTCCAAATAAGCATTCACCGTTTCTTTATCACGAATTCCACCCCCTATTTGTACAGGGACATTAGGATAACGTTTAACGATTTGATTAATCACCTCTGCATTTTTAGGTTTCCCCGCAAAGGCACCATCTAAATCAACGAGATGAATGCGTTTAGCCCCTGCCTCTACCCAACGCCCAGCAACAGCCACTGGGTCATCTGAAAATAGGGTGTTATCGTCCATTCGTCCTTGGCGTAAACGAACACATTTTCCATCTTTTAAATCAATTGCAGGAATTAGTAACATAATTATAGTTTTTTAAAGCGGTGAGAGAGGTTAGAATAAAAATAAGCCATCGGTAAAATGGTTTTTATTGCACGTTAATAGGTGATAACTTCGCTACCTTTACCCACAAGGACAACATCCGCATCACGCAAAGCAAATAAGCCAACCGTGACCACCCCTGGAATATTATTAATCTCTTTTTCCAACGTCATCGGCTCCATAATATTTAAATTATGAATATCAATAATTTCACAACCATTATCCGTTACATAATTTTGTCGCCAAACAGGTTGTCCTCCCATTTTAACTAATTCTCTAGCCACATAGCTACGCGCCATAGGAATGACTTCAATCGGTAAAGGAAATTTTCCCATCACGTCAACACACTTGGAATCATCAACAATACAGACAAATTTATTACTGACGGCCGCTACGATTTTTTCACGCGTTAATGCCCCACCGCCGCCTTTAATCATTTTCTTTTGTGGATTAACTTCATCTGCGCCATCAACATAAACGCCAATTCTATCCACTTCCGATAATTCAATCACCCGAATCCCGATTTTTTCTAATCGTTTAGTGGTGACAATAGAGCTAGAAACAGCCGCATCTATATCATTTTTTATATCGGCTAATAAGTCAATAAAAAAATTAACCGTGGAACCCGTACCCACACCAATAATGGATTCACCTTTTACATATTTAATTGCAGATTTTGCAACTTGTTGTTTTAATTCATCTTGAGTCATTATACTTTGCCTTATTAAGGTTAAAAAATAAGATCTTGTAAAAATTTATTTATCTTTCACAAGACCTTTTAATAAAAATCTAAACCTTGAAATGATAACCGATATAAGAAATTTTATCTAATGACAAGGAAACCCTGAACTATGACGCGTGTCATGTGTTGCATTATGAATCACCTCTAAAGGCGCGAACCCAACAGCAGATAAAATAATAAGCCCTAATAAAGCACTGGCTAAAATTTGGCTCTTTTTATTAACCTGATTTTCTTCCCGTATTTGAGGTTGTGTAGTAATAGACATAGTTGTTCCTTAAGAATTAAGTGGATGAATAAATTTAGCCGTTAACAAGGCCGATAACATGCCAATTATAAGCCATAATAAACCATTGGCAACACTGGTCTGTAAGATGAAGTCATGCCATAACATCGTTAATACATTGATAGCATGAGGATCTGTATTTACAAACCCATGAATTTCAGGCTGTGGCGCACCAATTAGGTGAGGAATCAATAATAAGCCCCCCCCGATCCCTTTTAAAGTGATTGATTTAAATGCAATCAACCACAAGCCAATGCCTGTTAATAAAACGGTGAGTAACCACCAGCTTTGTCGTCCTTCTAAATGCGCCGCTTCCATCCCTGGAATTTCAGGTAAGAGTCCTAATGCTGGGGCAATAAAAACACTTAAATAAGCGGCTCCGCCCCAAAAAATACCTTGTGATAATTTAATTGACGTTCTGACTGCCATCGCACTTAATAGTAATAAACTAAAAGCAAAGCACACTAAAAAATTAGCCATTAAGCTAAAAGATGAACGCTCCGTCCCCTCTTCTGGACTCCATGCTTCCGCCACGCCTGTCGCATTCGGTTCAGTCACCTCATAAAGTTCTGAGGCTAAAATAATAGGCGTTATAAAGAAATGTTGATAAAGGCTTAAAAATAAACCTGCAACTATCGCAACAGCCATCGCGGATAAAATAAGATTTCTAAAATACATAAAAGGTCTCTAGTAACGGTAAGTAATAATAGCGCGTAACTGGTTAGTGTCTTCATTTGAATTTTTATCATCAACCCTCGCATAAATTAATTCCGTGGTTAACGTATCATTCCAATTGTAATTGATAAAATAATTAATTTCTTCTGTCTGGTAGTCGTGCTTATTCATTGCATTAAATTCACCGAACACAATGCCAAAATTTATGTGATCATTGAGGGTATAATCTAAACCAATTAAGTAACTTTGACTATCAACACCAATGACAGCATCCAAGGTTTGATCTTCTAGTGACGTAAAAAAAGCCCCACCGCCGATACTCGCTAACGCGCCTGATTTTCCAAAGTTTTTATTATACGCTGCGGTGAGCGTTAATCCATGAATTGAAACCGCCCCCATAACGCCAAAAGTATGCGCCTCAATAAGCCCCAATTCATGTCGTCCGATTGAATGCCCCCCATCATATTGCACCCCTAAACTATATGAAATACTTTCCGTTAAATCATGTCTCATAATGAGTTCCCCATAAGTCATAACCAAATGATCGGGAATTAAATAAAACCAAGCGTTTCCAGTTAAAAAGGCTTGCTCATAACTTAACCAACTAACCCAAGCTCCTGACTGTTTTCCACCCAGCGCTTCACCAATGGAAATAAAATGGGAGGCGTTAACGCCATTTTCCCAACCCGATGCTTCACGAATAAACCCAGCTCCCCCATATAAATTTTCAATGAAATGATAATCGACCAAATAAGCTTCAAATAAATTGGCGACCATGCGTAAATCATCGCTATCTAAATGCGGAGAATCAAAATTTTGTCGCCCTAAATGAGCTTCAAAATTTTCATACGATAACGTTAATACCGCTTCACCTAACATTAAATAACTCTCTTTATTCGCATTAAAAAATTCACCATGAAGGTTATCATCATTGTGGCTATTTAAGCCTGAGTTTAACACGCCAAAAATACCTAAATGCGCTTTAACATACGAATTAAGACGATAGCCACAACCTAATTCCGCCGCAACAGCACTGGCCGAGGTTGTGTTAACAAAATGAACCTGTGTTTGAATAAAACCTGTGCGAAGATAACCACTGCAGCCATAATAGTCTTCTTCGTGCTCAACAGCCTGATAAGATTCCATATTATGAGGAGATTTGTAATTAAAAACTTTATCTTGCTCTTTGTCACCATGAAGGTGTGCATAAGCTGGGCTAACAACGAAGGTTAGCAAAAATAAATAAGGGGGGTACATAATGCCCTCTGCGCCGCCCGCGCAAAATGAAAACTAAAATGCAGCAGAGGGAGAAGGGCAAACAAAGGGGGGTATAAAATACAAGACTTTGCCCGCATAAACAGCCCACCGCTGTGCGAATAAACTCATTGGCAGGTCTCCGGGCTTATAAGTGGCTAATGGCCTAATAAATCGCCTTCCCATCGTTAAATAGACAGTGGCTTCAGATTTATTTTTTACTTATTTACCGTTGCGGGGGCAGCGTCGGCTTTGTAAGGATTAGTCCTTACGCACCGACTTCCCATTTAAGTCTTCATTAATTAATCAATTCAGACACCAGAAAGTAGGGAGGGGATTATAACGAGTTAGCAAGTTAAAGCAAGTTAATTTTATCCCCTTACATCACAACAACTGATAATGTCATTGTAAAAACAAACATAAAAATAACCGAAAAAATTAACGTAATATTATAAGGACTGGCTTCATTTAAACGCTGATATTCTTCTTTAAAAGCAATCCATGTACTACTGGATTCTTTGGTTGCTTTAAATCGACCTGCTAAGGTGCGCTTTTCAACTTCATCCGCTTCTGCTGCAAGGATTTCATCTAAAGGCGAATAAAAACAATCACATTTAGGGCATTTATATTCTTCACCTTTACGGTGATGGTTACATTCGGGGCATCGAGTCATGTTCATTGAGCTGTACCTTGACGTTAATTAGAATTAAAAGTTTTTCTATGGTACTTAAAATTATCAACGAGGTGAACTGAAAATTATTTAAAACACGTATTTGCAGGCATGAAGGGGAAACTTTACAATAACCTAATTCACTCTAATTTTTTTTAAATCTTAATGATTAATTTTTTTTTAATTGGGCTGCTTTTATTTGGGTTTTATTTTTTTTCTAATGCCTTAAAAGCGCGCGAAACTGCCCTCAACGCGGCCAAACGTCATTGCCAAAAGCTGGAATTACAAATGCTGGATGAATGCGTTGCTCTCACTGCTTTCTGGATAAAACGGAATAAAAAGGGACAATTTGAAGGTTGGCGTTCCTACAGCTTTGAGTTTTCATCCACAGGATTAGAACGCTATCAGGGAAAGCTGACGCTATTAGGTTCAACGATTATCGCCATAGAACTCGAACCTTATCGAGAAGGATAACGCATGTCATCAAAGTATAAATCACAAATTTCAACTGAAACTGAAACCGAGGCGATGAAAATTGCACGCGCCACACAACGTCCTCAGCAAACAAAAGAACACACTAAATTAATTACTCAAGGGATTGAAAAAGGAATTGCGCAGTATAAAAAACAGCAAAAAATGAAAAATAGGGAATCCGATAAACACCGTAAACAGGTCATTAAAACCAAACAAACGCCTATTGAAACCGTCGTTCCTGTCAACCATTCAAAAGCGCACTTAATACCTTGGTTTTTACTCGGGGCAACATGGCTTGCTATTGCACTTTATACGCTCACTCAAAATGAATTATTTTAGTGAAGCTTTCTTTGCCGCGTGCCAACTCATTATTCAGTTTGACCCCGCTATTTACCAAATTGTTTTTACCTCCTTAAAAATTTCTTTTATCGCAACCTTCTTTGCCAGTTTGATCGGTATTTTTTTAGGCATTAATCTCGCTATTCATCACTTTACGGGCAAACAATTCGTACAACACTTATTAAATACCGCGATGGCGATGCCAACCGTGATGATTGGGCTTATTTTTTATGGTTTATTTAGTCGACGAGGCTTATTAGGTGACTGGCAATTACTTTATACGGACACCGCCGTTATTATCGGGGAAGCCTTTTTAATTACCCCCATTATCATAAATTTAACTTTTATTGCCGTACACGCTAGCGATCCCCGCTTACTTGAAACCTTAAAAATGTTAGGAGCAACCGCATTTCAACAAATAATGCCTATTTTTAGTGAATGCCGTCTTGCCATCCTTGCAGCAATAATAACAGGATTTGGACGCGCTATTGGCGAAGTAGGGGCTGCAATGATGTTAGGGGGTAACATCCAAGGAACAACACGAACAATGACCACTGCCATTGCCTTAGAAACCAGTAAAGGGGATTTTGAACGCGGATTAGCACTCGGCTTATTATTGTTATTAATTGCCTTTGGTCTTAACTTAGGATTACAGTATTTAAGTCCTGACACTCGTTAAACGGAAAAAATCATGGTCTCTAAACATTTTGTGAATAATAATCCCCTTACGCCCCCTTTTCCTGAAAATACCGAACACGCTATTTTTGGTTTAGGTTGTTTTTGGGGGGCAGAACGGATGTTCTGGCAACAGCAAGGGATATTTTCAACTGCTGTCGGTTATGCGGGCGGGAAAACAATAAATCCCACTTATGATGACGTGTGTACAGGAACAACAGAACATGCCGAGGTGGTTAAGGTTATTTTTCACCCTGATGAAATAACGTATTTACAACTTTTAGCGTTATTTTGGGAATCACATAATCCAACTCAAGGCATGAGACAAGGGAATGATAAGGGAACACAATACCGTTCTTGTTTATATACTTTTTCAGCGCAACAACAGCAACAGGCTAAACAGTCAAGAGACCATTATCAGCATCAATTGACCTCGAAGGGATTCTGTAAAATTACCACTGAGATAAAAACCAGCCCTATTTTTTATTATGCTGAAAATTATCATCAACAATACTTAGCCAAAAATCCCGCAGGCTACTGTGGCTTAAAAGGGTTGGGCATTAAGTTGAACCCCTGACCCTAGTTCATTTAATGCACTAGCAACGGTCGTTAAAACAAAATAAAATCATAAAAAATGTCTACATTATAAATTATTCATGTTAAATTTATGACAACCACTCAAATAGAAGATATAACGGTTATATTAATATCCCTTATATTTTTAGAGTAGGTGTTTATTTATTTTTTAACAAACGCATTGTTAATAGTTTAAAACGTATGAACATGACTAATAAGTTCATCATGAATAATAAATTTTGGAGGATATATGTTTAAAATTCGTCTCTTAGCGGTTGCAATTACGCTTGCAAGCTCTGTTTCTATGGCACACGCATGGGAAAGCTTACCCACAAAAGCCCCTGCACCTGCGGATAACCCCACAACCGCTGAAAAAGTTAAATTAGGGCAAATGCTTTATCATGATCCTCGTTTATCTTCAACAGGCACCGTTTCCTGTGCATCCTGCCATAACACGATGGCAGGTGGCGAAGACAACCGTGCAGGCTCTATGGGCGTTCATGGTCAAGTCGGGGGACGAAGTGCGCCAACCGTTTGGAATGCTGCGTTTAATAAAGTACAATTTTGGGATGGACGTGCGCCCAGTTTAGAAGCTCAAGCCGCAGGCCCTGTCACTAACCCCATTGAAATGGGAATGAAAAGTTGGGATGATGTCGTTGTCCGCTTAAAAGCAGTTGAAGGTTATCAAACGGCCTTTACTGCGGTGTTTGGTAAAGATTCAATTTCAGAAGAAAATGCCACTAAAGCGATTGCGGCTTATGAACGAACCTTAATTACCCCTAACAGCCCTTATGATAAATTTGTAAACGGCGATAAATCCGCGTTAACCCCTCAACAAATTCGAGGCATGAAAAAAGTGGCTGAATTAGGGTGTACCTCTTGCCATAGTGGCGCTGCTTTTAATGGAGCAGGTACGTTCCAAAAATTTCCAGCGAATGACAATGGCTATTTTGAAGCTAAATTTAACTTCAAAAAAGACAAAGGGCTTGCAGAAGTCACTGAAAAAGAAAAAGATGAACATTTCTGGAAAGTCCCAACCTTACGTAATATTGCGCTAACGGCACCTTATTTTCATAATGGTTCGGTTAAAACCTTAAAGCAAGCCGTTGAAATAATGGCTAAATTACAACTTAATAAAGATTTATCAGATAACGAGACTGCTGATATTATTGCTTTTTTAAATGCGCTAACAGGTCAATTTCCAAAACAAACTATGCCAGAATTACCATCAACACCAGGATCAACCTTTACACCATAATAACGTTATTGTCGAAGAATCTGGCTTTCAATGGTCGATTCTTCAACGAGTTACACGGTTGAATATCCTATTCTCAAAAAACGCGATATTTATATCGCGTTTTTTGTTGAAGACCCACGTTAACTGATTTCAAATACCTATCTTTTCTCTTGTTGTTGTAAAACAAGACTATAAATAACCAATACTTCGGACAGTTTTAAAAAAGGTAGCGGTCTTAATTCTATAAGATATTGATTTTAAAGGGTTTTATATTTACGAGATGTGTTGGTAAATTCTTTTTAAAATCAATGAGTTACAAAAACTGTCCGAAGTATTGAATAACAGGAAAAACCAATAAACGCAATAATAATACCGTAAACATCCCCCCCCCTAATACTGGAGCTGCAATACGTTGTGCAACATCTACACCTGTTCCTGTACTCATCATAATAGGAACAAGTCCTGCCATCGTTGAAATCGCGGTAATCGCTACAGGACGAACTCTTAACGCGGTTGCAGTTTCAACGGCTAAGGAACGCCATTTTAATAATACCCGAAACTACACATTGGTTTACGCAATAAAACATATCAATCATGAAGAACATGAAGTTTTAATGATTTTTCTTCATGAACTTCATGTTCTTCATGGTAAAAATATATTTCAAGTTTCGGGTATTATTTAGTTCTCATTCCTAACCGCTCCTTTTGGCTTAATCGGTGGTATTTGGATTACTTATTTTTATGATTTTAATTTATCGGTTGCCGTGTATGTAGGTTTTATCGCTCTCGCAGGCACAGCGGCGGAAACTGGGGTGATGGTATTAAATTTTATAGATATAGAAATGGCTAAATTACGCCGACAAAAACAACGGTTATTATCCGCAGAGGAAATCAGCTTAGGAATGAGAACTAAATAATACCCGAAACTTAAAATATATTTTTACCATGAAGAACATGAAGTTCATGAAGAAAAATCATTAAAACTTCATGTTCTTCATGTTCTTCATGATTTATATGTTTTATTGCGTAAACCAATGTGTAGTTTCGGGTATTATTAAAATGGCGTTCCTTACCAACTAATATAATTTATTAATTTTTGGGTTTTATTAAATCCGCATTCCTAAGAAGGTGATGGGGGGTTACAAAGATGAAAACTGCAATGCAGGGTTGCATGACACAGTTGCATCGTCTTGTTTGAATGCTTTTGTAAAGGCGACTCAATGGTTTTATCGCTAGATTCAAAAGAAGGGGAACCCATTACCATACTTGTCTGTTTTGGGTCTAAACTATTTTTGTATCTACTTTAAATCTCAGGGTAAAGATAAAATTTCTAAAATAGATTTGACAACATATCATAAAAGAACGAACATTTACATACTTTGAATATCCACGACCTACAGGCTGAAACTAACGTCATTTATCAAGCAATCGCTCAAATGGAAAGTAGCGAAGCGCAGGATATTGTCAAAAAAATATTCAATCTTATTGAACGCTTAGCCAGTGATAAATTGTCTTTAGAAACTGAATTACAGCAACTTCGTGACGAGGTTAATCGCTTGAAAGGTGAGCAGGGAAAGCCTGATATCAAACCCAATAAAAATAATAAGGGTGATGATATTTCATCCGAAGACGAACGTAAAAAAGCACAAGTTGACGCGCAAAAAGAAACTAATAACGACACTGAAAATACGGACTCGGATAAGAAAAACGCCGCCGTAAACCCAAGATCCCACGAGTTAAAATCGACCAAACGCTAAAATGCCTACTCGACAAAACTGGCTTGCCTAGCGACTTAGTATCTAAAGGCTTTTTCGTAGCTTAATTCCCATGCTTAAGTCTCAGGAAAAAAGCGAGCTTTATCGCAGCGGTATTCTCAACAGTGATACGGTCATATTGATGATACCAGTGCGCGAGTCAACGGTGACAACCACTATTGTCAGGTGGTCTGCAATGACTTGTTTACCGCTTATTTCACCCCTAAAAACAAAGACCGTTTATCGGTTCTGGACGTGCTGACCGATTATGCGCCACGCCATTATATCTACAATCAACAAGCTCAATCCTTGCTTGACGAGTTCAAGTTAGCTGATAAATCGCGGGTAAAAGTTGATGCTCAAATACCTGTTAATACAGTGATGAATCAAGAAGACAAGCGCGTGCGCGAGACATAAGCTTCCAGACTCGAAATGAGAAAGGCACGAAAATCAAAGACAGTTTTATGAGTCTTGCTGAAACGGCTAAAAAACTAGCCGTGAGTTTTTATGATTATGTTTATGACCGAGTTAGTGGTGAATTCAAAATGCCGTCTATGGCGAATCTTATCGCTCAAAAAGCGCAAAGTTTGCAGGTCTGATATTTGTTTTACCCTGAAATTTAAAGTAGATACCTATTTTTCATACAATGACTAAATGCCGCCATAACAGGAGTTGTTACGATTATTAAAACAAAGAAAAAATAGGCGGCGTATTTATACATAGCTATATGGTAATACAATACTTCGGACAGTTTTAAAAAAGATAGCGGTCTTAATTCTATAAGACATTGATTTTAAAGGGGGTTTATATTTACGAGATGTGTTGGTAAATTCTTTTTAAAATCAATGGGTTACAAAAACTGTCCGAACTATTGGTAATAGAGATATTATACAAAATCAATAATTTAATAAAAAACTACCTATTATTAATAAAAACTATTATAATAGAAACTTTTTTCTGTAACACAGCTTTTACAATAGGATGTTTGGGTGTTTCGTAATTTTTTCACTAAATATTTTAGGTGTAAGTAATAATGGTAACAAGTAATTTAGATTTAATAACGACAAACTCACAGAAACAGCTGCCTAGGCGGCGTTTTTTACAACTTTTAGCCGCAGGTTCTGCAACCGCATTAAGTTTCCCAACAGTCGCCTCTGCTACGTTAAAACGTACTTATTTATCCCCTCGTGAATTAAGTTTTAATAATTTACACACGGGTGAAAAACTTACGCTGGCGTATTTTGAAAAAGGTCGGTATATCGACTCTGCACTTAAAGAAATTGATTACCTGTTGAGAGATCATAGAACCGATGATATTCATCCTATGGATCCTAATTTATTAAATTTCCTTTATAAACTGCAATCAACACTTGAAACGACAAAGCCACTTGATATTATTTCAGGTTATCGTTCACCGGCAACTAATCACGCCTTAAGCGCTCGAAGCAGTGGCGTTGCTAAAAAAAGCAAACACATGCTTGGCAAAGCGATTGATATTCGTATTGAAAATATCGAATCAAAACAGATACGCAACGCCGCTATTTCATTACGTCAAGGGGGCGTTGGTTACTACTCAAGCTCTGATTTTGTTCATCTTGATACGGGAAATTTTAGATATTGGTAGTTTTATCCCTCAATTGAATCCTTCATTCGCAGGTAACGGGCCACTCTTGTGAATGTAGGCAGTTAAGTTTGACAGGGGGGGGAGATGGGAATGTTCTTAGGATGGCGGAGAGAGAGGGATTCGAACCCTCGATACGTTGCCGTATACACACTTTCCAGGCGTGCGCCTTCGGCCACTCGGCCATCTCTCCTAATAACTAAATCCTAATCCAGCCGATTATTGTAATTAACTTTATTCCACCTTACAAGTATTTTATATAACTATTTAATAAAATACTCATTATCTTCAAGGCCACTCAATTTTGCCAAGGTTAATAACTGCTCAGGAATATGACTAAAACTGACCTTAGTATTATGAAGCTTACTCAATTTTATCCATTCAATCATTAAAGCCAATCCTGCGCTATCACTTTGATTAACTTCACTTAAATCTATATTAACTTCGTGACTATAACGCGAGTGTCCAAAATCAATTGCTTTCACTATTTTTTTATGAATATGAGCAAACGATAAATCCCCTTTCACGACTACATGACCGTGTTCATGATGACTAATTTCTAAAGCGACCATTTATTTACCTAGTCTTGACTGTCAGATTCGCTAACTTTAAATAGAAATTGACCAATAATTTCTTCCAAAACAATAGCAGGTTGGGTTATATCAATCACACTCTTATCAACAAGAACATCATCCATACCACCGGGTTCTAAACTTACATATTGCTCACCTAATAAACCTGCTGTAAAAATACTTGCTGACGTATCTTCGGGCAATTGATTGTATTGCGCCTCTATTTTCATCGTCACCACGGATTGAAACTTTTTCTGATCCAAGGTAATGGCAATAACACGCCCAATACGTACGCCCCCTACCACGACGGGGGATTTAACCTTTAACCCGCCTGAATTTTCAAAAGCGGCCAAAATGGTATAACTTTCTTCTTCCGTGAAAGAACTTAAATTACTAATTTGCATTGCCATAAAAAATAACGCGGCAATACCTGTGGCAACAAATAACCCAACTAAGGTATCTTGTTTAACGGAGTGTTGCATTAAATGTCTCCAAACATAAGTGCAGTAAGAATAAAATCTAATCCCAAAATAGCAAACGCCGAATTAACAACGGTACGCGTAGTCGCTCGACTGACTCCTTCTGAGGTTGGAATCGCATCATAGCCTTCAAATAAGGCAATCCATGAAATCACAAAACCAAAGACGACACTTTTGATAACGCCATTGAGTATATCATCATAAAAATCTAAGCTACTTTGCATCTGTGACCAATACGAGCCTTCATCCACACCGAGTAAGTTTACGCCAATGAGATGGCCTCCCAAAACACCGACCGTACTAAATAAAGCGGTTAGTAAGGGCAACGAAATAAAGCCTGCTAAAAAACGAGGGGAAATAATACGTTTCATCGGATCAATCGCCATCATTTCCATGCCTGATA
Source organism: Methylococcales bacterium (assembly GCA_030949405.1). Taxonomy (NCBI): domain Bacteria; kingdom Pseudomonadati; phylum Pseudomonadota; class Gammaproteobacteria; order Methylococcales; species Methylococcales bacterium. Next base: position 2,208,546 of record JAUZSN010000002.1, on the reverse strand, counting down.
GCTGTTCTGTGGCTTTCATCAATCCAATCTCTGCCGTTAATGCAGACCCTGCCCGCCCCGCAAATAATAACGCGCTAACCACAGGCCCTAACTCTCTAACTAAAGAGGTCGCAACCATCACCCCTAACGCTTCATCCGCACCAAAACTGGATAGAATATAGTAGCCTTGCAATCCTAAAACCATCCCGACAAACAAACCTGAAATCGTAATAATATAAAATGAGAGGACACCCACCGAATACATCTGCTTACTCAGTAATCGCGGACGGACTAAAACATCGGCAACCCCCATTAACAGTTGCTGTAAAAAAAAGCTACTACGCCCTAATTTGGCAAAACTAGCGCGCGTTTTCTCGCCTAACCGAGTAAATAAATGAATCATGATTAATTTTTATCAAATGCGAGTAAGTCATCGACATACGCAGGGGCAGAATAATGGAAACGAACAGGACCGTCCGCATCACCGTGCATGAATTGTTGTACCCATTCTGATTTTGAGTTCTCAATCTCTTTAGGTGTCCCGTGACCGACAATTTCACCGTGTGAAATTACATAAATATAATCCGCAATGGCCGCAGTATCTTTCACATCATGAGAAACAATAATACTCGTTAAACCCAAAGTTGTATTTAACGCCTTAATTAATTGAACTAAAGTTGCCATTGAAATAGGGTCTTGCCCTGTAAAAGGCTCATCGTACATAATCATCATCGGGTCTAAAGCAATCGTTCTTGCAAGTGCGACACGTCGTGCCATTCCCCCCGATAACTCATTTGGCATTAAATCTCTTGCGCCACGTAACCCCACCGCCTGCAACTTCATTAAGACTAACGTACGAATCATCGAGTCATTCAGATCGGTATGTTCATATAAAGGGAGTGCAACGTTGTCATAAACACTCATATCGGTTAATAACGCGCCACTTTGAAATAACATTCCCATTCGTTTACGTAAATCATATAATTTTTTACGCGGTAATTGATGTACATTTTGATTATCAACAAGGACGGAGCCTGACTCAGGATATAGTTGTCCTCCAATTATTTTTAGTAGGGTTGTTTTTCCTGTCCCACTAGGCCCCATAATAGCCGTTACTTTTCCACGTTGAATATCTAAAGAAATATTATTAAATATTTTCCGATTCCCTCGTGAAAAAGTTAAATTTTGTACCGAAACAATTGTATTATCAGAGTTCACGCAATTCTTATCATTTTAAGAGTAAAATAAAGCCGCTATTTTCTATGAGTTGACCCCTTTAAGTCAAACATCAATTAATTTGATTGCGGGATCAATCACATTAAAATTAACGCATAAATACGCGTTTAATAAAGCAACAGACGCTTAATTATGGCATAATATTTGCTCATTTACCGAGCGATTAATTAACAATGGACAGCTGAATGGGATTATCGCATCACGATAAAATATGTAAATTGGCACGTGCCGTCATTCAAGTTGAAGCCAATGCAGTTATCTCACTTTCGGATCAAATTAATGATAAATTTGTTCTCGCTTGTCAGTTAATGATGCAATGTAAAGGACGAATCGTCGTGACAGGCATGGGGAAATCAGGACATATTGCGGGGAAAATTGCCGCAACCTTAGCCAGTACAGGAACCCCTGCTTTTTTTGTTCATTCAGGGGAGGCAAGTCATGGTGATTTAGGCATGATTACTCCCCAAGATGTCGTTTTAGCCTTATCAAACTCAGGTGAAACTTCGGAAATATTAACTATTTTGCCTATAATTAAGCGTTTAGATGTCCCTCTCATTGCGTTAAGCGGTAACCCTTCGTCAACCTTAGCAAAATTTGCGACCGTTCATTTGAATGTGGCCGTAAAAGAAGAGGCGTGTCCTTTAGGATTAGCCCCGACATCCAGTACAACGGCTGCCTTGGTGATGGGGGATGCCCTCGCGGTTTCACTTTTAGAAACCAAAGGCTTTACGCGTGATGACTTTGCATTTTCACATCCTGCGGGAAGTCTGGGTAAAGGGTTATTGTTACGCGTTTCAGACTTAATGCACACGGGTCATAAAATCCCTAAAGTAAAGGATGATGCGTTAATTATTGATGCCTTAGTTGAGATGACGGCTAAAAATTTAGGGATGACCGCTATTGTCGATGAACAAAACCATATTTTAGGGGTCTTTACAGACGGTGATGTTCGTCGAATGCTAGGGGAGCATTTAACCCCTGCAACGACAAAGATTACCGATGTCATGACCCAAAATTGTATTGTAATCTCTAATCAAATACTAGCCGCGGAAGCAATGCGTATCATGGAAAAAAAAGAAATTAACGCCCTACTCGTCACCGATAATAATCAATGTTTGATCGGGGCTTTAAATATCCATGATTTAATTCATTCGGGCATTGTTTAACCATGAATTATAAAAATAATAAGACCGCTATTTTAACAACCGTTAAAAATCTAAAGCTCTTAATTCTTGATGTTGATGGGGTTTTAACTGACGGGCGTTTATTCTTTGACTCACAAGGTAACGAATACAAATCATTTCATGCGCGTGATGGGCATGGCCTTAAAATGCTCCAACAAACAGGGGTTGAAATTGCGGTCATTTCAGGACGAAAATCTGCGTCGGTTGCCTTACGAATGAAAAATTTAGGCATCAAACATGTCTATCAAGGACACGAGCATAAAGTGGCCGCCTTTGAAGAAATTCTTTCGCACTTAACTATTACTCCCGAACAAACGGCTCATGTCGGTGATGACTTGCTTGATCTACCTTTGATGAAACGTGCAGGACTTTCTATTGCCGTTCAAGATGCTAATTTTGCCGTTAAAAATTATGCAGATTGTATCACTGAAATCAACGGCGGTTTAGGGGCGGTACGCGAAGTTTGTGATTTTATTATGCAAACACAAGAAAGTTTTGATAGTATTTTACAACGCTACCTAACCTAACTTTGTCTAAATTATGCGTTATTCATTTACCCTTAACAAGTTCTTTTTACAAAATTCACGCACCTATGTTTTAGCCTTTATTTTGGCAGGACTTTCTTGGTGGTTAGTTGAAGCTTTTCAGCTCTCTGATGATCCAAAAAATAAAAAAGTCTCATTATCGACAGACAGTCCCGATTATTTTAGTAAAGGCTATTTGAAAAAAGAAATGGACGAACAAGGGCGTTTAAAATCCAAGTTATTTGCTGAAGAAATGTTTCATTACAGTGATGATGGGGTAACACACATGGTAAAGCCTGTTATGAGCCTTTATAATGAAGACTCTCCTCCTTGGGTCATAAAATCTGATACGGGTATTTTATCGGTAGACGGTAAAGATTTATGGCTGAATGGTCACGTGTTTATTCATCGTGAAAAAGCAGAAGGGGTTAAAGAATTAGGGATTGAAACTCGTAATTTACGCGTTAAACCCGAGGAAAATTATGCAGAAGGGGATGAATGGGCCAAATTAACGTCACCGCCCCAATGGACGGAGGGAGTCGGTATTCAAATGGTCTTTAAAAAACCTATTTCACTAAAATTATTAGCTAACGTAAAGAGCCATTATGAAATTAACTAATCTATCAATCTTATTTTTAAACGGGTTGATACTAAGTTACAGCCCGTTAACGATTGCTCTGGAAAATGATAATGAGCAACCCATTTATATTGACTCTGATACCGCCTCTTATGATGAAAAAAATGATGTCAGTATTTATACAGGAAATGTTGTTTACACCCAAGGCTCATTAGTGGTTAATTCCGATGAAATGACTTTTTATCTAAAAGAAGGTGAAATTACCAAAGTGGTCGCCGTCGGTAAGCCTGCACGTTTTAAACAATCCCCAGGAAAAGGTAAAGATAATATTCATGGTGTAGGCTTGACGGGGGAATATTATCCGTCAACATCAAAACTCCATTTAATTAAAAAGGCCGAAGTTTGGCAATCTGGGAAAAAAACGGCGAGTGATTTAATCATTTATGATACAAGGTATTCAGTCTTAACCGCAGGGGATAGAAACTCCAGCTCTAAACGGGTTCGTACTGTTTTTCAACCTAAACCTAAATCGAAAAAATAAATAGCTATGGCAACTCTGATAGCAAAGCAGTTACTTAAAAAGTATAATAAACGTAATGTTGTGAACGGGGTTTCACTGCACGTTAATACGGGTGAAATCGTCGGGCTTTTAGGCCCTAATGGTGCAGGTAAAACGACGTGCTTTTACATGATGGTCGGCTTGGTGAAAGCAGATCAAGGTGATATATTTGTTGATAAAAAGGTTATTACCCACTACCCCATGCACAGTCGCGCAAAATTGGGGCTGGGTTATCTTCCTCAAGAACCGTCTGTTTTTCGTAAACTCACCGTCACCAATAATTTACGCGCGGTCTTACAATTACGCAATGATTTGAGTCGCGGACAAATAGAGTTACTCATAGACCAGCTTTTAGACGAATTAAGTATTTCGCATTTGCGTAATCAAACGGCCTTAGGACTTTCAGGCGGTGAAAGACGACGTTTAGAAATTGCACGGGCTTTAGCGAGCAACCCACAGTTTATCCTTTTAGATGAACCTTTTGCAGGAGTTGACCCGATCTCGGTGATCGACATTAATAAAATTATTGTTCATTTAAAAGACCGAGGTATTGGTATTTTAATTACTGAACACAATGTCCGAGAAACTTTAGGTATCTGTGATAGAGCCTATATTCTCAATGAAGGCAAAGTCATTGCTGAGGGGGATGCTCAAGAAATTGTCAATAATGAAGAGGTTAGAAAGGTTTATTTAGGTGAAAACTTTAGTCTTTAAGTTTTTGAATCGTTAATCTAATGACTCCTTTAAAAATACGATGAAGCAATCTTTACAGCTGGGCATGAGTCAGCAGCTTACGATGACGCCACAATTGCAACAAGCTATTAAGTTATTGCAGTTATCGACACTTGATTTACAACAAGAAATTCAGCAAGCATTAGATTCAAACATGATGTTAGAGGAGGAAGAAGAGTCCCTTAAAAGTGACCTTTCCGCTAATGAAAAAAAAGAAACCGCTGATGAAGTGAACGTAGAGGCATTATCAACCGATATTCCTGAGGAACTCCCTACTGACTCTACTTGGGATGATATTTATGACAGTCAAGCCACCCCGACCACACAAAGTTCGATCGCGGAGACCCCTGATTTTGAAGCGCAACAAAGTAAAGCGGAAACCTTACATGAACATCTATTATGGCAGTTAGAATTATGCCCGCTATCCGCAAAAGATCATGCCGTAGCGATTGCTATTATTGATGCCGTTAATCAAAACGGTCATTTAAGTATCAGTCCAGAAGAAATCTATCAAGGATTAAACAAACAAATAGATGACTTAGAATTTGATGAATTAATGGCCGTATTACATCAAATTCAAAATTTTGAACCGACAGGGGTTGCAGCGGTTAATTTAAGTGATTGCTTAGACTTGCAATTACGGGCATTACCCCCATCTACACCCTATAAAGAAAGCGCATTAGAACTGGTTAGGCACCATCTTGACTTATTAGCCGCTCAAGAAAAAGTAAAATTAATTAAAAAATTAAAGCTAACCGAAATACAGTTAGAACAGGTTATTGCGCTCATTAGAAATCTAGACCCTAAACCGGGAACACAAATACAAAGTGTTGATTTAGGCTATGTTATTCCTGATATTTTTGTAACAAAACGTAAAAATAAGTGGCTGGTTGATCTTAACCCTGATATTGCGCCAAGACTAAAAATAAACCCTTTTTATTCGGGAATGATTAAACGCGCCGATAACAGTCGAGATAACACCCACATGAAAGAACATTTGCAGGAAGCCAAATGGTTTATTAAAAGTTTACAAGGACGAAATAATACCTTATTGCGGGTTGCAAAATGTATTATCGAAAAACAAACAGAATTTTTAGAGTACGGTGCAATTGCGATGAAACCGATGGTACTTAGGAATATTGCGGATGAACTTGAACTTCATGAGTCCACAATTTCAAGAGTCACCACCCAAAAATATATGCATACCCCTAATGGTATTGTGGAATTTAAATATTTTTTTTCCAGTCATGTTGCTACCGTCGAAGGCGGAGAGTGTTCGGCAACCGCCATCAGGGCATTTATTAAAGAATTAATTGCCAATGAACGGCTGAGTAAACCGTTAAGCGATGAAAAAATATCAGGTATCTTAAAAGAAAAAGGGATTAAAGTAGCACGACGCACCGTTGCTAAATATCGAGAGGCAATGGCAATTGCCTCATCAAGTCAGAGAAAGCGTCTCTTATGATGCTTTTCAGTAACATTTTAAAACTAGGAGATTAATCCATGCAAGTCAGTATCACAGGTCACCATTTAGACGTAACAGAAGCCTTAAAAGCGCATGTTGAAGATAAAATTAGTAAATTAAAACGTCATTTTGATAATGTAACCGATGTACATGTTATTTTAACGGTTGAAAAATTAGAGCAAAAAGCCGAAGCAACGGTACAAATCAGTGGCGCTAAATTATTTGCAGAGGATCATCAAGAAGATATGTATACCGCTATTGATCACATGGTGGACAAACTTGATCGTCAAATTATCCGACATAAAGAAAAATCAAACAAGCATAGATAATACATTCAAACCTTGGGTTAGAATTCAAATCTTAGCTTGAATTCTGACCCAATTTAAACGCCTTTTCACTCCCCACAAAAATGAAGCTCTTAATTGTCAGTGGACTCTCTGGATCTGGAAAAAGTATTGTTTTAGATACACTCGAAGATTATGGTTATTATTGTATCGACAACCTACCTTCCAGCTTACTAGACACCTTCGTGAGTCAAATCATGCAGAGCGAAAAACAAACGTATGCTAAAACAGCCATAGGAATTGATGCTAGAAACAAAAGCACAGGGCTGATTAATTTCAAAGAAAAATTAACCCTTATTCGTAAATTGAATATTGACTGCGAAATTATTTATATGCAAGCGGACGAAAATGTTTTACTTAAACGTTACAGTGAAACCCGTCGTCGACACCCCCTTAGTAACACCCAAGTTTCGCTCACAGAAGCCATTCACCAAGAAGCTGAAATGTTACGCTCTATCGCGGATTGTGCTGATATTCGTATTGATACCAGTCGAACCCATTATCATCAACTGCGTGAATTAATCAAAAATCAAATAGATGATCGTGATGAACGCTATTTGTCCATTCAATTCCAATCCTTTGGTTTTAAATATGGAATCCCCTTAGATGCTGATTTTGTCTTTGATGCGCGCAGCCTGCCTAATCCCTATTGGACGCCCCACTTACGCCAATTAAATGGAAACGATCAAGGGGTTATTGATTTTTTACAAGCCGAAGAATACGTCAACGATTTATTTGAAGATATTGCCCATTTTATTCAACGTTGGACACCTCGGTTTAAAGCCGACAATCGGAGTTATTTAACGGTTGCCATTGGCTGTACAGGCGGTCAGCATCGCTCTGTTTATCTGGCTAACGCACTTGCACATCATTTTAAAAATCAAGCCCTAAACATTATTACTCGCCATCGAGAGTTATAAGTCCTTATTTCGTCCTTTACCCTTGAGTGTCCATTATGCCTATAACTGTTAAACGAAATCACAACAAACATCAATTAGAATACATTATAGAACTTTTAAAAAATGGTTCTATTTTAGAAATTAGAAACTTCATTCATTCAATTTACCCCGCTGAAACCGCGCATATTATTGAATCATTAGAACCTTTTCAGCGGAAACAAATTTGGTCTGTTATCCCTCCTAACGTTATGGGGGAAATTTTAGTAAAACTCCATGTTGAAGTTGCCACGGGGTTAATTAAAATTACGGATCGAAAAGATTTAATCAAAGCGACTGAAAATCTTGAATCCGATGATATGCTCGATTTATTGCATACGTTACCTGAACCGTTATTATCTCAAGTCTTTGATTCAATTGCTGACGTTGAACGTACCCGCCTTAAATCGGCCTTATCACATGATGATGATACCGCAGGAGGTATCATGTCTTTAGAGGTGTTAACGATTAGAGCCGACGTTTCACTGAGTGTCGTTTCTCGCTATTTACACAAACGTGGAAAAATGCCCGAAACAACGGATAGCTTAATTGTTGTTGATCGTAACAATCATTTTCAAGGTTTATTACCCATTACTCATTTGCTGATCAAAGAAGGTCATTTAAAAGTATCGGAAGTAATGAACAGTGATGAAAATGGAATTCCGTATCAAATGCCTGTCTCCGATGTAGCCTTACTCTTTGAACAACGAGACCTATTGTCAGCCCCTGTTTTATCCGAAGAAGGACTGATTTTAGGACAAATTACCATAGATAATGTCATTAATATTATTCGTAATGAAGAAGGCCATTCCTTACTGAGCCGTGTGGGCTTAGATGAAGAACAAGACATGTTTGCCCCTGTTGCTGTCAGCGCGCGACGACGGGCCGTATGGTTAGGGATTAATTTATGCACCGCCTTTTTAGCCGCGTGGGTCATTGGACTTTTTGAAGCAACCATAGATCAAATTGTCGCTCTCGCCGTACTAATGCCGATTGTTGCGAGTATGGGCGGAATTGCAGGGAGCCAAACGCTCACGCTTGTGATTCGAGGAATCGCCCTCAAGCAAGTTAATGATGCCAATGCAGGTAGAATTTTAGCCAAAGAGCTTTCTATCGGGGTTGTTAACGGCGTATTATGGGCTATTGTTGTCGCCATCATTGCAGGACTTTGGTTTCAAAGTATGAGTTTAGGTCTCTTATTAGGTAGTGCAATGGTCATTAACTTAATTTGTGCCGCGCTCGCAGGAGCAACCATTCCATTAGCCTTAGATAAAGTGGGCATCGATCCTGCATTGGCAGGGGGTGTATTATTAACAACAGTTACCGATGTTATTGGTTTTATGGCCTTTTTAGGATTAGCAACCTTATTTTTATTATAAATAAAGGCACCCTAAAAAATTAATACCTTAATCTTTATTACTGCGTCCAATCCTTACTCATAAACACAATTATTGATAACTTAACTCCTTACTATCACTTTTTTGTGGTGATCTATAAAATAATTTGGCATCCTTCATTTTTCAGTTTACAGTTTAAATCGGAGTCCAATAGCTTTAGCTGTTGGCGAATCACGAAAATAGCTAACGCTATTTTACTCCCCACTATTTTTTAGGAATAAAGTGTAAACTACTTTTAAGCTAAATGAAGTATGCCAATAATTTTAAGGTTATGCTAAAAGCTGGAATACAAAACACGTTTTGTATTCCAAACCTTTTTATAGACTATTTAAGATAGCTGATGCTAATGTGCGTAACGTTTCGCTGATTTTCCCTTCTATTTGTATCCTTTTTTCAACGACAACCCACTCTTCCCTCTCAATTAAATTCCAATAAATTTACTAGCTTTTTCAGGTTAATCTCTTTATCCTGTCAATCTTAGTCTAAACTAAATACGACTGGTCATATTTACACTCGAGGAAGACCCCATGAAAATAAAACCCTTACTAGCTGCCTGTTTATTCACATTCACGCCCATTAGCTTTAATAACGCCTATGCGGATGAAACCTGCCAATCCCCCTACATGGCAAAAATCACAGGACAAGAAGATTTTGTTTATGTCTGGACATTAGGAGTCGAAGGATTAGGGGATGAACAAGATAAATTAGTCACCATTGATGTTAACCCCAAATCAAAAAATTATGGAACAGTCATTGCGAGTTTATCCGTTGGTGGACGTAATGAAGCACATCACTCAGGATTTACCGATGATCGGCATTATCTTTGGGCGGGTGGATTAGATACTAATAAAATTTTTATTTTTGATGTTCACACCAACCCAGCCAAACCTAAACTGACCAAAACCATTACCGATTTTGTTAAAAAAAGTGGGGGCGTTGTTGGACCGCACACCACCTATGCCTTACCGGGTCGAATGATGATTACAGGATTATCGAATAACAAAGATCATGGCGGACGGACAGGATTAGTTGAATATAACAATGCCGGTGAGTACATTGCCACCCATTGGACCCCTACCGATAGTGATTTAAAAGGGGCGATTAAAAGTGGATCGTATGCCGATGGTTATGGCTATGATGTCCGCGTTTTACCCCGAAAAAATGTCATGTTAACCTCCTCATTTACAGGATGGTCAAATTACATGATGGATTTGGGTAAGCTTTTAAATGATAAAGAAGCGATGAAGCATTTTGGTAATACCGTGGTGCAATGGGATTTACACACCAAACAACCTAAAAAAATATTAGACGTTCCAGGTGCGCCTTTAGAGATTCGCTGTGCATGGAATCCTAATCACAATTATTGTTTCACAACAACGGCCTTAACCTCTAAAATTTGGCTTATTTATGAAGATAAAAAAGGAGAATGGCAATCTAAAGCGGTCGCAGATATTGGAGACCCCAGCAAAATTCCCCTACCTGTTGATATTTCCATACAAAGTAATGACAATCTTTTATGGGTCAACACCTTTATGGATGGTAAAACGCGCGCATTTGATATTAAAGATCCGTTTAACCCAAAACAAGTTTTTGAACAAAAAATTGGCAAGCAGGTTAACATGGTTTCATCCAGTTGGGATGGAAAGCGTTTATATTACACCACCTCCTTGTTAGCGAATTGGGATAAAAAAGGGAATGATAACGAACAATTTTTTAAACTTTATCATTGGGATGGTAAGCAGTTAAAACAACAATTTAGCATTGATTTTACCAAGGAAAAATTAGGCCGCGCCCATCAAATGCGTTTAGGGGCTTACGCGCTGTATCAATCAACCCCCATTAATAAAAACAAATAAAGACCACCCAACTTAGGAAGGCAAGTTTAATCGCCTCCGAACATTAGGTACAAACTAAAAAATGTGTTTTATAGGCTGGGTAGAGCGATCGCGAAACCCAGCAGATGAATGCAAAATTATCGAGGTCTGCAACCCCCCCTACTAATAACCCACTTAAAAAATTAGGTAATCAGCTCAATTCCATTTTGAATATCACCAATGATTTGTAATTGATTTTCGTTACTTTCACTAAAACCAATTAACACATTTTCTCTGGGCTGAACTTGTAATTGATTCATCCAAAAACTCCCGCCTTCTGCATCCAATTCACGATGTAAAACATTATTATAAAGCGAACTTAAAAATAAATTATCGGTCAAATTTTCACCATACAAGCTTGAAAATTCTTGACTTTGAATAAAGCCTACACTCACCTTTTCAAGTGATTCACCTTTATCAAGCGAATCAATCCAAAATCCCAAACCATTTTTATCAGGCGTTCGATTAAAGGCGGCTTGATAAAGTCGATACGCCTGACCTGCATTGCCATTAATGTCCATAGCGAGGGTTACATCATTAAATTGTAGGCGTTCTATTCCATCCAAGGTATCCGTTTCATTGGATGAATCATTAAGCGTAATAAAAAGTGTGTTTTCATTGGTTTCTATCGTATAGAGGTCACTGTTTTCAGTATAAATCACCGTATCAATGCCCTTGTTTCCCTCAATATAATCATCCCCATTTCCGCCTATTATCCTATTGGCAAGATGATTTCCTATAATTTCATCGTCACCATTACCGCCGATAGCATTTTCAATTTCAACGCCGTAAGCAATCGTAATATTATCCACCGCCACTTGAGAAATAGGGTTTAACTCACCGTTATTATTCATTTCATAAACAATATCACCAATAGAACTAAACTCCCCTGCATTCAAGTTAATGATTGAATCTAAGTTTTGATTGGATAAATCAAAGGTATCAATGCCGCCCGTATCCCAAACCGTTTCTAAAACAGACCCTTCAGGGTATTGATAGAGTGTATCATTACTATTCGTAGTGATATTTTTTCCATATAAAAATTGAATGGCTAAAATATCATAAAGCATCGGTGCGACGGGTTCTACGAGGAATGGGCCTTCTTGCCAGCCCGCTTCTTCATACGCATTATCCGACATGATCGTATATTGACTGGTATCCTCAAGCCCAAATAAGGCTTCATCATTCATTTCATTCATCTCATTAGTGGGTTTTAAGCCTAAAGCAAACCCTATTTGATGCACTAATGCTAAAAATCCTGGCGAACCTATTTGTAAATCACTAACATCAGGATTAATCCAAACATCACCACTGCTTTCAAAAAAAATACCCGCTGGGCTGGGAGAATAACCGACGGCATCCTTGTCATCAATAAGGGAACTAAATGTAAAGCGCATGTCCCCCTGTGTATGGGGTTCTTGAACTTCAATAAAATTAATATTGGCCACATTTGCCCATTGCTGCAAAGCCTCCCTGACCCATTCTTGCTCTTCGGGGGGTTAAAAAGTAGATGTCATTGGGTTCAAACGGTTCATCCCCGCTATAATTATCAACCCATGTGGAGTTTTCAGTGGGAAAACTATAGGTTAAATTAACGCCCTGACCATTGATCTCACTCCATGAAAGTGTACTTAAAAGAGCATCAATACGTTCATCACCTGAAAGTGCTGTTTGAGACATTTTATTTCCTAAGTTTAAATAAAAAAAAGAGGTTTTACGGTTTAATGAGAAAAACCTCATCTATTTTATTATGGATTATCACCAAAAGTATCCAATACCCACGTTAATTTACCCTTTTCATTTTTACCTGCAAAAATGAAATTCGCGTATAAATTTGAATTTTGGTAGCGTAATTTATTAATCCGAATTGAAAGATCATCATTAACCGTTGAATCAATGCCTGTATTACTACAAGAGGCATAAGCTGATGGTGCTGTAAATTCTGACGGTTGTTTTAATAATACGCCAACAGGTGGGGTCGCCCGTTCAAGATTATTTTCTCCCCAACAGGCAATTACGCCGTTTTCTCGGATTCCACAAGCAAAACTTTTAAATACATGCCATTGTTTAGATATAGATGATCTACTACAATCACTTATACATTCAGAATTTCCTCCAGTAGAAACATAACTAAACACACCACTAGGAACGGTTTCTAATGAAGGGCAACTAATAGAGCCATCTGTTTTTAAACCACAAAAAATTGGATCATTAGAAGTGTTTGATTTTCTCCCTAGAAAAGAAATAACCCCATAATCAATTTGCGTCAAATAACCATAAGACTGATTAGTTTGCCCCCAACAAATAGCCACCCCATCGGTCATAATTCCACAAGTCGTTTTATAACCCGCAACAATAGATTTAAACGTATCCGCTGCAATATTCGCTTGACCACTTTCACCATCGCCCCAACATTCCACCGTACCATCAGGTTTTAAACCACAACTATGGGCATCGCCTAATGTTAATTGTTGAAAAGGCCCCGGAGGATAAGACACCTGACTGCTATCATTCGCGCCCCAACAAATCGGTGAACCATTTTCTTTTAACGCACAGGCATGTTTTCCACCGACTTCCACTTGAATAAATTGCCCTGGAGGCGGTGACGTTTCCCCTGATGTATCTTCACCCCAACAAGAAACTGAACCATCCGTACTTAACGCACAATTAAAATTAAACCCCGCACTGACTTCGGTAAACGTCCCGTCAGGCGGATCAACTTGATTTTGACTATTATCTCCCCAACACACTAAGGTATTATCTTCTTTAACTCCACAAACATGATTCGCACCCGCACTCAACGTACTGCCTGCGTAAACACTGGATAAACTGTAAAATAGCAGATAAGCCATTAAAATTAATACTTGGTTGATTTTATTTTTTAACATGAAGTTCACCTATTTAGATAGTTGAATCGAACTACTTATACAATCACCTGTGCCAATATAATCAAGAAAAGGATTGTATTCTACTTTACATTTTTCTATATTAATCCCGCCATCACCATCGCTTGAAATATTAGTAACATAAGGGCCTGCGGTAGAACACGCGGTTAAAAAAAAATACTAATGGGTAAAACGATAAATTTTAATAACGTCATAAGAAACTCCAATTCCATACTGAAAATAAATTTTTAAATGTCATTTATATATACGGGATAGGAATTTGGTATTATGGGCTACCAATTTAAGACGGGACATCCAGCAATTTCAAAGGGTTAGAAAACACACGCTTTCGACTATTTCTAGGAAGCGGTAACTCGCCCATTTCATTCAGTAGCCATGAAAACAAGTCTGGAAACTCGGTATCAAATAAACGCATGGCGGCGGTTGTGCCATCCTCACGTTTGATTCCGTAGTTATGAATGACCGTCAACGCGTTTAATCGCTTTTTATTCAAACCTCGCCCATTGCGATACATTTGCGATAAACAGCCATTTCGCCCTTCCACCGCAGATGAACTGCGTTGAAACTGCCTTGCCATATGCTCCGCCAATGTTAGCCATCGCTGCATTTCACTGATTGATAACTTTGCACTAAATGGGTCTGATTTGAGCTTATCAGACGCGGTTTCCCAAGCTTTTCGATAGTTTTCCTTTGACCTGCGGCTTTTAGTTTGTTCCATTTTCTGATGCCAATAAACAACGGGTAATAATGTTGTGGTCAACCAATATTCGGTATCCGCATCAAGCCCCAAATTTTGCAAGGTTTCGCGTACCCAAAGCCACCAAAAACTGATGGATACCGCTAACGGTTTTATTTGATTACGAAACTTTTTCATCACGCCTTTATGATCGTTAATCCCTTGTTTTTCCGCTATTTTTTCAAAGGCTCGCGCTCTTAACTCTAGCAACTTCTCAACCTGTTCCGCATCGTTTCTACGACTATCATTGAGTGAAAAAGGATGAACTTCATCCGCAATCCCTTGTAAGTTTTCGTGATAATCTGTTTGTATTTTTTTGGCTTCTTCAAGCTCTTTTTCAGCCGTTATCCGTGTTGTTTTAAGTCCAATAATTTTCTGCATCGTTGCCGTTTTAGAAACAGTAGACTCTGCGGTTTGCGCTGCTTGCCGCTGTTTTTCAGCCCTTGCTGCACGCCTGCCGATTTTCGCGCCTAACCAGCGACTCATATCTTGTTGAGCATGAAAAATATCTGCCCCCGATTCGCACTTAAACCCCGTCACTGCCATTTTTATCAACGCCTTAGCGCGATCACTAATCGCATGATTAACCTCAATGCCTAATGATTCTAATCGTGGCGAAACCTTTTTATACCAAGTATCGTAGCACCTATCATCGCTAATATCTTCCAACAAAAGATAGCCAGAACGTAAGTCCATTAAAACTAAAATCATAAAGTTGCCGAAAAAGTCTCATCCAGCCCAGCAACAACTTTACGTGTTTGTTTTTTCACACTTTTTTCGCATTCTTGCTGAAACTGCGGCAATAAGACTTCCATTTTATTGATTTGAGTCCGCAGTGCGTCGGGTGATACGCCCACATGGGTGTCAATCCGTATCATTTTAAAAAACAGCGATAAAGTCTCTGCACCTACGCCTGCCTTTAATCCAAAGACATACAAGGCGGAAAACACCATTAATCTTTGCCAAGAACTACCTGCCTCGGTTTCCCATAATGATGATTCAGGATGTCGATTTCGCTTTGTTTGCGCTTGACGATGACGATGCACACTGCTTTTTGAGCGACCAACAATTGAAGCTAAGTTACGAACAGTTTGCTTGCCTGTTGTTGTAATTTCAGCGATAATTGCGTGACTAGCTGCGCGTATTTTCTGTGTTGTTCTGTTTTTTTAGTCATTAACCTATGATACAAGAATATCGCAGTTAGTTCTTTATTTTGTCCCGTCTTAAGTTGGTAGCCGTATTATGGAAAGAAAAATAAATTTTAATTAATTTAGGCTATAATCGTCCCTTTTTATCGACAACCTATTAAACATTGTGGCTAGTTTAACAAACGATTTAACGACTTTTCAGGGATTGATTTCCACCCTACAAGACTACTGGGCTAAACAAGGCTGTATTTTATTACAACCGCTGGATTTAGAAGTGGGAGCGGGGACGTTTCATCCTGCAACGTTTTTGCGAGCCATCGGGCCTGAGCCTTGGAATACCGCGTACGTACAACCATCACGCCGTCCTACTGATGGGCGTTTTGGGGAAAACCCAATGCGGCTACAACATTACTACCAATACCAAGTCATCCTAAAACCGTCGCCTGATAATATTCAAGAGCTTTATTTAGATTCATTACGTCATATAGGGCTTGATTTATTAGAGCATGATGTTCGGTTTGTTGAAGATAATTGGGAATCACCGAGTTTAGGCGCGTGGGGATTAGGCTGGGAAGTGTGGCTAAATGGGATGGAAGTCACTCAATTCACCTATTTTCAGCAAATTGGCGGATTAGAATGTAAACCTGTTACGGGTGAAATCACCTATGGTTTAGAACGTATCGCGATGTACATTCAAGGCGTTGAAAGTGTTTATGATTTAATTTGGGCAAATACACCTCAAGGCGTTGTCACTTATGGCGATGTATTTCATCAAAATGAAGTTGAAATGTCAGAATTTAATTTTGAACACGCGAACGTTGCTTTTATGTTTGAGTGTTTTAATACCTATGAACAAGAATGCGTTAAGTTAATTGAAAAAGACTTACCGCTTCCAGCGTATGAAATGGTTTTAAAAGCATCACATACGTTTAATTTACTGGATGCGCGTCATGCTATTTCAGTCACCGAACGACAACGTTATATTCTCCGCATACGTAATATGGCAAAAAAAGTCGCCGAAGCGTATTATCAACGCCGCGAAGCATTAGGCTTTCCCTTATGTAAATAAGGCCATGATTAGATTAATGAAACCCAGTCTTTATATTTGTCTGGGTTTCGTTATTGTTCCACGAATTTAAATTCTATTTAAAATCATAAAAATATTAAGTTTCATAATAGCCTATCGTAATTTTATAGCTTAATTAGCAACAAGAGATTCTATAATATTTTTTTCAATTTTATCAATTACATTTTTTATTGAAATTTGTTTTCCTTGAAATTCATCAATATGAGGCGTAACGCCTGAACTACTTGAAGAATATAAAGGGCAACCAACTTAAAACGGGACAGTTTTAGCCTCTTAATATTTGCAAAGCGAGGAAATTCAACAATTCCGCCAGTAGTTTATTTTACTGGCTGTCTCATCTTAAATTGGTAGCCCTTTTCGTCCATGAACGGGTTCATGTTCGTTAGCATAAAACATGATAATAATAGACTTGTTCTTTAAGAAGAAGTTAATATATCATGTTAAAATTCCATAGGATAGCCGCTAAAAAAGAAAATAAATCTTTTACACCTTCTTTTTTATTTCTAAACTTGTCAACTAGGCATCTATATCTTTTCATTCCACCGATTACATGCTCAACAATGACTCTTTCACGACTCATCTCTTTGTTTTCTTTTTTTTGATTTTCAGTTAATGTTGGGTTTGGATTATGCTTAGATTTATTTGGTTTTTTATGAGGAATATTTACCGAATTAGTTTTATATTCATTATTAAACCCCAAATAACCTAAATCAATAAATATATTAAAATTACTAAACCAATTTAATTCTGGATTAAATTCTTTTTTAAACATTCCATAATCATGATTTTTACCTGGAAAACTAACCCCAATATATAAAATTAAATGACCTAAAGAAGCTATAGTGGTATTTTTAATTGTATGCTGTTTTTTTTACCACTGTAAAATTAATTTTGTTCTTCATAGTCACTAGGGCGTTGTACAGCACGCTCTGTAGCATCTATTATCAATGTTTGAACTCCGCCAAAAGCCTGCTGCATTTCTTCAGGGGTTGAAAAACTTGTTGCAGGTAAAACATTAAATATATCTAACGTCTTTATTAAAATTGGAAATAATTTGTATACATGAGTATGGGCGCATGATTTATTCATATTAAAAGAAAACCCTAAGTGATCGAAAGTAGAATAACACTTCATATAATTTAATATAAATAATAATTTGTCTGCGGGTGTTTTTAATAGACTTGTTCTTTAAGAAGAAGTTAATATATCATGTTAAAATTCCATAGGATAGCCGCTAAAAAAGAAAATAAATCTTTTACACCTTCTTTTTTATTTCTAAACTTGTCAACTAGGCATCTATATCTTTTCATTCCACCGATTACATGCTCAACAATGACTCTTTCACGACTCATCTCTTTGTTTTCTTTTTTTTGTTTTTCAGTTAATGTTGGGTTTGGATTATGCTTAGATTTATTTGGTTTTTTATGAGGAATATTTACCGAATTAGTTTTATATTCATTATTAAACCCCAAATAACCTAAATCAATAAATATATTAAAATTACTAAACCAATTTAATTCTGGATTAAATTCTTTTTTAAACATTCCATAATCATGATTTTTACCTGGAAAACTAACCCCAATATATAAAATTAAATGACCTAAAGAAGCTATAGTGGTATTTTTAATTGTATGCTGTTTTTTTTACCACTGTAAAATTCATTTTGTTCTTCATAGTCACTAGGGCGTTGTACAGCACGCTCTGTAGCATCTATTATCAATGTTTGAACTCCGCCAAAAGCCTGCTGCATTTCTTCAGGGGTTGAAAAACTTGTTGCAGGTAAAACATTAAATATATCTAACGTCTTTATTAAAATTGGAAATAATTTGTATACATGAGTATGAGCGCATGATTTATTCATATTAAAAGAAAACCCTAAGTGATCGAAAGTAGAATAGCACTTCATATAATTTAATATAAATAATAATTTGTCTGCGGGTGTTTTTAATGTGCTATCTAAACCACTACCGTATTTTCTTTCTTTATTTTCATGTTTTTCTTTTTGATCTTCAATAAGGGTCTTTTCAAATAGAGATAATAGTAAAATAAAATGTTCTGTTTTTAATCCTGTTAAAGCTCTTAACTGTCTATCATCATAAATTCTTGGTAAAATTTCTTTTATTTTCATGTTATACTTTGATTTTTATTTTTTATAGAAATTTATTATAAAGCTTATTTATTATTTTTAATAATTTAATTTAAAGTTTATTTATTAGGCTGTATCAACTGATTGTGAGTGTTATCAAGTATATATAAGCAATTGATTTTAATATATTTTATTTAGAAGAACAAGTCTAATGTGCTATCTAAACCACTACCGTATTTTCTTTCTTTATTTTCATGTTTTTCTTTTTGATCTTCAATAAGGGTCTTTTCAAATAGAGATAATAGTAAAATAAAATGTTCTGTTTTTAATCCTGTTAAAGCTCTTAACTGTCTATCATCATAAATTCTTGGTAAAATTTCTTTTATTTTCATGTTATACTTTGATTTTTATTTTTTATAGAAATTTATTATAAAGCTTATTTATTATTTTTAATAATTTAATTTAAAGTTTATTTATTAGGCTGTATCAACTGATTGTGAGTGTTATCAAGTATATATAAGCAATTGATTTTAATATATTTTATTTAGAAGAACAAGTCTATTAGACTTGTTCTTTAAGAAGAAGTTAATATATCATGTTAAAATTCCATAGGATAGCCGCTAAAAAAGAAAATAAATCTTTTACACCTTCTTTTTTATTTCTAAACTTGTCAACTAGGCATCTATATCTTTTCATTCCACCGATTACATGCTCAACAATGACTCTTTCACGACTCATCTCTTTGTTTTCTTTTTTTTGATTTTCTGTTAATGTTGGGTTTGGATTATGCTTAGATTTATTTGGTTTTTTATGAGGAATATTTACCGAATTAGTTTTATATTCATTATTAAACCCCAAATAACCTAAATCAATAAATATATTAAAATTACTAAACCAATTTAATTCTGGATTAAATTCTTTTTTAAACATTCCATAATCATGATTTTTACCTGGAAAATTAACCCCAATATATAAAATTAAATGACCTAAAGAAGCTATAGTGGTATTTTTAATTGTATGCTGTTTTTTTTACCACTGTAAAATTCATTTTGTTCTTCATAGTCACTAGGGCGTTGTACAGCACGCTCTGTAGCATCTATTATCAATGTTTGAACTCCGCCAAAAGCCTGCTGCATTTCTTCAGGGGTTGAAAAACTTGTTGCAGGTAAAACATTAAATATATCTAACGTCTTTATTAAAATTGGAAATAATTTGTATACATGAGTATGGGCGCATGATTTATTCATATTAAAAGAAAACCCTAAGTGATCGAAAGTAGAATAGCACTTCATATAATTTAATATAAATAATAATTTGTCTGCGGGTGTTTTTAATGTGCTATCTAAACCACTACCGTATTTTCTTTCTTTATTTTCATGTTTTTCTTTTTGATCTTCAATAAGGGTCTTTTCAAATAGAGATAATAGTAAAATAAAATGTTCTGTTTTTAATCCTGTTAAAGCTCTTAACTGTCTATCATCATAAATTCTTGGTAAAATTTCTTTTATTTTCATGTTATACTTTGATTTTTATTTTTTATAGAAATTTATTATAAAGCTTATTTATTATTTTTAATAATTTAATTTAAAGTTTATTTATTAGGCTGTATCAACTGATTGTGAATGTTATCAAGTATATATAAGCAATTGATTTTAATATATTTTATTTAGAAGAACAAGTCTAATGAACATTTACCTCTTTAAATAAACCTTGACTTTGTTCTTCTATAGCTTTACCAAATAACCGCGCATCATTTACGGTATACTTTAAATTGAGCCGTGAATCTTCAAAATCTTTAATCCCAATACTTAAAACATGTAAAGTAGGTTGACTATAATAATCTTTAATTAATTTATGACTGACTGGTTTACTTTTATTTTTATTTGAATAATCATAAACCTCTGCTTTGATAACACTCACGCCATAAGGTAAATCCAATTCATATTCTTTCGTAATGGAACCATCTCCATTCGTTTGAGTACCCCTTATTTTTGGATTTAATCGCGTATTATCTAAATAAATATTTATTTTTCCTATGCCTCCTCCTTGATTTATGGTAGTCACTTTAAAGCGAGTAACCGCACTGGTAGAATCGTTATCAAACTCACCAATTTTAATTTCTGGTGCTGTATTATTAGCATAGTTTTTAGGTTTATCATCGCTGTTTGGCATTGATCCAAAGTCCACAGCTAAGACTGTTTTTTTAACTGCAATTAATGTTCGGTTATCTTGAATGATTTTGATGAGGTTGGTTTCATTAAGAATATCTTGTACCGCCTCTTCATTTATAACGACGCTGTAATTTCGATTAATATAGCTCACAGATTTATCTTTAGAAAAAGGCTGATAACCAGGTGCTGTTCCAAAACGTAACACATTCATCGTTATATCACTGACATACGATTGAATAACATGACCTGAATTACTCTCTTCCATCATAGAAAGTTTTGAACTAGAACAAGGGTGATAGCCTTGATATTTAGTTAAAGACTGGCAGTGATAACGAGCTTTCTTTTCGACCACTTCAAAAAAGGGTGAAATTTGCTTAAATTGAGACGTAATTTGGAGAACTTCTTGATTTGAATTATCTCTAGCACGCGGTTGTATACTAATTTCTTTAATTTCCCATTGCTCATTAATAGACTCAACAAGGACATAATAACTATTTTTTTGAACTAAATAATCTTCAATAATAATATCTGGTTTGTTGAAGAGATTCATACACGAAGTAAGATTTAAAAATAAAAGACCTGTGCCTATTACTTTAAGGTTTTTTTTAATTTTTTTCATAGATACCTTGTAATTTTCATCCTAGATTTAGAAATGTTCTTAATCTTATATACGGGATAGGAATTAACAAATTTTGAAAAAAATTTAATTTGATGAAAATTATTGAGGATTAAAATAAGAGACTTGTTCTTTAAGAAGAAGTTAATATATCATGTTAAAATTCCATAGGATAGCCGCTAAAAAAGAAAATAAATCTTTTACACCTTCTTTTTTATTTCTAAACTTGTCAACTAGGCATCTATATCTTTTCATTCCACCGATTACATGCTCAACAATGACTCTTTCACGACTCATATCTTTGTTTTCTTTTTTTTGATTTTCTGTTAATGTTGGGTTTGGATTATGCTTAGATTTATTTGGTTTTTTATGAGGAATATTTACCGAATTAGTTTTATATTCATTATTAAACCCCAAATAACCTAAATCAATAAATATATTAAAATTACTAAACCAATTTAATTCTGGATTAAATTCTTTTTAAACATTCCATAATCATGATTTTTACCGGAAAACTAACCCCAATATATAAAATTAAATGACCTAAAGAAGCTATAGTGGTATTTTTAATTGTATGCTGTTTTGTAAAATTCATTTTGTTCTTCATAGTCACTAGGGCGTTGTACAGCACGCTCTGTAGTATCTATTATCAATGTTTGAACTCCGCCAAAAGCCTGCTGCATTTCTTCAGGGGTTGAAAAACTTGTTGCAGGTAAAACATTAAATATATCTAACGTCTTTATTAAAATTGGAAATAATTTGTATACATGAGTATGGGCGCATGATTTATTCATATTAAAAGAAAACCCTAAGTGATCGAAAGTAGAATAACACTTCATATAATTTAATATAAATAATAATTTGTCTGCGGGTGTTTTTAATGTGCTATCTAAACCACTACCGTATTTTCTTTCTTTATTTTCATGTTTTTCTTTTTGATCTTCAATAAGGGTCTTTTCAAATAGAGATAATAGTAAAATAAAATGTTCTGTTTTTAATCCTGTTAAAGCTCTTAACTGTCTATCATCATAAATTCTTGGTAAAATTTCTTTTATTTTCATGTTATACTTTGATTTTTATTTTTTATAGAAATTTATTATAAAGCTTATTTATTATTTTTAATAATTTAATTTAAAGTTTATTTATTAGGCTGTATCAACTGATTGTGAGTGTTATCAAGTATATATAAGCAATTGATTTTAATATATTTTATTTAGAAGAACAAGTCTAAGGTTTTTGCAACCTATTTTCTTAGAAAAATGATTTTCCTATCCCGTATATAGTTAAAGGTAGGATCAACTTACCAATAATTCATAGCGAGGAAAATCTAAATGAAGAATTTACTATACATGCTCATAGTCACGAGTTTTTTTGTGACCCCTTTAGTGCATGCACGAAGTATAGGAGGCGTTTTTATTGATGGAAACGTTTCACAGCTTACGAAAGTGACTAAAAATATTACTAATAGTGCCAGTGGTTCTCATGCGAGAGCAGAACAATATTTAGCTTCTATTAGTGGCGATAAGATAGAACTTAGAGGCAGTCTTACGCAAGTAGTCAAAGCACACAATATAAGAAATATTGCTAATGGAAGTCACCCTATCGCAACACAAATGATTAGTAATATTATTGTTAATCAATAGCAATATATTTTATTTTTATAGAAAATTCACAAAAAAATTAAATTTTTTACTAAAAGTGAAATTTTCTATCCCGTATATATATTATGTAGGTTAAAAAATCTGCATCTTAATTCACATAATTCAAATTTTGGAGAATCTAAATGAAAAAATTAACTTATATCCTGTTAATCTCAACTTTCCTTGCCACTTCATCAGTGTATGCTAGAGCTATTGAAGGTATTAAAATTTCTGGAAAAGTTAAACTAACGGCTACCAACTTAAGGCGGGACAGTTTTAAATCCCCAATATTTACAAAGTGAGGAAAATCAACAATCGTGCAGTAGTTGATTTTACTGGATGTCCCGTCTTAAGTTGGTAGCCAAGTTAAACTAATGACAGTGACAGAAGGAGCTATAAGTAGTATTGCTAAAGGCTCTGGTAGCCAAGCTAACCAAAGTATATCTGTAATAGAAGGTGAGGCCGTAAAAGTGGATAATAAAGTTACCCTATCTACTATTACTAAAAAAGGGGGAATTACTAATATAGCTGATGGAGCTAATACAGTGGCTAACCAATATATATCAACCTTATCAGGTGAAAGAATTGCCGTTACTGATACACTAGAGCTATCAACTAAAGCTGGTAGCATTTATAATTCTGCAAGCAATGGTGGAAAATCCAATCAATATATTTCTACTATTCGAGGTACTAATGTATCTGTAGGGCAATAAAACTTATAATTATTTATAGAATGAGGTAGTTAAATTTAATTGGCTATCAATTTTAGACAGGCGATTTAAATATTTTAATTTGTAAAACCAAGAAAATTAATAATCGTGCAGTAGTAGATTCGCTGACTATCCGATCTTAAATTGGTAGCTAATTTTAAATCAACTCTAAGTATCTAAGTAAAAGATTTTATTTTTAAAGGTATTTGTAATCAACATCTTGCGTCGATAAAATATACGGGCTACCAACTTAAGACGGGACATCCAGTAAAATCAACTACTGCACGATTGTTGATTTTCCTCACTTTGTAAATATTGGGGATTTAAAACTGTCCCGCCTTAAGTTGGTAGCCAATATACGGTAATTTATATTTAAATACTTACTTTGAATCACAATAAGGAAAAAAAATGAAAATTTTATTATATGGAGTGCTTTTATTATTTAGCATTCAAATTTATGCTGATAATATCAACCAACGAACTGATTTATCCCCTAGTACGAGGCTTTCCGTTAATAAACATATCGCTAAATCTTATGTTCAAAAAGAAAAAGATTATAATAATAATGCTGATAAAGTTAATATAGAAAAAAATGGGACTAAAGAAGACAATGGCAGTCAAATAATTAATAGTTTTAGTGATGTAAATGATGTACCAGATGAGGTAGTTACTGTTGTTGGTGGAGATATTGTAAATATTTGCTTTCGTTGTCGATAATAAAAAATTACTATGAAAAATAAACTCCTAATAACCTCAATACTTTTACTTTTTAACGTCTTAAGTGGTTGCTCAACGCATACTAATGAGGTATTTGATTTATATCAAACGGTGCTTCCCCCTGTTAGAAATATTACTCGCTTTGAAAAGTCCTTAGAATGTTTTCGTGAGTTATTACGTAAAGATTATAAGGGAGAGGTTATTACTATTACCTCAAATGGTATTCCAAATCATGCAGGGCGCGATTTAAGTTTACTCAGTGGTCGTGATATGTTGATTAGTACTATCAGTCAATTAAGAAGTAAAAAAATTAAATTTATTGTAGTGCCTTCAGCTCCAACTATTAATCAGTTTTCAGATAACATGGCTATTGCAGGGGGTGATCCTTTATTATTTGACAAATATATTGATTTATATCAAAAATGGTTTCCTAGTGGATTACTTAAACAGCCACATTATCCTGATTACAGAATTATAGGATCAATCAGTCAGCTTGATAAAGGCGTTATTTCAGGTAATGCCTCAGCAAGTTTAGCTTTTGAAGATAGCAATATAGGTTTTTCTCGTGATGATATGACCTCAATTATTACTATGGACATGAACATAGAAGATACAGCCGACTTTTCCATTCTTAATGGTGTAGGAAGTTCAAATTCCATTGCCGTTTATCGTGCAGGAATTGCAGGTGACCTAGGTGGACGCTTAAAACGAGCAGGGGTATTTTTTGATTTTTCATTTGATCGTAGCGAAGGCGTTCATCAAGCTATTAGAACCTTAATACAATTAGGGACGATTGAAATGTTAGGAAAGCTGGCTAACGTTCCTTATGAAAGCTGTCTAAAATTATCACAATCAACTACATAAATGGTATTACAGAGGGAATAATAGTTAACACTCTATTTTCCCTCTACATAACCCACTCAAAAATGATAACTTAACTCAGCACGAATATGATGGTCTTTTCTCAAAAAATAAGACACATCATTAACCCTTGCGCCACTAAAAAAACGCGCTTCAAGCTCTATCTTAAACGCATCCCCTAAACGCCGACTGGCTTCAATATTATAAAACTTCTCATTCGACTCTCGATCAAAAAGAATCCCCGCTAAAATTTGAGTACTTTGAATATCATTAAATGAAAAACGCATCGCCGCTAAAAAATCATCTTCGGTCGTTGTCGGCGCATTATCGCCTCGTCCATCGTACAAATACTCGGCCACCCAACCCACATCGAACCCCGTTTCAAATACATTATATAACGTGTATTCAAACCCCACCGTACTCGCAAAAAACGTTTTCCCTTGCCCTGAACGAACAATAGATTCCAATTTCCACAACCAATCACCTTTGGTTACCTGAACATCAATCGCTGACTGATGAATCATTTCATAATAAGGAATCAATCTTAAATTTCCCGTGGGTAATATTTCCGCTAATAACGTAGGCTCTCGGCTCATGCCATAAAAATGTGATACCCCTAAATCCCAATCACCTAATGTATGGGACCAGCGAGCGGCATAGCCTAAATGTTTTTCAGCTCCGTGTTTTTCATAACGCGCCTCACCCACATCCACCGCGGGAAAACTACGCAATCGCCCTTCATTACCTGCAAAAGTACGCTCTCTAAATCCTGTTAAAAAAAATAAATCTAACGTCCCCCAATCCTGAATAATCGCTAAATTAATCATCGGTTGCCCCAGCTTATCTTCCGTATCCGTATTTTCAACCGCATCCGTTTGATTAATAATATCCACTAAATGCTGCCCTTCCGAAACCCCCCAAAACACTTTACGAATCCCTATCCGTAATTCCCAGTTCGTTCGTGCATTCAACCACGTTAATTCTCGAATATCAAAATGTGTCCGTCGACTATCATGCTGAGAATAGCGATAAAAAGGCACAAAAGCGATGCTTTGCCGCCCCTTATCCCATTCATGATAAAGCTCAATTTCACTGACGGCCGATAACGTGTGATTATGCTGCTCAGAATCTAAAGGATTATTTAAAAACCCCAGACTTTCAATGCCTATAGAACCCGAATACTCAAAAGCTTCTGCGTTCGACTGAATTAAAAATAAAAATATAAAAATAAAGGGCAATTTTTTCATTAACGTATTTTTAGCGATCATAGTGGTTTATATTGTATAATATTTATCCAATTATCTACTTTTTTTATTCATTTAAGTTGACAACTGTTTCATCACTTTTTCTCGGAGAGCCTCTTCTAATGTCTGCAACACTTGATACCCAGCCCATTAATTTACGCCATGACTGGTCTTTAGATGAAGTTAAGGCTTTATTTTCATTACCTTTTAATGATTTGTTATTCAACGCACACTCTATTCATCGAAGCCATTTTGATCCTAACCAAGTTCAAATTAGTAGTTTATTAAGTATTAAAACAGGAGCGTGTTCTGAAGATTGTGGTTATTGCCCTCAAAGTGCGCGTTACGATTCCGATTTAAAACCTGAAGCCTTAATGCCTATTGATGATGTTTTAAAAGCGGCAAAGCGGGCCAAAGAAGACGGGGCCTCCCGTTTTTGTATGGGGGCGGCATGGCGACAACCGAAAGATAAGGATGTTGAACGCGTCGTTGAAATGGTTCAAGGCGTTAAAGCCTTAGGGATGGAAACCTGCGTCACCCTAGGGATGTTAACCGATAAACAAACCCAAACTTTAAAAGAGGGCGGTTTAGATTATTACAATCATAATTTAGATACTTCCGAAGATTATTATTCCGAAGTGATTACCACCCGCACCTATCAAGATCGTTTAGATACCTTAGAGCGCGTACGCGATGCAGGCATAAATGTCTGTTGTGGGGGTATTATAGGTATGGGGGAATCCGATGCGGATCGTGCTAATTTATTAATTGAATTAGCCAATCTTCCCAGTCATCCTGAAAGTGTGCCTATTAATATGTTGGTTCAAGTCGAAGGAACGCCGTTAATGGGGTCAGAAAATTTAGATTCCTTAACCTTTATTCGTACCCTTGCGGTTGCGCGTATTTTAATGCCTAAATCACGCGTTCGCCTATCCGCTGGACGTAATGAAATGAATGATGAAATGCAAGCCTTGTGCTTTTTTGCAGGGGCAAATTCTATCTTTTATGGCGATAAACTATTAACCACGGATAACCCAATGACCCATCATGATAAAACCTTATTTGATCGCCTAGGTTTGCATTCAGGTGGTTCAAGTTACGCTTAAATTATGAAAGGGTTTGCTTTAGAAAATGAACTTGAGCGATTAAAACAGCAAGGACTCTATCGTTCACGGCGTGTGATTGATTCGCCTCAAGACGTAAGCATTAGGATTGATGGGCGACCCGTTTTAAATTTTTGCAGTAATGATTATTTAGGACTGGCCCGTCATCCACAGGTTATTTCTGCTTTTCAACAGGCGGCTAATCATTATGGAATCGGCAGTGGTTCAGCTCATTTAATTTGTGGGCATAGTGTTGCTCATCATACCTTAGAAGAAGAACTTGCCACGTTTACAAAACGAGACCGCGCCTTATTATTTTCCACAGGCTATATGGCTAACCTAGGGGTTCTTTCTGCGTTACTTGGGCGAGGCGATGACGTGTTTGAAGATAAATTAAATCATGCCTCTTTATTGGATGGCGGTTTATTCTCAGGTGCAACCTTTAAACGTTATTTACATGCGGATGTAGACAGCTTGCAAAAAAAGCTTAATCGCTCAACCGCCGCAAAAAAAATACTCGTCACCGATGGGGTTTTTAGTATGGATGGGGATCTTGCACCTTTAGTTGACTTAGCGAGCCTGGCTAAAAAAAATGAAGCCGCTTTAATGGTTGATGATGCCCATGGTTTGGGCGTATTAGGTCAGACAGGTGGAGGACTGGTTGAACAATGTGAATTAACTCAAACCGATGTCCCTATTTTGATGGGGACATTTGGCAAAGCCTTTGGAACGTCAGGGGCATTTGTCGCGGGCTCTGAGGCTCTGATTGAAACCTTAATTCAAAAATCTCGCCCTTATATTTATACCACCGCACTCCCCGCAGCCATTGCAGCAGCGACTTCCACCAGCTTAAACCTATTGATTAATGATTCATGGCGCAGAGAGAAATTACAGGCTTTAATAATGCAATTTAAACAAGGAGCGAACCAGTTAGGTCTACGTTTAATGAATTCAAATTCCGCTATTCAACCTATTTTAGTGGGGGATGCTCAAAAAGCAGTGGCCATCAGCCAACACTTATTAGATTTGGGAATTTTAGTAACCGCTATTAGACCGCCAACCGTCGCTAAAGGGCAGGCACGATTACGAGTCACTTTTTCTGCCAATCATCAAAAAAAGAATGTCACCTCTTTATTGAATGCGTTAGAGAAATCAATTTTATGAAAATACATAAAGAAATTTATGGAAAAGGGGATCCTATTGTTTTGCTGCATGGTTGGGCAATGCACACAGGAATTTGGCGTAATTTTGCTCAAAAGTTAGCTCAAAATTATCAGGTCATTTGTCTGGATTTACCGTCACATGGGCGCAGTGACTCACTCCCTAACTTTCAATTAGATAAAATTAGCGCGGCATTAGTGGAAGCCTTTCCTAAAGAACCCTGTACCGTTTTAGGCTGGTCATTAGGCGCAACCATTGCCTTAGATTTAAACCACCGTTTTCCTGATAAAGTGAAACAATTAGTCTTGCTAACAGGTAATCCCTGTTTTGTAAAAAATGAACGGTGGGCAGGAATGGAATTAACCTTATTACACCGCTTTGCTCATAATTTAATGAACGATTGCCAAGCGACTTTAGTACGTTTTTTATCCTTACAGATTTTAGGATTACCCACGTATAAGACTTTAGTTAAGACCTTAACCCTCGCATTACAAGAAACGCCTGTAACCCCGAAATCCGCTTTAGAGCAAGGTTTACTTATTTTAGAAAAGCAGGATTTACGCCCTGCCCTCGCTTCTTTAAATTGCCCTGTGATGGCAATTTTAGGTGATCGAGATACGTTAATCCCTGTTGCCATCGGTCAACAAATGCAAGCGTTACAGCCGACTTTATCCTTACATATTTTAAAAAAATCAGGTCATGTTCCTTTTTTATCACATGAAAATGAATTACTTAGTTTACTAACCACTTTTATGGAAAATACGCATGTTAGCTGAGTCACATTTAGATAAAAAAAATATTCGACAAGCCTTTGCCAAAGCCGCTCATTCTTATGATGCAATGGCCGCGTTACAACGACAGGTGGGACACGATTTATTAAGTGAAGTCAGTGCGAAGGATTTAACGGGAACGATTTTAGATGTCGGCTGTGGTACGGGTTTTTTAACAGGCGAATTATTAGCCTTATCAGGCTATCAACAAATAATCGCGTTAGACTTAGCCTTCCCAATGGTGGAAGCTACCCGAGCTAAATATCGTATGGAAAAATTGACTTATTTATGTGCCGATGCCGAAAATTTACCCTTACAAGCAAACTCCGTTGACACGCTTTTTTCTAATGTGGCCTTACAATGGTGTCAAAACCTATCCGCTGTTTTTGAAGAAATGAAACGAGTTTTAAAACCAACAGGTTCGCTGATCTTTTCTACCTTTGGCAGTCAAACATTACACGAATTAAAAACAGCGTGGGCCAATGTTGATCGTTTTAGCCATGTGAATGAATTTTATAATACCGCTCAAATTTACGACGCTTTAAAATACGCGGGCTATAAAAATATTATCATCACTGAAAAAATTCATCGCCCTTATTATGCCTCGGTCATCGCTTTAATGCGTGAGTTAAAAGGCATTGGCGCACATAATGTCATGGCGGGACGTAATCATAATATGACAGGCAAGTCTAAGATGCAGGCCATGATTCATCATTATGAATCATTGCACTCAAGTCATAAAATTCCAGCAACCTTTGAAATCATTAAGGTCTCTGCTAAAATTTAGTGTTCACATCAAAAAATATAACTGCAGCTCGTGAGTTAAACCTTATTTATAAATATAATCGTTAAAAAATAAAAAATACGTTTTTCATCCCGTTGCCTAACCTTAGATAATCAAACTAATAATAAAACCGCTATTTTTTATAACGCAGGCCAACGCGTGAACCCTCATAAGCATGAACCCGAAAAAACGGGTGAACATTCACTGGTTTTTATTGAACAAATAATGACATTTGGGGCGCGAAAACCCCTCATTAGTTTTTTATTTATCCTGTTTATTTCACTGATAAGCGGGGTCGGTTTACTGAATCTAACGTTAGATACCAGTTACGATAGTATGTTGAGTAACAATGATCCCATGATCCCTGTTTATAATCAGGTTATTAAAGACTTTGGCTCAGATAATTTAGTATTAATTCATTATCAAGCGGATAATTTATTTACGATTGAAAAATTAAAAATACTTAACGAAGTAACCAATACCTTACAAAACCTAGAAATTGTTGAAAACGTTGAAACCTTAGCCACAACCTTAACTATTCGTAATACCCATAAGGGATTGAAGATTGATCCTTTAGTTTCAACCCCGCCTCAAACTCAAGAAGACCTTGCGATCATTAAAGATAATGCGCTCTATAGCCCCTTAATTAGAGGAACGTATCTTTCAGACGATGGAAAAAAAGCCGCCCTTATTGTGACCCTGCGCCCCACCTTTAACGAACCTGAGTTTAATCGTAACGCGTATGAAAGTATTCAACAAGCAATTAAACCCTTAGAAAAAACCTTTGATAATGTTTTTCAAATGGGGAATCCGCGTATTAATGTTGAGTTTGAACGGGGTATTTTTTCAGATTTAACCACGATTACGCCCTTAGCCATTTTAGTGTTAATTATTAGTATTGTTTGTATGTTACGAACACCGATGGCCGCAATCTTACCGCTAGTCACCTCCGCACTGAGTATCCTTTGGGCATTAGGTTTTTTAGGATTTTATGGGATACCCCTTAATTTATTAACGGCCATTCTTCCTGCTTTAGTGGGGGAGAGTGTCGTATTGATGGAAATCAAATTGCCGCAGCAAGGCGAGCCGTTAGAACTGAAGCCATCCCTGTTATTTCAACCTCATTGGCACTTGCATCAGGTTTTTTAATCTTAAATGCCTCACAATTTAATATTATTGCCCAATTTGGATTATTATCGGCCTTAACCATGATAGGCGCGATGTTTAGTGACTTACTTATCACTCCCATATTATTTAAACGAATTCGTTTGGTCAGTTTATGGGATGTTATGACCCTTAATGTACAACAGGTTTTCACAAAAAGTGACATTTTTTCAGACATGTCTCCTTTTCAAATAAAACGCGTGATTCTATTATCACAAGTGCGTGAATATCAATCTGGCGAGATTGTCATTCAACAAGGCGACTTAGGGGATAAATTATTTATTGTTATTGCGGGCAACGCTGAAATTGTACTGTATAAGGTTAAAACTGAAATATCCATTGCCCATTTATGCTGGGGAGAAGTTTTTGGTGAAGCGGGTTATGCGGGCAATGTTAAACGTACCGCAACCGTAAGAGTTCCTGAAAATGGCCCTGTATTGCAGGTTATTATGCTTAATCAGCAACAGGTACAATCCAGTATGCGCTTTTACCCCCGCCTTCATGCCAAATTAAATAGTAATATTAGTAAAATTTTAGCCCAGCGTTTATTAGAACGAACTCAAATGGAGCTATAAATATCCCTAATTTTAATCGCTCAAATAAATAAATCAGACAAAGTCGTCATTTAACATCATGTATTTTAATCTTTATTTTTTAATTAACCTAAAATCAACCTATTAGAACCCTACCTCCTCTTTATTTTGTGGTATATTAGTCGGTTAAATTTCAGGATTGTATTCATTAATCCTGTATAAGTCCTCTTACCTTCAAACTTAAGAGTTATCCCAAACGTTTTTTATACACCATTTTTAGAGTATAACCATGACAGATTTATCCCTTTATAGAAACATTGGTATTTTCGCGCACGTTGATGCGGGTAAAACCACCACCACTGAACGTATTTTAAAGCTTACAGGTAAAATTCATAAGCTTGGCGAAGTACATGATGGGGCGGCAACGACTGACTTCATGGAACAAGAGCAAGAGCGTGGGATTACCATTCAATCTGCTGCAACGTCATGTTTCTGGAACGATCATCGTTTTAATATTATTGATACCCCAGGACACGTTGACTTTACCATTGAAGTTTATCGTTCATTAAAAGTTCTTGATGGCGGTGTCGGTGTATTTTGTGGTTCAGGTGGTGTTGAACCTCAGTCTGAAACTAACTGGCGTTATGCAAATGACTCCGAAGTGGCGCGGGTTATTTTTATTAATAAACTCGACCGTTTAGGCGCTGATTTTTATCGCGTGACCAAGCAAGTTAAAGAGGTACTGGGTGCAAATCCTTTAGTCATGGTATTACCGATTGGTACAGAAGATGATTTTATCGGTGTCGTTGATTTATTAACCCGTAAAGCATGGGTGTGGGATAACTCAGGTGACCCAGTTAATTATGAACTTCAAGACGTTCCCGCTGATATGGTGGACACCGTTGAAGAATGGCGTGAAAAACTTATCGAAACGGCTGTTGAGCAGAGTGATGAGGCTTTGGAAATGTATCTGGACGGTGAAGAACCTTCTATGGACATGATTCAGGCGTGTATCCGTAAAGGGACGATTAATCTTAATTTCTTCCCAACCTATTGCGGGTCTGCTTTTAAAAATAAAGGGATTCAATTAGTCTTAAATGGGATTATTGATTATCTACCGTCGCCAACAGAAGTTAAACCTCAACCTGAAGTCGATGATGAAGGTGAAGAAACAGGTAAATTTGCGATTGTTGATATTGAAAACCCGTTCCGTGCGTTAGCGTTCAAAATTATGGATGATCGTTACGGTGCGTTAACCTTTATCCGTATCTATTCAGGTAAATTGAATAAAGGCGATACCATTCTAAATAGCTATACTGGCAAAACTGAGCGCGTAGGCCGAATGGTTGAAATGCACGCCGATGAGCGTATCGAGCTAGACAGTGCGCAAGCGGGTGATATTATCGCTATTGTTGGCATGAAAAATGTACAAACAGGGCATACCTTATGTGACCCTAAGTCGCCAGCAACCTTAGAGCCTATGGTCTTCCCAGATCCTGTTATCTCAATTGCAGTCGCCCCTACTGATAAAGCGGGTTCTGAAAAAATGGGGATTGCGATTGGTAAAATGATTGCAGAAGATCCTTCTTTTCGGGTAGAAACGGATGAAGACAGTGGTGAAACCATTCTTAAAGGCATGGGTGAATTACATTTAGATATTAAAGTTGATATTCTAAAACGGACTCATGGCATTAATGTTGAAGTTGGTAAGCCTCAAGTTGCGTATCGCGAAACGATTACTAAAGTCATTGAAGACAGCTACACACATAAAAAACAATCAGGTGGATCGGGTCAATTTGGTAAAATTGATTATATGATTGAGCCAGGTGAGCCAGGTACGGGTTTTATATTTGAATCAAAAGTCACGGGCGGTAACGTTCCTAGAGAATTTTGGCCTGCGGTTGAAAAAGGATTTAAAAATAGTATTCACCAAGGTGTCTTAGCAGGTTTCCCTTGTTTAGATTTCAAAGTGACCTTATTAGATGGCGCGTTTCATGCCGTTGACTCCTCAGCCGTTGCCTTTGAAATTGCCGCAAAAGCCGCTTACAGACAATCACTTCCAAAAGCAGGGCCTCAGTTAATTGAGCCGATTATGAAAGTTGATGTTTTCACACCTGAAGATCATGTCGGTGATGTGATTGGTGATTTAAACCGTCGTCGTGGAATGATTAAATCACAAGAAGCGAATGTCACAGGTGTTCGCATTAAAGCCGACGTTCCTCTAAGTGAAATGTTTGGTTACATTGGCGACTTACGTACCATGACTTCAGGTCGCGGTCAGTTTTCAATGGAATTTTCACATTACTTACCGTGTCCTAAAAATATTTCAGAAGACGTAATTAAAGAAGTTAGAGAACGTAACGATAAAAAATAAGTTATTACCTCTAAATTATAGAACAGTAGAGGCGTGATTCTTCACGTCTCTACCCTCTAGTCTCCTCATAAAACTAGATTATTTAACCTAGAGCGATGATTTTTTTTGTTAGCGGTGATAAAATCATTTTAACATTTCACTAAAACCATCACTTATAAAATGTTAGCAACCACTCCGCTTCACATCGTTTCTAAAACGACATTAGAATTTAAGAGTAGTTCTTTTAATATCCCTGTACTCGTGTTGAACAGTGATAGTTTGCTTGAAATAAAAAAAGAACTGCATGAAAAAATTTCACAAGCCCCTGATTTTTTTAAACACTCGCCCCTGATTATTGATTTAAACTTAGCCATCACTCAATACCTTGACATACAAACATTGATTGAAACTTTACGGCAATTACAGTTATTTCCCATCGGTGTACAAGGTGGAACCTCTAAACAACACGAAACCGCAACGAATCTTGGACTCCCTCTTTTATCGGTACGGTTACTTAATAACTTAAAGCTTGCCAGCCAACCTCCGTCCAATAATGAAACATCGCCCCCCCAAATAGAAGCGATTGAAAATAAATTAATCACCTCGCCTGTTCGCTCAGGACAGCGTATTTATTCTAAAGGGGATTTAACTATTTTAGCGCAAGTGAGTGCAGGGGCCGAAGTTATGGCCGAAGGGAGTATTCATATTTACGCCTCATTACGAGGTCGTGCTTTAGCGGGTGTACAGGGAAATATTCATAGTCGTATTTTTTGCAGCGACTTACAGCCTGAACTCATCTCAATTGCAGGTAACTACCGTGTTAGAGATGATTTAGAGACCGTCATAGCGAACAAAGCGGTACAGATTTTTTTACAAAAAAAATCATTAATTATTCAACCCTTATAACGTAACGTTTTTAGAGGATAAAACATTGGCCAGAATCATCGTCGTTACATCAGGTAAAGGTGGCGTAGGAAAAACAACAACAAGTGCGGCAATTGCAATGGGACTTGCAAAAAAAGGCCTTAAAACAGCGGTGATTGATTTTGACGTGGGGCTGCGTAATTTAGATTTGATTATGGGTTGTGAACGTCGAGTTATTTATGACTTCATTAATGTCATTAATGGCGAAGCCACTTTAAATCAAGCCTTAATTCGTGATAAACGTTGCAATTTATTATCCATTTTACCCGCCTCTCAAACTCGCGATAAAGACGCGCTGACAAAAGAAGGGGTCGAAAAAATATTAACGGAACTCTCCAAGGACTTTAAATATATTATTTGCGACTCCCCCGCAGGAATCGAGCTTGGGGCTTATTATGCAATGTATTTTGCCGATGATGCTTTTGTCGTCACGAACCCTGAAGTTTCATCCGTTAGAGATGCCGATAGAATGTTAGGGGTCTTAGCCAGTAAATCCTTACGCGCTGAAGAAGGCCGTGAACCGATAAAAGAATATTTATTATTATCACGCTATTCACCTGAGAGAGTTGATTTAGGGGAAATGTTAAGCGTTGATGATGTTCAAGAAATATTATCCCTGCCTTTATTGGGCGTTATTCCTGAATCCAGATCCGTTTTAAATGCGTCCAACTCAGGTATTCCTGTGATTTTGGATGAAAAAAGTAATGCGGGTCAGGCTTATATGGATATTGTAGCGCGTTATTTGGGTGATGATAAACCGCATCGGTTTCTTACAAAAGAAAAAAAAGGACTATTTGATAAATTTTTTAGGGGGAAATAATGCGCTTATTAGACTTCTTCAAAAATGCCAAACCTTCATCGGCTTCTATTGCAAAAGAACGATTGCAAATTTTAGTCGCTCATGAACGCGCGTCATTAAGTCAACCTGCCTACCTTCCTAAATTAAAACAAGAACTAATGGAAGTGATCCAAAAATATTTCAAGGTTCCAGAAACCAGTATTTTTGTTAATTTAGATCAAGATGACGAAAGAGAAACGTTAGAAATTAACGTTATTTTTCCCGATGAAGAACCATCAAAAAAAATTATTTCAACTAAAAACGAAAGGTAATCACTATGTCAAAAACAATTGGAAAAGCAGCGGGGAAACTATGGGCTTACTTAGATAAAAATAAATCTGCGAGTCCTTCACGGATTATAAAAGAAACGGGTATTTCTAAAAATGATCTTCAACGTGCTATTGGTTGGTTATCAAGAGAAGAAAAACTTATCATTGAAGTCGATGGTCGGGTAGAAACGTTATCGCTGAAAGAAGGAATAAGCGATTAATAGTGTCTGAAAATCATCTATAAGATAAAAATCAATTTGTAGGCTGGGTAGAGCAGTAGCGAAACCCAGTACATGCTCTGAAAAAATTAAAAATGGGCAAAGGTTACCTGAATTTTTAGCCATGTCGGGTTATTCGGGAAAAACCAATCAATTGTTAGGCTACCTCAAAAATCTATATGAAAAAAGAGTCAAAAGTAGAAAATTTATCAAGCTCATTATTTACTATGAGTTTACCAACACGCTTCTCCCACTGCGTTACTTCCAATACTGATTAATACACTAGCTAATACAAGCAAGGCATCAAGCTAGAGTTGAAAAATAGATGGTGAACATGCAATGGGTTTAATTACTCTGGGGTTATTAGCTAAAGAGAGTGCGGACGAATTATGGGATCTTTCTGGTAAATATGTTTTTACACCCGTTTCTAATAAACTACTTAAATTAATTATTTAGCACGGTAGGTTGGAGTGAGATACGAACTCCAACAATTATTTAATATATATTGTGTTACCTTTTTAACGGTCTTAACGTTAAAAAATGTTGAGGTTCGTACCTCACTCAAACCTATAGCACCACTTTCTAAAAGCGTCATGTCTTTTTAAAAAGACATAAAATCTACGTCTATTTTATCCACTGCTTAATTTTAGCGTTAAGTTTCAAAATAACATTCAACAATCTCACTAACTAAGGAAAATCATAATGAATAAGTATTTTTGGCTTTCCGTTCCTGAAAGTGATTTAAAAAATAAATACGATAGTTTAAAAGATGAAGTTATCAATGATACTGACCTTAAAGGTTTATTAAACATAGAGACAAAAGATAATCTTTTGAAAGTAGTTAAGGCATTTCAAAAAA
The DNA here is from genome assembly GCA_030949405.1 of Methylococcales bacterium. Classification (NCBI taxonomy): domain Bacteria; kingdom Pseudomonadati; phylum Pseudomonadota; class Gammaproteobacteria; order Methylococcales; species Methylococcales bacterium. The sequence goes on along the minus strand of JAUZSN010000002.1, from coordinate 2,170,842 downwards.
TACTAAAATATCAGTCTGATGAGCAATTTTTTAAATCAGAGAAACATAAGTTTGCTTTCCTAATACTAAAACATCAAGGAAATATTTTTGATGAAGAATTAGGTATTAAAAAGAAACACTACATAGATAAAAATGCTGCGAAAGAATGGAAAACAAAATTTCAAAAAATATTTCACCCAGATAAAAATATTGGGGATAATTCGCTTGATTATGATGAGGTCATGCAGAAAATAAATAAAATTTATAACAGAATGGTTGGTAAAGCATGACAGATAATCTACCATCAATTAAACGATTTAGTTGATAGACCAGAACTTAATCATATTGCTAATGTTACCACGGGGATATTAAGTCATGGGCATATTACGGCAATTGTTAACGCTTTCTTTGTAAATACAAAATTTTGCGTAAATGGAATTCCTTATATTAAAATTAACGGTCTATCAACAATTCTAAGAACAGGAAATTCAGGTGCTGAAAGACCATTAATTTACCAAGTATAATATCGCCCGCCGAAATCATTGAAATTGCAGGAGAAGAACATATTTCAGGCCCTACACTTCGAGCTTTCATTGATGCCAGAATAGCATTTTCCAACGGCAAAACTAAACAGTACTTGAATGTTGCAATGCAAGCATACGAAAGAATAATAAATCTTGCTAAAGTTAGAGATTTAAAAGATATTTTTCTTGAAGACATTAGAAATAACCGTCCACTTCTTAAAAGTCAACGTATAGCAGCATACGATATTACACAGTGTGCGTTTTCTGGAAATTATTTTTCAAATAAAAGTGAGGTTGAATTTGCTCACATTGAAAGTGTTGTAACACAACCTTTAAATGCACTTAATATTGATAATGGTGTAATTATACGTTGTAGTATTCATCGAGAACTTACTAAGCAAGGTATGTATAATTTTTGCATTCAAAAGAACTACTTTACAAATTGGGCAGATTGAAACTTAAGTCAGGTAGCCACCCCACCTCGCAATGAAGAAGCCCGATTAATTAAAAATGAATGCTGAATTACCCCCCATTGTAAAAAATAATCCCCCTAGAAACTAGTTTTCAAGTTGCTCTAAATAAACCGCTTCCGTTAAAATAATCACACCTTTTTCTTCCGCCGCTTTTAATTTACTCGCCCCTACTTTTTCACCCACAATCAGCCAATCTGTCTTCCCTGTGACCGTACTCCCAACTTTTGCCCCTAAAGCCTTGGCTTGTTTTTTCATTTCATCACGCGAACCTTGCTGCATAGCCCCTGTAAAAACAACCGTTTTCCCTGCAAGTACGAGCGACTCACCTTCAATAACCGTGACAATTTCACTGCGTTGTAAACTAAAATTTAACCCGTAAATAATATCAAATAACGGTTTAATTTTTACTAACTCTTGAATAACAACCGTTGCCGTTTTTTCAGCAAAACCTTCAACACGGATAATATCCTGTTCCGTTAACGTAAATAAATCTAATAAGGAATAATGGGTTAATAACTTTTCACAATTTCCCCGCCCCATTCTAAAAATTCCAAAGGCTGCTAAAAAACGCCAATCCTCTATTATTTCAGTGCGACTTCTAAGAAGCTGCTCAACTAAATTTGAAGACTGCTTCGCACCAAAACCAAAGGCTTCAAATTCATCTGCTTTTAAGGCGTAAATATCGGCAATCGTATTAATATTATGGTCATATAATTTTGAAATCGTCGCAGAACCCAAACCATCATTATTTCCCAACGTTTTAAAAAAATATTCCATTGTATTTGTCAGTTGTGCCGAACACGTTAAATGATTCGTACACATCAAAAAATCCCCCTCCCAGATTAAATCATGCTCACAACTGGGGCAGGTTTTAGGAATTTGTGGCACGACCGACTTTAAAACCTTTTCAATTTTGGGAATAACTTCACCACTACGCGCAAGCTCAATAATCGCACCTTCGCCAATGCCTTTATCCAGAACCATTTTATAATGATGAACCGTTGCACGTTGTAATAATGCCCCGCTTAACCGTACAGGTTCTAATTCAGCAACAGGAGTAATCCGCCCTGAACGTGATGTTTGCGGCGTAACTCTTAACACTTTAACCTCAGCCGTCGCCCGATTTTCTTTATACGCAATTTGCCAACGATGATGATGCCGTGTTGCCCCCATCGCCTGCTTTATATCCGTATCCGTGACTTCTAAAACGATGCCATCAACGTCATAATCAGTTTGATGCCAAATATCGTTACTAATACAATCAAAGTTTTTTAAGAGTGAAACCGAATCTCCCTGCCAATCAGGTAAAAGACGAAAAGGAAAAAAGACCGCCGCGCCTGATTTTATCGCCAATTCCGCATGAGGACTTAACGCTTTCTCTTTAATAATACTGGCTTGAAAATTACGACTATTATCAAATTGTTCCGCTAATTTTTCTTTAAAATACGTTTTACTAATAACGATTTCACCCGCCCCTAAGCCTCGTTTTCCTTGATTAGCCACTTGCAGTCCACGCGTAACCGCACGAGTTATATCCGTCCCTTTTGTGCCATCGCCCCGCGTATATAATGTTTGACCATCATCATAAGCAGCATAACCATCCAGCTTAGGCGTAACTCTAAACACCAATTTATCAACCGATTTATTAAGACTTAACGCGGATTTTTCAATTCGCTTTAACCAGCGTTTTATGTCTTCTAAATGATAGGCTTTCTCAGTAGACAGCATTTTTTCAGGCAAAATCACTGTTTTTTGAGCGGTAGGTGGCTCAGGTTCTACTTGATTAATCAGTTCATGCTGAGGCTCACGGTTTTTAAGTTCGGCTAAAAAAATAAAATCATAATCCGCATCGCTTATTAAAGGCTCACCACTTCTGTAAAGTGCATTACTGACCTGTAAAAATTCGATAAGCTCCGATGTAGACAATGTTTTGGCGTGTTTATTTTTCGCGCTATCAAAAATTTGTTGTTCCGTTAAATGGAGGATCTTTGCTTTTATTTGTTGAAAAATTTGCTGTTGGTTCGTATTAAACATAAGTGATTATCATTTTTTTAAAGTCGCTATCATTAACAAATACGGGGGAGTTGTTCGCCGCTTAATAAATCTAAAACACGATGGCCTCCGAGAACGGTTTTAAGGGTCACTATTCCCTTGTTATTATTCATCGCCGTCACCGCGCCTATCCTCTGTGCTTGTCGTCCTAAAGGATGTTGATGTAAACAATTTAATGTTTTTTCCATTTCAAATTCGGGGACAAAAAGAACAAAACAGCCTTCATTCGCAACATATAAAGGATCAAAGCCTAAAATTTCACAGGCACTCTGAACACTTTCATCTATCGGTAACGCCTCTTCATTAATTTCAAAATTTAATGTCGCATCCGTGGCTAATTCAATTAAACCACTTGCAAGCCCCCCACGGGTTAAATCCCGTAAACAATGCAATTCAAGCCCTTGATTCATTAAAATTTGTACCAACCCTGAAACATCCGCGCAATCACTTTTCAAATCATGTTCAAAATCAATGCCTTCACGTTCCAACATGATTGCCATCCCATGACGGGCAATATCACTGCTAATAATAATTTGATCGCCTAATTGAATGTTATTAGCTCCCATCGCAATATTATCCGCAATAACGCCAATACCTGCGGTATTAAGATATAAACCATCGCCTTTACCCCGTTCAACCACTTTGGTATCCCCCGTAACGATTTTAACCCCTGCTTGTATCGCCACTTGCTGCATTGATTCAAGAATTCGTTGTAAATCCGCTATTAAAAACCCCTCTTCAATAATCAATGAACAGGTGATATATAAAGGCTTTGCACCACTCATCGCTAGATCATTCAATGTTCCACAAACGGCTAATTTTCCAATATCGCCGCCTGAAAAAAATAAGGGCTTAACCACATAAGAATCTGTGGTCAATGCAATGGTTGATGGGTCAATATTAATAACGGCGCTATCATGTTTTTGATTTAAAATAGTATTATCGAAGGCAGGTCGAATAACGGTATCAATGAGTTGTTGCATCATTCGTCCACCGCCGCCATGCGCCATCACAATACGTTGCGGTTGGTGTGGTAAAAGACAATTTAAAGTTAATTTAGTCATGAGATCGGTAACGGTAATAAGCAGCACAAGCCCCTTCAGAAGAAACCATCGTTGCTCCTAAAGGATGTTCTGGGTAACAGGTTTTAGCAAATTCTGGACACGCATTCGGTTTCAATAATCCTTTTAAAACCTCACCACTTCGGCACTCTTTGGGTTCTTGGGTATTAATTTCGGTGACTGGAAAATGGGCTTCTGCATTCCACTGTTGATAATCCGCCGAAAGCGTTAAACCACTGTTAGGAATTAGACCCAATCCACGCCACTGCTGGTCAACCACCGTAAAAACCTGTTGCAATAATTGCTGCGCCGATGGATTACCTTGTTGAGTGACCACTCGACTGTATTGGTTTTCAACCTGAGATTCCCCTAATTCCAATTGTTTAATGCAAAAATAAATACCTTGTAATAAATCCACGGGTTCAAAGCCTGTAATCACAATCGGAATTTTATAGTCGTTCGCTAAAGGAATGTATTCATGATAACCCATAATCGTACATACATGCCCTGCCCCTAAAAAACCTTGAACACAATGATCTTTATCATCCAATAAGGCTTTCATCACAGGTGGAACGCGAACATGAGTCGCCAAAACTGAAAAATTAGTTAAGGCTAATTGTTTGGCTTGATAGAGTGTTAATGCAACGGTGGGGGCTGTGGTTTCAAAACCCACCCCAAAAAAAACGACTTTTTTATCAGGATTATCTTGTGCCATTTTAAGGCTATCTAAAGGGGAGTAAACAATACGAATATCCGCCCCTTTCGCTTTTAAAGTTAATAAATCCTCGGTTGATCCTGGAACGCGTAACATATCCCCAAAAGAGCAAAAAATAACATTCGATTGTTTCGCTATTGCGAGGGCTTTATCAAGGGTATGTAACGGCGTAACACAAACGGGACAACCTGGGCCGTGAATAAGCGTGATGTTCTTCGGCAACAATTGGTCAATCCCATATTTTATAAGACTGTGTGTTTGCCCCCCACAGACTTCCATAATCGTCCATGGGCGAGTGGTTATCGTGTTAATCGCCTTTAACCATCGTTTTGCGGTATCTGTATTACGATATTCATCAACAAATTTCACAAATTTGCCTCAAACTCTTCCAATGCTTGAAACACGTTTAAACTTTCACGCGCCTCATTTTCATCAATAATAGACAATGCAAAACCTGCGTGAACAATGACATAATCATTTAATTTTGCTTCGGGTAAATAAGCGAGACTGATTTCTTTTTTGATCCCCGAAAAGGTGACCTTTCCCATTCGATAAAGAGGCTCATCCCCCGAAATTGCGATTATTTGACCTAGTACAGCTAAACACATAATAGAAAGTGATCCTTTTTAAAATTTAAACGTTATCGGTGCCATTTAAGTTGATAGCAATCTTCATCCGTCAGACCCACTGAGTATGAATCTATCCATAAATCAGCCACTGCGACTAATTTATCATCAAAATAAATTAACGGAATTTGTTCACGTTCCCACGGTGGAATCCCCACTTCTTGAAATAATTTTTTTAATGTGTGATGTCCTCTACGATAGGGCAGGTTTATTTTCTCCCCCCCTATGCGATAACGGATGCTAACCGTTGAAATGTGCCATAAGTGTTGCGAAATACCCTGTTTTGAAGGCAGCCGCTGTAAAGAATGCGTTTGAGATAATGATAAATGTAAATCCGATTGTAACCAAATTTGCGATTTAACACTATTATTTTCTGGATTTAGGCAATAAAGCTTATTTTGATAACGTCGAATATGACAATCATTGCGTTTTAAAATAGGATTTGAACTTTTTTTTGCAGCAATGACATCGTTAAACAGTTGCGCTATAAACGTAACACTGGGCATTTTTAAGTTTAGAGCGGCAAACCATTGTCGAATGACTAAGGATTGCTGTGGGGAATTTAGTAACAACAAACCATCAATGGATAAACTGTTATCAACATTAATGAGTTTCGTTAATAATTGAGTCGCGACCTCGGTTAATAGCTGTTGAGCATTTGCACAATGCTTTGCACTTCGTGCAACCGTTTTATCCAATGTCGGCCAATGTGTTTTTAAAGATGGAATGATTTGATTGCGTAAGAAGTTACGTTCAAAATCATCACATTGATTACTCGGATCTTCAACCCAATGTAAATGTTGTTCAATCGCATAGTTTTTAAGCGATTGCTGTGAATAACTCAGTAAAGGTCTTATTAACTGTCCTTGACCAAACGCGGATATTTCCGCCATAGCAGAAAGGCCTTGTACGCCTGCCCCTCGAAATAATTGTAATAAAACGGTTTCTAATTGGTCATCTTGATGTTGAGCAACTAATAAAACATCGTCTTTTTCCATTAGTTTTTTTAGAGCGTGATAACGCGCTTCACGGGCAACTTCTTCTGGGCTTTCACCTTTAGAGGCTGTTGCATCAATCGATAGTATTTTACAATCAATTTCTAATAACTGTGATTGCTGTTGACAATGGGCTGCCCAGTCATCTGCTATTTTCTGTAAACCATGATGAACATATACAGCGGTTATTTTATTTTTTATTTGTGGGTTAACACTGCATAAATGCAATAAGACATGTGAGTCTAAACCCCCACTATAAGCAATATAAATATGTTTTGCCGAGATTAGGTACTCTGTGGAAAGCTGCATTCAAGTTTGACCTATAAACGCTAAAAATAAAAAAACCGCCTTTTAGTTGCCTAAAAGACGGTCTATTCAAGCTTGTAATGTGGGTAATGAGTATCCCTACATTTTATTTAGCTATTGAACCTTTCACAAAACTAGCACACTTTACTTTATCTGCTAGTGTAGCATCCTTAGATCGAGCCTCTATCACCCACTCAATACTATGAAGTTCTGTATTTACACTAGGTATAAATGTTACTTCGCACTTAGATAATGGAGAGAGACCTGTCACTACAATAGCAGCTGATGTAGCTTTAAGTTCTACCTTATCAATATCATTATTGGTTGTAAAAGTTAGCGGCTTAGCAAAACCATACTTTCCTAGATCTGAGGTAGCCGATCCTAATGTATCACATTGCTGTGCATCACTAGCGTTATCATTTAAACACTCACTAACTGCTAACTTAAGCGCAGCAACACTTGAAACAGCCTTACCCCATTTAGCACGAGTCATGTAATCTTGATACGCAGGAATCGCGATAGAAGCTAAAATACCAATAATAGCTACAACAATCATCAATTCAATTAAGGTAAAACCTTTTTGATTTGTTTTTCTTTTCATCGTTTTCATGTCTTTCTCCAGTTTTGAGAATAATTATAATAAGCACTTTAACTAAAGCATATTACATGCCAAAAACTAAAAAGAGTTACTATTCAACCACTTACTATAGAGGCAAAGAAAAGTTAATTTTAAATACAAATAAACTAACAATAAGCTGTCAATTATTGACATAAAATGTCAACTCTAACTAACAAACATAAAAAAAGGTCTACTATAAAAATAGCAGACCTTTAAATTTGGCGTCCCAAGGGGGGTTCGAACCCCCGTTACCGCCGTGAAAGGGCGGTGTCCTAGGCCTCTAGACGATGGGGACTAAGACTGATTTAAAACTTATTACTTAAAGGCTTTAAACTAAAACCTCTTGAAAATTGGCGTCCCTAGGGGGGTTCGAACCCCCGTTACCGCCGTGAAAGGGCGGTGTCCTAGGCCTCTAGACGATGGGGACTAAGACTAATTTATATTCCCATATTTAAAAAATATGGTGGAGCCAGGCGGGATCGAACCGCCGACCTCAACACTGCCAGTGTTGCGCTCTCCCAATTGAGCTATGGCCCCAATTGAGTTCACTAATTATACAGCCAAATTTTTATTTGTCTAGCTTTTTTATATAATCTATCGCTGTTTTTATTCTTTGTAAGACTCTCTCACGCCCTAGTAATGATAAAGTAACATCAATAGCCGGTGATACAGCACATCCACACACAGCAACACGTAAAGGTTGTGCAACTTTACCTAATTTTAATTCCATAGCCTCTGCGGTATCTAATACAATTTGATGTAAAACCACGCCATCCCAATCTTCAAGGATTGAAAACTGCTTTAAAAGAGACGCTAAAACAACTTCGCTGCCGGTTTTAAAATTTTTCTTCGCCGCTTTTTCATCATACTGCTCAAAATCTTTATAAAAATAAAGACTCGCATTTGCCATTTCAACTAAGGTTTTACACCGCTCTCGTTGTGCTTTAACCAATAAAACAGGATCAGCCCCTAATGACGAATCAATCCCTAACGCGTCTAAATGCCAATTTAAGTGTTTAGCAACCTCAATAGGGTCACTATTCATAATATAGTGATGATTAAGCCATAACAATTTTTCAGGATTAAACGTTGACGCAGCTACGTTTACATCATTTAGATCAAACAATTCAATCATTTCATCCAATGAAAATATTTCTTGATCGCCAGACGACCAGCCTAATCGTACTAAATAATTAAGTAACGCTTCAGGCAAAAAACCTTCATCACGATATTGCATCACACTAACCGCACCATGACGCTTAGAAAGTCGAGCGCCATCAGATCCTAAAATCATCGGTAAATGTGCATAGTGCGGTAACTCTACGCCCAGTGCCTTTACTATGTTAATTTGTCGTGGCGTATTATTAATATGATCGTCCCCGCGTATAACATGCGAAATATTCATATCCATATCATCAACGACAACGGTTAAATTATAAGTCGGCGTTCCATCCGAACGCGCTATAATTAGGTCATCGAGTTCCTTGTTATTAATAGTTATTTTCCCTTTAACTAAATCATCAATAACAACATTCCCTATTTCAGGATTTTTAAAACGAATGACCCTATTTTCCGTGTCATTTTTGTATTCTTTATTTCGACAACATCCATCATAACGGGGTTTTTCCTTACGAGACTTTTGTCCCTCACGCATTTCATCAAGCTTTTCTTTACTACAAGAGCAAACGTAGGCATCCCCTTGATCTAATAAGGTTTGAATAATCGCTTGATAACGATCAAATCGTTGCGTCTGATAAATAGGGCCTTCATCATAGTCAAGCCCTAACCAGCTCATGCCTTCTAAAATAGCATCTACTGATTCTTGCGTCGAACGTTCTAAGTCCGTATCTTCAATTCTTAAGACAAATTCACCCTTATTTTTTTTAGCGTAAAGCCAAGAAAATAAAGCGGTTCTCGCCCCTCCCACATGTAAATAACCCGTTGGACTCGGGGCAAAGCGTGTTTTTATACTCATAAATTATTTTTAAAAAGTTTTATTTATTTTTAGTGCGTTTATAAAATTCAGTTTCTGAAATAATATCTTGGTTATTATTAACTCTGTCCAAATAAACTAATCCCTGTAAGTGATCATATTCATGCTGAAAAATTCGAGCGACAAAATCATTTAATGCTAACTCTTGGTATTCCGCTTTCATCGTTTGGTAACGAACTAAAATATGTTGGTAACGTGGCACTAAGGCTCGTATACCTGGAATACTTAAACACCCTTCCCAGTCTTTTTGTTGCGTATCATCACGCACCTTAAAGCTCGGATTAATCATAATGGTAGGTTCCATTACGGGGGCATTAGGATAACGAGCCGTCGGTTTAGAGGACATAATCAAAATACAATACGATTGATTTATTTGAGGGGCCGCAATACCCACCCCTTCTGAACTTTCTAAGGTACACAATAAGTGATCAACCAGTGTTTTCAATTCGGGTCTTTCAAATTGAGTAATATTTTTGGCTTTAGCTCTTAAAACAGACGCGCCTAATTGAACAATGTCTTGTTTCATTCAAAAATACTTTTTAAATCATCCGTTACATTATCAACTTTAGTGGCTTTAGCAAAGCGGTCATCAATGAGACCTGTAATATCATTATTTTCTAACAAACCCAGTGAAACCATATCATCCGCCATTGTTTGCATTTCAGACTCTAGTGGAATGTAATGATCAAAGAGGGTACGATTCTTAGGCTTTGTTAACGCATAATTCACCAGTTCCTCTGTCTGATTCCAGTAATCCGATACGATTTTCACCGTTTCATCAATATGTTTTTCTGCCCAAACACCCGAACGAATTGCGCCTTGAACCAGCATTTTTACAGTTTCAGGATCTTCTGTTATAAAGTCATTTCTAACAATAACAAGGTTACAAATAAAATATTTTGAAATGTCTTCGGCATAAAGTAATTTTTCAGATTCACCTGATTTTAAAGTTTGTACGGCAAAAGGCTCACCAACAAAATAAGCATCCAAAGCGCCCGCTGATAAGGCAGAGGCCATATCAGGTGGGTTCATTTCAACCACAGTAATTTGTTTTTCTAATCCACGTTCTCTAAGTAGTTTTCGCAAGGCAATATTATGTCCTGAATAACGCATCGGAACGGCAATTTTACTGCCCGCCAAATCACTTAATGAACGAACTTTTAAACCTTTACGTGTAACTAACGTACTTTCATGGCGATTACCAATGTAAACAATTTTAATGTCTTCATTTTGCTGTCTTAAAACAATCGATAAAGGCGCGATAATAAACGCGGCATCAATTTTTTTATTGCGTAATGATTCTGCCATTTCAGCAAAGGATGCAAATTTTAACGCTTTAAAGCGAACATCTTTATTATCTTTACTTGCATAATCCAATAACGGAGTCGCTAAGTTTGTAATAACGGGCATGTACCCCATATAAACTGTTTTTTTACTTCCATGATCAAAATTTAATTGATAATGAAAAAATGAGATAAAAAATAACCACGTTAGCGAGACAATGGCTATTTTCCAAGGTAATCCAAGTTTAGATAGCATAACTCACACCTAGCATAAAAAATATTTCATCACGCAATTCTCTAAGTTCGGGATCTTGCCCTAAATCTCGTGGACGACCAAAATCTAATTTTTTCTCTAATTTAATGCCCGCAGGTCGGTCACTCATAACAATAACTCTATCACCCATAATTAAAGCATCATCAATATCATGTGTTACAACTAGCGTTGTTTTTCGAATAAATTCGTGCATATTAACCACTTCTTCACGAATTTTCATGTGGGTTAAAAAATCTAAGCCACTAAAGGGCTCATCCATAATTAAAGTATCAGGATTAACGGCGAGCGCGCGTGCTAGTTCTGCACGCCGTAACATGCCTCCTGACAATTGGTGAGGATAGTGATGCTCAAACCCAGTTAATTCGACCATGCTAATATATTCACGAATCGTATTCGCTTTTTTTTGTTTATCCTCAAAATGACGTAAGCCTAATTCAACATTTTCCCAAACAGTCATCCAAGGTAAAAGGCCACTATGTTGAAAAACAAAAATATTATCGGCACGAGGCCCGTCTATCGGCAGACCATTAATGAGTACTTCACCTGAAGTGGGTGATTCAAAGCCTGCAATCATCCGTAATAAGGTTGATTTACCACACCCAGAGGGCCCTAAAATACAAACCATTTCTCCATCGTCAAATTCTAAATTAATATTATCCAGAACATTAATCACTCCCGATGACTTATCTGAATCATCTGAACGAGCAATTCGTCTTTTATCAATATAAGATTTTTTTAAGTTTTTTATGTGTATATGACTCATTATTTTGACAACCTTCCCCATGCAGTCGATTCAATGTTACCTAATATTCGCATAATATAATCTAGTAATAAACCAATAAGTCCTATAACAATCATGCCTACCATGACATAGTCCATTCGCAATGCATTTCTTGAGTCTAAAATCATATAGCCCAACCCCGATTGTACGGCAATCATTTCTGCGGCAACCACAACTAACCATGCAATGGTAATCGTTAGCCTTAATGCAGTAGTCACTTCAGGGGTAATAGCGGGCATAACCACTTTAGTAATAACTTCATAACGATTAAAGTTAAAATTAGCCGCTACTTGAAAAAAAGTAGGTTTAATTGATTCAACTGCAACACTTGTTGCGACCACCATCGGGAAAAAACTAGATAAAAATATCAAAAAGATGGCGGGTAAGTCGCCAATCCCAAACCATAACATGGCTAAAGGTATCCAGGCTAACGGTGAAATAGGGCGCAAAAAATGAACTAAAGGATTAAATAAAAGCTTTGCTACTTGTAAACGTCCTAAAATAATTCCAACTGGAATACCTGAAATAACAGCTAGAAAAAAACCGACACTGACTCTAAATAAACTTGCAACAGAGTGCTTTAATAGATCTCCATTACTAATTAACTCCCCCATACTCATTAATACCGCCAAAGGACTTGGAAACACTTGGTTACTCCAGCCACTAAAGCGCGTTATTAATTCCCAAATTAACAAAATAGATAGAAATGTTATTAAAGGGAAAGTAATTTCTCTACGAAACATTCAAGATTCCTTTTTTTAGACGATGAAATTAACCGCTACTATCATCATGTGGATAGATATGTTTTATTAAATTATTTTTAGCTTGCTAATTCTATAAAAATACTCAATTAATAGACACTCTCATTAAAATACTAACGTCTTAATTCCAATCATTTTACAGCCAGTCTTTAATATAATGTGTCATGTCTCTACAGTCTTTATACACTCAACATTTTTACCACCTAGATAACTTCAATTTCTTTTGCTAAGGCGTGATACTGCTTAGCCGCTATTGCTTTTTCATCATAGTAGGCAATAGGTTCATTAACAATTTGAGACTCTTGCATTTTAGAATCAAAATTAATGACCGTTTCAAATATTTTTCCTTGATATTTTTTCTTTAATTTAGAATAAATAACTTTTGAAGCGGTATTACGTTCATCAAACAAGGTTACTAATACCTTATAGTCAATGGCATGTGTCTTTGCCACCGCTTTAATAATATTTTCCGTTTGCAATACTCCATTCATTGATAAAAACTCACTTTGTGTTGGAATAACAACAAAATCAGCGGCCATCAAAGCATTGGGGGTAAAAAATTTCACCGAGGGCGGGGTATCAATTAAAATATAATCGAAATGATCTTTTATCGGCTTTAACGCATCTCGTAAGAAAAAACCGAAGTCTTTTTGCTGCAAGCATTGTTTTGCCAATAAGGCCATACGACTATTTGAAGGCAATAACCATAAGTTAGTCCGCACATTTTTAATTACTTTTAAAATATCAATATCTTCTTGAATAATTTCATAAAAAGAAAATTGATTATTTTGTCCTAACAACAAACTCAAATTAGCTTGTACATCAAAATCAATCAACAATACTCGCTTACCTAAGAGGGATAACGATGTGCCTAAATTTAAACACGTCGATGTTTTAGCAACCCCCCCTTTATGATTACAGATAGTAATAATTTTTTTCTCAGGCTCTATACTCGTTTGTTCTAGCTCATAAACCTCCTCTTTAGGGGACGTATCAACCGAAAAAACATGCTTGCATTTTGAGCACCGTACCTTAAAAAGTGTTTTTTTTATTAAACTAATATCTAGCCGAAACCTAGTTTTACATTTATCACAAATAATAATCATTAAAAAACTCTATACTCAAGACGACGATAAATCATTTATATGCTCATTAATTAACATGTCTATATCATTAATAAGATCAGCTTCGTCAACAATCCTATCAACTAACCCTCGTTCAACGGCACATTCTACTAAATTAGGATAAACACAGGTATCACTTTTTTGTGCAATCGTAACCCCTAACTTTTCTTTAATGGTTAAAAAACCTTCTGAACCGTCATCACCGATACCTGTCAATAACACACCGATGGTATTTTCACCAAACACATGAGCAGCCGAAGAAAAAAGCTTATTTAAAGGTTTTTCAACGGCATCGACAAGCTTTAAAAAAACTTCATTATTTTCCCTAACTTCTAATGAAATAGCATATTCATTTGAGGCAATATAACAAACGCCTGATTCTAACAGAGCGCCATCAACAGCTTCTCGCATATTCCATGCACTGTATTTATCAAATTCCTCGACAAAAGCGGATAATATTTTAGGTGAAATTTCTTGTACTATAATCGCAGCCGTCGATAATTTAGGGGCCAATTTAGAAAAAAGACGAATACTCGTATTAGGTCCCCCTAACGTTGTTCCTAAGAGTAATAAATGATCTAAGTTTTGAAAAGCATAGTTGTCTAATTCGCTAGATTCATTCGTAGGTTGAATTTTTACACGATGAATATTATGAATATTAACTGAAACCGCAATTTTTATACGTTTTATAATTTGCTGCTTCGCATTATGAATATCTTGTGAGATAGCCCCTGAAGGTTTAGGTAAAAAATCAACAACACCTAATCTTAATGCCTCAAAAGAAATCGCCCCATTACTAAATAGCGAGCTTAACATAACAATAGGAACAGGACATCCTAGCATAATATGACGAACCGCCTTGATTCCATCCATAACAGGCATATCAACATCCAATGTAATTACATCAGGTTTCAGTGCTTTAATTTGATCTAAAGCCAATTTTCCATTTTTAGCTGAACCCACCACTTCAATATCAGGATCAGAGTTTAAAATTTCACTAATAGCTTTAACCATAAAACTTGCATCATCAACCACCAAGACCTTTATTTTTTCTGCCACAATATTCTCTGCTTAAGTAAACACATTCATAGCTATTAATAAATAAGACATTACGTCTTATTTCCCAGTGTTGCTAATGATTTTTGTTCTTGTTTACGATGCATTTTAATTTGTTTATCGGTTGTCATATTAATCAACTCATAAATATCTAAAATTAAAGAAATCCGTCCATCACCAATGATGGTTGCACCTGAAAAACAGTTTTGTTCATACAAATAATCGGCTAAGGGTTTAATAACAACCTCTTCTTGCCCGATCAGTGCATCAACCATTAGCCCTATTTTTTGAGTCCCCGTGTTAACAATCACCACAAAAAAATCATCTAAACCCATTTTACTATCAGATTTTAATGAAAATAACGTTGCCAAGCGAAAAATAGGCACTGTTTTTCCACGTAGATACATCACTTCGGTTTCTTCCATAATTGAAACTTCATTGTGTTCAACTCGCAATGTTTCTTCAACATTCGCCAATGGAATGGTAAATGAATCAACCCCTACTTTCACTAATAAAGCGGGAATAATAGCCAGTGTCAATGGAATTTTCAAACGCATTTTAGTTTCAATGCCTTTTTTCGATTCAACCTCAATCGTGCCATTAAGTTTTTCAATATTTTTCTTAACCACATCCATGCCCACACCGCGTCCTGAAGTGCTACTAATTTCTTTGGCGGTTGAAAAACCTGGCATCATAATAAAACGCGTTAGATCATTCGTACTCATTCGATCAAGTTCATCTCTAGTGAACAATTCCATTTGCTCTGCTTTAACTTTAATGCGTTCAACATCAATACCACGACCATCATCCGTTACTTCTATAACAATATGATTACTTTCGTGAAAGGCTTCTAAAACTAACGTTCCAATTTCTGGTTTCCCTGCCTTAATTCGATCTTCAGGTAATTCTATGCCATGTCCAATGGCATTTCTAATCATATGCATCAATGGATCGGCCACTTCTTCAATAATCATTTTATCAAGTTCAGTTTCCTCTCCTCGAATATCTAAATTCACTTTTTTATTATTCGTATTTGCAACATCATGGACTAAACGAGGAAAACGGTTAAAAATTTGCGCGACAGGCAACATTCTAACCTTCATTACGCCTTCTTGAAGCTCATTAGAGGTTCGACCTAATGAAATAATGGCTTCGCTAAACCGATAAGCAAACGTTCTTACAGGCTTAAGATCTTTTTGTCCTAACCCCGTCTCTTTTAAATATTGTTGTAATTCCGAGATTTCTGTGGCTAATTGAAAGAAATAAGCACGATCCACAATCAGTTCGCCAACTTGGTTCATCAGTGAATCAATTTTATCCGCATCAACCCGAATACTTTTCTTAAAAACTTTACCTGTTGCTGGCGGGGCAGCGGTCGCTTTTTTATCATCCGTCTTAGTTGGGGATGGTTTAACAATATCTGGTTTGGAAGGAGGCTCTATTTTTGCCCCAACAGACGTTTTATCTTCAACCACACGTTTAGGTTCTAATACGTCTAATACTTCTGATGTTTCGACCGGTTTAAACGGTTCTTTATTAGCTTCCGCTAATGTTTTAACATCAAGTACTAAACCTTTGTCTTTATTAACATTAACGTGTTTTCGGTGTTCAACGGTTGAGTCAAGTAATGAACTAAAAACTTCATTGATAGGAACCGAAGTAATAGATTGCTCTATTACAGAAGCATCCAATGCTGAGCTTAATCGATCAAATAAATCACCGTCATTATCGTCGATGCTCTCTTTCTTAGGTTTATCAACTATGAGTGGGGATTGTTTATTTCGAACCTCTAAATTATTAATAAAGGCTAATTCACCGCCTGATATATTTTTTTCATTAAATACATCGGTAACAACGGCATCTACTTTTTTAGGCGCGACATAGTCACTCTCAACTTTATTTTCTTTAAGTTGCGGAAAAATAGTCTGCAATCTAAGTAAGTATTCTTTTATACACGTAAGCGAAAGCTCGTCTGTTACGTGTAAATTTTCTTTAACATTAACAACTTTATGGATCCAGCCTGCATAAAAATGTGTTAATTTTTCATACGTCATGTAGTTCGCAGAAAATTTAAGACTTTCTAATGCTTTTAACACCGTCTCAAGCAGTTCTTTTTTATGCTGAAAACTATCTGGCTGAACGAGACAACCTTTCAATACCGAAAACTGTTCTTCTAGTTGTGAAATAAAAATTCCAAACAACTCCTGATCGTATTCTTCTTCAGGGATAGAAAATTCTTCATCCGTAGGTGATTTTAAATTTTTATCCAATTCAAATGATAAAGGCGGCTGATTATTTTCATTTAAATTAAATGAATTATTCTCTTGCTCATCAATTGCCTCTGATAGAAAGCTACCCAGCGTTAAATCATCTTCTGATAAAAAAGAACTCGTGGCTTCATTTTCATTCGTTTCTTCTAAAAAAGAACTAACAGTTGTTTGTTCCTTATCCTCTAACAAAAAAGAATCCGTATTTAACGCATCATCACTTAAAAACGAGGCAATATCATCGCTAACTTCTTCCTCTGAAAGAAAAGGAGTAAGTTCTTCATCATTTGATAAGAAGGAAGTAAGTTCTTCCTCATTTTGCACCGAAGCATCCTCATGACTATCAGAGGGTGCTTCAACAGGTTCAAGACCTAAATGGACATTAAGCTTTGCAATTAAATCATTAACTTCTGTTTCTTCTGTTTGTGATCGTTCTAAGTCGGTAACTAATAAAGTGATTCTATCTTTTGCTTGAATTAAAAGCGCAATAATTTCTATTGTGACCTGTTTTTTACCTTCTCGAAGTAAATCAAGTAAATCTTCTAACGCATGACTAAGTGCAGAGGCCCTTTCCAACCCTACAAATTGAGCAGCACCTTTAATTGTATGTATCGCTCTGAAGATGGTATTAAGTAATTCATTATCATCAGGCGTTGATTCAAGTGTAAGTAGAGCGGCTTCCATCTCTTCCAGACTTTCCCCAGCCCCCATTACAAAATCTTCAAGTAAAGATAAATCAATCATTATCAGCCCTTTTAATTAGCCGCTATCACATCAAGAATATCTTGAGACTTGTGCTTATTAACAAATCCTATTGCACCAATGCTCTCCACATCCTCACCATATTTATTTTTATCTAAATTTGAAAGAAATAAAATATTTGCCTGACTATCATGCTCTAAAATAGCTCTCGCCGCACTTAAGCCATCCATCTCTCCCATGGTAATATCCATAGTAATTAAATCAGGCTGTAGTCTTTTATACTCCTCCAACGCTTCAAGACCATTTTTAGCTTCTCCAATAATTGTATGACCTCCACGATTAGTTAATACTTTAGTAATCATTTTGCGCATCATAGAGGAATCATCAACAATTAAAATACGTTTTCCCATTACCTATACACCTTATTAATCTCTAAATACGCTTTCACTAACCTGCCTCATTTTTTTCTTGGTCAACGCTTACATTTTTTAATTTTATAATTTCATCAACTAACAAAATACGATTAAAATCTAACAAAATCAATAGCGCCTCTTCAACCTCACAAACGCCTCTAATATACTGGCTTTGCAATCCTGCAACCAGAATATCAGGGGGCGGATCTATTGTATTTTCTTGAATTTTAATAACATCTGTGACCCAATCAACAATAAAACCCGTAATTCGACCCCCTATATCTAAAATGAGAATCCAATCGGTTTCTTGACGATAATCACCTGTATTTAGGTTTAATCGCTTCCGTAAATCAATGACGGGAATAATACTTCCCCGTAAATTAATCACACCCTCAACAAATTCAGGTGAATTAGGGACATAAGTAATGGGTGCCGAACGAATAATCTCTTGTACCATGAGAATATCGACACCAAATGTTTCTTTACCAATTTTAAACCCGACCATCTGAATAAGCTGTTCCTTATCCAGTGTATCATCCCTCATTCTATAATTATCAGTCATATTGAACCCCTTGACTAAATTTTGAAGTTTTCGACCTGAGTTGTTAGATCTTTTGACAAATCTTGTAAACCCTCAGTAATTTTTACAACGGTTCCCGCTCCTTCCACTGTTTGTTCTGCTGCCTGCGCGGATGAATTAGAAATATTTACCACTTTTGCAGAACGTTTTGCTTGTTGATCTGTCATCGTACTCATTTCCTCTGTGCGCGATACAATACTATTCATTTCTGTCCCAATTTCATTCGCACCCTTATTCGCCTCACCAACTAATTCTGTAATACGATTTGATTCTTCAAGTAATAATAATAATGCTTTTTCTGCAACCTCACGACGCTCACCCTGCTCGCCCGCCATACCCGCAATTTGTTCGGCCAAAACATTAAGTTCTTTCATCAGGCCTTGTACTTGCTCTGTACCTTGTGCTAAAACATCCGCCGTTCTTTCAATCTCATCAATGGCTCGCATATTATCTCGACCCCCTTCATCAATTTTAATCAATGATTGTTGAGATTCATCAGTCAGTTTTGACCCATCGGCAACCCTTTCACTTGAATCCTTAATCAACTGGGTAATTTCTTTTGCCGCTTCCGATGAACGTTGGGCTAGTTTACCTACCTCATCCGCAACCACCGCAAAACCTTTACCATGCGCTCCCGCTCTTGCCGCTTCGATCGCAGCATTCAGTGCTAATAAGTTAGTTTGTTCAGCAATTTCAGTAATTACCCCGATAATATCAGAGATTTGTTCAGATGAGTCCGCAATAGCCTGCATCCCTTCTACCGTTGATGATACTGATTTTCGACCTTCTTCAGCGGCGATTAGTGATGCTTTACCATGTTCTGTGGCTTGTCCAACGGCTTTATTCATATTTTCCACAGCCCCTGTAATTGATGCTACCGCTGAAGATACCCGGGCTACCATCGCCCCCTGTTCTCTTGCGGTTGCAACAACCTTCGTTCCGATTTGCCCCATCTCAGATACCCGTACCATGGTTTCAGTAGCCTCTTTATTCTGAGTTGCCGCTAATTCTGATACCTTTGAGACTGAATCCAGTAATCGTGTAATCGTTATCGTTGATGTTTCTGCCGCCATTTTCTGTGCTTCCGATGCCTGACTCACTTGACGTGCAGTCCCTCCCATTTCTGAGATAATATCCACCGATTCATGCGCACGAACTAACTCACTTTGCGCCCTCTCTCTATTTGCTGCTGCTCGTCTTGCCACGTTTTCTGCACCATCCGCCACTTTAAACGCGGACTCATTTACTGTTTTAAACGCTTCATGAATAATATGCATCATATTATTAAACGCAACCGACATATGTCCAATTTCATCATCCGATTCCACGGGAACATCTAGCGTTAAATCTCTATTTTCAGCAATTTTTGTAATCGTATTCGCCATGTTTACAATCGGATTCGCAATTGATTTCGCAACATAAAGAGCAAAGGCAACAATCAAAACTCCAACAATTAAGCCTAAAATCATCATATAGCGTCGTAATGCGGTTACAGAACTTAACGCTTCGTCTTCATCAATTTCAGCAATAAGAGCCCATGTCGTATTAAAAACTTTTAATTGCGTATACGACGATAATACAGAAACTCCCCGATAGTTATCAATTCGTATCGCACCGTCATTACCCGCTAAGGCTTCTTTAAACGCTTTAGTTTTTACACTCCCGTTATTCGGGTTTTCAAATGAAGCTTTTACTTTATGTGTTTTATCAAAAACAGAATCAGAACGCATTAAATTATCCGAACCCACCAAATAACTTTCTCCCGTTTCCCCCATCCCTGCACGTTGCTGCATGACTTCGTTAATTTTTTTAATAGAGAGCTTTAATACAACAATTAATTCTACTTTTCCATCCTTAACAACCGGTTGAGCCACAAAAGCCGCAGGATAATTATTTGAAGGGGCATAAAGTTTAAAATCAGCAAACCCAAATGTCTTAGATTTATTAATTTGACCAATCAGTTTTCCAAGATTGGTTGATGAATAAATTCCTGTCAAAATATTAGTACGATATTCTAAATCATGATCTGTGGTATAGAAAATAAAACCACTTGGATCAATTAAGAATAAATCATTATAACCATAGGCTTTTTTATACTTAACCAGATAATCTTCCTCTTCCCCTTTTATCTTGGGTACAACGACCTCTTCCATAGTTGCCGAAGAAATAATCCCCCATTTTAAACCAGGTATCTCAAGTGGGGTATAAACACTAATCTTTAATATCCCCGTTCCGCCCGATTTAGTAATCCGTCCTTGATCGCCATCCAGTACCGAGTTAACGTCTGCACCTAACTCTTCGTCACCAACGCCACCTTTCTTTAATAATCGTTTACTTCGCAAGGAGTTTTTATTGTCAGACGATCGACCCACCAAATAACTCTCAGCGGTTTGACCTAAACCACTTCGTTGTTGAGTGATTTTATTAATAGGATCTGCTGAAATTTGAAAAACAACACTTCCGATATATCGTCCTGAATTGTCTGTTAAAGGCGTGGCCAAAAAAGCAGCTTGGGCTTTAGAAGGCTCGTACCACGAAAAATCCTCAATCACAATTTGTGTTCGTGATTTAGTAAATACACGTCCTATTCCTGATGTCTTTAATGCACCTGTTTTAATATTAACACCAAAATCTGACTCTTTCGCAACACTGTAAACAACGTTACCTTCAGCATCAATTAAAAAAAGATCATAAAAACCTGATTGAACTAAAAAAGTTTTAAAGCCCTTTTCTTTTGTTGAGGATAATGCCCTATACGCTTCACTTTTTATACCTTGCTTAAAAGCGGCTGAAAACAACTTTACCCCCTCAGTAAAACGTATATTTTGTTGTACGTCAGCCATTAATTTAAATCGAGTATCGAAATAGTCTTCAAGCTGAATTTTTTGTAACGCTTGAATAGCTTCTAGCTTACTAAACCCTTCATTTTTCATCGCAGATACGGTGTTTGCCAAAACCGAGACATCCCCTTTACGAGCAGCAAAATAAGACTCAAGGCGTTCTTTTTTTACTTGTCGAACCGCTGTTAACGAGTCAAAAATTTGTTCTTCCAAAGCAGCAGAAGAACTCGTTGCCGCAATAAATCCACTTACTGCAAAAGGAACAATCCCTACAACCAAGAAGAAAGCCAGTAGTCTTATCCTGAGACTGAGGTCTCTAAACCATTTCATTTTAATTTCCTCATAGAGTCATCATATTCATACGGCACTTAATCGACCGAATACATTAAAAAATTATTTATTTCAGTAGCAATTTCCCTATCGGCAACCACTACTTCTGCTTCACATAAATTTAAAGCTGACAAAGCCATACTTTTATAAAGGCAACTAACCGGTGACTGAATAATAGCCCCACCCCCCACACGTACTATTTCTTCGAGTCCTTCAGCACCATCACTTCCTGCACCCGAAAGTATTACACCCAATGAGTGTTTATCTAAGTTTTCTGCCACAGAAAACATCAACATATCAATTGAACCACGACGTGATGAAAAAGGAGCCGGACTGACATACGTTGTTAATTTTCCTCTTTCTCCATGAACTGTGACATATTCTTCACCCGTACTAATGTAACAGCCGCCGACTTCTAATAAAGCGTTATTCACCGCACGTTGCACATTTACTGTACTAAAATGGTTAAGATAACGAATAAAACCATCTACATGCGCCGCAGCTTCATAAAAAATAATAATATAAGCGGTCGTATTATTAACCAATAATTTAGGAACTATTTTTAACAACGTTCCATAGCCCCCTTCACCCACGCCCAAGACGACTAAATTTTTACATCCTTGCTTTTGAGTGCTAGTCACTTTTATATTAGGTTTCAATCTAATATATTGAAGTGCGTTACTTCTAACTTTTGCCGCCAAACAAACTTTTTTTATTAACTGTTCTTTTTGAAGCCTAGACGCACTATTAGCTAAATTAGAAGGCTTATTTATAAAGTCAATGGCACCATAACGAATAGCATCAAACGTAATCGGCGTTCCTTCCTGAATAAAACTACTTAAAATCACCGTAGGCGTTGGATAAAAAATCATTATATGCTTTAAAGCGGTTAAACCATCCATTTCTGGCATAACAATATCCAGAGTGATTATATCTGGCTTTAACTTAGGGATTTGTATTAGTGCTTCATGCCCATTCGCAGCTTCGCCTACAACGTTCAAATCATTACTAGAATTCAGAATAGCAATAATAGCTTGGCGAATAATACTCGAGTCATCAACAACTAAAACCTTATAAGGTGCTTTAACCATAATTATTACCTTAAATATTTCCTCACAATGGTTAATAGCTCTTCAGGCTGAAAAGGTTTCGTTAAATATTCATTCGCTCCTGATACTTTACCCTTGATTTTATCAAACAAACCATCGCGTGACGTTAACATCACAACAGGCGTATGTTCAAATAATGGTTTTTGCTTAATTTCCTCAAGTATTTCATAACCATCCTTACCTGGTAAAATAATATCCAATAAAATTAAGTCGGGGTTCTTTTGTTCTAAGCCTTCTAAAGCTTCAAATGAGTCTTTCGCCTCAAACACTTCATACCCCCTTGCAACAAGCGTTCTTACAATAACTTTTCGCGTTACTAAACTATCTTCCACAATTAAAATTTTTGTTTTCAACCCTATTTTTGCGGGTATTTTTTCTTCAACAATCGGCTCTAAAGGTATTGTAATCGAATCTTCAAGTTTTTCATTGACTTCAGGCGTTTCATTGACTTCAAATTTTTCATTAATCTCAGGTTTTTCATTGACTTGAGGGGGTGAAAAACTTTGAGTTGTTGCAAAATGTTTACGAACAACTGTCAACAGCTCATCCGGCTGAAATGGTTTTGTCAAATATTCATCGGCACTTGAAACCTTACCTTTGAGCTTATCAAACAAGCCATCCCGTGACGTTAACATAATTACGGGCGTTTTTTCAAATATGGGTTTTTGCCGAATTTCTTCAAGAATTTCGTAACCATCTTTTCCTGGTAGGATAATATCCAATAAAATCATATCAGGTTTCTTTTCTTCTAAGCCATTGAGTGCCTCAAAAGAATTTTTCGCTTCAAAAATTTCATAACCATTAGCAACGAGTGTTCTGGTAATCACTTTCCGAGTAACTAAACTATCTTCAACCACTAAAATTTTCAGTTTTTCGGTATCATGACTGACCTGTTTTTCCTTGGTCGGAGCTGCCGTGTCAAAATTCAACCCTCTCGCATTCATATAATCCGTTAAAATACGTCCTTGGGTATTCAGCGCCTTATTTTTAGGAAATAAACGCGTTATTTCATTAAACTGATCTAAGCCCTCTTGAAAATATTGTCGATTTAAATACGCCATCGCAAAATAAAACCGCAAGTAAATTTGATTATTACCGTCATTTTCTTTTTGTAACGCATGACTATAGCGGTCAATTGCCTTATCTAATATATCTATTTTTGCTTTACCTATCTGTTTAAAAAAGTTAGGCTCAATAAAAAAATTTGACTGACAATAACTGCATTCCGTCTCTTTTTCAACGGTTGGCATCCAACAAAAAGGACAGCGTATAACAAAATCTGAGGTGATTGTTTTACGCGCCAAAGTAAATTTTCTAACTTCCTCAATTAAATCTGCATTTTTTGAGTGAATATGCCCTGCTTTTTTCAATGCTAATTCAATGGCTGTCATATTCGTTAACACACGCGAAAGCCATAACCAGGCTTTAAAATTATCATCGTGACTTATTAAAATATTTGTTAATATTTTTTCAGCACGCGCACCATCACAACTTTCAATTAATTCAATCGCTTTTGCAACCAACGTAATTTCGTCGGCTTTACTGTACTCAGGCATGGCCGTTTTATGAACCCCCACGCCGTCGATCTTTAACAGTTCCATTTCCTTAGCTAAAGAATCAACCGTTTGTTGAATCTGACGAGAGACCTTTTTTTGAGCGACGGCTCTAAACACTAAATAATCATGATTCCATTGCAAAATATCCATGGCAATGATTTTGCCATTCATACCACACTCAACTGCATTAATCAGAACACCTTTGTCGAAATAAAATCCGCCTGCTTTTGCTTTTTCACGAACTTCCAGCAATCCAGTGCGACCTGATTTTTCCAATAACCGTAATAAAGCGAGTAAATCAACAGAAGGCCCTAAATTTCCAGCCATTTCAATCTGTAATAATAACTTATCTATGAGTAGCGAGTTAAATTCACCTTGAATTCCGTACTTAGCAACATAAAGTCCCAATGTTGAATTATTTAACCTTAGTTTTTTATCAGACCCTTTTAAAGCCTGTAAAATAGCATCATGCCCCTTCAAGTTATATTGGGAAATAAAGGCTAAAATATTCTGTCTAAAAATCTTTTGCTGTTCAGCAGTTAAAACCTCTTTCGAAATTTTTTCTACTACCGCATTTAATATTTTAAAATCATTCGCCGCACGAATAATTTCTTTCGAATAATCAAAAAATACAATTTTAGCAACCGGTCCTATAATTGCGGCTAATTGCGCTTCAATGGTTACCATGCCTCCATTTTCAGCCATGCTACTGTATTCATCATAATTTGTAACCACATCTTCAATCATAGATGAATTAGTTGCTAATCCATCATTCGTCGTCATTATGGGTTTAAGCGGATTTTGTTGCGATTTTTTTGCGGATAATTCAATATCAGAGGTTAATATCTGAAAAATTTGAACGGTTGATAAGGCAATTTTTTTCTCTATTATTTCACCCTGATTAAGATGATTAGAAAAAGTAACATGCCCTTTCTTTATTTCTTTAATTAAGCCTAGCGCAGCTTTTCCACTTCTCGCTTTAAAAACAACATCAAAGATAGCGCCTTTTTCCAGTAAAAATTCAGCTGTTTCATCAGCCTCATTTTTGATAACCATCACCCCTGAATGCTTTTCCTTGCATAATTTTTGCAAAACCAATAATAACTCACGATAAGTGAGCAGGCGTATAGTATTACCATTTTCTTGCATCAGCTATTCCTCTGCTGCTGTTGTAATGAAAAAATGTTGTTCGCCATAATTCTTATTACCAAAAATAGGATTGTTTTAATGATTAGCGTCTAAAAAAACTATAATTATAGCGTAAAAAAACAGACATGTTTTAAATCTACCCTGATGTATCGTCCTTAATATTTTTTTTTTAGATTAAAAAACATCATTAGTCGCCTTTAAACACACACATAAAGCATTTAACTCACCCATAACCAACTGATTATAATAACCTAATAAATTTAATCCTGATTTCACTGCCCGTCTTTCTACAACTTAATAATATTTCCACTTAAATAAAATATCAAGGCTATCGTAATCAAGATAAACAGTATCAATTACCTCTAATCATTTCAATAGTTTTTTTAATTTTACCCCTGTCTTAATTTTTCTCCTGCGTTCATCTGCTTTTTAGCCTTTAATCTTAAGCCTAAATTTAGATGTATAATGCCCCTCCTCTCTCAAGGAATAAAAACGTAATAGCATCCAATTTAATCGTGTTTATTTCATCTTAATAGTTTGTCGCTAAAATTCACGTTAACTTACAGGTTATTAATCACTCCACTCTATTTTTTAGCTATTTTCGTCAAACTTTTATCCCCTCTTATTTCTCAGTACTTCGGACAGTTTTAAAAAAGATAGCGGTCTTAATTCTATAAGCAATTGATTTTAAAGGGTTTTATATTTACGAGGTGTGTTGGTAAATTCTTTTTTAAATCAATGGGTTACAAAAACTGTCCGAACTATTGATTTCTTATAATTTGAATTCAGCTTATACTGAACGATTAATTATTTGAGAAATACTATGTTTGAAGACTTGCGCGACCTTTATCAAGAGGTTATTTTTGATCATAATCGTAACCCTCGCAATTTTAGGGTAATCGAAAATGCGAACCGAAAAGTTGAGGGATTTAACCCTTTATGCGGTGACCGCTTAACCTTATTTTTAAAGATACAAAATGATGTTATTGAAGATGCAAGCTTTCAAGGATCAGGCTGTGCAATTTCTACAGCATCTGTATCGTTAATGACTGATATTATTAAAGGAAAAACAGAACAAGAAGCGATGAGTTTATTCACTGTTTTTCATAAAATGACAACAGGGAAAGAGGAAGAAATTCAATTAGAAGCTGTGGGTAAGTTAGCTGTTTTAGCGGGAGTTCGTGACTATCCAGCTCGGGTAAAATGTGCAACGTTAGCCTGGCATACCTTAGATGCGGCCTTAAAAAATGAAGCGAATTCAATTTCGACCGAATAATTAAGGGGGGTAAAGTAACCCTTTAAAACCTATTACAGCATCCTATTTACCGTAAATATTAAGGGTCGGCTAACGACCTAAACAAAAAATTTCATCTACTCTATAGAATGATAATCCATTGAAAAAATAGACGATATTTTATGTTCAGGTACTTAAGCCTGCCTTTAGCAAGGTTAAGCGGGGCTAACAGTTAGGTTAGCCCAGTAGACGTTTAATCTTCTACGGTTGTCCATTTAGCCGCTAGTTTACCAGAACCAATGCCAAAGGCCGTTCCAAGAACCAATGAGAAAGAAATGATTATTAATGGGTTATCCCATTGAACATTAAGCAAAACTTCTTTTGATAGCTTTTCAGGTGTTTGTAATAAGTAAGCAAACGTTGCAGAATAACCCAGTACACTGGCTGGAATCGCTGCAAGCATAGGAATATTTGCCGCAAGACAGGTCACAACAACCGAAACGGCAACAATAATTCCTGCCATTAATGGAAAAGGAACGATACAATCAGGTGCAATACTCACGATCAAAACCGCCGCATACCACGCCATGAAAACACCAAAGATACCACAAACAATTGTATTTTTTGCCGCATCACAATTGCCACCTAAAGCAAAGTAAGAGGCCCAAGCGATTGTTGCTGCCCAGATAAAAAAGATACCACTCAATGGACCGACGGCTAAAAAGGTCGCAAGTCCTGCTAAAGCACCAATACTTAACGAAAGTGCGGTAAGGCTCTTCATATTAATTTCTCCAAATTTATTACCTCATTAATCAAAGTTTGTGTTAGGTTTTGCAGTGAGGTGATGCCACAAAACTTAATTCATAAATAGGCTAACCCATCTTAATAGCTAGCAAAAAAGCGAGTTGATTTAAGCATATAACCCCAAAATAAGCAAAATTCACCTTATGACTTAATGGCCGCGTCAACGTGAACAATAAAATTATGTTCTTGCAAGGGTTTGGCTTTGACCCCTTTAAGTTTAAGTAAGTCTATAAAATGAATGACCTCTTCACCTGTTCTAAAGCCTGTCGCCGCATAACCTCGCAACGTGTTATCTTGTTCATTAAGCGTTAAAACTAATTCGAGTTTATGACCTGTTCTCTCGTTAAAAAGTTTTAACAGCGTGTTAATTTTTAGTTCGGTTAGTTTAAGGGTAAGACTCATGGACTGAATTTAATGATTTAAGTTTAGCGGGGGTCAGTGTTTCTACAATTAAACCATCTTCCATGTGTAAGACCGTATCCATCCGCTGTGCTAAAGCAGGATCATGGGTAACAATTAAAAAACTAACCTGTAGCTCTTGATTAAGCTCTTGCATTAATTGATAAATGTTTTCGGCCGTTTTACTGTCTAAATTA
Organism: Methylococcales bacterium; assembly: GCA_030949405.1. Classification (NCBI taxonomy): domain Bacteria; kingdom Pseudomonadati; phylum Pseudomonadota; class Gammaproteobacteria; order Methylococcales; species Methylococcales bacterium. The sequence goes on along the minus strand of JAUZSN010000002.1, from coordinate 2,142,640 downwards.
CCCGTAGGTTCATCCGCTAATACACATTTAGGATGATTAATTAAGGCACGCGCAATCGCTGCACGTTGACGTTCTCCGCCCGATAATTCACCGGGTTTATGTTTAACCCGATGCCCTAAACCGACGCGATCTAACAATTCAAGTGCTTGCTTCTGTGCCTCTTTAATGGTTTTATTACCTATTAATAAGGGCATCGCTACATTTTCTAATAAGGTAAATTCGCCCAGCAAATGATGAAACTGATAAATAAACCCAAGAGATTGATTACGAAGTTTAGCCAGTTTAGACGCTTTAATCGTGGCCAAATTAACGCTATCTAAAATGACTGACCCTGAAGTCGGTTTTTCCAACCCCCCAAGCAAATGAAGCAAGGTACTTTTTCCCGATCCTGACGCACCCATAATAGCGACGCGCGCACCCGCTTGAATCGTTAAATCAACCCCTTTTAAGACGCTAACATCCAGACCACCCTGTTGATAATACTTGGTAAGTCCTTTACATTCTAAAATAACGTGATTACTCATAACGTAATACCTCCGCTGGATTTACTTTAGAGGCTTGCCATGCGGGGTATAGCGTAGCTAATAAGGATAAAATAAAGGCCATTCCTGAAATATGATAAACATCTTCCCAAACTAATTTAGAGGGGACTTCACTAATATAATAAACATCCGCCGCCATAATATCGAAGCCTAATAGGTTTTCAATAGCAGGGACGATTGTTTCGATATTTAAAGCCAACAACACCCCGCCTAGTATTCCCAGAAGGGTTCCAATGATACCGATAATGGTTCCTAAAACAATAAAGATCCCCATAACAGATAAATTAGATAACCCTTGCGTTTTTAAAATAGCAATATCACCCCGTTTATCGGTGACCACCATGACGAGGGTTGAAACAATATTAAATGCAGCAACGGCAACAATTAATAATAGAATAATGAACATCACCCGCTTTTCTGTTTTTACGGCACGGAAAAAATTACTGTGGGCTTGTGTCCAATCACTCACACGATAGCCCTTATCATAAAGACTATCTGCAAGCTCTCGGCTTAATTTAGGGGCATTAAAAACATCATCTAACTTTAAGCGCAGACCTGAGACCTGATCCCCTAAACGAAATAATTTAGCGGCATCTTCAATATGAATAAGGGCCATATTACGATCATATTCATACATGCCTACTTTAAAAACACCCACAATAGTAAAGCGGCGTAAACGCGGTAAAATCCCCGCAGGCGTTGAATTTAATTGAGGACTAATAACCGTCACTTTATCCCCGACAAAAACACCTAAATAAGCGGCTAATTCCGCGCCTAAAATAATTTGAAATTTCCCTGCAACTAAATTAGTTAATTGATTTCCCTCTAACATTTTTTCAGCGACTTCTGAAACTTTAGGCTCATAAAGCGGGTTAACCCCTCGTAGCATGGTTCCACTCACTTGACGATCCGCATTCACCATCACTTGCCCTTGTATAAAAGGAGCCGTTCCTTCTATATGAGGGTAATCACTCAGCTGCTGTTCTAGTGCCTTCCAGTGACTTAACCGACCATTATTTTCAGTAATCGTACTATGTGAGGTCATCCCTAAAATACGTTCTCGGAGTTCAGCCTCAAACCCATTCATAACGGATAAAACCGCAATCAAGGCAGTAACCCCTAAGGCAATACCCAATACCGACGTTAAGGTAATAAAAGAAATAAACTGTGTTCGTCGTTTTGCGCGGGTATAGCGCAAACCAATATATAAAATAAGGGGTTTAAACATAAGTATTAGCGATTAGTAGTTTGACAGTCTTTACAAAAACCATAGAGACAAAGACTATGCTCTGTTAGGGTATAACCTAGTTTTTCAGCAATTTTTAATTGTTGTTTTTCAATAATGATATCAATGAATTCATCCACTTTACCACATTTTACACAGACAATATGATCATGGTGTTTTCCCGAATCCAGTTCAAAAATAGAATTCCCACCTTCAAAGTGATGACGTGTTACCAGCCCTGCCGTTTCAAATTGTGTTAAAACACGATAAACCGTTGCTAAACCTATATCTTCGCCTTCTTTTAATAGAATTTTATAGACCTGTTCCGCACTTAAATGCCGTTCACTGGTTTGATTCTCTAAAATTTCTAAAATTTTCACTCTAGGTAGGGTTACTTTTAAACCTGCGTTTCTTAAATCCTGAGTTTCCAAAAAGACATCCCCTTTCACTTTAATTTAGATTACGAAGTCTATTGTAGCCTTTTTTTCAGCATAATCGCATAGAGTTTATAGGATAAATGTTTAACATCCTGTATCATTTCATCTTTTTGCCAATTGTTTTTTATGCGTAAATTGATTTTTTTATCACCGTTATTCGTTTTTTTTATACTCAGTGGTTGCTCAACGATTATGAACAATCTTCCTGGAGTCTATAGCATTGACATACAACAAGGTAATAGAGTCAGCCAGGAGATGATAAATCAGTTAAAACCTAGAATGAATAAACGCCAAGTACGTTACATTATGGGTTCTCCGATGTTAATTGATGTCTTTCATAAAAAACGTTGGGATTATCTATATTCTAATCAACCTGGCGGGGAATTAAGAGAGCAAACACGAATTTCTTTGTATTTTGAAGGTGATATTTTAGTCGGGGTTCAAGGCGACTTTAAACCGACAGCGAATACCAAAATAATTTCTAAAGAAGTCACGGTTGAGGTACCCAAAAGAGAGTTAGAAAAAACCATGTCAGAAAAAATCAAGGGCCTTTTTAATACAGGTACTCATGAGAACGAAATAGAGACGACTGAACCCTCAATCAATGAAATAATCGAAAAAAAGCAAGCCATTGAAGAAAGCACGGATTAATTCAAAATCCCTAAGCATAAAATGTAAACGATCTTAAACGCCAACCTCTAAATAAATACCCGCGTACAAAACATTTTTTGTGCGCCCAAAAGATCTGAAATCTGTTATTTAAGTATTAATCCTTATTTATTAGCAATGAAGCGTTAACAACCGCTGTAATTTTTATTAAAAGGTTGTTCACTTCTCATTCTTTATCAACAAATCAAACCCTCCCCTTTTTATAAACAAGCTATGAAACAAATTGAATTACTTTCACCCGCAGGCACCCTTAAAAATATGCGTTATGCCTTTGCATACGGGGCTGATGCTGTTTATGCTGGTCAGCCGCGTTATAGTTTACGTGTTCGTAACAATGATTTTTTAGAAGAAAATCTTGCAAAAGGAATTGATGAGGCCCATCGATTAGGGAAAAAGTTTTTTTTAGCAACGAATGTTATCCCACACAATACCAAAGTAAAAACCTTTATCAAGGATATAGAACCGATTATTGCGATGAAACCTGATGCGTTAATTATCGCAGATCCAGGTTTAATCATGCTCGCTAAAGAAAAATGGCCTGATATGCCCCTGCATTTATCGGTACAAGCCAATACGGTTAATTACGCAACGGTTAAGTTTTGGCAAGCACAAGGTATAGAACGGGTTATTTTATCGCGTGAATTATCATTAGATGAGATTGCTGAAATTAAACAACAATGTCCTGAGATGGAGCTAGAGGTCTTTGTTCATGGGGCCTTATGTATTGCCTATTCAGGACGCTGTTTATTATCAGGGTATTTTAATCACCGTGATCCCAATCAAGGAACCTGTACTAACTCCTGTCGCTGGAAATACGACACCCTTCCCGCCCATGAAAATGCAGAGGGGGATTATGTTCAAGGAACGGCCCCAATTTCAATGGATGCGATTAATAACATCAGTCAAACCGCAAGCTGTGGTGGAGCAGAGCGTCACCCTTTAGCCGATAAGGTCTATTTTTTAGAGGAAGAAGGCCGTAAAGGTGAGTTATTACCGATCATCGAAGATGAAAATGGGACTTATATAATGAATTCCAAAGATTTACGCGCGATAGAACATGTACAGCGTTTAGTGGAAATAGGAGTGGATAGCTTAAAAATAGAAGGGCGAACTAAATCCCATTATTATGTTGCACGCACCGCACAAACCTATCGGGAAGCCATTGATGACGCGCTTGCAGGACGTGAGTTTAACCCTAATTTAATAGGCGTGTTAGAAAACCTAGCTAACCGAGGCTATACCGATGGTTTTTATCAACGCCATCATACCCATGAATATCAAAATTACATTACAGGCTACTCTAAAAGTCATCAACAACAGTTTTGTGGTGAAATTAGAGCCTATGATAAAACAACAGGACTTGCAGAAATTGATGTAAAAAATAAATTTGCCGTCGGGGATCAATTAGAATTAATTTTGCCCGATGGTAATAAAAATATTACAGTTGAAGCGATGGAAGATATGCGAGGTAATAAAATGCAAGAAGCGTTAGGCGGTGGCTATGAAGTTAAAATTCCATTACCTGAAATAGCGACTAATCAAGGGCTTTTAGCGCGGTATACTAAAGCCTAATTTTACGACCGCAGCAACGGCTGGATCAATGCGTATTTTTTTCACGGTTAACCTGAACCTAGCCTGAACAAAATAAAGTGAGCTGTAGCAATCACTTAGCAACTTATCTTAAAAAAAGCCCCGACCTTAAAAGGATCATTCGTTACTCTGATTTTATCGTTTATTTTGACATACTAGGGGCATCATGATAAAAATACACCCGTCGATTAAAAGAAATGCGTTTTCAACGACACAACAGCTCACTAGTTCGTAGCTATTGTGCTGTCTCCTTTTCTATAAAAGGAGATTTCATTATAATAATTAAAATCCAATAGGGGATAGAAAAATGGCTGAAAAAAAAGAAAAAGATAATTTTTTCAAAATTATTGGCGTTATCGCTGTTATTACAATTACATTAGTAGTTATTTTAAAACAAAGAGAAACTGAGCATCTTGAGCCTCAAGCAGCCAGTCAATCTAAAGATCAAATTTTAGAAAGAAATCATCCTCCAGGAAATACGTTCGTAGAATAGTAGTTCAAAAAACCCTCATCTTAGATGAGGGTTTTTTTGCATTAAATTTGAGCTAAATTCCCTTTACTTTCTAGCCAAACTTTTCTGTCTTGAGCGCGTTTTTTTGCTAATAACAAATCCATTTTTTCACGGGTATCATCATTAGCCTCAATCGTTAACTGCACTAACCGCCGCGTATCTGGATTCATCGTCGTTTCTCGCAATTGACTGGGATTCATTTCACCTAGCCCTTTAAACCGCTGCACATTCACCCCCCCTCTTAGCTTTTCTAGCTTAATCCTTTCCAATATCCCTAATCGTTCGCTATCGTTTAACGCATAAAAAATACGTTTACCGACATCAATACGATATAAAGGCGGCATCGCCACAAAAACATGGCCCGCGCTCACTAAGGGTTTAAAATGCTGGTAAAACAAAGCACAGATTAAGGTCGCAATATGATTTCCATCCGAATCTGCATCCGCTAAAATACACACTTTACCGTAACGTAATTGCGTTAAATCATCCGAGTCAGGTTCTATTCCCAACGCTACCGCTATATCATGCACTTCTTGAGAAGCCATCACTTGAGACGAGTCAACCTCCCATGTATTTAAAATTTTCCCACGTAACGGCATAATGGCCTGAAAATCACGCTCTCTGGCTTGTTTAGCCGAACCACCTGCCGAATCGCCTTCCACTAAAAATAATTCACTGCGCGATATATCTTGCCCTGAACAGTCCGCAAGCTTTCCTGGTAACGCAGGGCCTTGTGAGATTTTTTTACGAATAACTTTTTTATTCGATTTTAATCGTTTATGCGCACTCGATAAGACAATTTCTGCAATTTTCTCCCCTTCGGAGGGATGTTGATTAAGCCATAAACTAAAGTGATCTTTAGCAATCCCCGCAATAAAAGCCGCGCACTCGCGAGAACTTAAACGCTCTTTAGTTTGACCTGAAAACTGAGGATCTTCCAATTTTACCGATAAAATAAAATGGCATAATTCCAACACATCTTCAGGTGCAATTTTTATACCACGGGGTAATAGATTTCTAAAATCACAAAATTCACGAATGGCTTCGGTTAATCCCGACCTTAAACCATTAACATGGGTTCCACCGAGGGTTGTTGGAACTAAGTTAACATAACTTTCATTAACTACTTCTGACAACCGTTCAACCGTCCAAACAATCGCCCATTCCACTGCGTCATGATCCGTTGATAAATCCGCCATAAAAGGATGTTCGGGAAAAAATTCAGTTTTCCCCATTTGATCGCACAAATAACCTTTTAAACCGTCTTGATAAAACCACGTCCATTCATCCTTATTGGCTTCATCGTTTAAACTAATTTTTAAACCCGGTAGTAAGACCGCTTTTGCGCGTAAAACCTGCTTTAATTTTAAAACTGAAATTTTGCTGGAATCAAAATAGCCACTATTCGGTAAAAAAGACAACTTTGTCCCCGTATTATTTTTACCTACTTTTCCTATTTCTATTAAGTTACTTTGCTTATCGCCATTCGCAAAGCCCATCTGATAAACTTTCCCCCCCCGCTTTACTTCAATAGTAAGCGTTGATGACAACGCATTAACGACAGAAACGCCTACCCCATGTAAACCGCCTGAAAATTGATAATTTTTATTCGAAAACTTCCCCCCCGCATGAAGCTGGGTCAAAATAACTTCCACACCAGGAATACCTTGTTCAGGGTGTAAATCAACAGGCATTCCACGACCATTATCCGTGACGCTTACCCAACCATCTTGATATAAAATGACCTCAATAGACGAGGCAAAGCCTGCAATAGCCTCATCAATACTATTATCAACGACTTCTAAAACCAGATGGTTTGGTCGCGTTGTATCCGTATACATTCCCGGTCTTTTTTTAACGGGGTCAAGCCCTGTTAATACTTCAATCGCCGCAGCGTTATATTCACTCGTCATACTTACTAATCACTTCATTTAATTTTAAGATATAATAGTCGGTTACGTTTAGAAATTGGGCTTGACTTGCGTCTAATAAGCTTCACGTTCAAACTATAAATTTAACGACCCTACAAAGAACATCGTATCACCCTTTTATTACGATGCTAAAAAACAAAGTAACGTTTTAGCTTAAAACCCAAGGATGACCTTGGATCATACTATTGGGATTTATTATCTATAAACTAAAACCTCTCTCTAAATATTGGAGTATTTTACCTATGAGTAACGCATTAAAAGAATACCTAACCCTTTGTCAAAATCGTGTTGAAAAAGCCTTAGATGCGCGACTCCCTCCTGCCAACATCTTACCCAATCGTCTTCACCAAGCGATGCGTTATAGTGCCTTAGACGGGGGGAAACGAATGCGTCCCATGTTGACCTACAGCACAGGACAAGCCTTGGGACTTGATTTAGCCTGTTTAGATGGCATGGCGTGTGCCGTGGAATTTATTCATGTTTACTCACTCATACATGATGATCTACCCGCTATGGATGATGATGATTTGAGACGAGGAAAAGCAACCAATCATATTGCCTTTGATGACGCAACCGCTATCTTAGCAGGCGATGGATTACAAGCTTTAGCCTTTGAAGTCTTAGCTAATGACCCCACAATCAAAGCCACGCCCGAACAACGTCTAAAAATGATTGCGACCTTAACCAAAGCCAGTGGTTCACAAGGCATGGTAGGCGGACAAGCCATCGACTTAGAATCCGTAGGCAAACAAATCAGCTTGCCTGAATTAGAAAACATGCACATCCATAAAACAGGCGCGTTAATTCGAGCCAGTGTTACTATGGCGGTGATTGCTAAAACAGATATTACACCCCATACCGCTCAAAAATTAGATCACTATGCTAAATGTATTGGATTATCCTTTCAGGTCAAAGATGATATTTTAGATGAAGAAAGTGACACAGCGACACTGGGTAAAACACAAGGTAAGGATCAAAGTAATGATAAACCAACCTACCCTGCTCTCTTAGGACTGGCAGGGGCTAAACAGAAAGCGGAGGAGTTGCACCAACAAGCACTTGTGAGTCTTGATGATTTTGGCCGCGAAGCGGATCTATTGCGTGATCTATCACTTTATATTATCCAACGAAACCATTAAAACAACCTCATCCCCCCTAATTTATTGCCTTATTTATTAAATAACGCGCCCGCTACAAAGGACACATTGATCTATGAATACCTTATCAGGTAATTACCCATTGCTAGACACCATTAATTTGCCCGCCGATGTTCGCGCGCTCCCTAAAGACCAGCTTCAAGCTCTGTGTAAAGAAGTACGCGAATACCTAACTCATACCGTTAGTCTTTCAGGCGGACATTTTTCGGCAGGTCTGGGTACGGTTGAACTAACCGTCGCACTCCATTACGTTTTTAATACCCCCGAAGATCAATTAGTCTGGGATGTAGGTCATCAAGCGTATCCTCATAAAATCTTAACGGGGCGAAAAAAACAAATGCCCACGATACGCACAAAAGATGGTGTCTCTGCGTTTCCTAGCCGTAGTGAAAGTGAATACGATGCCTTTGGGGTCGGTCATTCAAGCACCTCTATTAGTGCGGCATTAGGCATGGCCATTGCCTCAAAATTAAACGGGGACGATAAAAAAATGGTGGCTATTATTGGCGATGGCAGCATTACGGGTGGAATGGCTTATGAAGCCATGAATCATGCAGGCGCATTAGATGCTAATTTATTAGTGATTCTAAATGATAATGACATGTCAATTTCACCGCCTGTCGGGGCGATGAGTAATTATTTAACCAAAGTTTTATCCAGTCAGCTTTATTCTTCGGTTAAAAAAGAAAGTAAAAAAGTCCTAAGTCGAATGCCCAGTATGTGGGAATTAGCGAAAAAAACCGAAGAACACATGAAAGGCATGATTGTACCAGGAACCTTGTTTGAAGAATTAGGCTTTAATTACATAGGCCCCATTGATGGTCATGATATTGATCGACTGGTTTCAACGCTGGAAAACTTAAAAAACCTGTCAGGGCCTTTATTTTTACATATCGTCACTAAAAAAGGTAAAGGCTACTCGCCCGCTGAAAAAGACCCCCTTGCCTATCACGGGGTACCTGCTTTTGATGTGACGAAAGATAGCTTACCCAAACCCAAACCATCCCCTCATCCCACTTATACCCAAGTATTTGGGCAATGGTTATGTGATATGGCCGCCAAAGAAGAACGGTTATTAGGCATTACCCCTGCCATGCGTGAAGGATCAGGGTTAGTTAAATTTTCAGAAACCTACCCTAATCGCTATTTTGATGTCGCTATTGCCGAACAACATGCGGTCACCTTAGCCGCAGGGCAAGCCTGTCAAGGGGCTAAACCTGTTGTTGCTATTTATTCCACCTTTTTACAACGGGCTTACGACCAGCTTATTCACGATGTGGCTTTACAAAATTTAGATGTCCTATTTGCCATTGATCGAGCAGGTTTAGTCGGCCCTGATGGACCGACTCATGCAGGATCATTTGATTATTCGTATATGCGTTGCCTTCCTAACATGGTGGTCATGGCCCCTGCGAATGAAGATGAGTTACGAAATATGCTCTACACGGGTTTCCTATTTAAAGGCCCTGCCTCAGTCCGCTACCCTCGCGGAAAAGGACCGGGCGCGCTGGTTAAAAGTTCAATGACAAAACTTGAAATAGGAAAAGCACAGGTCTGTCATCAAGGTGAACGCATTGCTATTTTAGCATGGGGAAGTTTAGTCACCCCGTCCATAGCTGTCGCCAAACAACTCAGCGCAACAGCGGTTAACATGCGTTTTATCAAGCCCCTTGATGAAGATTTAATTTTAGACGTTGCAAAAACACATGATGTCATCATCACCGTTGAAGAAAATGTCATTGCAGGGGGAGCAGGCAGTGCGGTTAATGAGTTCTTACAAGCCAAACAAATTTTAATGCCCATTTTAAATATAGGGCTTCCCGATGAGTTTGTTGAACAAGGGACACGAGAAGAATTATTAAGTTTATGTGGTTTAGATATACAAGGAATTCTTTCAAACATCGAACGGTTTTGTGCTTAATCGTTAAAAAACCTTAAAGTACAGGGTCTGTAGAGTTTTAAATGCTTGACACCTTACGGTGGCATTGATATAAATGACGCAGTTTCTTACGCCCTAAAACTAGGGCAAGGGTTAAGAAATTTGAATTATTCTATAAACATCATTGATAATTAACATTTCCTAAGGAGGAAAAATGAACAAATCACAACTAATAGACGCAATTGCTGCCGCTGCTGAGTTACCAAAAGCACAAGCGGGTAGAGCTTTAGATGGTTTTTTAACGACAGTCACATCTGAACTATCTGAAGGCAACAGTGTAGCACTCGTAGGCTTTGGAACGTTTTCTATTAAAGAAAGAGCGGCTAGAAAAGGCCGCAATCCACAAACAGGAGAAGAGATTACAATCAGTGCAGCAAGGATTCCTGCATTTAAAGCTGGTAAAGGTTTAAAGGATGCAGTAAAATAGCATTTCTTTAGTCGGGTGCTTAGCTCAGTTGGGAGAGCATCGCCCTTACAAGGCGAGGGTCGGGGGTTCGAACCCCTCAGCACCCACCAAGATTAAAGGAGCGGTAGTTCAGTTGGTTAGAATACCGGCCTGTCACGCCGGGGGTCGCGGGTTCGAGTCCCGTCCGCTCCGCCAAATATAAAAAAACCCCGAATCATAATGATTCGGGGTTTTTTTTTGCTTCTTAGAAAGTTGCCGTTAAAAGCCGTCTGGAAGATAATTCCTCGATTTGTTAAAATAATTTTGGCTAATCATTAAATAATGAAGCCAGCGAAAGTCGGGTATTGCTTTGAAATGGATAGCCAACAATTACATACACTTTTTATAACCTGATTAAAATAAGGTCAACGTAATGCTATTAAAGATTAGAGAAAAATCACAAGGCGTTTTTGCTTGGATTATCCTCATAGTGATTTGTGTCCCTTTTGCATTATGGGGAATTCAAAACTACATTGGTGGGGCATCGGAAGATGCTATTGTTACCGTGGGGGGGACAGAGTTTTATCAACAAGATATTAATAAAGCCTATCAGCAATACAGTCAAAAATTTGCTGGCATGACCGTTAACGAAACCACCTTAAGACAGCAAGCCCTCTTAAAACTCGTTAAAGATGAAGTTTTATTACAGCATGTCCGCGAAGAAGCCTTAGTTATTCCTGATGAAACCGCAAAAAAATTCATCCAATCGTTGGAATATTTTCAAGTTGATGGAAAATTTGATAAAGCTCAATATAAAGCCCTATTAAGTTCACAACAACTGTCCTCCACCCAGTTTATTCAACGAATTAAAAAAGCTCAAGTCATGGAGCAATACCAGCGCAGTGTATTGGCCAGTAGTTTTGCGACCCAATATGACATTGAATTATTCTTTAAAATTCAAAACCAGCAACGTGATATTGATTATTTAAGCATTCCTTTAACGCCGATAACCGTCGCGCCAACCGATGAGGCGATTAATAGTTATTATCAGAAAAACCAAGCCGCTTATCAAACGGCCGAACAGATGTCTATCGAATACGTTAGTTTATCATTGGATGATCTAGCCCAAAAAGTAGAAGTCACTGATGACCAATTACTCAGTTTTTATACCGATCAAAAAGATCTTTACACCACCAAAGAACGACGAAAAATCAGCCATATTTTATTTTCATTTGGAAAAGATGGCAATGATGAAGCGGTCTTAGCTAAAGCACAAGCGGCACAAAAAGAACTCGCCACTAAAAGTTTTGAAGCCTTAGCCGCCGAAGTCTCCGATGATACCACCACCGCTAAAAAGGGCGGTGACTTAGGTTTATTTGAAATTGGAGGCTTAGAAAAAGTATTAGAAGAGGCGGTTAGCCCCTTAAAACTAGGTGAAGTGACCGCACCCGTTAAATCAAGTTTTGGTTATCACTTATTAAAAGTCGTTGAATTAGTGCCTGCAAAAACAAAACCCTTTGAGGCCGTCAAAGCTGAGGTTAGCAAAGCGTTACAACGTAAAGAAGCCGAAAATAGTTTTTATGAAATGGCGGAAAGACTCGCCAATATCAGTTATGAAAATGCTGATAATTTAACCGCCGCAGCCGATGCCATTGATGCCAAGGTTGAAACCAGCGCGTTATTTTCTAAAGATAAGGGCGAAGGTGTTGCCAATAATGCCGCAGTCCGTACCGCGGCCTTTTCAGAAGATGTCTTAGCGGGTAATAATAGTGAATCCATTGAAATGGGAACGGATCGCGTGATTGTATTGAGAATGGCGCAACATCAACCGAAAAGTGTACGCCCCCTGATTGCCGTTAAAGCCGAAATCATCACCGTTTTATTAAGACAACAAGCACAACAACAGGCTGAAAAAACCGCTAACGACCTTAAAAAACAATTAGTCGCTGGCGTAGATATGCAAACACTGGCCACTGAAAAAACATTAGAGCTTAAACATAACCCAACCTTAGTGCGTAATAATAAAGAGCTTCCTTGGCAAGTGAGTCAAGCTATCTTTAAAGCCTCAAAACCGCTTACCGATAAACCCACTTTACTCACTGTGGGTTTAGAAACAGGCGAGCAGTACGTTATGCGTATTAATAAGGTGACTGAAGGGGTTATGAGTGAAAGTGATAAAAAACAATTAAAGTTAGCTCAACTTAATATTGGAAAAGCATTAGGCGAAGCCACCTTTGAAGCGGTATTAAATAGTCTACAAGCCAATACTGAGGTGACTATGAAAAAAATAGCGACCGAATAAAAATAAGAACGCCTATTGACTCCATTTAAATTGGGTAGAGTGGGCATTGCCCACCCTACCCCGTGTGCGTTTTGGAAATTATTAAAGTTTCAGTCTTAAATCACTCTTTAATTAATTTCCTCTTACCCCTTATCGTTTAGCCAACCTTACTAAAAACATGTCAGAAAGCCAACCAGACGAACAAATCCAAATTAAACAACGTCGTGAAAAACTTACTCTTTTGCGTGAAGAAAGCATTGCTTTTCCGACTGATTTTCGCCGCGAACATCTTGCCAGTGAATTATTAGCCACTTACAGCGATCAAACCAAAGAAGAATTAGACGAAACGCCGATTAGAGTTAAATTAGCGGGACGCATTATGACCCGCCGTATTATGGGGAAAGCGAGTTTTGCCCATATTCAAGATATGTCCTCTAAAATTCAACTTTATGTCACCCGTGACACCTTACCCGAAGGTTTTTATAATACCCAATTTAAAAAATGGGATATTGGCGATATTATTGGTTGTGAAGGCGTTTTATTTAAAACCAAAGTAGGGGAATTAAGTATTCGAGTCGATGCGATTCGTCTCTTGACCAAAGCCTTACGCCCGTTACCTGAAAAATTTCATGGCATTACCGATCAAGAAATTAAATATCGACAACGGTATTTAGATTTAATCATGAATCCTGATTCGCGTAAAAATTTTGTTATTCGTTCAAAAATAGTGAGTTATATTCGCCAATTTTTAACGGAACGGCAATTCATGGAAGTCGAAACCCCGATGATGCAAACAATTCCAGGCGGCGCGACGGCAAAACCGTTCACCACCCATCATAATGCGCTCGATATGGACTTATATTTACGCGTTGCGCCCGAACTCTATTTAAAACGCCTTGTTGTTGGTGGATTTGAGCGTGTTTTTGAAGTTAATCGTAATTTTCGGAACGAAGGCTTATCATCACGACATAATCCTGAATTTACCATGCTTGAGTTTTATCAAGCCTACGCGGAATACGGCGAATTAATGGATTTAACCGAAGCGATGTTACAAGGCATTGCACTGGATATTGGTGAGTCAACTCAAGTCAGCTATCAAGGGGAAACCTATGATTTTGGTCAGCCCTTTGTACGCATGACGGTGGTGGAGTCTATTTTACATTTCAATCCAGAATTAACATTAGATAATCTTTCAACGCGTGAGGCGGCTATCGACGTGGCCGAAAAACTTAGTATTCCTATTAAAGAGAGTTATGGGTTAGGAAAAGTTCAAATTGAAATTTTTGAAAAAACCGTTGAGCATCGGTTAATGAATCCAACGTTTATTACCGCTTATCCTGTCGAAGTTTCCCCACTTGCCCGCCGTAATGATGATGACCCTCATGTGACGGATCGCTTTGAGTTTTTTGTCGGAGGTCGTGAAATTGCCAATGGATTTACCGAATTAAATGATTCCGAAGACCAAGCGCAGCGTTTTCAGCAACAAGTGAATGAAAAAGACGCGGGCGATGATGAAGCTATGCACTATGATAGTGATTATATTACGGCATTAGAATATGGAATGCCGCCCACAGCAGGCGAAGGCATTGGCATAGATCGTTTGGTGATGCTATTTACTGACGCGCCGTCAATTCGTGATGTTTTATTATTTCCTCACATGCGCGCTAAAGCCTAGTCTAAACCGCGTTAAGAGCCACTTAACTTTAATGGCTACCAACCCATTCGTGTGAGCTTATCGAAGTAGGAACGGCTTAACCGTCTGCCCTTCGACTGAACTCAGGACAAGCGGTTAAGCCTCGCCCTGTAATATCCCATCTTAAATTAGTAGCCACTTTAATTTTATAAAAAAGTGGCTTTCTAAACGATTACGACTGCATTCGCTTTAAAACTCATCCAAATAAGAGCGGTTAACCTCAAGTCTAATCCCGTTAGAGCCTCTTGAGTAATCATAACCTGAAAAATATCCCCTGCATTGACACTCACACGAACTAATTCATTCTCCTTCGTAATTGCAATCACACGACCTTGATATTGATTCTGCATACTTGAATTTAAACGGTTTTTTGATAAGACAATATCACGGGGATCTATTGAAATATGCGTTGACGAATCGAATGATTTTGTCGCTAATATCGTTAAATGCGCTGTTTTAAAATAACCCGCCTCAAAGATGCCCTTAAACAAATTAACTAAGGGGGATTCAATTTGCCTCCCCTTGGCTAATGAAATCATATTATCGGCAATGGCCAAGCCTTGTAAACGGTTGTGGGTACTAAAGATCAGTGTATTTTGAGTATTTATCACATAATTTAAAATAAATTGTTCTAATAATTGGCTGCTTGTTTGATCTAAGTAGCTAAACGGTTCATCCATTAATAGGACTTTAGGTTGGGTGATTAAGGCGCGTGCGAGGGCAACTTTTTGTAATTGGCCCCCTGATAGCATTTTTGCAGGATGTTCTTGGAGGTTATCTAGGGTTAGTTGCTCTAAAATAGTGGTTATTTTAGCGCGGTGTTGATTGTTTGGAATTTGATGGATTTTTAAGATTAAACGCAGGTTGTCATTTACCGACCCTCTAAAGAGATAGGGTTTTTGTGCTAAAAAGCCGATTTGTCTACGAAAATAGGTGTGTTGTTTTAACGTCACTGGGGTATTAAAGAATTTTAGGCTTCCTTGCTTGGGGCGTTCTAATAAGCCTAATAATTTGAGTAAGGTACTTTTACCGCTGCCATTATCGCCCATTAAAGCGGTAATTTTTTGAGCGGGAATGTTTAATGTTGGGAGTGTTAAGTTAAACCCGCTATTTTTTTTGTAAAAATAATCAATTTGATTGAGTTGATAGGCTTGATTGTTATGGTCGTTCATTAAATTAATAAGTAAAGCATGGATCTACTTTAAATTTCAGGGTAAAACAAATATCAGACCTGCAAACTTTGCGCTTTTTGAGCGATAAGATTCGCCATAGACGGCATTTTGAATTCACCACTAACTCGGTCATAAACATAATCATAAAAACTCACGGCTAGTTTTTTAGCCGTTTCAGCAAGACTCATAAAACTGTCTTTGATTTTCGTGCCTTTCTCATTTCGAGTCTGGAAGCTTATGTCTCGCGCACGCGCTTGTCTTCTTGATTCATCACTGTATTAACAGGTATTTGAGCATCAACTTTTGCCCGCGCTTTATCAGCTAACTTGAACTCGTCAAGCAAGGATTGAGCTTGTTGATTGTAGATATAATGGCGTGGCGCATAATCGGTCAGCACGTCCAGAACCGATAAACGGTTTTTGTGTTTGGTGGTGAAATAAGCGGTAAACAAGTCATTGCAGACCACCTGACAATAGTGGTTATCACCGTTGACTCGCGCACTGGTATCATCAATCTGCCCGTAATCACTGTTGAGAATACCGCTGCGATAAAGTTCGCTTTTTTTCCTGAGACTTAAGCATGGGAATTAAGCTACGAAAAAGCCTTTAGATACTAAGTCGCTAGGCAAGCCAGTTTTGTCGAGTAGGCATTTTAGCGTTTGGTCGATTTTAACTCGTGGGATCTTGGGTTTACGGCGGCGTTTTTTCTTATCCGAGTCCGTATTTTCAGTGTCGTTATTAGTTTCTTTTTGCGCGTCAACTTGTGCTTTTTTTACGTTCGTCTTCGGATGAAATATCATCACCCTTATTATTTTTATTGGGTTTGATATCAGGCTTTCCCTGCTCACCTTTCAAGCGATTAACCTCGTCACGAAGTTGCTGTAATTCAGTTTCTAAAGACAATTTATCACTGGCTAAGCGTTCAATAAGATTGAATATTTTTTTGACAATATCCTGCGCTTCGCTACTTTCAATTTGAGCGATTGCTTGATAAATGGCGTTAGTTTCAGCCTGTCGGTCGTGGATATTCAAAGTATGTAAATGTTCGTTCTTTTATGATATGTTGTCAAATCTATTTTAGAAATTTTATCTTTACCCTGAGATTTAAAGTAGATACAAGACAAGCGCGTGCGCGAGACATAAGCTTCCAGACTCGAAATGAGAAAGGCACGAAAATCAAAGACAGTTTTATGAGTCTTGCTGAAACGGCTAAAAAACTAGCCGTGAGTTTTTATGATTATGTTTATGACCGAGTTAGTGGTGAATTCAAAATGCCGTCTATGGCGAATCTTATCGCTCAAAAAGCGCAAAGTTTGCAGGTCTGATATTTGTTTTACCCTGAAATTTAAAGTAGATACGATGCTATCGTGGTCAGGATGCAAGCCAGAAGCAATATACAATACGGGAATTAACTCATAGATTGCTCTTTCTATTTTACGACTGGAAAATATGCCCTTGGCATAGCAATAAAAGAGTAAAGCTAACATCATTTTCGGCGGATACCCCTTACTTCCTCCACGTTTATAAGCATTTTCTATCACACGAGTATCCAATTGCTCAACGACATCAATTATAAAAATAGCTAAATCGTCATCCTTTAACCATTCCACTAAATTATCAGGTAAGACAATTGGCTCGCGTCTATCTATTTTTATGAATTTCTGACTCATTTTAAGGCAATCTTAATTTTAAGTATATTAGCTATAAATTGTAGCAGAAAGACTAAAAGTCCGACAAACTCCTAGAATTTTACTTAATTTGACTATTTTTGTTTTTAGAGACTAATTCTGTCCGTTTGGCAAAGGCATTGCAATATAGGATTAAAATAAAAAAAGGGTGAATAAATCACCCTTTCTTTTATTTACAAAACCTTAAACTTCAGGTTCTGGCTCATCATCTTGAACATAAGGGGCTTGATGAATGCCTTCAGGATTTAATTGAGCTTCCCGTTCGGGCGTTAATTCACGTTCCAACCAATCTATATCTTGATCTTCAATTTTATGTAACACCACAAACTCATCACGTTGAGACCCAACCGTACCATAGTAATTAAAACCATAACTCAATTGAGCATAACCCCCAATCATGTGTGTCGGTTTAACCGTAATACGAGTAACACTATTTAAAATACCGCCGCGTTTGCCCGATGACTTCGCCCCTGGGGTATTAATATGTTTCTCTTGCGCGTGATACATCATCGCCATCCCTTCTGGAATGCGTTGACTCACAATAACACGTGCCATCGTCGCACCATTGGTATTTAACGCTTCAACCCAATCCCCATCTTCTAAATCAATAGACTTCGCATCAACTTCCGAGACCCAAACCCCAGGGCCTCCACGGAATAACGTCAACATCCGTAAATTATCACTGTAAGTACTATGAATTCCCCATTTAGAATGGGGCGTAATCCAATTTAAGGTTAAATGTGGCTTATCTTTGATGATTTTTTCAATCCCTTGGGTCGCACTTAAATCCACAGGGGGCCGATAAGTACAAAAGGATTCACCAAAATCACGCATCCATTGATGATCTTGATAAAATTGAGCTCGACCTGTTAAAGTTCTAAAAGGAATATGCTCATGAATATTGGTATAACCCGCGTTATAACTGACTTTTTCTGATTCAATACCACTCCACGTTGGCGCAGTAATAATTTTACGCGGTTGGGCTTTAATATCACGAAAGGTGATTTTGTCATCTTCACGCGATTTAGCTAAATGCCCGTGATCTATCCCCGTTTTTTTACTTAACGCATCCCATGATCTAACCGCAACTTCGCCATTGGTTTCAGGGGCTAAGGCTAAAATTGTTTCACAAACATTAATATCTTTTTCTAACGAAGGCATTCCTTTTGAAATTCCTTCCTCTTGAATGGTGTAACAAATTTCTTTTAAATGCTCGTATTCTTTATCCGTAGTCCAGTCGATCCCTTTGACATTATTACCTAACTTAGGTATTAAAGGGCCTAGAGCGGTAAATTTTTTATAAGTATTCCCAAAATCACGATCAACGACTTTTAAAATCGGTAAAGTTTTACCTGGAATCGGCTCACATTCGCCTCGTTTCCAATCTTTAACCTCCATCGGTTGTGCTAATTCCGCGGGGGTATCATGTAACATGGGTAAGGCGACTAGATCTTTTTGGGTGCCTAAATGTTTTTCCGCTAACGGTGAAAAATGTTCCGCTAAGGTTTTAAAAATTTGCCAATCCGATTTAGATTCCCAACCAGGGTTAACAGCTTCGGCGAGAGGATGGATGAAGGGGTGCATATCGGTGGTATTTAAATCATCTTTTTCATACCAAGTCGCGGTCGGTAAAACAATATCCGAATACGCGCCTGTGGAATTCATCCGAAAATTAATATCAACCATTAAATCAAGTTTTGCAATCGGCGCGTCTTTATGCCATTTAATTTCATTACCTTTGGCATCTTGCACTACATCTTGCATTACTCCATTTTGCGCACCGAGTAAATGTTTCAGAAAATATTCATGCCCTTTGGCACTAGAGCCTAATAAATTGGCTCGCCAAACGAATAAATTACGCGGGTGATTTTCTTCGGCATCAATATCTTCAGCAGCAAAGGCAATGTCGCCACTTTTAAGTTTTTCGACCACATAATCCGCAATGCTTTTTTCATCATCTGCCCCAGCAGCCATCGCCTCTTTGCAAATTTCTAAAGGATTTTTATTAAAATGCGGGGCTGAAGGTAACCAGCCTAACCGTTGTGAGACGACGTTATAATCCGCTAAATTACTGCCCTTGTATTTTTCCTTAGCATTCGCTGCTAATAAACCATCCGCATCTAAACGCTCATAACGCCATTGGTCGGTATGAAAGTAGAAGAAAGTAGTCCCATTCATGTGACGTGGGGGGCGATGCCAATCTAAACCAAAGGCAACAGGTAACCAACCTGCTTGAGGACGTAATTTTTCTTGTCCAACATAATGCGCCCAACCGCCGCCACTTTGACCGACACAACCACACATGTGTAATAGATTCATAATAGCGCGATAGTTCATATCATTGTGATACCAATGATTGATACCCGCGCCTAAAATAACCATGGATTTACCACGTGTTTTTGCCGCATTATCAGCAAACTCACGTCCTGTACGAATAATATCCGCTTGTTTAACCCCTGTTATCGCCTCTGCCCAGGCAGGTGTGTTCGGGGTATTCGCATCGTCATAACCTAAAGCAACATCGCCTCCTAACCCACGATCAATGCCATATTGAGCAACTTGTAAATCAAAAACAGTGGCAACCATAACTTCTTTGCCATTCAGTATGATTTTTTTCGCAGGCACGTTACGTTTCATGCCTAAATCTTTGCCTGAATCAAAGCTTGGAAAAATAACTTCGACACGATCGTTATTACCCGAAATTAAACTTAATTGAGGGTGAGTTTCTAAGTCGCCTTTTTTAGGCAATAAATTCCATTTTCCTTCTTCGCCCCAACGAAAACCAACGGATCCATTAGGGGCAATAATATCCCCTGTTTTTTCATCTAAAACCACTGTTTTCCATTCAGGGTTATTTTTTTCACCTAATGAATTATCAAAATCAGCCGCTCTAACTAAACGTCCCGTCGTGAATGATTCATCATGCGCTTCTAGCATCACTAACATCGGTAAATCGGTATAGGTCCGTGCGTATTCTTGAAAATAATCATTTTGATTGTCGATGAAAAATTCTTTGAGAGCCACATGCCCCATTGCAAGAAAAATCGCAGAATCCGTGCCTTGTTTTGCAGGCATCCAAAGATCGGCAAATTTAACATACTCTGCATAATCTGGCGCAATCGCAACAACTTTTGTCCCTTTGTAACGCACTTCTGAATAAAAATGTGCATCAGGCGTACGCGTCATCGGTAAATTTGCACCCGCAACGATTAAGTATGTTGAGTTATACCAATCAGCCGACTCAGGTACATCCGTTTGCTCGCCCCATGTTTGCGGTGAGGCGGGCGGTAAATCGCAATACCAATCGTAAAAGGATAAACACACACCCCCAATTAACGATAAGTAACGACTGCCTGCGGCATAACTAATCATCGACATTGCAGGGATCGGTGAAAAACCTACGATGCGATCAGGGCCATGTTCTTTTGCGGTGTAAACATTGGCTGCCGCCATGATTTCATTGACCTCATCCCATTCTGCGCGAACAAAACCGCCCAATCCTCTAACAGCCGTATATTTTTTACGCTTCTCAGGATCTTTTTGAATCGCTCCCCAAGCTTCAACAGGATCTTTACCCGTTGCCCGTTCAGCACGATAAATCGTGACTAAACGTTCTCGTATCATGGGATGTTTAACGCGATGTGGGCTGTATAAATACCATGAAAAACTAGCTCCGCGTTGACAGCCGCGTGGTTCATGATTGGGTAGATCAGGACGCGTGCGTGGATAATCCGTTGCTTGCATTTCAAAGGCAACTAAGCCATTTTTTACATGGACATTCCAAGAACAGCCGCCCGTACAATTGACTCCGTGGGTTGAACGAACAACCTTGTCAAAACGCCAACGATTACGGTAACCATCTTCCCAATGACGACTTTCATCGGTGACGATGCCATGACCATTGGAAAACGTGCTTTTTGTCTTTTTAAAAAAATTTAATCGGTCGAGAAAATGACTCATTAATTTGTCTCCTTGTTGGCGTTTATCGCTTTCAGACTTATGTGAATACGATTGATAGGTAATGCGTGTTTATACTGAGAGATCGTTAGACCTCATCATCAAGTAAATTTTCGACGTTACCAATACTAATTGCGCTAATTAATAATTTATTTAAGCGGTCTATATTGTTTATATTTAATAATTTAGTATGGGTAGGCTCTGGAATTTCTTGGAAGCGTGTGGTCAGAATATTAATAATATTTTGCTGTAGCGTAGCAATGATACCGCGTATTTCACCCCGTATTTCACCCCGTTTTTCACCGCGTTTTTCACCGCGTTTTTCACCGCGTTTTGCTCCTAGTTGATAAAGCCCAGATTTTTCAATAGTTATTTGAGTTATCATCTCACTTGCCTTTTCTATGTGTGATTGCAGATTTCTATTTTCAGCTAAAACATCAACCATACTTAAATATTCCCGAAACTGCTTAGGATCATCTTTGAATAATTCATGTAAACCTAGCACAATATGATTGACCATTTCTTGTTCATCACGACCTTGAAAGTCACATAGAATTGCTAAAACTAACGCATCAGGGTTATTTCGAGCCATTAATGTTTGGCAATCAACATCCTTCATATCAATTAAGTTATAACAATAGTGCCAATCAGGTTCTTTGATGCCGCTATGCATTTTTAATGGTTTTTGGCCTATATAAATGACATATTGTTTAATGGGTAATTTACGGTTAGCAAGGGCAATATCCGTATAATAGCGCATCATTCGCAGGGGCATTTTAGAATCGTTGCTGCTTTGAATTTCGATGTGCAATATAAACGCTTGATTGTTTTTAAGCTTCAACTTGACGACTAAATCAGCACGGCGTTCTTCTATTCGCTGTTGTTCTGTGGTTAAGAGTTCGACTTCGTTAGGATCTATTTTTAACTTTAATAAATGAATAGCAATATCAACAGCAATCCGCTTGATACTTTGTTTACTGATAATATCTTTATGAGCCATGATTTTAAACGTTATCTAAGATAAGCCAAGTTTTTGATTATAAATAATCGGATGAATCGTAATGTTTAAATGGGTAAAACCTTGTTTTTTGAAGCGTTATTATAACATTGACTCGCTAGGTAACTAGAAATAAAATGGTAAAATATTATTTCAATTCATAATACTGAAATAATTAGGGAAATTTTTTAATTTTTCTATCACGCATAGCCTTAAAGATGAGGCTTGTAAGTTCAATAACTAACTCACACACTATGACTTACCCCATTGAAAAAATTCGTGCTGATTTTCCTATTTTAGCGCAAAAAATTCGTAATAAACCGTTAATTTATTTAGATAATGCCGCCAGTTGTCAAAAGCCCAATCAAGTGATTGATTGTATTAGTGATTTTTATCGGCAAGATTATTCTAATATTCATCGCGGGGTTCATACATTAAGTCAGCGGGCAACTGATAAATATGAACAAGCACGAACTAAAGTCAAAGATTTTATCAACGCGAATTCCGAGAAAGAAATTATTTTTGTGCGCGGTGCAACGGAGGCAATTAATTTAATTGCCCAAACCTTTGGACAAGCCACTATTAAGGCCGGGGATGAAATTTTAATTACCGCCATGGAGCATCATTCTAACATTGTACCGTGGCAAATGCTGTGTAAGCAAAAAGGAGCCGTTCTTAAGGTAGCTCCGATCAACCATCAGGGGGAATTAATTTATGAGGCGTTTGAAAGTCTGATTACTGATAAAACCAAACTGGTTGCGGTTGTACACATGTCAAATGCACTCGGAACGGTTAACCCGATTAAAAAAATAATTGCCGCCGCCCATGCTAAAAATATTCCTGTTTTATTAGATGGTGCTCAAGCGATTCCTCACATGTCGGTGGATGTACAGGCTTTAGATTGTGATTTTTATGTCTTTTCAGGGCATAAACTTTATGCACCTTCGGGTATTGGAGTTTTATACGGTAAACAAGCTTTATTGGAGGCGATGCCTGCCTATCAAGGCGGCGGTGATATGATTAGGACCGTTACTTTTGAAAAAAGCACCTATTCAGGTTTACCGCATAAATTTGAAGCGGGTACGCCTAATATTGCAGATACGGTCGCCTTAGGGGCGGCTATTGATTATTTGAATGAAATAGGAATGGATACAATTGCCGCTTATGAACATGAGCTGTTAGTGTATGCCACCGAAAAAGCACGAAAAATTAACGGCTTGACCCTTATTGGCGATGCTGCTGAAAAAGGGGCTATTTTATCTTTTACATTGGATAAAATTCATCCACATGATATAGGCACTATGTTGGATAGTGTCGGAATTGCTATTCGCGCAGGTCATCATTGTGCAATGCCTGTGATGGATTTCTTTGAAGTACCTGCTACCGCGCGGGCTTCATTTGCTATGTATAATACGAAAGCTGAAATTGATGTGTTAATGGAAGCGATTGAGGAATTGATGGTTGTTTTTGGATAACGGGATAGAAAACTCGCGTCCAGATGGGAGAGCCGAAAAAATATCGGCTCTCGTTATCTTATAATTTAAGCGTTATCTGCGATGGCTTCTAGCTCATCCCAACGTCGATAGGATTTTTCTAATTTTTGTTCCGTTTCTTGAAGTTCATTTAAAACGTTAGCGGTCATTTCTTTCGCTTGTTGATAAAAATCAGACGCATTAATTTTTTTATTAATCGTTTGTTGTAATTCTTCTAACGTATCAATGATTTCAGGAAGCGAGTCAAGCTCCTGCTGCTGTTTGTACGTTATTTTTTTCTTGGAAACAACGGCTGCTTTTTCAGGTTTTGACGTGTTTTTTAATTTTTGGGTTATTTGATTTTTTTTTCGTTGTTGCTGCTGATGAAGTGACCAGTTGCTATAGCCCCCAATAAATTCATCAATTTGAGCGTGTCCATCAAAAACAAGGACACTAGTGACCACATTATCTAAAAAAGCACGATCATGACTGACTAAGAGTAACGTTCCTTCAAAGTCAACTAACTTAGCTTCCAATAACTCTAAGGTTTCTAAATCTAAATCATTGGTTGGCTCATCCATAATGATGAGATTGGCAGGGCGGGTAAATAATTTAGCCAATAATAATCTATTTTTTTCGCCTCCTGATAAACTTTTAATCGGCGACCGCGCTCTTGCAGGGCTGAATAAAAAATCAGATAAATAAGACATCACATGACGTTTATTTCCTGCAATTTCAATAAAATCACTGCCTTCGGCCACAGAATCGGCAACCGTCATTTCAGGATCTAATTGCTCTCTCAATTGATCGAAATAGGCAATGTCTAATTTAGTACCTTGAGTGACGGTTCCTTGAGTCGGTTCTAATTGCTTTAAAAGTAATTTTAAAAAGGTTGATTTTCCACTCCCATTTCCGCCAATTAATCCAATTTTATCGCCTCGTTGAATTAACGTAGAAAAATCCTCAATAATCACTTTATCACTGTATTTAAAGTTTAAATTTTCCACTTCAATTACTTTTTTACCCGAGGCATCGGATGACCCTAAGGTTAATTTACTGGTTCCTTGTTGATTTCGGCGTTCAGAGCGTTCACGGCGTAACTGCTCTAAGGCTCTAACCCGTCCTTCATTACGTGTTCGTCTGGCTTTAACCCCTTGGCGTATCCAGACTTCTTCTAGAGCCAGTTTTTTATCAAATTCAGAATTTTGGTTGGCTTCATCTTCCAAGGCACTCGCTTTGCGACGTAAATAATCGCTATAACTCCCTTGCCATGAGACTAATTGACCTCGATCTAAATCAACAATTCGCGTGGCTAATTTTTGTAAAAAAGAGCGATCATGAGTCACAAATAAAACAGCGCCTTTAAAATTACTGACTTGTTCTTCTAACCATGTAATACTTTCAAAATCTAAATGATTGGTCGGTTCGTCTAATAACAAAACATCAGGCTCGATGACTAACGCTTGAGCAAGAGCAACCCGACGTTTCCAGCCGCCAGATAAACTGCTGACTTGAACATCAGCGGGTAAATTAAGTTTGCTTAAGGTGTTTTCAACTCGCTGTTGGAAATGCCAACCGTTGTGGGTTTCCAATTTATGTTGTAAGTCGCCCAGTTCATGGAGTGCTTTCTCATCACTCGCATCTAAAGTCATGGATAAGCTATGATAACGACAAATCCAATGGCCTAAATCACCGAGTCCATCAGCGACTGCATCATAAATGGTCATTCCTTCGGTTAGCTCAGGCGATTGCTCTAACCATGATAATTTCAAGGCAGAATCTCGCCAAATATCGCCCTCATCCGCTTGAATGTTGCCTGCAATAATTTTCATCAACGTGGATTTTCCCTCCCCATTACGACCTAGGAGGCCTACGCGTTCACCCGCATCCAATTGAAAGTTAGCATGATCTAATAAAGAGTGGGTTCCGTAAGCAATGGAAACATTTGAAAGTTGTAATAAAGGCATTATATTTTTTTAGGTTGTAAATAACGGCGCAGTAGGTCTAAACCCAGCATTGCGGCACGATTTTGTTTGCGATCTAATGATCCATTTAAGGTTTCAATACGTTGATGAATCCCTGTCGGCGTTTGTAATGTGTTGTATAAAATAACAGGATGGTTTTCATTCCTATCCACTTGATTATCATCCTGATAAAGTTGTACTAAGGCAAAATCTGTCCCATTATGATGCTGTAATTTTTTAGCTAACTGTTTTGCGAAGATTGATAAGTCACTTTCTAGGTCAATTTTCCAGTGTCGCCTGAGTGACTCTAGGGTATTAAAAAAAGAGGATGTTGTTAACCACGTATGACCGATACATTTAGCGGCAAATAACCCTTGGCTCAGTGTTTCAATCGCGGCAAGGGTTTGCTTATTTTGTTGTAATTGTTTAGAGACAACCTCAACCAGCCCGCCTGTCTTATTTTCTAAGGTCTCAATAGCAAATAAAGGATCTCCTATGGCCGCTGTTATCTGATTTATTAATAACGCTTTAGTGGCGGGGGGAAATTGTTGAGGAAATAATAATTTAAGCTGATTTTCTTCGGGTGTCGCTCTAAAACCGATTTTAAGCGTTTTAGGTAAATCAAGTTGATTGAGACAGGATTGTAACTCAGATTCCCCAATGCCAAAGGTTTTTAAGGTAATTAAAGGCTGTGGGGTTAACGTAAAATCCGTGGTTAAAATGGCTTTTATTTTTTCATTAAATAAATTCCGCATTTCAAAGGGAACCCCTGGTAAAAAAATAAATAAACACTGTTCGTATTTAAAGCTAAACGCAGGTGCGGTTCCCCACGGATTGTCAATTCGCGTTGCACCTCGTGGAAAAAAAGCTTGTTGACGATTAACCTCCGCCATTTTTTTTTCACGTTTTTGAAAATAAGTTTGAATATTTTCTAAGGCGATAGGGTCAATAATTAAAGGCGTGTCAAAGGCGTTTGAAACCGCTTCACGCGTTAAATCATCTGTTGTCGGCCCTAAACCGCCTGTGCAAAGACAACATGCACTGCGGCTTGCAATTTCTTGAAGCAAAACCGTTAAATCGTTTAGATTATCACCGACTGCTGTATGTCGAGATACCTCAAATCCTAATGAAATAAGGTGTGATGATAACCACGCGGCATTAGTGTCGGCCACTTGCCCTGTGATAACTTCTTCACCTTGTGAGAAAATTTCAACCGTTGGATTCATTCTGCGTATTTTTTCAAAACGAGGGGTTCCCTTTGTAGTTTTAGGTTAAATTATTCCGTTTTTTTATAACGATCTAAAATAGAATTAGCGGAAGATTGATTACCAATCACACCAGCGGCTTTTAATTTAGCTTGTAAGTCACCGCCACTGTTTTCCTGAGCGAGTTCTCGCGCAGATTTCATTTTATCTTTCCGCTTTTGTTGTTTGGCCTTAATGCGTTCCATTGATGCTGTCGCGGAATTAAGTGAGGAATTTGTTCCCGAAAACTGTGCCGAGGTTGCTTCACTGGCTTTTTGTACCGCTTCCGTCGATTTAACAATAGCAACTTCGCGACCTAGGGCTTCAATTTGTTTGGCCGAATCTTTAATAATTCCTTTTAGCTCTTTAACTTGTTCGGTATAAGAGTCTAAAACCGCTTGGTTGGTGTCTAAATCACTTTCTACATCGGCTAATTTTTCAGCCGTTTCTAACGCTAAGGCTTCATTTCCAGAATCCAATAATTTCCCTATGGCTTCACTGTATTCATCAACCGTAGCTTTTAAATTAGCGACTTTACGAGCCATTCCTTTTTGTTCTGCCATAACTCCTGTTAACGAGCCATTCGCTTTACTTTGATTTTCTTTCGCATCACGTATTTCTTGTTCCATAATGCGGATACCTTGACTATCTACAAAGGCATCATTCGCATCATTTCCTAATCCTTTAACTGTTTTAAATACATTATTTAAAAATCCCATCGTATTTTCCCCTTAATTTAAGTAATTTTGGCACACTTCAAGTGCATCCATAATGTTTTCAGATAAGACTAAGACTTCTTCTTGAATTTGATTCGCATCTGAATCGACCGACATCGCGCCAAAAATAGAATAAATGGCCCCTGTTTTTGCAAAAGATGATAAAGGCATTGCCATATTAAGTTCGAGCATCATTTGGTTTAATTCAGCCGTTTTTCCTTCTGCAATTTGTCCACTATCGAATAAGGCAACATTAAATAATAATTGCGTTTCACTCGCCGTGACAAGAATTGCAAATTCTTCTAAATCATCACGAATCACGGTTAACATTTCTAAATCACTTTCTTCTGTCACGGTGACATGAAAACGACTGTCATCGTCGGCAACATAATCAACTAAGGCTGAGTACGCTTGGTTTAAACATTTGTTCATATTTATTTCCTATCATTGAAAAAAAATCGAGAGGCGGGTGAAAATTAAATAACACCCAAAACCATCTTATCAAAGTTAACGGTTTTAACGACCATTTTTACCCCGTTGTAGCATAATTACCTGTTCACTACCACCAAAATAGTCTTTAATGATGTCAATAGCAATTTTAGGGTTAGCCGTTCCACACATAAAAATATCAAAGGCGGCAAAGTGTTGTTCTGGCCATGTATGTACCGAAATATGTGATTCAGCTAGGCAAGCAATCCCTGTAATCCCTGAGGGTTGAAACGGGTGAAAATTTTCAAATAATAAAGTGGTTTCCGTTTGCCGAATAATTTCATGGATTGCCGTCTTCATCAAGGCAAGGTCATTAAGATTTTGAGCGTGATATAAATCAATAATTAGATGCTGGCCACTGGCGTTAAAATTTTTTTTCTTCACAAGACTTAAATTTTTAGTTTAAGGAATAAGAACATAATAACGCCTGAAAGTCATACACGGGATTTTACTTTAATTAAATTTTTAGCACGCTAATAAAGAGAGGCGTTAACGCCGAAAAAAATAATTGATATAAATACCATAGGGATATCAGAACTGCAAGGGGGAGTCTTTAAGTTTACATTGCAAATGAGAATGATTATTGATAACATCACTAGTATATTTTTCATTTTTCAAAGGTATAAGAGATTATGGTTACAAACTTTAAAGCATTAGCGGTCGGTGATAGTGGAAAAATAACAGGTTTTGAACAGTCAGGAAAGGCTTATCGTAAACGATTACTTGCGATGGGATTAACCCCTGGAACGCCCTTTAGTATTATTCGTTTTGCACCAATGGGCGATCCTGTTGAAATAAAAATACGGGGCTTTTCATTAACGTTACGCAAAGATGAAGCCGCCGTATTACGCATCGAGAAGTCCTAATGTCCCGTCATTTTATTGTTGGGGTGGTCGGTAATCCTAATTGTGGAAAAACAACGCTTTTCAATGCACTGACGGGTTCAAAGCAGCACGTTGGTAATTGGCCAGGCGTGACCGTTGAGAAAAAAACAGGGGATTATTCATTTGATAATAAGACCATTGAGTTGGTTGATTTACCAGGAACGTATTCACTAGAATCAACGGATGATGACGTTTCGTTAGATGAAAAAGTAGCCCGTGATTATGTGGCTTCAAAAGAGGCGGATTTAATCATCAATATTATTGATGCGTCCAATATGGAACGTAATCTGTATTTAACCTCACAACTGATTGAAATGCGGGTACCGATGATATTGGTTCTCAATATGATGGATGCGGTTAAACAGCACGGATTAAAAATCAACCTAGAGAGTCTATCTCAAAAATTAGAATGCCCTGTTATTCCTGTTATTGCAAGTCATAAAACCGGCATAGAAAGCTTAAAACTGGCGATTAATTTGGCCATTCATAGTCACCCAACGCCGACTTTAACCATCAATTACCCCGATGCGTTAGAAAAAGCCATTGAAACCACGTGTGAATTATTAACCGAAAGTGCGCAACGTCATCATTGTGATCTGCGTTGGTTAAGTTTACGGGCGTTAGAAAATGATACCTTAGCGCATACCTTGATAGATCAAGCGGCTACTTTAAAAATACAACACTTACAGCAACAGATTGAATTAGAAACAGACGATGAAATTGATATTCTGGCCGCCGATGCACGTTATGGCTTTGTTAATGAACTGACACAGGATTCATTATGTAAACTGGGAGAGGTGAGTCATCATTATACCGAAAAAATAGATGCTATTGTTTTAAATCGCTTTTTAGGCATCCCCATCTTCTTATTAGTGATGTACCTGATGTTTATGTTTACGATTAATATCGGCAGTGCCTTTATTGATGTTTTTGATCAATTAGTCGGGGCTTTTTTAGTGGAGGGTCTGGGTCAAGCCTTAACCCATCTTAGTTTTCCAGATTGGTTGATTGTTTTATTAACCCAAGGACTGGGAGGCGGGGTTCAAGTGGTCGCAACCTTTATTCCTATTGTCGGATTTTTATTTTTATTCTTATCGGCGTTGGAAGATTCAGGTTATATGTCACGGGCGGCTTTTGTGATGGATCGGTTTATGCGAATGATTGGCTTACCGGGTAAAGCCTTTGTACCGATGATTGTTGGTTTTGGTTGCAACGTCCCCGCTATCATGGCAACGCGAACCTTAGATAATGAAAAAGATCGGATTTTAACGAATCTAATGAACCCCTTTATGTCGTGTGGGGCACGATTACCTGTTTACGCGCTTTTTGCAGCGGCCTTTTTTCCTGTTGGCGGACAAAACTTAGTCTTTGGTTTGTATATTTTTGGAATCATTGTCGCAGTCTTAACTGGGTTGATTATGCGTTATACCTTGTTTAAAGGCACGGCAACGCCTTTTATTATGGAACTACCGGCTTATCATCTACCGACCTTACAAGGCGTATTAACCAAAACATGGGATCGACTAAAAGCCTTTTTGGTGAATGCAGGAAAAGTCATTGTCCCTATGGTGTTAGTTTTAAATTTTTTAAATGCACTGGGAACCGATGGCAGCTTCGGGCAAGAAAATAGTGAGCAATCGGTCTTAAGTGAAATCGGCCGAAGCTTAACCCCTTTATTTAAACCGATGGGAATCGAAAAAGATAATTGGCCCGCGACCGTCGGAATTTTTACGGGTGTATTAGCTAAAGAAGCGGTTGTTGGCACATTAGATGCGCTTTATAGTCAAATGGCCACTAAAGATAGCCTTCAAGAAGCCGAAGTTTTTAACCTAGAAACCGCTATAATCGATGCGTTT
Organism: Methylococcales bacterium; assembly: GCA_030949405.1. Taxonomy (NCBI): domain Bacteria; kingdom Pseudomonadati; phylum Pseudomonadota; class Gammaproteobacteria; order Methylococcales; species Methylococcales bacterium. The sequence continues at coordinate 2,111,842 of JAUZSN010000002.1, read as the reverse complement.
GCAACCATTCCTGAAAATTTAGGCGGGGTTATTGATAATTTATTAGACCCCCTTGGACTTAATATTGGTAATGTCGCTGATTTAGAGTCGGCTGTTGAATCGCAAGAAGTGAAACACGGGACGTTTAAAGCGATGCAAGATAGTTTTGACGGCCAAGCGGCGGCTTTTGCTTACCTACTCTTTATTTTATTATACGCCCCCTGTGTTGCGGCTACGGCGGCTATTTATCGAGAAACTAATCTGGGTTGGACGGTCTTTGTACTTTTTTGGACAACAGGATTAGCCTATTTAACAGCAACCATTTTTTATCAAGTGGCCACCTATGAACAACATCCTAATTATTCACTGGCATGGATTAGTGGTTTATTATCTATTTTTATAAGTGTTTTAATCGGACTGTGGTTTTACGGTAAAAGCAAAGATAAAACAGCGATGACAAAGGTGCTAAGCTCATGATTTTATCGAAATTACGTGATTATTTAAAGCAACAACAACGGGTTACTTTACACCAACTGGTGGTTCATTTTGATTGTGATGCCGATGCCTTAAGAGGAATGCTTGGCAAATGGATTAGTAAAGGAAAGGTTCAACGACTTAACCCTAATTCAAATTGTGGAACGGGTTGCTGTCAATGTGATCCCGCGTTAACAGAACTCTATGAATGGGTGGAATAATCGTAAACAACCTGCAAAAATTTCTACACTTTAACCTTTACGACTTAAGGGCATTATTCGCTTCAATCTTAAGTTTCAAACTTAGATTCTTGACTCTACGTTAAAATGATGTTGGACATGAGGCATTTTAAGTCGTATATTAATCAGTTGTTTTTATTTATCAAGTGCTTTATTAATGGACACTATCAATATTAAAGGGGCTAGGACGCATAACCTTAAAAATATTGACCTTGAGTTACCCCGTAATGCCTTAATTATTATTACGGGACTATCGGGATCAGGTAAATCATCATTGGCATTTGATACCCTTTATGCCGAAGGCCAACGTCGTTATGTAGAATCTTTATCCGCGTATGCACGTCAGTTTTTATCCATGATGGAAAAACCTGATGTGGATCATATTGAAGGTCTTTCACCTGCAATTTCAATTGAACAAAAATCAACCTCGCATAACCCTCGTTCAACCGTTGGAACCATTACCGAAATTTATGATTACCTACGTTTATTATACGCTAGAGTAGGAACGCCTTGTTGCCCTGAACATGGCGAATCATTAGAGGCTCAAACCATTAGTCAAATGGTGGATTTAGTTTTAACCCAAAATAAAGATCAACGCTGGGCTTTACTTGCGCCTGTTGTTAATCAACGTAAAGGGGAACACCTCCAGTTATTCACGCATTTACGCGCCCAAGGGTTTATTCGTGCGCGGATTAATAATGAAATTTATGACTTAGAAGCGCCTCCTAAGCTGGATTTACATAAAAAACATACGATTGAAGTTGTGGTGGATCGTTTTAAAATTCGGGATGATTTACGTTTACGTCTCTCTGAATCATTTGAGACCGCATTAAAAATAGCCGACGGCATGGCGAAAGTGATCTCAATGGATGCAAAAACTGAGCTTATTTTTTCAGATAAATATGCCTGTCCTTTATGTGGTTATAGCCTAAGCGAATTAGAGCCGCGTATTTTTTCATTTAATAATCCGAAAGGCGCGTGTTCAACTTGTGAGGGCTTAGGTATTAGCCAGCATTTTGAGCAGAGTTTGGTGATACATGATGACATGTTAAGTCTTGCTAAAGGGGCTATTCGTGGTTGGGACCAGCGAAATCAATACTATTTTCAAATTTTATCCGCGTTAGCTAAACATTATAAGTTTAATATTAATCAATCGTTTGCTAAATTACCGCCGAACATTCGTGAAATTATTTTATACGGAAGTGGCGACGAGTCCATTCAATTTGAATTTAAAACGGGTTCAGGAAAATTAATCAGTAAGTGCCATCCTTTTGAAGGTATTATGATTAATATGGAACGACGTTATCATGAAACCGATTCCCAAGCGGTGCGTGAAGAACTCTCCAAATATTTAGCTAAAAAAACCTGTGATAGCTGTCAGGGGGCGCGTCTAAATACCGCCGCAAGACATGTTTTTATTACGCATAAACCCTTACACCACTTAACGGCATTATCCATCAGTGCGTTATTGAATTTTTTTAAAAATTTGGATATTCAGGGGTATAAAGGGGCGATTGCCGTTAAAATTAATCAAGAAATTCAAAACCGCCTTGAATTTTTGGTCAATGTTGGTTTGGATTATTTAACCCTAGACCGTAGTGCCGATACGTTATCAGGGGGCGAAGCTCAACGTATTCGTTTAGCCAGTCAAATTGGAGCAGGCTTAGTCGGCGTAATGTATGTATTGGATGAACCGTCTATAGGCTTACATCAACGTGATAACCAACGTTTATTAAAAACACTTTTTAAACTCCGTGATTTAGGCAATACCGTCATTGTTGTTGAACACGATGAAGAGACGATTCGTTCAGCCCAGTATATTGTTGATATAGGCGTAGGCGCAGGTATACATGGCGGACAGGTTGTTGCGAAAGGAACCGTTGATGATATTATCAATACGCCCGCGTCCTTAACGGGGCAATATTTATCAGGACGGCAACAAATTGACATTCCTAAGCAGTTAACCCAGCCTGATAAAGCAAAACAAATTGTTATTCGTAACGCCTCGGGTCATAATCTTAAAAATATTGATGTTTCTTTTCCTATTGGCTTACTAACCTGTGTTACTGGTGTTTCTGGGTCAGGTAAATCGACTTTAGTTAATGATACCTTATACCGTTACAGTGCGCGTCTAATCAATAAATCGAGCGTGCAAGCCGCCCCATGTGAAACCATTGACGGCTTAGCGCAAATAGATAAAGTCGTGGCGATAGATCAAAACCCTATCGGCAGAACGCCTCGCTCAAACCCTGCAACGTACACAGGAATTTTTACGCCGATACGCGAATTATTTTCCGCGACCCCAGAAGCACGTTCACGTGGTTATACCCCAGGAAGATTTAGTTTTAATGTTAAGGGCGGTCGCTGTGAATTATGTAAAGGCGATGGGGTTATTAAAGTTGAAATGCACTTTTTACCGAATATATTTGTCCCTTGTGAACGATGTGGGGGTAAACGTTATAATCGTGAAACCTTAGAAATTCACTACAAAGCTAAAACCATCAATGAAATTTTAGAAATGACCATTGAAGAGGCGGCTCAATTTTTTAAAGCCATCCCTGTGTTAGCCAAAAAATTACAGACCTTAATTGATGTTGGCTTAAGTTACTTAACTTTAGGTCAAAATGCGGTCACCTTATCGGGTGGCGAAGCGCAACGGGTCAAGTTGGCCAAAGAGCTTTCTAAGCGTGATACGGGAAAAACGCTTTATATTTTAGATGAACCGACCACAGGGTTACATTTTCATGATATAAAACATTTATTAGCGGTATTGCATCGATTACGCGATCATGGCAATACCCTTATTATTATTGAGCATAACCTTGATGTCATCAAAACTGCCGACTGGATTATTGACATTGGGCTTGAAGGGGGCGAAAAAGGCGGCACTTTAGTTGCTCAAGGAACGCCTAAACAATTAGCTCAACATCCAAACTCTCATACGGGGCATTATTTAAAACGCTTTTTTAATGTTTCTTAACGCTATTTTATTTTTATTATTGCCATGATTCCATTTCGCAGCCTTATTATTACTTTGATACTCGCATTTTATAGTAATATAAATTATGCTGTTGATAACCCACCGTCGTCAAAAATGATGATTAGTGAAGCTTTATACGCATTGATTAAACTTACGCCTCAAGAAAAAGACGCGACCCTTGAGCTTTATCGGTTAGCTAATGATCAGTTTATTTGGTTAAAAAATGAAGAAACCAAAGTGGCCTTATTATTATTAGCAAATGCGGCTGAACAGGGCTTAAAAAGTAATGATTATCAAAGTCAATGGTTATCGGCGCAATGGGATCATTTAAAAACCATTCCATTTCCTTCGTTGCATCAACAGGCTTTATTTGATACCACGTTAACTCATAATTTATTGCATTATTATTCAGATGTACGCTACGGTAGAATCAAACCATCGCGGGCCAACTCTAAATTTACTTATTCTAAAGATCCGATAGAATTAGCTCAAAAAATATGGAATGCGATTCAAAAAAGCACGTTGATTCAACTAGGTCAACAATTTGAACCCACGTTATCGTTTTATCATAACCTGAAGAAAGCTCTACATAATTACCAAAAAGCCATTAAAGACTTTCCTAAAATAGCGTTTAAGTTTAAAAAACCGTTAAAAATAGGGCAGAAAGATCCTCAAGTTATTAAGTTACGGCGTTTGTTAATAACCTTGGCTGACTTTGTATCCATTAAAGAAATCTCACTGTCCGTTTTAAACAGTCAACTTTATGATAAGCCGTTGAGTGAGGCGATTAAACGTTTCCAAAAACGACATCGTTTAAAGGCAACGGGTCGGGTTAGTAAGCAAACCGTGAGAGCATTAAATTTTCCACTTACAAAACGTCTTGAAAAAATAGAATTAGGACTCGAACGATTTCGCTGGGTTCCTCGCTATGATGAAGATCAATTAATTTTTGTTAATATCCCAAGTTTTAGACTTTGGGCCTTTAATTCGTTGACCGATAAAAAAGTTAAACCCTTAACAATCCGTGTTGTTGTTGGCAAAGCCAGTCGTCATAAAACGCCCACCTTTAGTTCTAAAATGAAATACTTGGTTTTTAGACCTTATTGGGGAATCCCTTATAGCATTCTAAAAAATGAAGTGTTTCCTGGAATGAAACGGGATGCCAATTATTTAACGAATCGTAATATGGAATTAATTGGGAACCGTGTTCGTCAACGCCCTGGGTCACGTAATGCTTTGGGCCTAGTTAAATTTATATTTCCTAATAAATATTCTATTTACTTACACGACACCCCCTCTAAGAGTTTATTTAGACGGACACGACGTGACTTTAGTCATGGGTGTGTGAGAGTCTCAAAACCCGCTACGTTAGCGGCTTATCTCTTAAAATGGAAAACGAGTCGTGTTAAACGGGCGATGAATAGAGGCAGTGGCGGTAGACGACAAAACCTAGAAAAAGAAATTCCCGTGATACTTTTTTATAGTACGGCACTGGCACTTGAAAATTCTTCAGTTACCTTTCTGAATGATGTTTATGGCCGTGATGCAAAATTAATACGCTTACTTAAGAAAAAAGTTAAGCGCATTTAACGATGCATTGATGTCTTTGGCTACCAACTTAAGACCAGACACTATGGCGCGAGGCTTAACCTCAACGTGTCCCGTCTTAAGTTAGTAGCCTACAATCTTAATATATAACTTTTTTCTAAAATAGAGGATTATTTTAAAATGAGTGGAGAAGCTGTTGTTGTTAGTACTATTAGTGCAGGTACCGTGGGTGCTGTATTAGCTTTTGGTGGCCTGATGGCACTTGGTAGCCTCGCCTATAAAATGGCAAAAACACATCAAGAACAGCGGTTTTTCGATGCACAAAAAAAAGCATTTGAACAAAAAAAGAAGTTAACCGCTTGGCAAGATTATCAAATGAATCAACAGAAATCTATGGAGGCTTTAAATGAAAAACGTCAAATAGCCCTCGACGCTTTTGAAAACTTGCATCTGAATTTGGAAATGCCAGAAGTAAAGTCTCAAAAAAATGACAATACCCCTGAACTCGGTGCGCAAGCGCAAGTTTTTTTAGACACGGATGAACATTCACAAGTAGAACAACACCTTGCAAAATTAGAGCGTTGGCTGTTCGCCTTACCCGCTAAATTATCCGAGCATGAATCATCACTGATACCGCAATTAAAAACACAATTCGATCAATTAAAAACACAGTCCCCTCGCTTAGAAACGGTCGAAAGCTTTATAGCAACGGCGAAACTCAGTGTGAGCCAATTAATGACACGTTTAGATAAACAACAGCAACAACAGGCTCAAGTCTTACAACAAGCCGAGCAACAACTGGATGTCTTATTAAATTATCAGCACTTTGCAGAATCAGAGATTGAGACAGAAGAAATCGCGGCTTTGCAGGCCCATTTATTGACTATTTTAGAGCAGAAAGGTCGTTCTACTCACTTGAGTGCATTGAGTTTATTGGCAAAAAAATCAGCACATTTAAAGCAAGGTATTGATGAACGCCTTGAACAACAAGCAACGGAAGCGACTGTTTATAAACGCATTCATCATCACATGGAATCTATGGGGTATCGTGCGATTCGACAGCAAGGAGAACCGATTCAGAGCTGGGAAATTCCAGGAGGAGAGCAAGTACGTTTCTCTTTACAGCCTGATTTCAAGCTAGGTTTTCAAGTCGCCCATGAGCGTACGCAACACTCTGATGCGGCTTTAAGTTTACCAGAAACGGCTTTTTTGCATCAGCAAGAAGCAAAATGGTGTAACGATTTACCTAAATTATTAATGCAGTTACAGAAAGATGGCTTGAACTATCGGGTTGATTTTGAACGTCAGTTGCCTGATGATGGAATTCCTATTGTCATTTTGGAAACCGTTGATGATTTGTTGGCCGCAGAAGACGAGAGAACGCACTCTCAACAGAACGCCGTTAAAAGGTATTTAGATCAATGATTGTTTTAAATGAAAGCACCCCCCGATGGATGCGTGAATTAGACCGTTTTGTGCATTTAAAAAGCTTATTATTTATTCATGGCAATGTGTTAGATTTAGCCTCTTATCCCGTACAAAGATCGGCTGATGCGGATATTTATTGGACTGAAAGTAACCTTGGTGATTTTTTCAAGCGATTTTTAACGGGTTTAGGCTATGAAATCGTCGGTTTAGTTGATCCATTGGAAGGTCTGCAGTTCGATAATGAAAAAATCATGGGCGATTTATTTCAGCGGCTTGTTGCGGGAGAACGTATTGATTTTATTGAAGAGAAAAAAAATCCCCCTAAAAAAACCGTCCCATTGCGTCGTCCAACGACGGCTGGGGCTGTGCCTGAATTAGAACCCATTGTCAAAGATATATCAACCGTCTTGGCCAATCGTGATATTCCCACCGCATTCGTGATTAATTTTGCCTCGCGTTTAGTGGGAAACCCTGAGCATTTATCCGCTAAGGAACAGCACTTATTTACTCGGATACTCAAAGCTTCTTTAGAAAGTCATCATGTCTTACGAGACAACCAAAGCTGGAATAATGTTCTTATTTTAGTTTGTGACAAGCTCAATGATCTACCCACTTTTTTATATTTAAACAATCCGCGCAGTCGTTCAATTTATTTAGAAAAACCGACGACAGTAGAGCGAAATCGCTTTATTGAAAGTAATTACGCGGGGTTTGAAGGAGGAAACCGAGAGCAGCCACCCACGACAGAGCTAATCATTCAGTTTAGTCATTTGACGGAAGGTTTTTCCTATTATGAAATGCTTAGTTTAATCGGCTTATCTCGGCGTGAACACGTACCGCTTGAACAAATTCGCAATCTTTGTGAACGCTTTAAATACGGTATTACAGAAAGCGAATGGGATAAATTGGATAAGCATCACCTAGCCAAAGCAGAAGGCTTTATTCGTCAGCGAATCAAAGGACAGGAGAGTGCCGTTCAGCGAGTATTGGAATTAATTAAACGGGCGCGTTTAGGATTGGCGGCAGGTACAGCACGAAAAAGTCAGCGTCCTCGTGGGGTGTTATTTTTTGCAGGCCCAACGGGTGTTGGAAAAACGGAATTAGCGAAAGCCTTGGCGGAATTATTATTTGGCCGAGAAGAACGTTTGATTCGTTTTGATATGAGTGAATATGCCGCCGCCCATGCCGATCAAAAATTACTCGGCGCACCTCCAGGTTATGTGGGCTATGAAGAGGGCGGGAAACTCACCAACGCCATCAAAGAACAGCCGTTTTCAATTTTATTATTTGATGAAATAGAAAAAGCACATGCCTCAATTTTTGATAAATTTTTACAAATTTTAGACGATGGACGGTTAACGGATGGTAAGGGCGAAACGGTTTATTTTTCGGAATGTATTATCATTTTTACCAGTAATTTAGGAACGGTCGCGCCATTGGAAATGCAGCAGGGAATACGCCGCGAAATGGTGACATCATCCATGTCCTACCAAGAGGTTCAAGCCACTATTTTACAAAGTATTCGCGATCATTTTAATTTAGTTCTCGGTCGCCCAGAAATTTTGAATCGTTTTGGTGATAATTTTGTTATTTTTGATTTTATTCGTCCCCCCGTTGATGAGCATATTATTGATAATTTATTGAAACAATTGATTGCGTCTTTAGCGGAACAGCAAAAATTAACGCTACGAATTCAGCGGAATGTCCGTGATAAGCTAGTCGAATTGGCCCGCCCTCATCTTGATCATGGAGGACGTGGAATTCGTAATGTTTTAGATGCGGCTTTAATCAACCCTTTAGCGAGTCGGTTATTTGAACTTGAATTGAAAGCCGATTCAAAAATTATGCTGACTCATTTAATGGTTCATGACGAGGATGCAAAACAACGCTTTAGTGTGGAACTACGTTTTCAAAAAGCGGATGAACTCAAGAAAGGTTAATGTTAAAACTAAAATTACATAGTATTGCTTATCCTGTTACTGCGCTAGGCGTGGGGAAACGAGTTGTCTTGTGGGTGAGTGGTTGCAGTCTCAACTGTAAAGGCTGTATTAGTCCTGAGCTGCAAACGACTCATAAGGCTAAAGAGATTAGTATTGATAGTTTATCGACCCATTTATTGGCCTTAACCACTGAATTAGATGGAATCACGCTGAGTGGAGGGGAACCTTTTGAGCAAGCGGAGGGGTTAACGGCATTATTAATTACCTTAAAGCAAAAACGCCCCGCGTGGGATGTTTTAGCCTTTTCGGGGTATTCTCTAGCGTATTTACAAGGGATGAAAAAAACTAACGATTTATTGGCGCAAATAGATAGTTTAGTCGATGGGGTTTATCAGCAAAATAATGTCGGTAAACATCCTCTAACCGCCTCGGCTAATCAGCGCATCCATTATTTAACTCAACGCGGTGAAGCCTTGGCCCCAGCTTACGATTCGTTAGCGATGAATCATGCTAATTTAGCCATCGGGACCGATCCTACACAGCGTTTAGTCGGTATTATCCGACCGCATGAACGTCGTCAAATACATCAAAAATTAAGTTTAAATCAGCCATCATGAGTGAATTTGTCCGTATCTGCCCAAAGTGTCAAACACAGAACCCTGAATATGAGCATATTTGCAACGCTTGTGGGCATTTTATTGCGATGGAAAGTCCTACAGCCGTTCCTGTTAACGATGTTGAACCCAACAGGGAATTAGATCTTAAGCCTGAACCTGATCTTAAGCAGGAAGATAAAGCCCCTCAAACTCAGCTTAAAACTGAACCCCCAGCTATTTATTTGGAACTGCAATCGAATGATAAGCCTCTTTTCACGGTAAAATCAGGTTGGTTTATGGGGCAGTCTTATGTCAATAACCAAGCTGAAATTCAAATAGACCGTGAAATAGAAGGGAGTGAATATGTGCATCGTCGTCATTGTCGTTTTATTTGTAAAAAACAATTATGGTATGTACAAGCGTTAGATCAAAAACGCTATCAAGGTAAATTTACCAATCCGACTAACGTTAACAGTAAAACCCTTCCCGCCGATAAAGCGAGGCAGATTAAAAATGGCGACGTATTAAGTTTATCGGGCTTATCTTTTCAGGTTAAAATCGTATCTACTTTAAATTTCAGGGTAAAACAAATATCAGACCTGCAAACTTTGCGCTTTTTGAGCGATAAGATTCGCCATAGACGGCATTTTGAATTCACCACTAACTCGGTCATAAACATAATCATAAAAACTCACGGCTAGTTTTTTAGCCGTTTCAGCAAGACTCATAAAACTGTCTTTGATTTTCGTGCCTTTCTCATTTCGAGTCTGGAAGCTTATGTCTCGCGCACGCGCTTGTCTTCTTGCGCCGAGTTCGGCTGCATTGTTATGTAATGGTAATTTCGGAAGTTCCAAAACTCGCAATAATTCGGTCTTTTTCGCCAGTGTTTTGGCGATGCGGTCATTGAGGTCTTCATAATCGCTTGTGGTTGCAAACAATTCATCAAATCGCGTTAACAACCATGCCTTTTTATCGGGGCAGGGATTTTTTTGATAGTTAAGCAACTCCTTATAATACTCCCAATAGTGCCCTCGAAAATCGGCTAATGCTTGCTGATGTATTTCCAGAATTGGACGGAGTTTTTTGTAGTGGCGAGCATCGTGAACCCAGCATAACCCCAAATGTTCCGTCAGTAATTTGAATTGCGGCGCATCGTCTGCAAGCAAGGTTTCAATAACAGGAAAATCCGTTTGTTGCTGATAATAGACAATGGCGCAAGCTTCGGTGACATGCGTTGCCTGTCTTACGCCTAAGGTATTTAAGATCGCTAAGTGCAACTTAAATTGCGCTTCATTCATCACTGTATTGACAGGTATTTGAGCATCAACTTTTGCCCGCGCTTTATCAGCTAACTTGAACTCGTCAAGCAAGGATTGAGCTTGTTGATTGTAGATATAATGGCGTGGCGCATAGTCGGTCAGCACGTCCAGAACCGATAAACGGTCTTTGTTTTTAGTGGTGAAATAAGCGGTAAACAAGTCGTTGCAGACCACCTGACAATAGTGGTTATCACCATTGACTCGCGCACTGGTATCATCAATCTGTCCATAATCACTGTTGAGAATGCCGCTGCGATAAAGCTCGCTTTTTTCCTGATGCGCCCAGTCATAACCGCCTGTCCATTGCTGAGAAACATAAGTCGGCGACACCACAATGCCAATATTTTCAAAAAACCGACCATGGGTTTTTCGGTCACGCCCATCATCTTAAGCATGGGAATCAAGCTACGAATTCCAATACCAAATTCGCCCTGACCTCGAACGCCTTCAGGCAATTGGGCGCGGTAATACTTATTTTCAGAAGGTGAATAAAAAATCTCACGGAGATACTTAATATTATTGGTTTTGATGACAATGTCTTGAATCACCACTTCCGCAAAGCCTTTAGATACTAAGTCGCTAGGCAAGCCAGTTTTGTCGAGTAGGCATTTTAGCGTTTGGTCGATTTTAACTCGTGGGATCTTGGGTTTACGGCGGCGTTTTTTCTTATCCGAGTCCGTATTTTCAGTGTCGTTATTAGTTTCTTTTTGCGCGTCAACTTGTGCTTTTTACGTTCGTCTTCGGATGAAATATCATCACCCTTATTATTTTTATTGGGTTTGATATCAGGCTTTCCCTGCTCACCTTTCAAGCGATTAACCTCGTCACGAAGTTGCTGTAATTCAGTTTCTAAAGACAATTTATCACTGGCTAAGCGTTCAATAAGATTGAATATTTTTTTGACAATATCCTGCGCTTCGCTACTTTCCATTTGAGCGATTGCTTGATAAATGGCGTTAGTTTCAGCCTGTAGGTCGTGGATATTCAAAGTATGTAAATGTTCGTTCTTTTATGATATGTTGTCAAATCTATTTTAGAAATTTTATCTTTACCCTGAGATTTAAAGTAGATACTTAAAATCATTACTTAGCATCACGACCATTATTGACTACAAGGAATAGAGCGATGGCGACTCAATCAGTGACACAGTGCTATTCTAATCCAAAAAATAAAAAGGCAACGAACGTAACCGAAAAATACGACGATAAACCGACTCAGATTACTCAGCGTTATTTGTCCGCATCACTGACTCAAAAAAAGACAACACGTCAAGGTTTAGCCGCCGATACCTTAATTGCTGAACGCTACCGTATTCAAAAAGGCCCTTTAGGCGATATTAGTGGTGAAGCGAATGTATATCAATGTTTAGATAATACGACTCAACAGACCGTTGCTGTTAAGGTCTATCACTATTCTGCTGTTCCCAAAACTGATGTTATTCTTAGGTTACAACAATTGAAGCATCCCAACGTCATCAGTTTATATGAACATGGTGAATGGCAGGGGCATTTTTATGAGGTCATGGAGTTTTGCGAGGGGGGAGTCATGAGTGAATACATGCCCTTTAGTGAAGAGGAATTACGCAAGGCTTTACCAGGAATTATTCAGGCCTTGGAACATTGTCATAGACAAGGTATTGTTCATCGCGATATTAAACCCAATAATTTATTTTTTAATAATTCTGAACAGCGTCATCCCTTGATTGGTGATTTTGGAATTAGCTCTTACCTTGAAAAAAGTGTCAATATTCATCATACACAAACAGCGGCTAATTTAACCTTAGATTATGCCGCCCCCGAATTGTTAGACGGGCATGAAGTGAGTGCAAAAACTGATTATTATAGTTTAGGGATTACCCTGTTGCATTTATTGCGGGGGCGTTCACCCTTTTATGGGCTTAATAAAAATGATGTTTTAGTCAGTCATTTACGTGGACGCGTTTCATTGCCTGATAATTTATCGCTCGATTTTCATCAATTACTTCGGGGTTTAACCTTACCCAATTCAGAGGATCGTTGGGGTTATAACGAGGTGTTAGGCTGGTTGCGAGGTGAACATGTTGCGTTGCATTTAGATAGTTTGCAAAATGCGGATCCAAATAAAGGGACGAAACCGTATCCAGGGTATCCTCAAGTACGCACGGCGCAGGCTCTGGCCTCAAGTTTAGATCGGTTTGATGCGTTCAAACAATTGCAACGGGGGGATATTCGTCGTTGGATTTTTGATAATATAAACCAAAATTTGGCGGAAGAAATTGAAGCCTTAGAAACAAATTATGAGGATCGCCCTGAACTCGCTTTGTATAAACTACAAGGGTTACTTACCCCTGATACTCCGTTACCTGTAGGAAAACAAACGGTTAATAATTTACGTGCCTTGGTTGAGCTACTTAAAAAAGCAGAAACGAATACGAAATTAGCAGATTCTTTACTCGATGTTCTATGGAATGAATATCTTGAAAGTTGGTTAATCAGTACCAAAGCAGGAGGCGAGGCTCATGTTAAGTTAGTTACTCAAATTATAGGTTTACGTGAACGCCTTCATTACCGAGCTCCAGAGGCGGCTTTATTTGCCTTGTGTTATAGCTTAGATCCTCAACGTCCCGTTCAAATTAATGAATCACTGCAACTGAATTCCCCCCACTCTTTACCGCAACTTTTTAAGGCAGAACGCAAAATTGTTGAAGTGTTTTTAACTGAGTTTATTTATTCCAAACGTTTTGATGAATGGTTACGTGCGGCTGAATTTCCAGATTGGCAAGAGGATTTACATTTTATTGAGAATACGCGTAGTTTTTATTTAGACCAAAAAAAAATGGGTACTTATTGTGTGTTATGGCATTATTATCCTGACTTACCTTTTTCCTTTGCACAACAGTCTATTACCGAGCCTGTTATGCTGGCTACGCTAATTGACGCGTCAATAGAAAATACTCAAAAAGGGCTTGTTTTGCTCAGTAACGGTTGGTTACGTGCTTGGTTGGTCGGAAGTGGGAAAATACGATCAATGGAATTAGACCAAGCGTTATTAAATATAAAAGACAGTACGGAGGCTAAGCTTGAGGCTATTTTGCATTTACTTCATCCACAGCTCCCTTTTCCTCAATTACACAGTGATCTTGCTCAGCTTAATTTTTATCGTATTTATCAGGGTGAGAGTCGAACGCTGAATTGGGTGCTTTCTAATGAAGGTCGGGGTTATCTTAATGGTGAAATTATTTTAGCTCATTATGGCGAGGGGGTATTTTTAGATAAATACAGTATTGAAGGGAATTATCAATGTTATAAGGTAACAATTAAAGTTATGGAGACCTTGAAGGCAGGGGTGCATCGTAATGTATTACATATTCGTAGTAATGGGGGGGATATGGAAATTCCAGTACGCTTTACGGTACGTGTGCAAGCAGAGGAAGCCGTACCTTGGTGGCAGTCTTTATTGGATCGCTTTTTTTGAAATATAAATTTACGAATAACGGAAGACCTTAGTTATTTATGAATTTTATGTTTTTGTTGATATTTTTTGATAGGGTTTAGAATCAGTTTTAGAGTTAAAGTGTATCCAGCTAATTATAAGAATTTTTCGTTTCCAAGCTGGAGCTTAGAAACGAGACAGCCACGCACAAAGATACGCAATTTAATGAAATTGGGCGTAGAAAAACACGCCGCTATTTTGGCTGGATTGAGCAGTAAATCCTACTGGAAAAACGCGAAAACTCCTTGCATTAATAAGGGGTTGGGGAAATATTACCTGAAACAACAAGGGTTATTTTCATTACGAGATGGCTGGATTAAGTGTCATCACGGTTAATGAAACGCCCTGTGCGGATCCGCACGCAGGGTGTTGGTGAAATACCCTTGGCTACCCGATTAGGCTTGTACATATTCAGATAACCACGCCTATTCATAAAAATAAAGTACTAAATAACCTAGCATCAATGTATACAAAAGTGATAAAAACGAATGGAATCATAACTGCTTTCAGAAAAAACAAACTATCCAACACCTCAGACATTTCATGTTTTTTTCTATTATATACAACCTTGACTTCGTTTCCTTCCGAATATTTATTATGCAACTCAGAAAGGTTGACTAAATTATTGCTACCTCGCTGCCCTCTTCCGATTTGGATTACAGGCGAAGAATAAATTTTGCCACCCACCTCATATTCATACACAAAAGAAGCTGAAAATTGACAATCAAAACCCTCATCGTAAACAACTTCTTGAATGATTCCTATAACTTGTTTTATTCCTAAAATAAATTTGAAATATTGAACAAGGGCATACCCTGACCAAATAGATAGAAAAAGGACTAAAATAAAAATTAAATTGAGCATATATGGCGAGAAATTATTTTAGCCTAACGACCGCTTCAGCCGCCGTAAAAAGAGGCGGAAAATTTGCGTCTTTTTGCAAATTTTGTGACGCTTTTTACGGTTGGCTGGAAGCGCTGGTTAGCTGATTTTTAAAATATAAACATTTCTTGAAGTGAACCACATAATTTAATCTGGATCTCCTCATCAAGAATACCTAGCTTCTTTATTAGGCGTGTTTTATCAACTGCTCTAATTTGATCTAACAGTATTAATCCGTTTTTACCTTTAAAGTTACATTCAACTCGGCAAGGAAATTCAAAACCCTTGCTTGTCATTGGAGCAACTAGCACTGTCGATAATGCAGACATCTCATTAGGAGAAATAATAACACAAGGACGAGTTTTATTAATTTCTTTGCCTTGTGTTGGGTTAAGACCAACAAGCCATATGTCAAACCGATGAATACTGGAAACTACCATTCTAATTCATCTTCATTTGTTAATTCAGCATCAAGCCACTCACTATCCATTAACTCTTTTCCATGAGAGGCAAATATTGTATTAATAGAGTTAGCCCAACCTTTCCTTGCTTCTTTAATAGGAGCAATAAAAAGACCACCATTCAGCACTTCAAATTTAAGCTCTTTTCCTTCAAGCTCAGCTTGCTCTATCAGTGGTTTAGGTATTCTAACGCCTTGAGAGTTACCAATTCTAACTAAGTGAGCCATAAGAACTCCAATAACAAAAGAAGTAGTAATTATAATGTAACTACTTCTTTCTTGCAAGAAATTTTATTCTCTGCTCTTGTAACCCAGTGGACTTATTCGTTCTAATTTAACGATTAATTCACATTTATACTAAATTTTTCACTTGAAGCTAACGCCAAAATAAGCGGCGGATAAAAGGGGCGCAAATTTTGTGACGCTTTTATCCGATCAAGGTAGAACAGCCAGTTACCCGACTGCCCCCTCACAGATCCCTGCGTGCGGAATTACCGCACAAGGCTCTTCAAAACTGCTCGCTTTGCACACGGCTATGCCGCTTTATTTGCTATTCCCCGCAGTGAGGTTTGCTCCCTAATTCCGACCCTTCATGTTCGGTAGGAGTTTCCTTTGCAGGCTACACAGTTTTGTACATCCCTTCCCCATGTACGCGGCTTTCCCGCGCTCAGAGTACTATGAATGTATCTGACTCCCCTACCGTCATCAGCCATCCTTCTTTTAGTTGGGTAAGCTTACCTGAGCATCAAGATTTGGTTTAGACAACTTATCTTAAATTGCAGGAACAGTAAGGGTCTCACAAGTTCTCATCATTTCTCTCTATACATGTCACGCCCTACGACACCGACAAACCTTCCAGAGTCTAACCAAAATGACTCCTTAGTATAGGCTTCCATTAGGGGTATAATGTCGCCGTTTGCTTTGTGAATATAACGATGCTGAAATAGCTTCAGGAACGTGCAAGTCCCTAATTTATTTTTTAATAATTCTAAACAGCGTCATCCCTTGATTGGTGATTTTGGAATTAGCTCTTACCTTGAAAAAAGTGTCAATATTCATCATACACAAACAGCGGCTAATTTAACCTTAGATTATGCCGCCCCCGAATTGTTAGACGGGCATGAAGTGAGCGCAAAAACTGATTATTATAGTTTAGGGATTACCCTGTTGCATTTATTGCGGGGGCGTTCACCCTTTTATGGGCTTAATAAAAATGATGTTTTAGTCAGTCATTTACGTGGACGCGTTTCATTGCCTGATAATTTATCGCTCGATTTTCATCAATTACTTCGGGGTTTAACCTTACCCAATTCAGAGGATCGTTGGGGTTATAACGAAGTGTTAGGCTGGTTGCGAGGTGAACATGTTGCGTTGCATTTAGATAGTTTGCAAAATGCGGATCCAAATAAAGGGACGAAACCGTATCCAGGGTATCCTCAAGTACGCACGGCGCAGGCTCTGGCCTCAAGTTTAGATCGGTTTGATGCGTTCAAACAATTGCAACGGGGGGATATTCGTCGTTGGATTTTTGATAATATAAACCAAAATTTGGCGGAAGAAATTGAAGCCTGCTTTGAGGGTATAGCTGGAGTTGCAGGATACAGTGTACATGCGATTATGCTCAAACACAAAACATTTCCTCTTCAGATTTTAATTTTATTTTGATAAGAAACGCCACAGGATTGATTAATCCCATTTTTCCAGTTTTATAAGTTCCCAAGTCCATAAAGGTACGATTACCCAAGGTCGTTATCTCATCAACGATGGTATGCCCATGAAAAACATGATCAATATTTTCAACAGGCAGTATCCGTGCGTGTACTTCATCTGAACCCGTTACCTGTCCTTTGTTATGTAATATGCTTCGGGTTAATGGCGTTGCCGTGCTATTGTCTTTTTGGGCTTTAGCCAAAAGTGTTGACTTTACCGCTCTCCAGTCACAGATCTCAGGTAATTGTGCATGAAGCAGACCGACTTTTTTACCATCGCTAAGTATTAATTCAATCGCCATCGGTAAGTCAACCATCGCGTGGTAATAGGGGGCTACGGTTTGTTTATCCTGACGACTGATCCAACTACCGCCCCAAAGGTTCCATTCTGTCAACATCGCCGCATCTTCCATCCCACTTTCAAAGGCTTCAATCAACATTAATTCATGATTGCCAAGCACGGCGTGAAACCAAGGTTTAGCCAAATAGTCACACACCCGATGTGATTGCGTACCGTGATCAATTAAATCACCCAACGCAAATAAGCGGTCTTTTTTTGAATTAAAATTAACATGATTGAGCATTTCTTCAAGCAGGTCATAGTAACCATGAATATCAGAGCAAATAAAATCTTTCCCCATGCGGTTGGGGGTAAAAGTAGCAATTTTCATTTATAGGTTACTCAGAGGGGTGAATAAATTAATCTTTCATTTAAAAAAATGACCTCACGCTTTCGATTTAAGTGTTATATTTTTTGGCTTTTTTGATTCTATCACCGTTCATAAAGTCATTTTAAAACAACGTATCATACAGAATTTTATGGGGTATTTATTTATTACAATGCTATAAAATAAAGGTAAATTCTCTATTCTGATCCACCTAAAAGCAAGAAAAACAATGACTGAAATTATAGCACGCAATGGTAACGAAACAATCCTTTAAGGCATCCACTTTAAATTTCAACGGGATAGTACCTGAGTTAGACCATGCTGGTATCAGCGTTTGGTATAGGATGCTTTACTTATAAACCCTACAACCGACAAACATGACAAATCCCATGCAATTCAAGACTAATATTTTTAGGTGTAAACACGTTTTGTTCTGCAATTTTATAAATGCCTTCAAAAATAGGCTGGGCTTCCACTTCGTCGGCTTGATGGCATTGATCGCAAATAAGTAAAATGGACTGATGTTCAAATTCAGGCTGTAAACATCCAACAAAAGCGTTTAATGATTCAATTTTATGAACTAATCCCGATTCTAATAAAAAATCTAAGGCTCTATAAATCGTGACAGGTTTTGCTTTCGGGTCTTTTAATTGCAAGGTTTCCAGTAAATCATAAGCGCCCACAGCTTTATGATTTAACCAGATTAATTCAAAAATATGCTTTCGGATGGGCGTTAAGCGAATATTTTTTTGCTGGCAGATTTTTTCTGCGGAATTTAACGCCTGAGTAATACAGCGTTGATGATTGTGTTGTGAAAATAATGCGTCTGTCATCTGAGTATGTTTAAAATTAATCCTTAAAAGCTTATTCTAAGCCCCAATTCAACCCCCCGTCCTGCTTCGGGGGCAAAATTTCGTAAAAAAGAGCTGGCATTGCGACTATTTTTATTAAGCAGGTTATTCCCTTTGGCAAACAAAATTAATTTACTGTGCTTAAAATCCATCTGATAGTGAGCCGCACTCGACAATAAAAAATAACCGCGTGTGTTACTCTCATGATCGCCCGCATGGTTTTGATTTTCAATACGAGTGAAACGCAGGTTTGCCGATAAATTTTGTTGATTATTATAATCAATTTGCACACCATAGCGTAAGGGCGGCTGTCTAGGAACGTCACCGCCCTCATCAAATGTAGCGCGGACATAATCGCCAAAAAGAGTTAAATCCATCGCGAGCTGTTCAGAATCCCAAACAGGAAATTGAATTTTAGACTCAAAACCATAAAAACGGGCATGGCTTTGGCGGGTTTCTAAAATAGATAAACACACGTCAGTCACTGAACAATTACTTTGAACGATTTCTGTCTCTAAATTAAAAAATTCGCCCTTATTATATTGATTTATATAATCTTTATTCCAACTATGAAACAAATTAAGCTCTGCGGAAACCCAGTCATAATCGGTTTTAAAGTTGAGTTCTAAATTATAAGCCGTTTCTACCGATAAATTGGCATTGCCTTTTTCATAACTATGAGTCGCAAAATGAACGCCTTGTGCAAATAATTCTTGTACATCGGGTGCGCGTTGAGCATAAGAAAAGCTTAAACCGACTGTATTTTCATCATCGACATCCCAAAGTGCCGAAGCCGAGGCACTCACAGGTGTATGTGTTTTTTTATCCCAACCTTCCGCTTGTATGGATTGTTGTTCGACACGAAAACCAAACTCATACGTCCAATTTTTATAAAAAATATTTTCAACCGCAAAAATACCGTAAGAAAGAATGTCAGAAGGCGGTACAAAGGCTTCTTCGCCCACAGCAGAAAACTGTTTTGATTGCATTTGAAAGCCTAGAACCCCTTGGTCAATGAATAAAAAAGGCTGATGTAATAATTCCACGCGCCCCTCAACCCCATCATTTTCAAAAGTCGTCCCCACCTCACCACTTTCTTCAATTTCATTGTGTTGATAATCATTAACCCCTAAACGAAGCTTTAAACTATCCACAAAAGCAAACGGCTGTTTTATTTCAGCTTTCATATCATAACGCGTCTGCGTTAAGGCAATACGAACCTCTTCGGCACTCGGTGGAATACCGTACTGATTATCCAAATAATTGACTGAAAAACCGATAAAGCCCCAATCATCCACCCATGATCCACCGACGGTTCCACTCCAACTTTCAGCATCACTATTCGCCATAAAACCATGACTATTAAACGCCCCTGCAACCGACTCATCAACCGCATTCCCAGCAATAGTAATATTATCACGCTGACGATAGAATCCATCCAAATGCCATGCAAACTTCCCTGAACTGCCATCATGCTTTAAAACACTACTGGTTTCATTGGAGACACTGTTAAAACGCTGCTCTAAAGCTGTTTCCAGTGATTTTTTTAAACGATCAGGAATTCGGTTATCCAAAACATTCACAATTCCACCAATTGCGCCACTGCCATAAAGTAAGGTGGCAGGCCCTCGCAAAACTTCAATTCGATCCGCTAACAAAGGCTCTGTACTATTCGCATGGTCGGGGCTTAGATTAGAAACATCCAAACTTCCTAGGCCATTTTGTAAGACTCGAACCCTAGAGCCTGTTTGTCCACGAATCACAGGTTGCCCAACGCCAGCACCAAAAGAGGCATTATGAATTCCCAGTTCGTGTTTAAGCGTATCCCCAATGCTATTGCCTGTTTTTAATCGAAGTGCGTCCCCTTCAAGAATATTAATCGGTAAAACAGTCGCCGCTTTTTTTTGCATTAAAGGCGAGGAGACGACAACATCCTCTAATTGTAAAGGGTCTTTCTCGGATGCAAAAATAAAAGAAGGGAGCAGAATCAAAAAAATAAAAAATTTCATGGCAATAGTTAATTTATGTAATATTATATGTAATGTTATATTATTACATAAATTTTCTTTAAAAGAACACTAAAATGTTCGAGCCTCTTTATTCAAAATTGCAGCTTATTGTTGGTTTATATGTTGAATCATAAAGACAGTCAGGCTCACATTTTTTGCTTATGCTTCGGTATATGGCAATTTAAATCCTTGATATTGTTCTACTAAATAATAATTCACACCTGAAATATCGACTAAATCCCCTTTGGATAATTCGCATATTTCAGCAATAATTTCATCAAAATCATTAGGAAAGGACATTTTTCACCCTTACTCAAATTATTGCGTTAACCCATTAAAAGTAGCTAAATCAATCTTTTTTTATCTAAATTACACGGCTTGTGCAAATAGGGTGACTCTAAGATTAATCACCATTAATGGGACTCCCCTATTTTCTTGAGCTTTATTAAACTGCCAACATATAAAGAGCATTTATAATCTGAAACCGCCTTAAGTTAATATTAATTTTATAAATAATTCGCATAAAAAAAGGGTCAAATTAATGACCCTTTTTTATTAACAGGAAAACGGTTTAAATAAATTACGCGTCTTCACTCTCAATTGCTTTCATGCTCAGTCTTACTCGACCTTGACGATCAATTTCTAAAACTTTTACTTTAACCACTTCCCCTTCGGTTAATTTATCACTTACTTTCTCAACACGCTCTTCAGAAATTTGTGAAATATGAACCAACCCATCTTTACCTGGCAAAATAGTTACAAATGCCCCAAAGTCCATTAATCGAGCGACTTTACCTTCGTAAATTTTCCCAACTTCAACTTCAGCCGTAATCTCAACAATAATACGTTTCGCTTCTTCACCCGCAGCTTTATCAACCGAAGCAATTTTAACGATACCATCATCCGTTAAATCAACACTGGCCCCTGTTTGTTCTGTAATGCCTCGAATAGTGGCCCCGCCTTTACCAATAACTTCTCTAATTTTACTCGGATCAATTTTAAAGGTAATAATACGTGGCGCGTAATCCGACATCTCTTCACGCGTTTCAGATAAGGCTTTGTTCATTTCATCTAAAATATATAAACGTCCCTCTTTAGCTTGCGCTAAGGCCGCTTTCATAATTTCAGAGGTAATCCCATCAATTTTAATGTCCATTTGCAAGGCCGTGATTCCATCTTTAGACCCTGCTACTTTAAAATCCATATCCCCTAAGTGATCTTCATCACCCATGATGTCCGATAAAACAGCAAAATCATCGCCTTCTTTAATCAAACCCATTGCAATACCTGCAACTGGAGCTTGTAAAGGAACGCCTGCATCCATCAGAGCTAAACTACTTCCACAAACAGAGGCCATTGAACTTGAACCATTTGATTCTGTAATCTCAGAGACCAGTCGAATGACATAAGGAAATTCATCCATATCCGGTAAAACAGCTTGTACACCGCGTTTAGCTAAACGACCATGTCCTATTTCTCTACGTTTAGGTGACCCTACAAAGCCTGTTTCACCGACACAATAAGGAGGAAAATTATAATGTAACATGAAGTTATCTTTATATTCTCCCGCTAAGGCATCAATAATTTGAGCATCACGCGCCGTTCCTAAGGTTGCGACTACAATGGCTTGAGTCTCTCCACGGGTAAATAAAGCAGAACCGTGTGTTCTCGGTAAAATACCCGTTTTGATGCTAATCGGTCTAACCGTTGATAAGTCACGGCCATCAATACGTTTGCTTTCTTGTAAAATTGAACTACGAACCACTGTTTTTTCTAACTGTTCAATAATATCTCGAATAGCTTTTTCGCTGTATTGCTCATCTATAGTTAATTTTTCAACAATCGTATTTCGGATTGTTTTTAACGTTTCTTGTCTGACTAATTTTTCAGCAATTTTATAAGCGGCTTTAACATCTGCTTCAATTTCAGAAATAACTAAATTTTCTAAAGTACTATCAACCTCAGTAGCCACCCAGTCTATGCGTGATTTACCGACTTCCGTAGCAAATTCATTAATGGCATCAATCGCAACTTGCATTTTTTGATGACCAAATAAAACCGCGTCTAACATGACTTCTTCAGATAAGCATTCCGCTTCTGATTCCACCATTAAAACAGCATCTTTTGTTCCTGCAACCACTAGTTGTAGTTGAGATTCGTCAAGCTCAGAAACAATCGGGTTTAATAAGTACTCACCCTCTTTATAACCAATCGTTGCCGCGCCAATAGGACCATTAAAAGGAAGCCCTGAAATGGTTAACGCCGCTGATGTGCCTAATAAGGCTGGAATTTCAGGATCAACATCAGGATTTAATGACATCACCGTAATAATGATTTGTACTTCGTTCACATAACCTTCTGGAAACAAAGGTCTAACAGGACGATCAATTAAACGCGAAGTTAAGGTTTCTTTTTCAGTCGGACGACCTTCTCGTTTAAAAAATCCTCCTGGAATTTTTCCTGCCGCATACGCTTTTTCTTGATAATTAACCGTTAATGGAAAAAAATCACTGCCTTTTTCATTTTTTTTACTAACAACGGAAACTAATAACGAGGTGCCTTCGACATTAACCATGACTGCGGCATCGGCTTGACGTGCAATTTCACCTGTTTCTAAAATAATCAGTTGGTCGCCGTATTGAAATTCTTTCCTGATAGGGTTCACTATGAGGTTTCCTTATTAAGGGTTGTTTAAAAAAAAACAGGCTTGTTTACATCATACTTGTAATGCGCGTAACGCAATCATTACTCATGTATGCTATAAACAAACCTATATTATTCATTTTAAAATAATTAATAAAAACAGCACGTATTCCGTGCCAATTTTTAAACTATTTATTATTTACGTAAACCAAGACGAGCAATCAATGCACGGTAACGTTCTACGTTTTTTCTCTTTAAGTAATCAAGCATTTTACGACGCTGATTAACCATGCGTAATAATCCACGACGAGAATGGTTATCTTTTTTATGCTCAGCAAAATGAGGCGCTAAATGGGTAATGTGGGCTGTTAATAAAGCCACTTGTACTTCAGCTGATCCTGTATCGGTATCAGATAGACGATATTCTTCAATAACAGCTTGTTTTTGTTCAGTTGTAAAAGGCACTTTTAATCCCTATAGATTTAAAGGTTTAAAAAAAATCATTCGTTATCGAATGACCAAGAGGATGATACTCCACAATAGGGCGTAGAAATCACACGTTATGATAAATTAAATAGTTTTTTCGGCGCAAGGTGTCCATCCACGGACATTTCACCCAAACCCAAAAAACACTGTTGATTATACATCCTTACTTTCCCTAATAAAGAATATTTTGTACTTATGGCTTGCCCTAATCGAATTGCATGAGTTTGAGTTTCAGAGAGTTCGACTTTAGGTATTGATTTTAAAGGTAAATCAACCGACAACAAACAATTTTTTAAAGTCACTTGATCCATAGCGGCTAATTGCTCAAGGGTATAACTCGCATCAATTATGAATTGCCCTGCTTGTAATCGCCGTAACGTTTTAACACTGGCAACCGTTTTCAACTGCTGCCCAATATCTTCCGCTAAGGAGCGAATATAGGTTCCTTTTGAACAAAAAACCTCTAAGGTTAAGGTTTCTTTAGTAAAGGAGAGGAGTTTAAGCTCAAAAATAGTGATTTTTCGGGCTTTACGTTCGATGGTAATACCTGCACGCGCTAATTCATAAAGTTTTTTACCTTCATGTTTTAACGCGGAGTACATAGGAGGGACTTGTTCGATTTCACCTGTAAATAAAGATAAACACAAGTCAAGTTGTTTGGTTGATAACTCAGGAATGGAGTGGGTCTCAATTATTTCCCCTTCTAAGTCACCCGTTTCCGTTAATATCCCCAGTTGAATTTCAACGTGATAACGCTTATGAGAATCGAGCATGAGTGCCGATACTTTAGTGGCTTCTCCAAAACACAACGGAAGTAACCCCGTAGCGAGCGGATCTAAACTCCCTGTATGGCCTGCTTTATTCGCATTAAATAAGCGTCTCACTTCTTGCAAGGCTCGATTAGACGAAACCCCTAAACGTTTATCAAGCAGCAAAATTCCATGAATATTAAGCCCTGATTTTCGTTTTGACATAACTACGTTTTATCTTCCAAGGGTTTAACCTCGTGTAATAATTCATTGACACGCATCCCTGTATCAAACGAATCATCATAAATAAAACGTAATTCTGAAATATGCCGTAAACGCATCCGTTTAGCAAGATAGTGACGAATAACAGGAACAAGTTCGTTAAGCAACTTGATTTGCTTTTGTTTGGCCTCGTCATTTCCATTAAGCACGGTGATATAAATTTTAGCCATCGCTAAATCTTTACTCAAGGCGACTTCATTAATGGTAATAAAACCAAGGCGTGTATCCGCAATGTCACGCTGAAAAACCAGCGCGAGTTCTTTTTGAATCTGTGATGAAACTCGCGCACTACGACCAAATTCGCTTGCCATAAATTAAATTTCTCGCTTTACTTCAATACGTTCAAATACTTCGATTTGATCCCCTGTTTTGACATCATTGTAGTTTTTAACCCCAATACCACATTCCATGCCCATCTTAACTTCATTAACATCATCTTTAAAACGACGTAATGATTCCAGTTGACCTTCATAAATAACGACGTTATCACGCAATACCCGAATAGGTAAGTTACGTTTCACGATGCCGTCAATAACCATACAGCCTGCAATTGAACCAAACTTAGGCGAACGGAAAACATCACGAACTTCGGCCAGTCCCAAGATTTTTTCTTGAATATCAGGAGCCAGCATTCCATTAATCGAACGTTTTACTTCGTCAATCGCTTCATAGATAACACTGTAATAATGTAAATCAATATCTTTTTCGGCAATTAATTTACGCGAGGTACTATCCGCACGGACATTAAAGCCCATTAAGATCGCACCCGAGGCTAAGGCTAAGTTAACATCACCTTCATTAATACCCCCGACACCGCCATAAACACATTTAACATCGACTTCATCGGTTGATAATTTCACCAACGATTCGCGTAGTGCTTCAAGACTGCCTTGAACATCGGTTTTAATGACTAAGTTTAACGTTGAAGTCTCACCTGCGGCCATTTTAGCAAAAACTTCATCCAATTTCGCAGCTTGTTGTGCAGCGTGACGACTTAGTTTGTGCTTATCTTCACGATGTTCTGCAAGTTCCCGTGCGGTACGTTCATTTTTCACCACTAAGAATTCATCACCTGCATTCGGCGTGCCTGATAGACCTAATATTTCAACAGGGGCGCAAGGCCCAGCTTCTTTTATCAGTGTACTGGTTTCATCAAACATGGCACGAAGACGACCGTATTCATGTCCACATAGAATAATGTCGCCTTTCTTTAAGGTTCCTTTTTGAACTAGAATCGTTGCGACAGCACCGCGTCCTTTTTCAAGGCGTGATTCGACCACTAATCCCGAAGCCGTCCCTTCTATAGGTGCTTTTAATTCTAAAATTTCAGATTGTAAAATTAAGGCTTCAATAAGCTCATTAACGCCTTCACCTGTTTTTGCTGAGATTTTAAGAAACTGAGTATCGCCGCCCCATTCTTCAGGCACCACATTAATGATGGCTAATTCCTGCATTACTTTTTCAGGGTTCGCTTCAGGCTTATCAATTTTATTAATAGCGATAATAATAGGAACTTCAGCGGCTTTTGCATGTTCAACCGCTTCTTTCGTTTGTGGCATGACACCATCGTCAGCGGCAACAACAATAATAACAACATCGGTAATTTTAGCTCCACGCGCACGCATTGCTGTAAAAGCGGCATGTCCTGGGGTATCTAAAAATGTCACCGAGCCATGATCAGTTTTAACTTGATAGGCTCCGATATGTTGCGTAATTCCGCCCGCTTCGCCTGCGGCAACGCGTGTTTTTCTAATATAATCTAAAAGTGAAGTTTTTCCGTGATCGACATGCCCCATAATGGTTACGATAGGTGCGCGTGAAAAGTGCTCCCTACCATCGACTTCAACCACTTGTGATAACATTTCTTGCTCAATATCATCATCACTTTGAATAACGGGCTTATGCCCCATTTCTTCAACTAAAATAACCGCGGTTTCTTGATCAATACTTTGATTGATCGTCGCCATCAACCCAAGTTTCATTAATTGCTTAATGACTTCAGCCGCTTTTACGCTCATTTTCTGCGCTAATTCAGACACAATAATGCTTTCAGGAATAGCCACTTCCTTGATGGTAGGGGCCACAGGCATTTCAAACTGATGTTTAGTCTCAATAGCAGGATTAACCGCAGCTCGACCTTTTAATCGTCCTTTTTTACCTTTGCCTCCGCGTCCTTTACGACCTTTATCAGCCACAGCCGATTTAGTATTTTTATCGTTGCGCTTAGGTTCGGCGGCTTTATTTCGGTAACTCGGTTTCTTTTTTTCAGTCGTTGTTGTCGTCGTAGCAGCTTGTTGTTTAGCCGCTGCTATTTTTCTAACTTTTTCTGCATTACGTTCGACAGAGGCTTCTAAACGTTGCTTCCGTTCACGTTCCAATCGTTCTTTGTCATCTTCTTTCTTTTTCTCTAGCACTTTTTTCTGCTGCTCAGCATCCACTACAGGGTCTATTTTTTCAACGACTGATTTCGATTTTGTTTCTATATTCGTTTTTTTTCCGATAGCGTCCACCGTTGTTACGTCTGTTGTTTGTATGTCAACAGCTTTATTCTCTGCATTCGGATTCAATTCATCAGAACGTTTGACATAGGTTTTTTTCTTACGAACTTCAATAGAAATTGATTTCGTTGATTTACCAGAAATAGACGTTTGTTTGAGTTCACTTACTTTTCTGTGTTTCAATATCACCCGTTTAGGTGTATCCACACTATCGACACCGTCATTTTTACCATGTCGCTTACGCAAATGCGCTAATAATTTGTTTTTTTCACCTTCATCAACAATATCATCAGGGCGATTTACTTTTAGACCCGCTTCTTTTAGCTGCTCTAATAAACGATCAAGAGGAATTTTAACAACCTCTGCTAATTGTCGTACCGTTTGGTTACTCATTTTCCCCCCCTTTTTCTTGGCTATTTTCTACCGCAAACCATCGTTCACGCGCTTTCATAATTAAGGCTCCTGCTCGTGATTCATCCATGCTCGTAAACTTTAACAGGTCATAAATAGCTTGATCTGCTAAATCATTGAGAGTGATAATTCCCTCACTCGCCATCTCATAAGCTAATTTCTCATCCATGCCCGCCATCGTTAATAAATCATCGGCAGGTGTTGCTGTTTCAATTTTTTCTTCAGAGGTAATGGCATTAATAAGTAACGCATCTTTTGCACGATCCTTTAATAATTCAACCAGTTCTGCATCAAAACCGTCAATCTCTAGCATTTCATCCATAGGAACATAGGCTATTTCTTCCACGCTATTAAACCCGACTTCGGCTAAAATAATTGCAATGTCAGCATCAACAGCCAGTTGATCCATAAAAATATTTTTAACCGTATCTATCTCGGCTTCTGCATCCTCTTCAACTTTGGAAACATCTAAAACATTTAGTTCCCAACCGGTTAATTCGGTTGCTAATCGTACGTTTTGTCCGCCGCGTCCAATCGCCTGAGATAAATTATCGGTTGCAACTGCAACATCCATACTGTGCTTATCTTCATCCACCACAATGGATTCTATTTCAGCAGGTGACATCGCATTAATAACAAATTGAGCTTCATTATTATTCCATAAAATAATATCCACTCGCTCACCTGATAATTCATTGGTAATCGCCTGTACCCGTGAGCCTCGCATTCCGACACACGCTCCGACAGGATCTAATCGTGGATCATAACTTCTAACGGCAATTTTAGCGCGTGAACCTGGATCGCGTGCTGCGGCTAAGACTTCGATTAAACCTTCACCGACTTCGGGAACTTCAAGTCGAAATAAAGCCACAAGAAGTTCAGATGAGGTTCGACTGACAAATAATTGAGGCCCTCGGGGTTCTAAACGGACTTCTTTTAGATACCCTCGAATTCTATCGCCAGTACGAATAGATTCTCTAGGAATCATATCATCTTTAGCAATATAAGCTTCTACATGTCCCCCTAAATCAAGATAAAGACTGCCTTTCTCAATTCGTTTAACAACGCCTGTAACTAACTCACCCACACGATCTTCATAGGCTTCAACAATTTTTTGACGTTCAGCTTCACGTACTTTTTGAATAATAACTTGTTTGGCTGTTTGTGCTGCAATTCGACAAAATTGGGCGGATTCGATTTCTTCTTCAACGAAATCACCGACTTCAATGTCTGCATCATCTAATTGAGCCACTTCAAGCAAAACTTGCCAACTAGGAAAAGCAACATCACCATCAACTTCATCATTAGGCTCAACCACTTCCCAACATCGAAAGGTATCATAATCGCCCGACGTTCGATCAATCGCCACTCTGGCTTTAATTGGAAACGCATGACGTTTAATCGCGGATGCTTCTAACGCTGATTCAATCGCCTGAAATACAATTCCCTTATCAATGTCTTTTTCATTAGAAAAAACATCAACTACTAATAAAATTTCTTTATTTGACATGATGACCTCCTTTTTCAAGTATATATTGCGGCACAAGACGTGCTTTGCTCATCGCCGTAAATGGAATTTCAATAAGCTGAGTTTGATTGAGTTCTTGAAGAAAGATAATATCGCCTTCAACTTTATGAATGGATCCTGTTATTTTTCGACGTTTTTGAACCGGATTAAAGAGGTTTATTTCTACTGTGCTACCAATAAAACGTTCAAATTGCCCCACTTTAAAAAAGGGTCTGCTTTCGCCTGGCGAGGATACTTCTAAATGATAATTTGAAGAAATAGGATCTTCGACATCCATTGCGCCACTAATTTGATGGCTAACTTTAGTACAGTCCGTTACTAAAATACCCGCATCACTATCAATATAAATCCGTAATAAACCATTTTTTGGGTGTGGGTTGTAATCAATTCCAACACACTCATACCCAAGTCCCTCAACAATAGGTTCGATAAGATTCACTAAATGTTCAGGGGCTTGCTTCATTCGCTGGACTCACTTTATTTTACACAAAAAAAAAAGAGCCTAAAGGCCCTTCCATTGATGACGTATTGTTGTAACTTCTATTGTTTTCTAACCTTTAGAAAACAAAAAACCCCATAAATGGGGTTCTTTTAAATATGGTAGCGGGGGCAGGATTTGAACCTACGACCTTCGGGTTATGAGCCCGACGAGCTACCAAGCTGCTCCACCCCGCGATTGATTTGAGTTATTATAAAGACTTATTATAATTTAGCAAGTTTTTATTTTTTATTTTTATTAAAGTCCGTTATTATTTGAAATATCCTCTTAAGTTAAGTGCTTTTGTTATCTCTAGTTATCGTTTAAAATGCCCCCTTCTTAACCCGCCTATATAAATAGTGTAAAATGACCTTATGCAAGAAATAAATCCCATTAAAAACAAAATCGCTGATCTTAACCAACGCGGACAGGCCCTCAAAAAATATTTAGACTTTGACGTTAAAACTGAGCGCTTAGTGGAGGTTTTAAGAGAACTGGAAAACCCTGAAATTTGGAATCAACCCGAAAAAGCACAAGCATTAGGTAAAGAACGGGGATTATTAGAAATTATTATTAATACTATTCATGAGTTAGAACATGGTTTAGTCGATGCAAATGAATTATTAGCAATGGTGGTTGATGAAAATGATGAAGAAACCTTAGCGAGTATCGTTGTTGATTTAGATCAGTTTGAAAAAAAAGTAATGAATTTAGAATTTCAACGAATGTTTTCGGGGAAAATGGATGCGAATAATGCTTTTTTAGATATTCAATCAGGCTCTGGAGGCACGGAAGCACAGGATTGGGCGCAAATGTTGGAGCGAATGTTTTTACGTTGGGGCGAAAGAAAAGGCTTTAAAACGGAACTCATTGAGGAGTCTTCGGGAGAAGTCGCAGGTATTAAAAGCTGTACGATTAAATTTACGGGGGATTATGCCTTTGGTTGGTTACGAACTGAAATAGGCGTTCACCGTTTAGTCCGAAAATCCCCCTTTGATTCAGGAAGCCGTCGTCATACCTCATTTGCCGCGGTGTTTGTTTCCCCTGAAATTGATGATAATGTGACCATTGATATTAACCCCGCTGATTTAAGAATTGATGTTTATCGTGCGAGTGGTGCTGGTGGGCAGCATATTAATAAAACGGAATCAGCCGTACGAATAACCCATAACCCCTCTGGAACTGTGGTGCAATGTCAAAACGACCGCTCTCAGCATAAAAATAAAGAGACCGCGATGAAACAATTAAAGGCGAAACTTTATGAATTAGAAATGTTGAAGCGGAGTGAAAGCCAACAAGCAGTCGAGGAAACTAAATCCGATATAGGCTGGGGCAGTCAAATTCGTTCTTATGTGCTGGATCAATCACGGATTAAAGATTTACGCACACATGTTGAAACAGGGAACACTCAGGCTGTTTTAGATGGGGATTTAGATCCGTTTATTGAGGCGAGCTTAAAAGCAGGTTTGTAATTATTTTCGTTGGTAAAAAACCTAAAATTGTCAATTAATGACAAATTTTTAGGCTTGATTTTCATTACTAGTCGCTTAAAAAGGTTTCCCATTTCAATAAGGAAACTTAGCTTCCTTAAACTATTTTTATTTTTTAAATAACGCCATGTAACGTAAGGACACCCTACCTTAACAAACAAATTTCCTTATCTTTTTCACCTGATAATATAAATATAAATCAGTCGCTAAAAACAAAACCATCACACCCATAGTTTATTGATTTATAAGTTATTTTCATAAGAACAAGTCATTTTAGTGGCGTGTTTATCGACACGCTAACACTCGCTTATTTTTCACGTTGGTCTATTAATTGCTTTTATTTAAATAGTATAGAATGGCGTACTCTATTTAAATCATTTAATGATTGCGCTCTATTAAGAGAAGATTAAGATAAATAGACGAAAAAATCGAACCCACCTCTTAATTTACACTCGCTAACAATGACATTGATAATTTATCATGATACGGTTTAGCTACATTACACTTATAATCTGTTAATGCTTATGGATATTTTCAACAAAAAAATAGATGGACAGCAAGGGTTTACCTTGATTGAGTTGTTAATAACAATAACAATCATGTCAATTGTTATGTCAATTGGCTATCCAAGTTTTACAGGGGCTGTTAGGAATAGTCGCCTAACCACGAATGCGAATCAATTAATTGCCTCTCTAAATTTAGCACGAAGTGAAGCCATTAAACGCAATATGATGGTTTATATTCGACGGAAAGGCACTACGAGTAAAAATTGGAGTGAAGGTTGGGATATATTTATAGATGCTAATAATAATCAGATTTTTAATGAGGGTGTTGATACCTTA
Source organism: Methylococcales bacterium (assembly GCA_030949405.1). Taxonomy (NCBI): domain Bacteria; kingdom Pseudomonadati; phylum Pseudomonadota; class Gammaproteobacteria; order Methylococcales; species Methylococcales bacterium. The sequence continues at coordinate 2,079,882 of JAUZSN010000002.1, read as the reverse complement.
TTAAAAACATATCCTCCGTTAGAAAATAATTATACACTGATGACAGGGGCTAACTTTAATGATTGGACGGCTTATTTACCCTCAGGGCTGAATAGTTCTTCAGGTAGTTTTTTAAATGATTCCTTTAGGTTATGCGCCACCGCTGGGGATACTATTAATTCTCGTCGAGTTGTGCTTAATGCCGTCGGGCGAGCGCGAATTTCTAGGGGGGATGTTTCGTCATGCCCCTAAACTTAACCTATTCAATTTTAACCTTAGTTAGGGAGATTTAAATGAAAAAAAATCATGGGTTTACCTTAATTGAGGTATTAATTTCAATGGTTATTTTAGCGATTGGCTTACTGGGGTTGGCAGGCATACAAATGATGGGGTTGAAAAATAATCTGAGTTCTTATCAACGAGGACAAGCAACCTTACTGGTTTATGATATGGCTGACCGAATGCGAACCAATATTACACATGCTGAGTTAGGCTCAAATAGTCAATACGTTATGACGAACCCCTTAACGCAAGCGACTAAACAAAATGGATGCACCACTATTACAGGATCATGTACGCCCTCACAAATGGCAGAACACGATTTGTTTGAATGGAACACCGATATTACAAGAATTTTACCCAATGGAGTCGGGAAAATTGAAATTTTCGGCCCCTTAGCCAATAGGTCATTTACGATTTCGCTAACGTGGGATGATAAAAGTAAAATTAACGATGCTTATAAGACGAATGATGAATTAGAATTTAAAATGAGTTTTAAATTATGAAACAACTTCCTATAAATAGCGCGCAGCGTGGAATAACGCTCATAGAAATTATGATTGCGATGGTCATTGGCTTATTTTTAATGGGCGGGGTGATGCAGATTTTTTTGAGTAGCCAGCAAACCTATAAAATGCAAGATAATTTATCACGGATGCAGGAAAATGGTCGTTTTGCCGTTGAATTTATTAGTCGTGATATTCGGATGGCAGGGTATTGGGGCTGTTTAAAGACAGTGACTAATATAAAATCAATGCTCAAAAACGATGCAACGTTTGATAGCTTTAAAGAAAGTATTAATGGGGCTGATAATGATAGTACCAATAGTAATATTATAGATGGTACGGATAGCCTTATTTTAAAAGGGGTTTTAAGTTCAAATATTTCTTTAACGTCAATGCTTGATAGCCTTAATGATCCTAGCGTTAACATTGAAAACAATAGTAATCTTCAGAAAGGTGAAATTGTTTTGATGAGTGACTGTGCAATGGGGGATGTTTTTCAAATTACTAATTCACCTAGTACTGAACTTCGCCATCAAACAGGTGGAAGCTTACTCCCTGGAAATCAACATGATAAATTTCAAAAAATTTATGGCCTTGATGCTTATATTTATAAATTTAATTCGTATACATACTTTATCAAACAAAATGCGGCTAATAATGGCTCTGCACTTTTTAGAACCGCGAATGGTGGTGCTGATCAAGAACTTGTAGATGGCATTGAAAATTTACAAATTTTATATGGCGCCGATACAGACGGGGATAATACGCCTAACTATTATGTTCCCGCAGGTACGGTAGGCTTAAAAATGAGTAATGTTATCAGTGTTCGTATTACATTATTAGTGGTCTCCCCTGACGATAATTTAACCTCAAAACCCATTGTTTATACTTATAATGGTTCAGACGTAACCCCAACAGATAATAGGTTAAGAAAGGTTTTTTCAGCAACAGTGGCTGTTCGCAATCGACTTCCTTAAATTAAGGCGATGAATCATGATAAATAAAATAAATACATTAAAAAATCAATCCGGGGTTGTTTTGGTTGTGAGTCTCATCATGCTAGTATTGCTTAGTCTCATTGGCATAACGGGGACGCAAGTCACAGGGCTTGAAGAAAAAATGGCCAATAATAACCGCGATAAAAATTTAGCCTTCCAAGCCGCAGAAGCGGCTTTAAGAGCGGGTGAAATAAAAATAGAAAGTAAAACAACCACTGAAGAATTTGCCGCAACGACAGAAAACGGATTACTCTCTAAAGATGAAAGCGTTCCAGACCATTTTAATTCTAATACATGGACGGACAATGATTCTTTTTCGTTTGATGCAAACCTAGATCAAGTGAATATTCAACCCCGTTATTTTATAAAATACACGGGGGATCATGAAGTTCCTTGTATTAATACAGCGTCTTATGGCCAACCCTGTTCAGTGATTATTTCTTATTTTACAGTGACATCAAAAGGAACAGGCGCGCAGGATACCAGTGAAGCCTACTTGAGATTAAATTATGGTAAAGAATTCTATTAATTTGGAGACTAATATGATTATCCGCCCCTTTTTAAGTGGTTTTATTGGCTTTTGTGTACTGATAAGCTGTTCAATTAATACAGGGGTTGCCGCCCCTGGGAAATTAGCTGATAGCCCCTTATTTACCTCTGCAAGTAATACCCCACCCAATGTTTTTTTTGAGGTCGATGATTCAGGTTCAATGGATTGGGAAATCTTATTAAAGCATCATTGGGGACAAGCGTCTTATGACAATACCTGTTATGCCGCTAATCCCACTGCAAATCCTTGTCAGATAACCTCTGTTGAGCGTCCTGCCGGGACTGTTTATCGGTTTTATAATCCTAATTATGTTAATGATAATAATAGAAAAGAATTCGGTAATAAATTTTTAGATGCTGAATATTTATTCTCTAATTCCAGTAATTCTTATATCCCTTCCTGTGAGTTTACCGATTCCGATCCTTTAAAAAACTTTGATAGTCAAACTAAACGCCGTCCACTTGAATTATGTTCTGATGAAATTCAAAAAAGAGATTGGCGGATTAAATCATCTGCACTCAATGTTATGTACTATAACCCTAGTATTGAATACACTCCTTGGGATAAAGGCAATGGTGTTATTATGGATGACGCTTCCTTTTCTTCCGCAAGAGCAAATCCTCAGTCTGGTGCTGAGGGATATTCGATTAGAAAAGATTTAACAGGACTCGTTTATAACGTCTGGGAAGATACCCATGGGTTTAGTGGTTCACAACCTATCTTAGGAAATACTCGAACAGAGGTAGTCAATGGGGAAGTGGATTGGTGGGATGAGCATCTTCGTTATACTGTTAATAGTAGTTCTATTAAAGTTGAAAGAATCGGTTATCAAGTTTCCTCCTCTGATGTTACAGAATATGTAATCAGTACGAAAACACTTTCAGGCTCAACAAAATATGCAGAGCTTAATGATAAAAATGTTACAGAAGCAAAGCAAAATATAGCCAATTGGTATCAATATTCTCGAAACCGTGCTTTTGTCGCTAAAACCGCTATTTCAAAAGTTATTGCGGACAACCCTAAGTATTACTATGGGTTAAATTTTATTAATGATAGTAGTTTTCCTTATAACGGCAGTACTAGTAATTTTGTTGAAGTCCCAACAACTAGTACCGATTTAGCAACGCATAATGTCGATTTAGTCAAAGGACTTTTTAGTCTTGATTGGCCTAAAAAAAATACCCCCTTAAGAAAAGGTCTTAATAGAATCGGCCAATATTATGACAATACCGACGGAAAACGTAACCCTATTATTCAAGAATGCCAACAAAATTTTTCTATTTTATTTACCGATGGTTTTTGGAACATGAAAGAACCGAGTGGTGTCGGTGATGTCGATAGCGATGGGCATAGTTTAGGTACAGAGACAACCACTGTAGCTGATGTTGCCCGTCATTATTACACTAAAGATTTAAGCAGTTTAGATAATAATGTTATCGCCAATGACTTTGATACCGTAACCCATCAACACATGGTCACTTATACCGTCGCTTTTGGGGTTAAAGGCTTATTAGTCGATACCGATGGTGATGGTTGGCCAAACCCTGCTTTATTAGAAAATAGTCCTAATTGGGGTGACCCTTTTGGAACGAATGCAGCGAGTAATAATCGTAAAATTGATGATTTATGGCACGCGGCCTTTAATTCAAAAGGAAAGTTTATTTCCGCAGAAACCCCAGAAGATGTATCGCGGGCTTTATCCGATGCACTCACCAGTATTGGGGATAGAGTCGGTAGTATTGCATCCGTTGCCTTTAGTACGTCAGCCTTAACAGGAAGCACCGATGTTTATCTGGCACAATTTGAAAGTGCAGATAACCAATGGACAGGGGATTTGTTAGCTTACCCACTCTCTTCTAATGGGGATGTGAGTAGTACTAAACGTTGGTCGGCGGCGGATCAACTTAATACTCGCTCTAATCCTAGCAGCACTCGAAATATTTTTACTTATAACAATACCAAAGGCATCCCTTTTCTATGGAATGATTTAGTTACTGAGCAAAAAAATGATTTTAGACTGAACCCAAATAATTCCATCGCTGATGATACGAAAGCCGAGGCGCGATTAAAGTATTTGAGAGGCGATCAAGCACATGAAAAAGGACGGGCAACCGATAATTATAATTTCAAATACCGAAAATCCTTATTAGGCGACTCAATTCACTCAGAACCTATTTTCGTGGCTAAACCGCAATTATTTTGGCCAAGTGCCGCGCCTTTTCCAGAAGGCAGTAATAGTTACGAGGTTTTTAAAGAAAGTTCAGCAAAAAATAGAGAAGGAATTGTTTATGTAGGCTTTAACGATGGAATGCTTCATGGCTTTAAAGCCTCAGATGGTTCAGAAGCGTTTGCCTATATTCCTGCGACGTTATTTTCTTCCCATTCAGCAACGGAAGGGCTGCATTATTTAACCTCATTAGATTATAAACATCGCTATTATGTTGATATGCCCTTAACCATCTCAGATGCTTATCTTAATAATAAATGGCACACTATTTTAATCGGCGGCGGACGCGGCGGAAGTCGAGGATTATTTGCATTAGATATTACTGATCCCACTCAATTTACCCAAACAGCAAGCCATGCTGATAAACTCGTTCTTTGGGAGTTTGACGAAGAAGATGATGCTGACATGGGGTACACCTTCAGTAAACCCTCTATTGTTTTAATGAATAATGGACGCTGGGCGGCTGTTTTTGGTAATGGTTACAATAGCAGTGGCGATGGCACGGCCAGTTTATTTATTCTTTTTCTGGATGGGGGTAATGATGGAGAATGGACAGATGGATCGCAAGGCTCTAGCCTTGATTATGTTAAAATTAGTACCAAAACAGGCTCAATTAATCAAAACTCAACCTGTCTCTTAAGCAGTGATTGTAATGGTTTATCTAGCCCTCAAGCCGTTGATGTAACGGGAAATAAAGTTATTGATCGTGTTTATGCAGGTGATTTACAAGGTAACATGTGGGCATTTGATGTTAGTAGTGCAAATTCTTCTCAATGGGGAGTTGCTTATGGAACAAACAATAACCCTAAGCCTTTATTTATCGCAAAAGACTCCACTAACAAACCTCAGCCGATTACACAAAAACCCTTATTATCAAAACACCCTCAACAACTAGGCGGTGATCCTGATGTCTTAGTTTTCTTCGGAACAGGGCAATATTTAGTCGATGGCGATGCCAGTGATACATCTCCTCAATCTTTTTATGGCGTTTGGGATAACGGTTCAGATTCGATTAAACCCTCTGATTTAGTCAAACAAACCTTTGTCTCAGGTTCACTGACGAATAAAGGCAAGAATGTTAGCGATAGCATTAGAATTTTAACCGATCACGAAGTCGATTACGAAGGAGGACAGCATGGGTGGGCGATTGACTTAACCGCTGCCCCAGGTGAGCGAATGATTGTTGATGCCGATTTAAGGGGGGATTTTCTTTCTTTCAATACTTGGATTCCAGAAGGAAGTGCCTGTGGTTCAGGTGGAAGTGGTTTTTTAATGCTGGTTAAGCTACTGAATGGTGGAAATCCAGAAGGGGTCTTATTTGATGTTAATAATGACGGGAAGGTTGATAGTGTTGATAAAATTGGGGTTTCAGGGGGCGATGCGTCCTTTGCCAGTGGAATAGTTTATTCTGTAGGTTTCCCTGCTTCCTCGGTTTATTTTAATAAAAAACGCTATATTGATATTGACAACCCGACAGCGGTTACCAACTTCAGTAAGGGTTATACAGGACGCTTATCATGGCAAGAATTACGGCGCTAACGCTTTAATTTAATAGTCAATAAGTTTATTAACTTATTGACTAAACTCTATTTGCAAACACTGACTAAAACAACTAACCATGCAAAATACAATTATAAATTTAAGAAAAAAAAAGGGCTTTACCCTAATTGAATTATTAATAGCCGTCGCTATTGTCGGCATTCTTGCCTCTATTGCTTATCCAAATTATTCAGATTATATTATCCGTTCACGCAGAGAAGATGCTAAAGGGGCGTTAATGGGCTTATCTAATGCGATGGAGCGGCATTTTACCGAAACAAATAGCTATATGAAGGCCGCCGCAAATAATGCTGATACAGGAAGACCCGGTATCTTTGCTCAAACAAGCCCAGTCGATGGTGGAAAAGCGTATTATAATTTGAATATCACAGCGGCCACTCAAACAAGTTATACCCTAAGAGCCACCCCCATTACAGGAAGCGGACAAGATACCAATGGATTTTTAGAAATTCAAAACACGGATGCTAAAGGTCGATGGGATCAGAACAATAATAATCGGCTAGATACCAGCGAAACAAGTTGGGATTAAAAAAATTCAAGCAAACACCTAAGACGCTATTAGAAAAATAGTGTCTTAATTTCGTAGCCAATTAATCTCTTTAGCCGTTTCAGAATTAATCACACACTGGTTTAAATTCCTTGCCATGACCGCCTTTGTCATTGATAAAGGAATCCGTGCCGTCATAATTTCAGCTTTCTTTTGTGGATAAAGCGGACGCTTATCAGGATTAGCATAACCGTGTGGAAATAAGGGTTGATTACGCGCCCCATATTTATCCGTTGCTCCCACAGTATGCAATAGTTCATGAGCAATAATAATATTATTTTGAGCTTGCTGTCTTTTATCCGCAAAGGCATGAACAATCGCTAAAAGCCCCTTATCTAGCCCCAAAGAATGCGCTAAGACTTGTTCATCATCAATTCGATGATAATACACAAAAATGCGGACTCGATGATGATTTGAAACCGAATCAGGAGTGTGTAACCAAGCCCAATAACGAAACGATAATCCCCACCAAATAACCGTTAACGGATTAGAAAAAGACATCGGGGTTTCAGGTGGAAATTCGGTTAAAACCGAGCCTAGCGTTATAGTAATTGGTTGTGCCACCGTCAACGAATATTTTTTACTTTCACGCTTAAAAAACAATTCAATTTCGGTAAAATCCTTATCACTTAAATGCTGGATATAGTCCCGACTCGTAAGACTGTGATCAATATTCATAGGATAGATAATAACGGGTAACGGTTCCACCCATGATTGGGATTTTAATTTTTGGGACTTACTGTAAAAAGCGACAAAGGCTAAAATAAATAATAAAATTAAAACTCTAATTGCTTTAAAAAGTTTCATAATTACGAATAAGGCGTTAAAGAAACTTCTTCTATCTGCGTATTCTTAAGATTAAATCCACGCAATTCTAAAACACCCTTAGTATTTAAAGAAATTATAAGATAGAGCGCGTCAGGATAATTACTTAAGGCCAAATCCGTTTTGGAAGGATACGCGGGTGAATGAGGATGAGAATGGTAAATCGCAAATAATTTCTCCCCATGTTCCCGCAGTTCTTTAAACGTGGCAATTTGTTCAATCGTATTTAAGGTAAACTTATTTCTAGGTTGAGAGTGAACGTTAGTAATCGGATAACAACGGGTTACAACCCCTTCAATCGCTCCAATCACCCCACAGACCTCCGTTTCTTTTGAGGAGAGTGCGTGAGATAATAATTGCTGAATTATTTTTAGAGGAAGATTAAATTCTTTCTGATTTATCGAAGTCATAGAGAGTAGTGAAAAAAACAAAGATTAAAATAAAACATAAAGCCCTGATAGTTTAGCTAGATAATGCCATCGGCTACCCACTTAAGATGGGGCAAATTGAGGTTAAGCCTCGCTCTACAGTGTCCCGTCTTAAATTGGTAACCACGCCATCGAATAACGCTTAATATCAATAGTTTCAGATAACGGAACTTTTTTTAATAAATTAGTTGCAAACTGCTGACAATAATAAGGAATTTGCAAGCTCCCTTTGGCTCCAAAACCATTAAAAATAGCCAATTGTGGGTACTTAGGATGGAATCCTATGAAGGGCTGTTTATCGAGCGTACACGGGCGAATATTAGCTTGTTGTTTCGTTACTGTTGCCATTTTTGTTTCAGGTAAGACCGTATGCAAACACGTTAATAAATCATGCCGACCCTTTGAGGTGAGTTGAGTATTAATACGCTCACGATCAAAGGTCGCCCCCGTACGAAAACTAGAGCCATCCAAAGGAATCATCCATTGCCCATAATTCAATAAATAATCGGCTAAAGGCTGTGGACTCTTTAAGGTTAAAATTTCCCCTTTAGCGAGTTGAAAGGGTAACTTAGAAAACCACGGATTTTTATAGGCTAAATAGCCTTCACAAAAGATTATTTTTTGAGCGGTTATTGAATCATAGCTCACCGTTTCTCTGAACTCAATGGCCTCGTAATCAAAGGTACTTTGTTGATAGCTGTCGTGTTCAATAAAAAACTGTTTTAGCGTGTTAAGCAAAATTTGAGTTTGTAAGTACCCTGTTTGTTTTTGTTCTAAAATGGGGACATTAAAACGTGTTGTTTCAATAATATCACCTAAATAATCAGCGTAATCCGAATTTTTTAAGCGTTTAATCGCGTGTTGATGTGCTTTTGATGAGGTTAACAGCCGTAACATAGGTTTTTCAATATAAAATTTTTGCTGAAAAAAATACGCTAAATAATTATAATACTGTTGAGCAGCGGGCAATAAAAAATCGACCTCAGCTGATTTAACAAAACGCATCCCTGTGACGGGATTAATTAACCCTGCGGCAATTTGTGAGGCATTTTCAACGCCCTTATCAAGGATAACCACCTTAAATCCCCGTTGAATTAATTCAAAGCCCAATAAGCTACCCGCCAAACCTTGACCTATTATTAAAAAATCAACTTTTTTCACCCTTAGCCCCTTAGTGTTGAATCAGCGTTTCAATCCGTTTTTTCATTGCGTTCACATCAAACACCCCTGTTTTTTTAAAGCTAATCTGACCTTGCGGATTAATTAAAAAAGTCGTTGGCGTTAATTGAACCTGCCCAAAGGCGTTGGCATGAGCTGAACGTAAATCTAAAGCAACATCATAAGGAATTTTTTTCGCCTTTGTCATCGCAACCACATGGCTGGGTATATCATAATATAGAGTAACCGCAACCATCTCTAACCCTTGGGAATGATACTTATTATACAACGCAATTAAATCGGGGACTTCTTCAATACAACTTTTGCAATCAGTCGCCCAAAAATTAACCAGTACCGCTTTCCCACGCCAGTCTTTTAAAGTAATTTTTTTTCCTGTAATCGTGGTAAAGGTGATGTCAGGCGAGTTCTCTAAGATTGAGTGATACCCAACCCAGATCCCCGAGATAACAAGGATTAAAAAACAAATAATAAAAAAGCGGTATTTCATTGATTTTTTTACTTAGAAAGGGGGTGAATGAGCCATGATACAATGGATCGTCTTAATTTCAATATTTAATCCATTTTAAAAAGAGCGTATTAATCATGAAAATAGCCATTGTTAAATTATCCGCCTTAGGTGATATTGTTCATGCAATGGTCGCGTTACAATTTATTAAACACCATGATCCTACGATTAAAATTGATTGGATTGTTGAAGAACGTTTTGCCCCTATTTTGCAGGATAACCCCGATATTAATCAAATTTTAACGGTTAATTTAAAAGCATTAAAGCATCACAAAGGGGCTATTTGGCAAGAAATTAAAAAAGTTAAACGTTACGCTCGTCATCATTACGACCTTGTGATTGATGCGCAGGGGTTATTAAAATCCGCTATTACAGCAATGTTTTTAGGAAAAAAATTAGCAGGCTTTGATCAAAATTCTATTCGAGAAACCTTAGCCAGTTATTGTTATCACATCAAAGTTCATAGCCCTTATGAGACGAATACCATTGATCGCAATGCTCATATACTCTCCGAGCCTCTTGGTTTTTCAATTACGTCCCAACAAATTCATCAAAAAAAAGCATTTTTATATTTTAAAGAACCTAAAGACATATTTGCTCATTATCTGAAAAAACAAGGTAAAAATATACTCTTCGTGATTGGTTCAACGTGGGAAAGTCGTAATTACCCGAAAGAAAAATTTCTACAAGTAGCAAATCAATTACAACATAATGTCTTGATTACATGGGGAAATGAACTTGAAAAAGAAAAAGCCGAATGGATTGCCGCCCGTTCTGATTATGCACAGGTTTTACCTCGATTAAATCTTAATGATTTAAAAGCCTTAATCGCTCAGATGGATTTAACCTTGGGCAATGATACAGGACCTGCCCATTTAGCCTGGGCTTTAAATAAGCCCTCCATTATATTATTCGGTTGTACGCCCGTCAGTCGGGTTTATCAAACGGAGATTAATAAAGTGATTAAATCCGACTCCATTGTTAATCCGTATAAACTTAATAAGCACGATTATTCTATTCAAACGATTAACGTGAATGACATTGTAACCCTCTGTCATCGCCTTATAAAAATAAAACTTTCCTCCTAAAAGTAGACTAAACTTTAAACAAAATTTCACCCCCTATAAAATTCAAATCACAACAACTTATGATAGATAACAAAACGCGTATTGTTTTTTTTGCGGCCAATCCTAATGATACCAGTCGATTAGCCATTGATACCGAGTTTAATGAAATCAAACAGTTGCACTTGAAGGCATTACAACGTGAAAATTTTATACTTAATTACAGTCCTGCGACCGGTGATGATGATTTACAACAGCAATTGCTGAGTTTTACCCCTGATATTGTCCATTTTAGTGGGCATGGTGAATTAAATGGGTTGTATTTTCAAAATAATAATAATGAATCTCTTTTTATTCATCAAGATTCGTTAGCGGATTTTTTTAAACTTTTTGAAGGACGTATTCGTTGTTTGTTATTAAATGCCTGTGATAGCGAGCCGCAAGCGGAGGCTATTGGTCAGTATATTGATTTTGTGATTGGTATGAATGCGCCGATTGGGGATAAAGCGGCCATTGCCTTTGCAAAAGGATTTTATCGGGCTTTATTCAGTGGTGAAGACATTGAAAATGCCTATTTGTTTGGCTGCAGTGCCATTGATTTAGCAGGAATTGATGAATATCAAACCCCTATTTTAATCCAAAAATCAAATCATGTCGAGGACGCTAACCTCACCGCCATTGATATGACTCAGATTGAAGAACCCGAAGGACAAGTTCCTCTTTGCTCTTCTTTTTATATTAACCGTCCGCCTATCGAAAAAGATTGCTATAGTGCCGTTGAAAAACCTTACGCCTTAATTCGTATTAAAGCCCCACGGCAGATGGGGAAAACCTCCTTATTATCACGGGTTTTAAATCATGCTGAAAAAGCAGGGCAACGGACGGCCATTTTGTCATTTCAAGAAGCCGACAGTGAAATTTTTTCAAGTCTTGAGTCCTTATTACAATGGTTTTGTGCGGCAACAGCCGAACAATTAGGCTTAGATGAGAATCTTGAAACCTACTGGAAAGGGGTTTTAGGGGCAAAAAGTAAAACAGGTAATTATTTTCAAAAATATTTATTAAAAGAGGGCTTATTAACCCTTGGACTGGATGAAGTTGATGAAGTTTTTAAACACCCCGATATTGCAGGGGATTTTTTAGGATTATTGCGTGCGTGGCATGAAAAAAGTAAAAATAATGCCATTTGGAAAAACTTACGCTTAGTCATTACCCATTCTAAAGAAGTTTATATTCCCTTACACCTCAATCAATCGCCTTTTAACGTCGGCTTGCCCATTGAATTATCTGAATTTACGCGGGAACAAACGGTTAAATTAATGCAAGGGCATGGCTTAGAATGGTCCACCTCGCAACTCGACCAATTTATAAAAATGGTGGATGGTCACCCTTATTTAGTCCGTCAAGGGCTTTATCAAATTGCCAAAAAAAGTTTAACCTTAGCGACTTTTTTACAACTAGCTCCCACCGAAGAAGGGTTATATCGCAATCATTTGCGTCGACACCTATTAAATATTCAACAAGCGGAGTTAGAAGCCGTCACCTCAGAAGTTATGAATGCCGATTCCCCCGTGTTAATTGATAGTAGCGATGCGTTTAAATTAAAAAGTTTAGGCGTTGTTCGTCATCGTGGTAATGACGTTGAACCTTTGTGTGATTTATACCGATTTTATTTTCAAGATCGTCTATGAGTAACTACCATGTGGGCGGGACTTTACCGCCTGACTCGCCTTCCTATGTCTATCGACCTGCCGATGATGAACTCTATCAAGGATTAAAATCAGGCGAATTTTGTTATATTTTAAATTCTCGGCAAATGGGAAAATCCAGTCTCCGTATTAAAACCATGCAACGAATGCAAGCGGAAGGAATTATTTGTTTAGGGGTTGATATTACTGAAATTGGCAGTGTTAATATTACCGATGAAGAATGGTATGCAGGCTTAGTAGATACTCTGGTTAATGGATTGGAAGCGACTAATCTATTTTTACAACACGGTAATTTTGATTTAAATGACTGGTGGGAAACCCATCACTTATTATCCCCGCTTCAACGTTTTGGAAAATTCATTGAAACCTTGTTATTACCGCTCAACCAACCGCTTATTATTTTTATTGACGAAATTGATAGCATCCTCCCCTTACCATTCAAAGAAGATTTTTTTGCACTCATTCGGGCCTGTTTTAATAATCGCCAAGAGAAAGCCGCTTATAAACGGATTACATTTGCTATTTTTGGCGTAGCAACCCCCTCTGATTTAATTGGCGATAAAGGACGAACGCCGTTTAATATCGGTAAAGCGGTTGAATTAACAGGCTTTGAATTACCTGCTGCGTTTGCACTCGGTAAAGATTTTGATGCCAATGACGTGATTACCCACGCGTTATTAACGGAAATATTAATTTGGACAGGCGGCCAACCTTTTTTAACCCAAAAAGTCTGTAAATTAGTGGCTGATTCAAAACTCACGACCGGTCATGATCTTCAAAAACTCATTCAAAAAAATATTATTGAGAATTGGGAGTCTCAAGATATACCGCAACATTTTAAAACCATTAGTGACCGTATAAAAGCGAATGAGCGTGTTTCAGCCGAGTTACTCGGTATTTATCAGCAAATTGTAATGCAAGGCCAGATAAAAGCCGATGATAGTTATCCACAAATGATTTTGCGTTTAACAGGCATTGTGGTTAAACAACAAGCCCAGTTAAAAATTTACAATCGTTTATACGCAGATATTTTTAATCTTGAATGGGTTGAAACGGAATTAGCCGCCTTACGTCCTTATTCACAAGCCTTAATGATTTGGGAGTCCACGGATCGTAACGATAATTCACGCCTCTTAGTGGGTCAAGCCTTAGATGATGCGCTCGCCTGGGCGCAAAATAAAAATCTGACTCCGTCTGATTATCAATTTTTAGATACATGTCGAGAAGCGGTGATTCAGGAACAAAAAAAACAGACACAACGCTTTAAAGTTTTTTCAACCATTAGTTCATTACTTTTTATTACCGCGTTATTAAGTACAGGCTTTGGCTTCATGCAATGGCAACAAGCTAAAAAAAGTACGCAAAAAGGCTTAAGAACACAATCTTTATTTTTAGCGGATTTAGCGGTTCAACAAATTCAAAAAGGCGATGAAGTAACTGCCATGTTATTAGCATTAGAAGCATTACCCAAAAATAAAGATAATAATGAACGTCCTTATGTTCATCAAGCCTATAGCGCACTTTATAATGCCATGGTTCGTAAAAAAGAACGCTTGCATTGGCACTATGATGAAATAATCACCGCCGCCGCGTATGCGCCTAATAGCCCTATTTTAGCGATTGCACTCGCGAATGGCTGGATTTATTTGGTTGATAAAGAATCAGGCAACTTGCTGAATCGGTTTGAAGCGCATAAAAATTCAATTAGTAGTCTACGCTTTAACCCGACAGGGGATAGGATTCTCACTTCATCCGATGATAATAGTGCAAAAATGTGGGATTTAGCGGGTCAGAAACTAAGTATTTTTGAAGGCCATCAAGCGGTTGTTATCAGCGCAATTTTTAATCCTATGGGCGATAAAGTATTAACCGCCTCGGATGATAATACCGCTAAACTTTGGGATTTAACGGGTCAAGAAATTGCTAATTTTAAAGGCCATTACGGCTGGGTCAAAAGTGCGGTTTTTAACCCCGCAGGCGATCGTGTTTTAACCGCATCAAGCGATGGTACGGCAAAATCATGGGATTTGACAGGCCAATTATTAGTGACTTTTTCAGGACACCAAGGAACGGTTTCAAACGCCTTATTTAATCACGCAGGCGATCGCATATTAACGGCCTCTTGGGATAAAACCGCTATTTTATGGAACTTGAACGGAGAACAATTAACCCATTTTAAAGGCCATAAAAATAAAGTTAGAAAAGCAATATTTAGTCCCTTTGATGACAAAATATTAACGGCCTCAGATGATAAAACAGCAAAATTATGGACCCCTAAAGGGCAAGAGCTAGCCAGTTTTATAGGACATCATGGACGAATTATAGACATTACGTTCAATCCTCAGGGAACTAAAGTTTTAACGGCCTCCAATGATAGCATCGCTAAATTATGGGATTTAACGGGACATGAATTAAACAGTTTTAAAAGTCATCAAGATGTCATTTCAAGTGCTATGTTTAATCCACAAGGCAATAAAATTTTTACGACCTCGATTGATAATACCGCAAAATTATGGGATTTAAGTAATCCGCAATTAATTAGTTTTAACGATCATAATCATACCGTTTTTGATGCGGTATTTAGCCCGTTAAGTGATAAAATCTTAACGGCATCCGCCGATTATTCGGCCAAATTATGGAATTTATCAGGTCAACAATTAGTCAGTTTTGAAGGCCATCAATACGATGTCGTTAGTGCTGTCTTTAATAAGGCAGGTGACCGAGTGTTAACCGCCTCTAAAGATAAAACGGCTAAATTATGGGATTTAAACGGTCATGAATTAACCCAGTTTAAAGGTCATCAGGGCTGGTTAAGAAAAGCAATTTTTAATACGATAGGGGATAGAGTTTTAACAATCTCAGATGATAACACAGCAAAATTATGGACGATAGAAGGTGACAACATGGTGACGTTTAAAGGCCATCAAGGGGCTATTATTGATGCCAACTTTAATCACACAGGCGATCGAATTGTCACCACGTCCAGTGATAATACCGCTAAACTTTGGGATTTAACAGGCCGTGAACTCGCTACCTTTAAAGGACATTCCGCCCCTGTTGTTTCCGCTGAATTTAATTCGACAGACGATAGGGTTTTAACTGCATCCGATGATACAACGGCAAAAATATGGGCTTTATCAGGGCAAGAATTAGTCTCGTTTGAAGGTCATCAAGATTGGGTTTTTACCGCTGTATTTAATCCCGACAGTGATCTAGTTCTCACCGCCTCAAAAGATAAAACGATTAAATTATGGAATTTATCAGGTCAAGAACTGGCCAATTTCAAAGGTCATCAGGGGGGCGTTAGATCCGCTTTATTCAATCATAAGGGCGATAAAATATTATCCGCATCGGCTGACAACAGTGCAAAATTATGGAATTTACAAGGTCAAGAACTGGTGAGTCTTGAAGGTCATAAACGCCCCATTTTTTCTGCGGTCTTTAATCGTTCGGATGATAAAATTCTTACCGCCTCAGAAGATACGACCGTTAAATTATGGACTTACCCGGCTACCCCGCAGGCATTAATTAATTCGGCAAAAAAAATAGTTCCTCGTCAATTAACGGAAACACAAAAAAGACAGTTTTTTCTGGATACGGAGAATAGGTAAATGAAAATACTCAAATTAGTTTACCGATCATTAGAGCATCTGGTATATTCACCCCTAAAAGTAATTGAAATGGTAAATGTAAAAAAGTACACTATTTACTTGTCTTTAAATCAAAATAATAAAAATTATTAACTAGGAACCCTTTATGTCAGAAGTATTTTTTATTTTAACCACGGTTTTTGTGGCTTATGTTGTTTTTTCTGTTGTTAACGATGAAAAGAAAAAAGTACAAAAAGAGAGTCCACCTAAAGAGCCGGTACCCGTGGCTACATCTAAGGTAGACGACATTAAACCCGTCACTAAAGCCGCAACTAACTCGCCTATTTCACATTCTGACGTAGAATCGGGTAGTATTCGTAACCCTGAAACAGGTGACATTGCTAAAATTCCTAATAATTATCGATTTAGTAAACGTTGGATAAAAGAAGTTTTAGTTAAAGAAGGTTTACTTGAAAAAATTTATAAAAATAATGAGTTAAACGATGATATTAATGCCAAAATAAAACAAGCTCTTGCTGATTTACAAGCCATAGAAAAGTATCAGCCTTAACGCTCACTATTTATTTGGAGACGCAATTATTTGCGTCTCATAGTGATCCTTTTTAGCCTTTAGCATCGAATGTTGAGCCAACAGGTTTAAACTGATGTAAATCAATCGTTGCTTCCTGATTATCCACCGCACATCCCCATAATAACGCCTCATCTTGATTAAAACGCTTCCCTAATTGATAGGCAATTTGTGCGCGTGCAAGTTCCACCCCCAAATAAAAACTATGCCCCCCATCATTTTTAAGCGTTAGTTTAGGGTATAAATCAAATGGGTCGGTTGCGGTATTTAAACCATCACGATTATAAATATGAATCCCTTGATTACTCACTTGAATTCTAAAACTAGGGTCTTTCACGTTAGCTGCAAACGCTTTAATTTCATCAAGTTCATAAGGAAAGGGGGCGGGTTCATGAAGACTGATGAGACCTGAATCAATATGTTTAGGCAGCATTTTATTTTTGTGCGCTGCAAACATTATCCGCCGTGCTAAATCAGCTTCTCTAATGGCACATCGCGCGTGTTGGCTTACTTCGGTGGCTAAAATATGATTAATATTTAATTCGGAACAAATGCCCATTAAAATCGCATTCATGCCGCCTGTATCCGCATGGGTTAATTCGGTAATATTACCCACGCCAAGCATCATTTCTATCTCAGGGTGTTGTTGTCTAAACTGATGATAACGTACAATTGACTCCGTAAATCCAAAATGAATAGGATCTAAAATAGGATCAACAATAAAATCTTTGTTTTGTGTTTGTAAGTAACTAATCGCGTGATTAAGCGAGGTTAAATCACCATGTTGAGCTGGAATCAAAATAGGCGTACTGGCGACTTCATCCGCTATCCAAACACTATCATTAGTAAGACTCAGCATATAATCAGCCCCTGCTTTACCCCCTCTGATTAAATCATCACTTTCCACTGAATCAATACTGACCTTAAAACCTTCGGTCTTTAAGGTTTGAATCATTTCCTCAAGTTGTGGAAAGGGCGTTTCAGGTAAACAACCAATATCAATAACATTCGCCCCCTGCCGTTGATAGTAATACGCCCGTTCAACCACCGCTTCAACACTCATATTAGGCGCATCCACGATTTCTGCAAAAATTTTAACTTTATATGTATTTATATCAATTTTATGCGCCTGTTTACCAAAAAATTGAGGTAAATCTTTGAGTTCATTCGGGCCTCGTTCGACAGGTAATCCTAATTTTTTAGATAAACGATCTAAATCGCCCCGACATCGCCCAGGTACTAAAATCCTATCGGCATTAAAGGTTTCTTTTAAGCGGCGTTCGATCATTTCAGCGGTCATTAAGGCAGCCACTTTTAAACCCAGTTGATGAACTTGATAATCAAATTCAGGCTGCATTTTTTCTAAACTATGCTGTAATTGTGTTTCGGCTAAACGACCGGTTAAAAAAAGAATTTTTTCACTCATACAACACAGTCTAAACGATGATTAACAGCGATTATCAATTCATCCACGCTTTCGACCACTTGAGTGTACTCAAATTCACGAATTTTTGCGGTGCCTTCCAAATCAATTTTACGCGGATAAACCATTACTTTTCCACCCGGTGCGGTGGTTTCCATCACAGGCGCAATATCACAGGGATAAACCAGACTGGTTACGCGACATTTTCCTGCCTGAGCATATAAATTCGTCACCAATGAATCCGCAATCCCTAAAACACATTTAGCAATGGTATTCGAGGTGGTCGGAGCCATAACGAAGGTATGATAATGATTTTTATAAAATAACCCCACAGGTGGAGCGGATGCCGCTTTATCACGATAAACAGGCATGGTTTGTTTTAATTCATTAATATCAAGACCGTACATTTTTAAGACTTCTTCACCCGCCTGACTAATATAAAGATCAACATTATTTAAGGTTAAAATAAACTCTAAACACGCTTCAATATAGTGACCTGAGCCTGTTATTGCCCAAGCTAAACGAGGTTGATTCATAATTATCTCAATAAGTAATGATAGATCTGGTTTATTATACGCGAATCAATTTTTTATTTTAAAACGACAGGAGTTTTTTAACGATGTTTAAATGCTTTGATCACCCTTTAATTATGGGTATTTTAAATGTAACCCCTGATAGTTTTTCAGATGGCGGACACTATCATCAATGCGATAAAGCCTTGAAACACGTTGAAAAAATGATAACAGAAGGGGCCGATATTATTGATATTGGCGGTGAATCGACACGACCTAATTCTATTTCTGTCTCTTCAGGTGAACAAATTGCACGAGTTATTCCTGTCATTAAAGCGATTCGTCGCCAGTTATCCCAAACGATAACAATTAGCATTGATACCACCTTAAGTACCGTTGCAAAAGCCGCGTTAGACGCAGGGGCGACGATCATTAATGATATTTCAGGGGGGCGAGACGATAAAGAAATACTCACCGTTGCCGCTGAAGCCGCTTGCCCTATTATTCTAATGCACATACAAGGCACCCCACAGACTATGCAAGATAACCCCTATTATGATGAGGTTGTTAAGGATGTTTTAGCGAGCTTGCAAGCGAGTATAAACAACGCATTAGTCGCGGGTATCAAACAAGAGAATATTGTCATTGATCCAGGCATTGGGTTTGGAAAAAGAAAACAAGATAATATTGATTTACTTGGGCAGTTAGATCAATTTGTTGCCACGGGGTTTCCTGTTTTATTAGGAACCAGTCGTAAACGCTTTATGGGCAGTATTTGTAATGTTTCAGAGTCAAATGAGTTAGTGAGCGCAACCACCGCAACCACCGCACTAGGCGTGATGTCAGGGGTACAGTTATTTAGAGTTCATGATGTTAAAGAAAACCGTCATGCAGCAGATATTGCATGGGCTATCAAAAAATCAATGAATCAAGGAAACGAGTCAGCCTTTCCCAATTTAAAAACCAACTAAGCAATCATCTCTCAAAAGCGGGTGAAAAAAAATGAAAATAGCTGTTTTATATACGGGAGGAACGATTGGTTGCCTTCCTGATTTAACAGGGGCTTTAAGTCCCTTACCTTACGATTCATTTAAGGCCGCATTTACAACCTATATTACCCCCATTATTCAAGCACGATGGCCACATACATGGGTTGATGTCATTGGATTTAAGACTATGACAGGACCGCTTACGTCACTAGACAGTACCAATTTACAACCCCATGACTGGTGCTTAATCGCTACACAGTTATTGGATATTTACCTCAACTATGATGGTTTCATTGTGTTACACGGAACGGACACCATGGCTTGGACGGCTTCGGCCCTGTCTTTTTTATTCACCGCGCTGGACTGTAATGGAAACCCTATTGCTGTTTTGGATAAACCTATTATTGTTACAGGGTCGCAATTGCCCTTATTTGAAGGGGTCAATGAGACGGTAAACGGCTTTAACTATAATACGGATGCCTATCAATCTATTTTTGGTTCAGTTTCATCCATTTTTAGCGGGATAACCGAATCCTGCCTATTTTTTAATCGAAAATTATTACGCGGAAATCGAAGTATTAAAACCAATGCCAGCCTGTTTGATGCGTTTTCATCGCCTAACTACCCACCTCTAGCAGAAATAGGGATTGATTTTTCATTAAACACACATCCTTACCCCCTATTATTCCCTCCTGAGATTGGATTAAGCCATTCAAATGGCATTCCTTTGACGCACTTACGCAACCAACTGACTTATATTTCAAATAACCTTAATAATGCCCTAATACTCCCCTTTTCCGCCTTTCCTGCTTATTACAATACCACCGCTACGCTCAATAATAACTACCTTGCGGAGGTTTTAAATAAAATTTTGGAAATTCCACAGTTAAAAGGTTTAATTCTCGAATCTTATGGCGCGGGTAACTTTCCCTCAGGGAATCCTGATAAGGCCAGTGACGGGGCTATTTATCAAGCGTTGGCACAGGCAAATGCGTCTGGAATTACGATTATAAACTGCACTCAAGTACTTGCAGGCACGGTTAATGCCAATGCTTATGCTGCGGGGGCGTGGATGAACGAGGTCGGATCAGTGGATAGTTATGACATGATTTCGGTTGCCGCTTTGTGTAAACTAATTTACCTCAATACATTACGTCATTATAATGACAATAACTGGAATCAAACCCTTATTAAAACACTCATGCAGACAAATATGGTCGGTGAAATCATGCCCTTACCCGTTTAAATAGTTAGGCTACTAATTTAAGACAGAACAAGTTGAGGTTAAGCCATTCGAGCTAAGTTTGTCGAAGTATGAATGGCTTAACCGTCCGCCCTTCGACTGGATTCAGGACGAACGGTTAAGCCTTACTCCGTCGTATCTCATCTTAAGTTGGTAGCCAATCGTTAAGAGTGGGGCGCTTTAGACCTCTGTTTTCCAATGGCCGCATAACTAATTAGAAACGCTAATAAACAACACCCTGCGGCAACGCTGTAAACAATCGTCGCACCGAACACTTCCCAATAATAACCACTTAAAAAACTACCCATCATTCCCCCCAGTCCAAAACTGGTACTGCTATAAAGAGCTTGTCCTTTGCCTTGATGCTGATTACCAAAATAGTGATGCACGAGATGAATAGCCGCGACATGAGAGGAACCAAATGTCGCCGCATGTAGACATTGTGCGCCAATGAGCCAATAAATAGACTCGGCTTCTAAACCAATAATCAGCCAACGGGTCATACTTAAAAAAGCACTCCATAATAAAATACGGCGTAATGAAAATAAGGCCAATAATTTTTGCATAAAAATAAACAAAATCACTTCGGCAACAACCCCTAACGCCCACAACCCGCCAATAATACGACTGCTATAACCGAGTTCTTTTAAATAAACCGAATAAAAAACATAATAAGCCCCATGCGCTGCTTGCAAAAGTAGATAGGTCATAAAAAAGGCAATCACTTCTGGTTTTTTGATAATTTGCCAAATACTTTTGCCATCTGCATGATGGGTGATTATTTTGGCTTCTGGGGTTATCAGTGCGGCCAGCCAAATAGCGATCAGAAACCCGCCTGTAATTAAAGGTAATAACGTTAATGAGTAATTATCTAATAATTCGCCAATAACAATTACCGCAATAATAAAACCAATGGATCCCCATAAACGAATTTGACTATACCGATGAGGCTGATTTTTTAGATGAAATAAAGTAACCGCTTCAAATTGAGGTAACGCCGCATTCCAAAAAAAACTAAAGCCCAAGGTCATAACAGCAAACCATAAATAGCCCGTTTTAAATAAAAACCCCGAAAATAAAAAAGCCGCTAAAAAAGAGGCCAGTCGAATAATTTTAAGACTTTTTCCTGTCCGATCTGCAATAGCCCCCCAAAGATTAGGCGCAATGATTTTTGTTGCCATCATTAAGGCGGAAAGTTCGCCAATCTCTAACGCATTAAAGCCTGCGTTTTGTAAATATAAACTCCAATAAGGTAAAAAGGCACCCAGTGCTGCAAAATAAAAAAAATAAAAGCTAGAAAGTCGCCAGTAAGGAACACGCATTACGAATAAATAATCAGTAGAAATTAAAAAGCCGTCTTACAGACGGCTTTCTTAACGGTTTAAAAATTGACATAAAAGAACTAAATTTTATCTATATCCTTTTCACAAATAGATTAACGATATTCAACATATTTGCGGCGTACAATTTGATATGGACGAATGATATAACCTAATGGCGCACTCCAAACATGAACTAAACGCGTAAAAGGAAAGAATAAAAAGACACTCATCCCTAAAAATAAATGAATTTTATATAAAAAACCAACCTCTGATAATAAGGTGGCATTCGCTTGAAAAGTCACTACACTTTGCGCCCAGTTAGCTAAGGAAACCATTGCCGAGGCATCACCACTTATCGCGTGATAAATAGATACAGGAATAGTTAACAGGCCAACTGCCAAGGTCACTAATAACCAATCCAGAATAAAAATATCCATAAAATGACTATTTGCTCTTACGCGGGGGTTATTCATTCGACGTTTCCACAAAATAACGCCACCCATCATACACAGTGAGCCAAAAACCGCCCCTGCCATAATAGCTACATATTGATGGGCCATATCTGAAATCCCCAAGCCTAAAAACCATGAGTGAGGCGTGAGGAGTCCTGCCGCGTGACCAAAAAATAACGCAAGTACGCCAATATGAAAAAGAATACTGCCTTTACGTAACTGTTCTTTTTCAAATAATTGGCTAGAATCCGCTTTCCACGTATATTGTTCTCGGTCAAAGCGTATCAGACTCCCTACTAAAAAGGTGGTCAAAGCAATATACGGATAAACACTAAAAAGTAAATTTTCCATGATAATTCCTAGGCTGCAATATCAACAAGACGACCGTGACGCTGTACGACTCTAAGTAATGGTGCGTACGGACTATTTATTTTTTCAAGATTTTTGGCAATGATGTCAGAGACATGTGAGCTTTGCTGTAAAAACAAGCGAACATCAATTTCAGTTGTTAAGGTCGAAACATATTCCAATACCAACGGTAAATAATCGGGTAATTCTCCCTCTGAAATTTCAAAGCCTTCCGCCTTGTAATAGTCAGATAAATCAACTAAAGCAGGGCCTCGTTCTCTGTCTTGCTCTTCAAATAAATGATGCGTTAGATAGAGTGCATTATCAGGGGTAAAATCAAAGGTATTGACATAATGCGCTTGGTATTCTGTGAGTGAAAGCGCACTCGCCCAACCCATAAAATCTAATAAGGCTTGTTGGTCCTCGTCACTGGTTAACGGAAGTTGGGGAATTAAGTTTTTAATTTCATCCCAATGCTCACGCAATTCTGCTTTAGGGTATTCCAATAATAACGACAATATTTTATAAACTTGCATTAAACGGGCTCACTTCCTGATGTTTTTGCCGCAGGTTGCCACGGTTTAAATTCCATCACATGTTCCATTTGTTTACGTTTTTCAGGAAATAACGAGGCATTTGGACTAATACTACAGCCTTCATTACCAAAACTAAATCCATTTTGACCTTGAAAAGCGTAAGGATCATCTTGACGTAGCTCTTCATTGCTCGTTGGAATGACAAAGCGATCTTCATAATTCGCAATCGCCATATAACGATACATTTCTTTGACTTGGGCTTCGCTTAAGCCAACTTCCTCTAACACCGCTAAGTCGGTTTTACCCTCAACATTTAATGAGCGGTAATAACTTCGCATTGCAATCATTCGTTTTAATGCCAATACCACAGGTTCTTCTTTTCCTGCTGTGAGCATATTCGCTAAATATTTAATCGGTAGCCGTAATTCTTCTAATTTTGGAATGGCTCCATCAGGCGATGTTTTAAGATTGCCTTGATCGATTTGTGATTGTACAGGGGATAACGGAGGGATATACCAAACCATCGGCATGGTACGAAATTCAGGGTGCAATGGAAAAGCAACCTTCCACTCAACAACCATTTTGTATACAGGTGAATTTCTCGCAGCTTCCATCCAAGACTCAGGAATACCATCTATTTTTGCCTGTTTAATCACTTCTGGATCATTAGGATCTAGGAAAATATCTAATTGGGCTTGGTATAAATCTTGAGTATCATCCATTGATGCTAATTCAGAAATACGATCCGCATCGTATAACATCACACTGTTATAACGAATTCGACCCACACAGGTTTCTGAACAGACGGTAGGTAAACCCGATTCAACACGAGGGTAACAACCTGTACATTTTTCAGCTTTACCGGATTCCCAGTTATAAAAAACTTTTTTATAGGGGCAGTTGCTAATACACATTCGCCAGCTACGACATTTGTCTTGATCCACTAAAACAATGCCGTCTTCTTCACGCTTGTACATCGCGCCAGAAGGGCAAGAGGCTACGCAGGATGGATTAATACAATGGTTACACATGCGAGGTAAAAACATGTGGAAAGAGTTTTCAAACTCACCATACATTTCTTTTTCCATGTCATTAAAGTTAGTATCTTTACTCCGCTTTGAAAATTCACCCGCTAGACCATCTTCCCAGTTAGGCCCCCAAGCAATTTTTTCTATTTGACTGCCATCTAACAATGAATAAGGTCGTGCGGTCGGCGCGGCTTCAACGAGAGGACTCGTTTGTAAATGGGCGTAATTATAGGTGAACGGTTCGTAATAATCATCAATCAAGGGCATATCAGGATTCATAAAAATATTACGCAAACGTTGGCGACGACTGCCTGATTTAAGCTCTAATGAACCATTATTAACTACCCAGCCGCCATTCCATTTTTCTTGATCTTCCCAGTTTTTAGGATAACCAATACCGGGTTTAGATTCTACATTATTAAACCAAGCGTATTCTACTCCTTTACGGTTCGTCCAAACATTTTTACAACTGACAGAACAGGTATGACATCCAATACATTTATCCAGATTAAATACCAACGAAAAATTTGCACTTACTTTCATATTTCTAACACCTCGTGTTTGAAGGGAGTATGGCTTTATTATATAACGGGTTTAATTATTGAGCTATCAATTTAAGCTAGGTTAAAAAACTAAAGTTTACAAAAAACACGGGGGGTACAAGCTATGTTTTGTACGTTGATCATTAATGCAAGAATAAGAGGGCGACATGAAGCACCGACTCGTTATCATTATAGGTGATAATTAGTTATAAACTATCGTTTTCACCCGTCATGACTTTAAGGGAAACGCTCCCGATAACGCTCGGTATAACGCAATATGATATTCAATTAACTGTCTTTGGGTATTTAATTGACTTCGCTCTAAACCTTGCTGACTTAAAGCACTAGAAAGTACACGTAAAAAACTTTCGGCCCCATTCATATAACGCAGTCTAATTTGCTGATTAGCTTGTTGAGAAAGATGAACTTGTCGCGCTAAACTTTCAACTAATTTTTGCTGTTGTTGCTGTTGAATTAATGCGTTCTCAATTTCTTGTACAGCAACTAATAAAGTCGTCGCATAATTATTTAAAGTCGCTTTAGCCCGTGCTTGATTATATTCTACTTCGGCAACACGCCGATGCCCATCAATAATAGGTAAGATTAAATTTCCAGCTAAGGTCGCTAACCAGTTGTT
Source organism: Methylococcales bacterium (assembly GCA_030949405.1). NCBI lineage: Bacteria > Pseudomonadati > Pseudomonadota > Gammaproteobacteria > Methylococcales > Methylococcales bacterium. The sequence goes on along the minus strand of JAUZSN010000002.1, from coordinate 2,054,315 downwards.
AAATAAGGATTGTAAATTAGGATCCGAAGTATCAATCCCCGCTGAAAGACTCAGTTTTGGGAAGCGATCGGCAATAGCTGCTGCAATGCGCTGATCTGCCGCTTGAACTTCAAAATAAGCTTTGCGTAAATCAGGACGACGTTGAATTAAATCCGAAATCAAGCCTGTTTGGGGAAGCGGTGGAATGACAGGAAACTGGCTTGCCTTTGGAATATTAAGGGTTGTCGGCGTTTTACCTAATAGAACCGCTAGTTGATGTTCTAATACGTGAATCGTTGCCACAACCGATGTTTTGTCGCCTTTAATACTTTCTAACAATTGTTGTTGTTGAAAAACATCCGCCGCCGTTGCTTGCGACACTCTAAAGCGTAACATTAATATTTCAGTATGTTTTTGATTCGTTTCAATTTGTTGCCCTAATAACGCTAACTGTTGGCGTTGCTCAATTAAACGATACCAATTATTAGCAATTTCGGCGGATAATGAAATCGCTATGGTCTGTAAATCTTCTTTTGCGGCATGAAAATCCAGTTCTGAGGCATGTAAACTCGCACGAATACGTCCCCATAAATCCACTTCATAACTTGCAATTAAACCTAAACTAAAATTATCCGTACTCAAACCATCGGTGATACTATGTGAACTGGTGAATGTCGCATCAAGCGTAGGGACTAAAGACGCGCCGCTTTTTTTAGCAATCGCTCTTGCTTGTTCTACACGATCATAAGCTGATTGTAGTGAAAAGTTATTACTTAATGCTTGATCAACCAGATAATCAAGTTCTTTATCGTTAAAAACTTGCCACCATTTTTCGGTCAGTGCTATTGACCCAGTTGTAGAAAAAGTTTCAGGAAGACTTACGGGAGGAGGAACTTTTTTAACATCAACCGAACAAGAAACGGTTAACACTAAAAAAAAGAAATTTATAAAAAAAAGATAATAGCGCATTCTAATCGTGTGGATGATCATTGCAAATCTTTGATGATTCATTTTAAAATCATCAATCACTAGGACAGCGATTTGAAAGGATGATTTAAAGAAATAAAAAAGAGTCAGCCTATAAGCCGGGTTTTGTTAAAAACAGTCATTCATCTAGGCGACAAGTCACCTTGTCGCTCAAGCAATCTACCCAGAAACGATGCGGGTAACACCTCTGTTTCTCTATTTGATCTTGCTTCGAGTGGGGTTTACCTTGCCACGCCTGTTACCAATTGTGCGGTGCGCTCTTACCGCACCTTCTCACCCTTACCGAATCTTAACTAATTAAGATCAGGCGGTTTAATTTCTTCAGCACTTTCCGTAGGCTCACGCCTCCCAGTCATTATCTGGCACTCTACCCTATGAAGCCCGGACTTTCCTCTCTTCTATCATTACAATAAAACAGCGACTGCTCAGCCGACTCTCAAATGTTATTGTACAGGATTTATTTTAATTATTTAAATCTAAATTCTTTGAATTAGCTTTTTATAGATTGACGTTGAAAATCGGCCTCACGTAATCGGGTTTTTAATTCAGGGGCAATTTTGGATATTTTCAAAACCTCAGAGGCGGTTAGTCTTAAAAAAGTGACATAAGTTGTCGCTTTTATGGTGGCCGAACGCCTAGAATTCATTAATAAGGCGTGTTCACCAATAAAAGAACCTTCATGCAATTCATCAATATAACTCGTTTCACCTTGTTTATTAATTTTATAAACCCCGACCGTTCCGTTGACCAGTATGTACAGCGAATGACCTTTATCCCCTTCATTAAATACAATATCATCGGGTAAAAAATTAACGTATTCTGTTTTTTGACCCAGTGCTTTTAACATTTCTTGAGGCAAGCCAACGAATAAAGGCACGTTAGCAATCCATTTATGTTTATGATCTTGCGAAAGGCTACCAACTTAAGACGGGACAAAATAAAGAACTAACTGCGATATTCTTGTATCATAGGTTAATGACTAAAAAAACAGAACAACACAGAAAATACGCGCAGCTAGTCACGCAATTATCGCTGAAATTACAACAACAGGCAAGCAAACTGTTCGTAACTTAGCTTCAATTGTTGGTCGCTCAAAAAGCAGTGTGCATCGTCATCGTCAAGCGCAAACAAAGCGAAATCGACATCCTGAATCATCATTATGGGAAACCGAGGCAGGTAGTTCTTGGCAAAGATTAATGGTGTTTTCCGCCTTGTATGTCTTTGGATTAAAGGCAGGCGTAGGTGCAGAGACTTTATCGCTGTTTTTTAAAATGATACGGATTGACACCCATGTGGGCGTATCACCCGACGCACTGCGGACTCAAATCAATAAAATGGAAGTCTTATTGCCGCAGTTTCAGCAAGAATGCGAAAAAGTGTGAAAAAACAAACACGTAAAGTTGTTGCTGGGCTGGATGAGACTTTTTTCGGCAACTTTATGATTTTAGTTTTAATGGACTTACGTTCTGGCTATCTTTTGTTGGAAGATATTAGCGATGATAGGTGCTACGATACTTGGTATAAAAGGTTTCGCCACGATTAGAATCATTAGGCATTGAGGTTAATCATGCGATTAGTGATCGCGCTAAGGCGTTGATAAAAATGGCAGTGACGGGGTTTAAGTGCGAATCGGGGGCAGATATTTTTCATGCTCAACAAGATATGAGTCGCTGGTTAGGCGCGAAAATCGGCAGGCGTGCAGCAAGGGCTGAAAAACAGCGGCAAGCAGCGCAAACCGCAGAGTCTACTGTTTCTAAAACGGCAACGATGCAGAAAATTATTGGACTTAAAACAACACGGATAACGGCTGAAAAAGAGCTTGAAGAAGCCAAAAAATACAAACAGATTATCACGAAAACTTACAAGGGATTGCGGATGAAGTTCATCCTTTTTCACTCAATGATAGTCGTAGAAACGATGCGGAACAGGTTGAGAAGTTGCTAGAGTTAAGAGCGCGAGCCTTTGAAAAAATAGCGGAAAAACAAGGGATTAACGATCATAAAGGCGTGATGAAAAAGTTTCGTAATCAAATAAAACCGTTAGCGGTATCCATCAGTTTTTGGTGGCTTTGGGTACGCGAAACCTTGCAAAATTTGGGGCTTGATGCGGATACCGAATATTGGTTGACCACAACATTATTACCCGTTGTTTATTGGCATCAGAAAATGGAACAAACTAAAAGCCGCAGGTCAAAGGAAAACTATCGAAAAGCTTGGGAAACCGCGTCTGATAAGCTCAAATCAGACCCATTTAGTGCAAAGTTATCAATCAGTGAAATGCAGCGATGGCTAACATTGGCGGAGCATATGGCAAGGCAGTTTCAACGCAGTTCATCTGCGGTGGAAGGGCGAAATGGCTGTTTATCGCAAATGTATCGCAATGGGCGAGGTTTGAATAAAAAGCGATTAAACGCGTTGACGGTCATTCATAACTACGGAATCAAACGTGAGGATGGCACAACCGCCGCCATGCGTTTATTTGATACCGAGTTTCCAGACTTGTTTTCATGGCTACTGAATGAAATGGGCGAGTTACCGCTTCCTAGAAATAGTCGAAAGCGTGTGTTTTCTAACCCTTTGAAATTGCTGGATGTCCCGTCTTAAATTGGTAGCCTTGCGAAAGAACGGTTTTTACTTTAGGTAATTAGACTTGTTCTTTAAGAAGAAGTTAATATATCATGTTAAAATTCCATAGGATAGCCGCTAAAAAAAGAAAATAAATCTTTTACACCTTCTTTTTTATTTCTAAACTTGTCAACTAGGCATCTATATCTTTTCATTCCACCGATTACATGCTCAACAATGACTCTTTCACGACTCATATCTTTGTTTTCTTTTTTTTGATTTTCTGTTAATGTTGGGTTTGGATTATGCTTAGATTTATTTGGTTTTTTATGAGGAATATTTACCGAATTAGTTTTATATTCATTATTAAACCCCAAATAACCTAAATCAATAAATATATTAAAATTACTAAACCAATTTAATTCTGGATTAAATTCTTTTTTAAACATTCCATAATCATGATTTTTACCTGGAAAACTAACCCCAATATATAAAATTAAATGACCTAAAGAAGCTATAGTGGTATTTTTAATTGTATGCTGTTTTGTAAAATTCATTTTGTTCTTCATAGTCACTAGGGCGTTGTACAGCACGCTCTGTAGCATCTATTATCAATGTTTGAACTCCGCCAAAAGCCTGCTGCATTTCTTCAGGGGTTGAAAAACTTGTTGCAGGTAAAACATTAAATATATCTAACGTCTTTATTAAAATTGGAAATAATTTGTATACATGAGTATGGGCGCATGATTTATTCATATTAAAAGAAAACCCTAAGTGATCGAAAGTAGAATAACACTTCATATAATTTAATATAAATAATAATTTGTCTGCGGGTGTTTTTAATGTGCTATCTAAACCACTACCGTATTTTCTTTCTTTATTTTCATGTTTTTCTTTTTGATCTTCAATAAGGGTCTTTTCAAATAGAGATAATAGTAAAATAAAATGTTCTGTTTTTAATCCTGTTAAAGCTCTTAACTGTCTATCATCATAAATTCTTGGTAAAATTTCTTTTATTTTCATGTTATACTTTGATTTTTATTTTTTATAGAAATTTATTATAAAGCTTATTTATTATTTTTAATAATTTAATTTAAAGTTTATTTATTAGGCTGTATCAACTGATTGTGAGTGTTATCAAGTATATATAAGCAATTGATTTTAATATATTTTATTTAGAAGAACAAGTCTATTGTTTTAGAGCATGATGCAATCGATCGTGTAATTTGTTGTAAACCTTGCTGCTCATTTTAGCCGCTTCAAAATCTATTTGAAGTTGCTTTAAAGCACAAATTAACCCGACTTGTTGAAATAATAAATATTGATAGTTTTGATAAAATTCAGGATAAAGATCGCTAAAATCCTTTAAACGTTTTTGTCGTCGTGATAGTCGACCTTCATAAAGATTTTTAACCCGATTTAAATTTTTTTTATTTAACGTTAAGTCCGTTAATGCGATCACTTTTAAGGCATTACGCGCCATTAAAATGCCTGCGATATCATATTGAATATGATTAGAAAACCGTAAGTTTTGATATTTCATCAGCCATGTTAATGACCAATCATAATGACTTAAAAAATGAATAACCCATAATTCACCTCGAACAAACAAATTCTTTTTCAGGGGGACAAACTTCATATTAAACGCCGTATTAGCATCACGTTCTCGGTCATTTTTTAAAACTTCCGTAAAACTGATAAACGTATAATAATTAATTAAAGTGATTTCATGTAAGAAATCCAGTTGCTCTTTTTCAGCCTGTAAAGCGTGTGCATGAAGTTGTTCTAACCGTTGAGTTTGTGAAAATTTAACGGGTTTTACATTTAAACTTTCGGCAATCGCTAAATCAACCGCTGCGTGTAAGTGTTCGTTTAATATTTTTTGCTTAGAAAAATCATCCAGTACATTAGACTTGTTCTTCTAAATAAAATATATTAAAATCAATTGCTTATATATACTTGATAACACTCACAATCAGTTGATACAGCCTAATAAATAAACTTTAAATTAAATTATTAAAAATAATAAATAAGCTTTATAATAAATTTCTATAAAAAATAAAAATCAAAGTATAACATGAAAATAAAAGAAATTTTACCAAGAATTTATGATGATAGACAGTTAAGAGCTTTAACAGGATTAAAAACAGAACATTTTATTTTACTATTATCTCTATTTGAAAAGACCCTTATTGAAGATCAAAAAGAAAAACATGAAAATAAAGAAAGAAAATACGGTAGTGGTTTAGATAGCACATTAAAAACACCCGCAGACAAATTATTATTTATATTAAATTATATGAAGTGTTATTCTACTTTCGATCACTTAGGGTTTTCTTTTAATATGAATAAATCATGCGCCCATACTCATGTATACAAATTATTTCCAATTTTAATAAAGACGTTAGATATATTTAATGTTTTACCTGCAACAAGTTTTTCAACCCCTGAAGAAATGCAGCAGGCTTTTGGCGGAGTTCAAACATTGATAATAGATACTACAGAGCGTGCTGTACAACGCCCTAGTGACTATGAAGAACAAAATGAATTTTACAAAACAGCATACAATTAAAAATACCACTATAGCTTCTTTAGGTCATTTAATTTTATATATTGGGGTTAGTTTTCAGGTAAAAATCATGATTATGGAATGTTTAAAAAAGAATTTAATCCAGAATTAAATTGGTTTAGTAATTTTAATATATTTATTGATTTAGGTTATTTGGGGTTTAATAATGAATATAAAACTAATTCGGTAAATATTCCTCATAAAAAACCAAATAAATCTAAGCATAATCCAAACCCAACATTAACAGAAAATCAAAAAAAAGAAAACAAAGATATGAGTCGTGAAAGAGTCATTGTTGAGCATGTAATCGGTGGAATGAAAAGATATAGATGCCTAGTTGACAAGTTTAGAAATAAAAAAGAAGGTGTAAAAGATTTATTTTCTTTTTTAGCGGCTATCCTATGGAATTTTAACATGATATATTAACTTCTTCTTAAAGAACAAGTCTATTATCTACGGCCACTTTAATTTGTTGGGTATTATGTTCTAATTCAGCATTTTCCTCAGAGGATAACTGATCCAGTTTAAGCCAATGAATTAGCATTTTAATCGTGGTTGCATTGAGCAATAAACTGACTAACACAACCCCTAGCGTTAATTCTATGAGCATTTTTTTTTCGGGCAAACTATCAGGAATAGACAGAACAACCGCAATAGCTAAGCCCCCTTTCAGTCCTCCCCACCACATAATATGGCGTTCATGTAAGCTAATTTTAGGTAATTTAAAAATATACGTGGTTAAAGGGGTGAGTAAATAAATGCTAAAGGCTCTAGCAATAGCGACTGCCGCGGCCGCTAATAAAATTAAATTCCAATGACTTAATAACGTAAAAACATTAACAGAAAGCCCAATCAAAATAAATAATAACGAGTTACACGTTAAAATAATAATTTCCCAGCTTTCACGCACCATACGCATGGTATCATGAGACAATCGAATTAAACCGGTTGCATTTAGACAGATGGCGGCGGTTAACACGGACATCACGCCCGAAACATGAAAATAATGCTCCGCAAGAATAAAACTAAAATAAGCCATAGCCATTGATAAAATGACAGGAATACCATGACTGCCATGATACAAGCGAACCATTAATTCGCTCATCATTAAACCAATCACGATGCCAACAACAATTCCCCCAAAAAAGACCGTCAAAAACTGACTAATCGCGGGTAAAATATCACTGGTTAACATTTCATTGGTCGCCACAAAGCCCAACATAATATTGAATAAGACAATCGCGGTGGCATCATTGAGTAATGACTCCCCTTCCACTAAAATTAATAAACGCTTAGGAACCCCTAACTCTTTAAAAATAGCGACGACGGCAACAGGATCTGTAGCTGAAATTAACGCGCCAAAAATTAAAGCGACGATTAAATTAAGGTGCATCGACCAGGCAAGCCCTAATCCCACTAAAAGAGCAGAAATAAGCATTCCAGGAATGGCTAAAACAGCCACGGCAATTAAATTTTTTAGTAACGCACGGGCATCAAGACTTAGAGCCGATTCAAAAATAAGGGCGGGTAAAAAAACAAATAAAACGATGTCCGGGGTTAAATGAAATTGTTGTAAATTATTTGCAAACGGTAAAAAATGTTCCGCTAAATTTATACTTATACCCAAAATAACCAAAACAACCGTATAGGGAATAGCAATATGTCGACATAAGTTGGCCGCAATCATCGCTACTAATAGTAAGGCGAAGGTAACTAACAAAATTTCTGAAATAGGCATAAAAATCATTTTTTTATAGAAATAACATCACAATAGCTTAATATTTCTGCTTAAATTAACAAAGCCTTTAATCACAAAGCGGTTTAAAAGTTGACTTTTAAGCAAAAATCATTCAATTTACCCCACTTGAAACAAAAATTTTAGCATTATCCAATAAGAAAAATTGTTTCAAAACAAAAGATTTAAAACTAATATTAGTCTTAAAAAAAATAAATTGTAGTCTGCCTAATTAACAGAATACTAGGAGAAAAATATAATGAAGAAGCCTTTAAAAAGCTTACTGATTGCTTCAACAGTCGCAGCTGCCCTCGCAGTACCTGCTATTTCATCTGCAAATAGTGGTGTTGAAAAATTAACCTCAAACCCTGCAAACTGGGCAACCTGGGGTGGCGATTATGCAGGAACGCGTTATAGTAAACTGAATGAAATTAACACAAGTAACGTTAAAAGTTTACAACCTGCTTGGTCATTTTCAACAGGGGTTTTACGAGGACATGAAGGCGGGCCTTTAGTCATCGATGATATTATTTATATCCATACCCCTTTTCCTAATACGGTTTACGCACTCGACCAAAAAACGCAAGCTGTTATTTGGGAATTTACCCCAACTCAAGATGCGGATGTAACTATTCCTGTTATGTGTTGTGATACGGTTAACCGTGGTCTTGCTTATGGCGATGGAAAAATCTTTTTACAACAATCAGATACTGTCTTAACCGCTTTAGATGCTAAAACAGGTAAACGTATTTGGAGTGTTCAAAACGGTGACCCTAAATTAGGGATGACGAATACACAGGCCCCTATTGTTGTTAAAGATAAAGTTATCACTGGTATTTCAGGCGGTGAATTTGGTGTTCGTGGCTTCTTAGCCGCTTACAACATCAAAACAGGTCAGTTGGACTGGAAGGGTTACAGTATGGGCCCTGATGGCGATACGTTAATTGATCCTAAGAAAACGACTGCTTGGAAAGACGGTAAAGTTCAACCTGTTGGCGAAAACTCAAGTACTGGTACTTGGGAAGGCGATCAATGGAAAATTGGTGGCGGAACAACATGGGGTTGGTATTCTTACGATCCTAAATTAAACTTGATTTATTATGGATCAGGTAACCCATCAACATGGAATCCTACCCAACGTCCTGGCGACAACAAATGGTCGATGTCTTTATGGGCGCGTGATGCCGATACAGGTGAAGTTAAATGGGTTTATCAAATGACACCGCATGATGAGTGGGATTTTGATGGCATTAACGAAACCGTATTAGTTGACCAAAAAGTTAAAGGTAAAATGCATAAAACACTGGTGCATTTCGACCGTAATGGCTTTGGCTATACGTTAGATCGTGAAACGGGTGAATTATTAGTTGCTGAAAAATTTGATAAATCAGTTAACTGGGCAACGCACGTTGATATGAAATCAGGTCGTCCACAAGTTGTTTCTGAATACAGTACAGAGCAAAATGGGGAAGATGAAAATACAGTGGGTGTTTGTCCTGCTGCATTAGGGTCTAAAAACCAACAACCTGTTTCTTACTCACCGCAAACAGGTCTATTCTATATCTCAGGTAACCACTTGTGTATGGATTATGAACCGTTTGAAGTGTCTTATACCGCAGGTCAGCCTTATGTCGGTGCAACCTTAACCATGATGCCAGCAGGCGCTGACGTGATGACAGGTAAAAAAGACGGTACAACTAACTTAGGTCAGTTTACCGCTTATGATGCTAAAACAGGTGAAATCAAATGGTCTAACAAAGAAACATTCTCTGTTTGGTCTGGTTCGCTTGCAACGGCAGGGGGCGTTGTTTTTTACGGCACATTAGAAGGTTATCTAAAAGCCGTTGATGCTAAAACAGGTAAAGAATTGTATAAATTCAAAACCCCTTCTGGCATTATTGGTAACGTAAATACATGGTCTTATGAAGGCAAACAATATGTTGGCGTGTTGTCAGGTATTGGTGGCTGGGCAGGTATTGGTATTGCAGCAGGTATTGATGATGGTACCGATGCGTCTAATACAGAAGGTTTAGGTGCCGTAGGTGCTTACAGAAGTTTAAGTTCTTACACTAAACTAGGCGGTGTTTTTACCGTATTCGCATTACCGAGTAAATAAGTTGTAATCTTTTCATAAGATGAATAAAACCCCAGTCAATTTTATTGGCTGGGGTTTTTTTATATCCAATAATCGAAACAAAACCCTATTAAATAGGTCTATCCATTGAAAATAACGTAATTCCCTCTATTTTGGCTACCAACTTAAGACGGGACACGTTGAGATTAAGCCGTTCGTACTGAGCTTGCCGAAGTATGAACGGTTAAGCCTCGCTCTATCTCTATAGCGTCCCATCTTAAGTTGGTAGCCTCTATTTTTAAGCTTACCCAAGGTAACGTTCTAATGACTTTAGCCCGATTTATTTTTTGTTTTCTCTTCTGTTTATCCAATACAACACAGGCAATCAACCTCCCCCTCACGCATCGACAAGAAATTCAATTAGTCAAACCTGCCACATTAGCCGATAAAACATTAGGCTCCGCACTTAGCGTTTTTGGATCCACAGCCGCTGTCGCAGCCACCTACCCTGAAAGTAATCGTACAGGAACGGTTTATCTTTATGATGCTTTGGAAAACTGGCAACTGACTACGGAATTAACCAGCCCCGTGATGGATGATAATTTTGGTCGAAACATTGCGTTAAAGGGCAATATTTTACTGGTAAGTGCGGACCGCGATGATAATCAACGAGGAGCGGTTTATGTTTTTGAGCGAGATTCAACCAATCGTCATCAATGGCAACAACAGGCTAAATTAACAGCCCCCGATACTCAAGACGGTCATCAATTTGGTCGTGCCATTATGATTTCTGAGGATAAACTTTATATCGGCGCACCGTTACATCAGCAGGGCAAGGTTTATATTTTTAGCCGTAATGAACGTGGGCAATGGCAATTTGACGCGAGTATTATTCCAGAAGATCCTCAAGCATTAAGGTTTGGTGACGCGATTGCTAAAGAAGGGAATACCCTTATTATCGGCGCACCTTATACCAATGCGAGTAATTCAACCGCTAAAAACCGACCAAGACAACCCCGTTTTACCTTTAGTAAAGAAGCGGTTTTAGACCTAGGAATAGAAAATGGAGCGATTTTTATTTATGAAAATAATGATAATCACTGGCGTTATCATTCACGCCTTAGTGCGAATAATGGCGAATCAGGGGATCACTTTGGTGAACAAATTCTCATTGAAGAAAACACAATTCTTAGCAGTGTTAAACAAAAAGATATTTTTGATGACTTACGTTCTGGGGCCGTTTATATTTATACAAAACAAACCGATCAATGGCTAGAAGAACAGTTATTACTTGCCACTAAACCTAAAGTAGGTGGTTTTTTTGGTCAAAGTATCGCCATGTTAAAAAACGCCATTTTAGTCGGGGCCAGTAAATCCGATCTATCAGGATTTAATAGCGGTGAAGTGGAAATTTTTTCCAAAAATAAGACGCCAGCTTGGGAAACAACGCCTTGGCAACATCCTCAACACTTACCAGGTCATGAACAATTTGGTTTAAGTCTTGCGGTTGCTGAAAATTATTTTTTAGTGGCTTCCATAAACAGTGTCCGTGTTTTTCAAGACCCGTTAACTCACAGCTCATCGGCTAATTTTTATCCACAAACCAATGAGTTGCAACTTGATGATGCTTATATCGCAGACTCAGGGGTTTTTAAAGCCCATTTTAAATTAACTCAAAAGGCCGATGATTTATTACTCACCTTAGCTCACGTAGAAATACAACCTGATAAAAAAATGAGTGACATTCATTACTCGAAACAAACAGGACAATTAACCATTCCACGATTAGCCATACAAAATAGCAACCAAGAAACCGTATTTTATGCATTAACCTTGCAACATATTGAAAATTCATCCCCTCTACAATTTCGGGTTTCTTCTTTTAACGCAATCACCCCTTAAATTATGAAACGTCTTCAGACCCTAAGCCTTACTTTATTACTTGCTAGTGTTTCTACCTCAAGTTTTGCTTTGAACTGTCCTGCGGATAAAGCAACGTATTCGATACAAACGGGGAAACTTGATTTGCCTCGTGTTTATATTGAGCAGGATAACGTTTTATTTCAATCCCAACTCAATTTATTAGCCGTTGACAATCCCTTTCATTTTCAACTGGGTCATTTACAACGAGTCAATGACGTAGTCAATACGGGGGAAGTAACCTATCAACCGATTACGCAACAGGTAACTCTTCCCTCACTGTGTATTTCATCAAGTGAAGGCGATCAGCTTATTTATAATGTTGAAATGCAACAAATTCCCGCTGTTAAACCGATGCAGTTTTTACTTAAAACCGCTAAGGACATCACAGGAAAAAGTATTTTTAATTGGCCATTAGCGAATAATAAAGCCGCCTTATTTTTAACGGATCGAACTGCTTTTGAAAATTTAGCCACAACCTCGAATGTCTCAGGGGTTTTAGGGGTTCGAGAACTTAAATTTATCATCACCGATATTGACACCGATCATCCTGTTTTATTTTTCATCAATTCAGAAATAAACCCCTTACATTATGATTTTTTACGCAATGTTCTTAATCATTACCAACCCTTTGGTTATAACACAGGCAATACACAATTTATCGCCGAAACGTATTTTAAAGACGACCGTCATCATTTAGCAGGCTCCGTTGTTGCTTACGATCATTACACCGAAACGGGCTTATATGCGTTAGAGTTTTGGCCAACAGACCCCGTATCGGCCCCCTTAATTGAAAAAGCCTATCAAACCATTACGGCAGCGATGCCTTTTTTAACCACGCCCTTAGCCTATCATCCTGTCGGAAATACCCATGAGTTAAATTACAGTGGAATGGCCGAGGCATTTGATAAAAAAAATATTCGTAGTATCGCGACCGAAGAATTATTTGCTCAACTGGATTCCGCTATTTTGAATAAAGGAGAAGCTTATGGACGTTTAAAAATTGTCAACGCAGGGGATCGTAATCCTAATGAAACTGACATTGCTATTTATAGCTTTATCCCCAATGATTTAGGTCATGTCGGCGGCATTATTACCGAGGCCCCTCAAACGCCCCTGTCACATATTAATTTGAAAGCCCGTCAAAATAATACCCCCAATGCTTACATGAAAAATGTACGCACCGATCCCGAAATTAGTCCCTTAATTAATCAATGGGTGCATTATACCGTCAGTGATGCGGGGGTTGAATTGACATTAGCCAGCGAAGAAAAATCCTTACAATGGTTGGCTGATAAAATTCCTGATACCGTCACGATCCCTAAAAGTGATTTAACCGTAACGGAACCTCAAGCCTTAGCCAATTTACACCATCGTGACTGGGTACGTGTTGGGGTTAAAGCCGCTAATGTAGCCGAATTAGATAAAATATTAGTGGATGGGGTTGCTCCTAAAGGCTATGCGTTACCCTTTGCGATGTATGATGAATTTATGCGTTTACCGCGTTGTGTCGATGATTTAACCCAGCTTTGCAATGATTCGACCAGTCTGTCTTTGTATCAGTTTATTCAGCAACTTGATCTTGAAAATAAGCCTGATAATAAAATTCAATTATTAACCGAATTACGCGCGACTATTGAACAGGCAGAAGCTCCCCAAACGTTAATTGATCGTATAGAAAGCGTGCGTTTATTTTGGCAACCTGCGGGGGAACCTTTTACCCAAAAATTGCGCGTTCGTTCCAGCACTAATAATGAAGATTTAGAAGGTTTCAATGGCGCAGGTTTGTATGATTCTGTGACACACAAACCTAAAGAAGGGAAATTAATTAACAGTGTTAAACAGGTTTGGGCAAGTTTATGGACAGAACGTGCTTTTGATGAACGCCGTTTGCATCGAATTGAGCATTTTAAAACTTACATGGGGGTCTTAATTCATCCTAATTATGGTGATGAACACGTTAATGGGGTTGCGATTACCAAGAATATTTATAATCCTAGTTGGGAAGGTTTTTATGTGAATGCTCAATATGGTGAGCTATCCATTACGAATCCAGAGCCTATTGAGACTGATAAGGGTTTAATTACGCCCATTCCTGATGAGTTTGTGATGACGCGTTTAGCGGCCTCGATTAATGATTATGCGTGGGAAACTCAATTTATTAGGCACTCTAATGTTGAAACTATTTATGATGCGCCTGTGCCGACGGAAAATGTATTAACTGAGGTTGAAATGAATCTGTTACGGGATAATTTACGCATTATTCACGCACATTTTAAAGCTCTTTATCAAGGGGATGATAATTTTGCGATAGATATTGAGTTTAAGATCACTGAAACGGGTGATGGTAGTCGCGGAAAGCTTGCGATTAAACAAGCACGTCCGTGGGTTGATTAAAATTTTGGTGTGTCATTTAAGATAAGGTTAGGCGTTCTAATATTTATTTGTAATCAAACCTAAGCTGAATAGCAAGTAGACCGTATGAAATACGAGAAATACCACTTAAAAATTTGATGTGTAGCCCGTATGAAGCTTGCGTAATACGGAAAAACCCACGTTAACGTTTCATATAAAGCTATAATATTGATGGACACGATGAAAACACCGTGCCGAAAATCCCGTATTACGCAAGCTTCATACGGGCTACTTGCTAAACTATTTTTTTAAAAAAAACTGAAAAATTGCTATGGGAAGGGTTTTCCTACAGCCTCGTTATGCTCCTCAAGAATAATCACTTTACTCTAAAATAATCACTGTATAATTCTACCTATTGCCCATAAAATAAGTGAATATAAAATTTATGTCCGTGAAAGAAGAGTTTGAAGCACAATTAAAGGATTTTGTTACTGAACTTGAGGCTACCAACTTAAGGCGGGACAGCAGTAAATTCAACTACTGCATGGTTATTAACTTTCATTCAACCTTGAAGTTAAAAGTGTCCCGCTTTAAGTTGGTAGCCAAGAATATTACTATCATATAAAGCTGTTCCAACGGTATTAGACATTAACTCTTCAACTAACAATCGCATTATTTTATTTAAACGATTTCCAGCTAACCTTTCCCAAAAAGCACCTCTGCTTATAGAGATAGCCGTCGAGTCCATTATAGAACGACGTATGCCTGCAAGAGAGCATTGTTTAGCATCACCTAAAAAAATTAAAGACAATGAGAACAACAAATTGAAGGTGAGGTATTTCAATTCTTTTATCACTTTCTGATACCACTGATGAAAATGAATCTGTTAACTTTTTAATTATTTTTTTTCGGACATTTTATTGTAAGGATATTTAACTGTTATTTATTTTCTATATTGAGTGCTATTATACACACTATTTCCATGTATTCAAGTCATTGATATTTAAGGAAAATATTCACTATTACCTATGTGTAACCTAGATATGTTATAATTATCAGTTTTGGTTACTATGACTATAGATAAAGTAGAATCTCAAGAATTACAGCCTACCATTCTTTCTTACGTGAAAGATATTCCTAACCTGTGTTCACTTTCAGGATTAGCCTGCACGATATTAGCCATTTACTTCAGTATCTTAGGCGTTTACTACGCTGCAATGATTGGCATGATTTGGGCTGTTTCCTTTGACTGGGCTGATGGTCTCATAGCCCGAAGAATGAAAGGACGGACGGGTAACGACCGTGCTTTTGGCGGACAACTGGATGTATTAATAGATATTGTAAGCTATGGTGTTACTCCAGCCATTCTTTTACTAAGCTATGGAGAATTTAAACCTATATTTTTATTAGGTGCTTTTTTAATGCTTGCGGCTAGTGCAATAAGATTGAGTTATTTTAGTGTGTTTGGTCTTGCTGGTGGGTCAAAATACACAGGACTAGCTCTTGATAACAACAATATAATACTTGTTTTCATATTCTTATTTGAAGGTGCTTTTAGTCAGGGAGTCTTTTCTATCATTCTTTATATGAGTGGTTTAGGACTTGCCGCTTTGAATGTATCGCAAATTAAAACACCAAAACTTTCTGGTAACCCAATCAATGTTTATCTTCTTGCTTTTTATACGCTTGGAATAACGAGCATCTATGGCTGGAAACTTTTATAGGAAATAACAGAAATTTAAGAAACATAATAATGGAAATCCCTTCAATTTAGGAGTTAAATAGCATAATGGTTGTATATACGGTAGGCACTTTTGATTTATTGCATGTTGGTCATCTTGCTTTGTTGGAGTATTGCGCCACATTGGGTGATACGGTCGCTGTTGGTGTTGCTTCTGATGAAGTAGTTAAGCTGTATAAACCTAATATTCCTATTATTCCGCTTGAACAACGCATTGAAATGCTTCAAGCACTTGGTTGTGTGGATATTGTACTTCCCTACCATGAACTAGATTACTTGTCTATTTGTGAGAAAGTTAAAGCAGATATTTTTGTTATTGGAGAGGACTGGGGTAGAAAACCTCATAATCATGATGTGGAAAAATATTTTGACACACAGGGAAAAAAGGTAGTTCAAATTAAATATAACCCACGAAATTCGTCTACTAAAATAAAACAAAATGTCATCGCTCAATTTCAAAGAAAATGAAGAGAATAAGAAATCGCATGAAATTGATTGTAATTATGTCAAAATAAGCATAATCGGGTAGCCAAGGGTATCTCACCCTCAGCCCCCCACAACACCCTGCGTTTGCGGATCCGCACAGGGCGTTTCACTAACCGTAGTGACACTTAATCCAGCCATCTCGTAATGAAAATAATCCTTGTTGTTTCAGGTAATCTTTCCCCAATCCCTTATTAATGCAAGGGGTTTTCGCGTTTCTCCAGCTCGTAGATACCATCTCTCCAAATTAACCCTTGCAGATGGTACCTACCTACTGAGGATAAGGGAGATATTGCTGCCAGTTGTATGATATTAATGGGGTAGGTAAAATAAAACCTAACAAGAGCGACAAGTTTTCTAGTTCCTACTCTCAGAGTGGGAATTCATAGGGTATTTGAAAAACAGGGTTGTTATCAATCAAAATGAAGTGGAATTCTCAGCGTTTGGTGCATGACGCTTCGCTTAAAACGGGACACTATGGAGCGAGGCTTAACCTCAACTTGTCCCGTCTTAAGTTAGTAGTCTATTGAGGATAAAGATTCGTTTATTTAAAACAGATTAAATTTATATTTTTAATTCATTTTTTAAAAAATCAACAATATCACTTAAAGGAATATCTTGATTCTCAGAGGCGGTTCTAGCACGGTATTCAACCATTTCAGCATCTAATCCACGATCGCCTAGCACTAAACGATGTGGAATTCCGATTAACTCCATATCTGAAAACATAAACCCAGCTCGTACCTTACGGTCATCAAAGAGAACATCAATTCCCGCCTCTAAAAGTTGCTGATATAATTTTTCAGCGGCTTCTTTTAAACGAACTGATTTATGCATATTCATCGGGCATAAGGCCACTTGAAAGGGAGCCAGCGCATTAGACCATAATATCCCTTTTTCATCATGACTTTGCTCAATCGCCGCTGCCACAATCCGTGAAACCCCAATACCATAACAGCCCATCATGAGGGTTTGATTTTTACCCGATTCATTAATAACCGCTGCATTCATGGCCTCACTGTATTTACTGCCTAACTGAAAAATATGTCCGACTTCAATGCCACGCGCAATCGTTAATTTTCCTTGATGATCTGGACTTAAATCCCCTGCAACCACTTGGCGCAAATCCTGAACCTGTTCAGGTAATTTTATATCGCGTTCCCAATTCACGTTTTTATAATGCTTGCCTTCCTGATTAGCCCCACAAACAAAGTTTGCCATTAAAGTCACACTACGATCTGCAATCATTGGCATGGCTAAATCAAAAATACCAAGGGAACCCGGTTTACAGCCACACGCCGCTATAATTTCTGCATCGGTCGCAAATTCTAATGGCGAAGCAACCCCTTTAATTTTTTCAGCTTTGAGGGTATTAAGCTCATGATCGCCACGCAACAATAAAGCAATTAACTGATTATCATCGGCTTTTACAATTAATGTTTTTAAACACTGTTGAGGAGAAATATTAAAAAATTGACTCACCTCATCAATCGTATGCTGGTTTGGGGTTACTATTAATTCTTTTTCTGCACTCGGTTCTGCTCGCTGACCTTCGGGTAATAAGGCTTCGGCTTTTTCAATATTGGCCGCATAATCACTTTCAGTTGAGAATGCAATCGCATCTTCTCCTGAATCCGCTAACACATGAAATTCATGTGAAATCGCCCCTCCAATTGAACCTGAATCCGCTATCACAGCACGAAATTTTAATCCCAGTCGATTAAAAATAGTACGGTAAGTTTGGTGCATAATATCATAAGTTTCTTGTAATGATTCTTGCGTTAAATGAAAGGAATACGCATCTTTCATAATAAATTCACGCGAACGCATAATTCCAAAACGTGGGCGAATTTCATCTCGAAATTTCGTTTGAATTTGGTAATAATTAACGGGAAGTTGTTTATAACTTCTTAATTCATGACGAGCAAAATCCGTAATAATTTCTTCGTGGGTCGGCCCTAAACAAAAATCACGTTGATGCCGATCTTTTAATCGAGCCAACTCAGGGCCGTAATGTTCCCAACGTCCTGTTTCTTGCCATAATTCAGCGGGTTGTAACGCGGGCATTAAAACTTCTAAAGCCCCTGCTTTTTCCATTTCTTCGCGGGTTATTTTTTCAACTTTGCGTAAAACTCGCAATCCTAGCGGTAGCCAGGTATAAAGTCCTGCGGCAAGTTTACGCACTAACCCTGCTCGAATCATCAGTTTATGGCTCGCGATTTCAGCATCGGCGGGGGTTTCTTTTACGGTACTTAGGGGGAACTGTGAGGTACGCATGATATTTTTTTAAGACGAAAGGTAAAAGTCAATAAATTGACTAAAGTTATAAGGAAACATAATAACGCATTTAAAATACGGATAATTAAATTTTATTGCCATCCTTCATTTAGCTCAAAAGTAGTTTACACTTTATTTTTACAAAATAATGTGGCGTAAAATAGCTTTAGCTATTGGACTCCAATTTAAACTGTAATCTGAAAAATGAAAGATGCCATTTTATTCGCTAATGACTTTCTTGAGCCATGACGATATAGGTTGAAATTCCAACCCCTATAAAAATGGGAATAAGTATTAACGGCGGAATTTTACTGTAAATCACATAGTCAATACCTGCAACCATCAGGGGTTGTAAATAAATAAACACCATTGATTGGCTAGGCGGTAAGTAGCTTAGAGCCTTAAAGCTCAGTAAATAGGTAAATGCCGTAGAAATTACAATCTCAAATATAATTTTAGCTAAATTAATATCTGAGGCCAGTGAATAATCCACCAGTGTCCAAAGTTTATCTATTTCTAAACACGATAGACCTAATCCACCCAAAAATAACATGCTAGCGGAAATAATGGGCGAGGGAAAGCCTGTTTTAACTAACATACGGGTGAGCATCGTGCCTGTACATAAGGTGATAACACTGGAAAAAATTAATAAATCGCCTGTTTTGGCCACGTCTAAATCATGTTTTGAGGTATAAAGCGTTAAGAAAAATAGGGTTGCAAACCCTATAATACTGCCCCCAATTTTTTTCCATGAGAAGGATTCAACCTTAAATGCCATTGCAATCAGTGCAGCAACAATAGGGATCATGTTCATAATAATTGAGGTGTTTAACGGCGTAGACCGCTTTAACCCATTGAGAAATAGGATTTGATTAATGAAATAACCAAAAAAAGCAATGGCGATCAGTAGGGTTAAACTACGAGGATTAAGATGGCCTTTAATTTGGCGAAAATAAATGGCATAAAGTAATAATCCTCCGAATACCCCGCGCATTCCACCTAAAACAATCGGTGAAATCGTTTGCAAAACATCTTTGGCAACAAAAAAATGGAGACAAAAAGTAAATGACACCGTAAAACTATATAAACTACCTAATAGTTTTTTATTATTGCTAATTTGAGTTAAGGTTATAGCCATCATTAAATCCTTGCTACAGTAAAGAATTAAGTTTTAATAGCCTCCAAAATTTACACTGCGGGGAGTTGACTCAATCCACTCTACGCAGGCTGGGCTACCAACTTAAGACAGGGCAAGTTACGATTAAGCCTCGCTCCGTAGTGTCCCATCTTAAGTTGGTAGCCGCAAACCGCCATAAAATATGACAACAAAAATTTCGGGGGGTATTAAATTCATATTCTTTAGGTTATTAAATTAATTCTTTTTCCATCTTTTGCCGATTGCAATGCCGCCGTAATAATTTGACAATTTATTTTCGCATCGGCCAAGGATAATGCGGGCGATTTTTTATTCAAAATACAGTCCACAAAATGCTCAACTTCTAATTGAAAATGATTCGCTTGGGGAAGTTGCTCTTCTTCAAGGTCACCGTGTTCTGTCCACCATGAAATCGTTGGAATTTCATTCGCTTTTGCCCACACGTTATGACATTTAATCCCACCTTTGGTCCCAATAATTTCATATTCTGCTCGCCGTGCGCGTTCAAAACTAAAATCAAAGTGAGCATATCGCCCATCACCATAATCAATGAGACCACTGCTGCTCATATCTGCCCCACTCTCGGCATATTTCGCAAGGGCGGTAACGGCTAAGGGTTTATGATTAGCAAAGGGCTGACGCGCGGTATGAATGGCATAACAGCCTATATCCCACATGGCTCCCCCACCATTATTAATAGTTTCAGCCAGACGATATAACCGCGCGGGCTGCATCATGAATGAAAAACAGCCACGAACGGAGCGAACATCACCGATAACGCCCGAATCAATCAGTTCCTTGACTTTTAAATGTTGTGGATGGAAACGATACATAAAGCCTTCCATAACCGTAACATTCTGTTTTTTAGCCGCACGCTCAATGGCCTCTATATCGGCTGTTTTAAGGGCGATGGGCTTTTCACAGAGTACATGCTTGCCTGCGTCAATAGCCCGTAATGTCCATTCCGCATGAGATTTATTATCTAAAGGAATATAAACCGCATCGATTGTTTCATCGTTCAATAACGCGTCACGTTGTGGGTAAATACGCACCTCTTTTTGTTCAGGCGCGTAGTTTTCTAAGGTTTTCGCCGCAGCCCCAGGTCGTTGACTCGCTATCGCAACTAATTGACTTTGATTCGCGGCAACGATCGCAGGCATGAGTTGTTGATTAATGCGTGCCGCCCCTAAAATACCCCAACGAATGTGTTTTTTTTCAGTCATAAGATTTTATTTTAATTACGTTATTTTTCAGAACCTAAGTACGGTTAATACCTAAAAATCGACCGACAAAGGCAAACCACTTATTAAAACCAATCGTAACCAGAACAAAGCCCAGCATTAATATCCCCTCTTCTATGATGGTTTCGATAAGGTCAACCATTTCCATGACCCCATAATTAATGATTTCATCACTTAAATCCAACAACAATCCTGTTGCAATACAAATAAAACCAAATAAAATTAAGTTCCAACTGCCTCCTGAAAGTTCGGGGTATTTTTTCCCTGATCGCCATAAAATAAAAACCAAGCTAAAAACTAAAGTCATTTTTATACTTTCAAAAATCAAATCAACAAGATCTATATCTTCTAAGAACATAGATTCCTCCTTAAGAATTAAAATAATAAATAATGTTAGAAAAATCGTTAGACTTAATTTTTTTCTTTAAAACGAAATAACCGTCATTCTAAAAATTAAGTGTTTGCAAAATGTAGCGAGCTAAATAAGTGGCTATCAACGTAAGACAGGACACGTTGAGGTTAAGCCGTTCGTGCTGAGCGTGTCGAAGTATGAACGGCTTAACCGTCTGCCCTTCGACTAGGCTCAGGACGAACGATTAAGCCTCGCTCCACAGTGTCCCATCTTAAGTTGGTAGCCCATAAGTTAAGCTTGAGATTAATACTGCTTACTCACTAAAAAAATACAGGCCGCATGATTTTGAGATCTGCATTTTATTTCTTTAACATGTACATTTTGCTTTGTTTTGATTAATCCTAAAATAAGACCTGTTAGAAAATCACATTGGGGCGTAGTAACGGTTGAACTATCAATCCCCATACAGAACGGACAGACAGACACATGCAATTCATTATCAATAATTTTAGCTAAAGCAAACGGTGAAATAACGGGAAGAACTATTTTTTTAAGTGCTTTTGTAATTGAACCGTCAATTCTAACTAATTTGTAATGATTTAGGGCTATTTTTTTACCAACCATTTCACCAACTTCATGAAGAATTTCCGCTTTATTTTCTTCACCATTTTCATCCAGTTTTTTTGCATAATCATTCAAATATCCGATAACATTCGGGTATTTTTGAACAATATTATTACCAATACTAAGTAAAAGATCCTTATTTTTTAAGTCTGTTTTTAAAACTTCATGAACTTGCTCAATCATCCGTAATTCTTGAATTAAATCATTCGTTATTTTATCCGTTAATTCGTCTCTGTTATAGGACAAAGACAAAATAAGGTGATAATGCTTATCGGATTTAGAGTTTTCTTTTGAACGTTCAACAATGGTAAAATCTTTTTCCATAACCAGTAACGTAATTCTTGCTAGAATCCCTACGGCATCCGTGTCTATTAAAAAATTTAAAGTTATTTTCATGAAGTTTCAATATGCAGTTGCTCATATTTTAAAATAATATAACGCGCACTTTTCGAGCCTGTTAAATGTCCATCCGTCATAATCAAAAGTCGGGGCTGTCCGTTCCAAATAATTTCTGTGAGACCTTCAGCCTCTTCAAACCCTGTTAACCCTTTAACGGTAACGCGTTGTGTGGTATTTTTTTCTGGTTTCCATAACCATAAATTAAATTCAATACCCTGACTTTTACCCACAGGACCACTAATAACTAGATAGCCGTTTAAACGGGCAATATAGTTAAGGCTACGTACCGTTTCCCCGTCTAGGTTTAAAAGATGAATTTGCGGTGAAACCTGTGGCTTCATTTGTGAATTAAAGGTTTCATTAATATTATCTAGCGTTAGCACAATCGCCTTATTATCCTTTAAGGGCGCGCGTAATCCTAACAGTAATTTATCTTGTGTTGGGTTTAAGCTTAAGCCTTCGATATTAAACCCCTGTTTTGACTTGCTATTTTTTTCTTCTAAGGCCGCGACTAAAAATTCATGTTGGTCTGCAATGGCTTCTTTCAAGGTTTTAATAACAAGGGGAGCCACAATAGTTTGCCCTTCAATTTTAAATCGAACCAATTTTTCCCGACTTTTCTTTCGTTCACCGCTCCCTGTAAAAGAATGTGACGTGATCGCGTATAAATAGCCCTGAGCATCGCGATCAATCCCTTCAAGATCGGCTAGTTTTCTAAAATCCTCATGTTCACTTCCTGTTAGAAATTGTTTATGGGGATAAAGTGGGGTCGCTGTGAATTCCCCTTGATCATCTAAAGTTAAAAGATCAAAGGGATGTTCTTTTTCATCATTGACGGTTAAAAAACGGCCATCCGCTAATTGCTGCACACCTGAGGCTTCTTTAACCGCATTTAATGATCTAAATGCGTTGAAAGTTGGGTAGGCTGTTTCTGGTTGAATGACTTCAACCGCCTCAGCAACGTCAACCCCCTTAATTTCTTTCATAATTGAGTTCATGTTTAAGGAAATATAAACAACAAAAAATAAACTGATGCTTGCGGCTAATCCGCTTATAAAAATATTATAGGAAAGACGTAATAGTTTAAATTTTCTGACTAAGCCGATGCCTAAACCATGAGTATGTTGGGCAATATGGAGATAGGTTAATTTTCTATCTTTCATAATTTTACTCACAACTTTAAGGTAACTTTTTTCAGATAAAGAAATAAAATGCCCAAAAAATAAAATATTGGCTTTGCCTGTAAAAAAATCTTTTTTAGAGACATCAAGGCTACTGCTAATCGTTGGTCGGGCGGCTCGAATCGCTAAAAACATCGCAATCAAACTGGTAATCAGCAAAATACCCACGGGTAATAATAGGTAAGGATTAGAATTAAAAATAATCCCCCCACTTGCAATAACAACAGATAAAATAAGCCCATTGATTGAAATCATAATATTAGCTTTATTATCCGCCAATGCGGTGAGTGCTAATTGAGTTCGGCAAGAACTCCTAAACATCGTTTCAACACCACGGACACTGCCTTTTTCTTTAAATTTAGAGCTTTTTTCTTTCGCTTTTTTTTCTTTGTTTTTTTTGCTGTCTTTTTTAATTTTTTTCTTTTTCTTTTTCTTTTTCTTTTTCTTTTTCTTTTTCTTTTTTTTAGGTTCTTCTATCTCGTTATCAACCTTAGGTTCACACGAATCTAGGTCAAGTTCCTCTTCTGGTGTAATAACAGGCGTTTGTTTTTTAATAAGTGATGATTCGATCATGAGCTAAAAACCTAGTAAAGTAATTTTTTTGATTTTAGCATATTTTTTATGAGACAAAAGTTGAGGAATTCTCTTTTTGTGATACGAATTTTAACTTTAAAGCCGCATCCTGCATCTCATGTAAAAATATCGACATTTTTTTAAGGGTTAATCGGCGAAAAAAACGTGTTTATAACGCCTAATAAACGCTTTCTATTTTCAATACTTCGGACAGTTTTAAAAAAGATAGCGTTCTTAATTCTATAAGGCATTCATTTTAAAGGGTTTTATATTTACGAGATGTGTTGGTAAATTCTTTTTTAAATCAATGGGTTACAAAAACTGTCCGAACTATTGTATTTTGCTACGATGGTTTTTAGGCCACGCATTAAGAACTGATTTAACGACTGTGGCAAGGGGAATTGCAAAAAATACGCCCCAAAAACCCCAAAGCCCCCCAAAAAATAAAATGGCAATAATGATTGATACAGGATGCAAATTAACCGCCTCTGAGAATAATAAGGGAACTAAAACAACGCCGTCTATGGCCTGAATAATGGAGTAGGCAATAATAATATAAATAAAGGCATCATTCGTTATTCCCCACTGAGCATACGCGACCCCCAAAACGGGAAAGGTCACCAGTGTCGCCCCGACATAGGGAATAATAACGGAAAGCCCCATTAAGACAGCAAGTAGCATTGCATAATTCAAATTCATTGCTGAAAAAGTAGCATAGCTTGCAGCCCATAAAAGAAAAACCTCTACAAACTTCCCACGAACATAGTTAGCAATTTGGATGTCAACTTCTTTCCATACTTTGGTCGTTAAATAGCGATCTTTGGGAGTAAACTGTAAGAACCATTCCACTAATATCGTTTTATCTTTTAGAAAGAAAAAAACCATCAAAGGAACTAGAAATAAATAAACCATCGCGGAGACAAGGCTAACGACTGAAGCCGCCGATCCTGAAATAATTTCTTGTCCATATTGAAGCAATTCATTTTGTATTGAGACCATTATCTTTTTAACGCTTTCTTCGGTCATTAGTTGCGGGTATATTTGGGGCAAGCGCATAATTTCAGCTTGCATACTCTTCAGCATATCAGGAATACGCTGAACTAATTGAATGGTCTGGGAAAAAACCATAGGCATTAGAACAAATATAAAAAAACCTAGAATGGTTAAAAAGGATGAAAAAATGGTGTAAACCGCCAGTAAACGAGATATTTTTTTCTTCTCGGCTTTTACCACTAAGCCATTTAATAAATAAGCAATAACAACAGATGCAAAAACAGGCATCAGTAAATCGGCTAAACAGTAAATTAATAAAAAGCCAGAAAGCAAAATAACCGCTAAAGCGGCTATTTGTGAATTTGGTAAAAATCGCTGCACGCGTTGACTAATAAAATGAAAACTTGAGGTATACGATGGCGTTGTCATAAGTATAAAGGATGTTTCCAAATGAATGAGCGAACGTTAATGACTCTACAAATAACGGCTTAATTTGCTTATTATATCGACCCTCATACGTTAAGGACGATAGATAAAAAATATTTAGGGCTAAGTGACCTTTAACGTTGGGTATTTATCTATCTTAAGCGTTAGGGCTATTTACTAAATTTTCGTTTTTGAATCGGTTTAGTCGATTTAGTTTGTTTACCTGTTTGTTTACCTATTTGTTTACCCGTTTGTTTTTTTGAATGTTTAGAACTAGGTTCAGACCTATCTTTAACAGGGACGCGCTGACTTTTAGGTTGCCATTGCGGTCTTTGTTGTTTTTCAGGTTCCATCGCAACAAATTCCATTAATACCGCTAATTCCTTTGCATTTAATTCATAATGCGAATGCGCTCTAACTCGTTCAGGTAAAATAGCCGGCCCATACCGCACGCGCATTAAACGACTCACGGTCACGTCTTGAGACTCCCATAAACGTCGCACTAAACGGTTACGCCCTTCTTTAACAACAACGTGATACCATTTATTAGCCCCTTCGCCCGCAAAGAATTTTATATCTTCAAAATGAGCCTCACCATCCTCTAATTCAACGCCTAATTTCAGACGATTCATCATCTCATCATTCACATTTCCTAAAATTCTAACGGCATATTCACGTTCAATTTCGGTCGAGGGGTGCATTAAACGATTGGCTAATTCACCGTTATTGGTGACTAAAATCAGCCCCGAGGTATTAATGTCTAAACGCCCAACCGCAATCCAGCGACCCATTTGTAATTTAGGCAGTTGCGTAAAAATAACGGGGCGACCTTCAGGATCACGACGTGTTACTACCTCGCCTGTTGGCTTATGATAAACCAATACACGAGTAGGCTGTTGTGCAAATTTTTCCCAATGAACAATGCGCCCTTTGATATGTAAAACGTCCCCTTCCGTTAATGATTGCCCTAAAGTGGCCTTTACATGATTAATGGCTATCAGCCCCTCTTTTATCCAACGTTCAACTTCACGTCGTGATCCCAATCCTCCCCGTGCTAAAACTTTTTGAACACGCTCCCCTGCTTTAATGGCTTCGGAAGAATTTACTTTTAATTCGGGTGACTTATTTTTATGTGTTTGGGGCATTTTTTTAGGATGGCTACTCACTGTTATCCTTTAAGGTTGTTTCAGAGGCGATCATCGCGTTATCCCTTTCTTATCATTTTTCAAGGAAAGGGTCATTATCTAAGCGATGAACTATTAAAATAATTTTTGTTGTCTAAAGTGCAGGACGACTATGAACATCGTTACGTCCTATCATATCAATCCATTCTCGTTCCAGCAAAGTATTGATGATTTGCAAGGAAGCACGCGTCCTTGTATAACTTGGCTACCCACTTAAGACGAGACACGTTAAGGTTAAGCCTCACTTCATCGTGTCCCGTCTTAGTTGGTAACCTATAACGTCAATTTCACTACAGTCAACCCATTGTGACTATTGAATCGGTACTAAAAACGATAACCTATGGCCCATTGTTTTAATTCCATTCGTGGGAAGGCGTTATAATTTCATTTTTATTTTATGGGAAAACATAGCCAACGTTGGGTGTTTTTTTAGACGTTCGAGTTTGTTTCGGTCGCTGATTCGCCTTCGCTTTATATCGTTTATTAATCAATGGCTGGCAGTTTAAAGAACGGCCTATACAGGGTTTTATCGGTGAATAGGGTTGATAAGGATAATAATATTTATTTTTAGGGGTTGCCAACGCTTTATCGATGTTTAGTTGCTGTTTTTGCTGCTCTAATTGTTGTTTCTGTAATTCTAAAGCCTGTTGCTGAATTAATAGTTGTTGGTGTCTAATCCTTTCTGCCTTCTTTTCAGTGGCTAATTGCTGTTGTTTTAGTTTTCGACTTAACGATTGATTATACGCATCCACTTCTTCTTTATATACATTTTCCAATTGATGTTTTTTTGCATAGCGTCGGGCTAACGTCGTATCTCCTAAATAAATTAGGCGGTTCAGAGCGGCTCTTTTTCGTTTTAACGCACTGACTTTCAGCTCTTTTTTGGTTGCTTGATGAATTAATTTCCCTTTCATTTTTCCACACGGCTTATCCGTAAAAATAACCTTTTCTTTGTTATTAATGCATTTATAGATAGAGCCAGCCCCCGTTGTTTCGGCTGAAATCAAGAGGGCTATCATTATTAATGTCTGATATTTCATCCTAATATCCCCCATTAAAAACAGGATAGTTATCAATTCAAGTCAGCGTAAACACGATGCGTTACCTTTTAGGAAACCGTTAAGCCCCTTATTGGTCTATTTTTTTGAATCAGTAGGCGGGGTTTTAACCACCAAAGACTTTTTACTCAGATGATTTTTTTTCCATAATCCTGCGGTCGAAAAACATTCCCAGCCCCATTTCAACCAGTTAAGCAAGGAAACAGCAAGCCATAACGACCATATTAACATTAATAACCGATAAACCATGAGAGGAACACTAATTACTCGACTGGTCGGTAATATTTCGGCGCTTCGGTCTTGATACCATTTTAACGTGTAAGTACTGGAATGATTCCCCACAATTTGCATATCAGGCGATCCCAATAAACCCTGTTTAACCGCCATAAATAATAAAATCAATGAAATTAAGGTTAATCCCGCTAATCCTACTTGTACGCCATTAAAAAAAGCATCACTTTTAAACTCATGTTTTTTTGCCCTAATGCCTAATGCAATCAGCC
Source organism: Methylococcales bacterium (assembly GCA_030949405.1). NCBI lineage: Bacteria > Pseudomonadati > Pseudomonadota > Gammaproteobacteria > Methylococcales > Methylococcales bacterium. The sequence goes on along the minus strand of JAUZSN010000002.1, from coordinate 2,025,941 downwards.
AACCCACAACAACTAAGGCTGCCGCAACAGGAATTTGACTCAAGCCAATTAACAATAAAAACCATTGCCAATGTTTTAGGGGAGTCCATTCAATTTTACCCAATCCAAATGAGATGGCCACAATAACAAATAAAACCCCCCAAAATAAAATAGCGGGTCCAAAATGAGGCCCTGTTGTTAATAAGACCCAGCGATCGGACCCTAAATAAATTTCAATATGATTATTAACACTGTCTAGGCCAATATTTATTTTAGGAGAACTAAAAATAGTTTTTAGCCCTGTATTTTGTTGCCAATTTATTTGGATGCGTTGCTTTCCAGGTTTGATCGGTAACGTCAGTTTCTGCCCTTTTTGACGTATGGGTTGACTCACATTATTAATTAATACCGACTGTAAAACCACTTTTTTAGGTAACGTAAGCGTATGTTGAGTTCCTTTAGAACTCCGCAGGTTTAACGTTAAACTGGTTTCTTGTGTTCGTTGACCGGGTTTCAAAACAAGCCGACTACTATCGATTGTTAACGTTCGCCCCTTAATAGATTCAGGTCGAATAACGCTAAAACTAACACGTTCACCAGGCCAAGGTCGCCATTCAGGTAACCAATGCCCCTGTTGGTCTTGATGATGAACAACCGCAATTCCTTCTGTTTTTAAATGCCAAATGGGACTCACATCTAGTTGCCAAACTTCCGTCCATTTTGAAGTATTTGTAGCGTTTAGCTCAATAGTCGCTGATTTATCCAAAATAGATTCCCATGTAAAAGACGAGGCGTTAACCGACATATTGACTTGTACGTTATCATCTTTAACCCGAATATCAGGCGTTATTACCGACTCCCCTTTCAATAACGGGAAGGCTAAAACCACTGCCACATCACTTTTGACGACACGAGTAATATGGGTTTTTAATCGCCAATCTAATCCCAACTCCAAAGTTCGTTCAACACGAATAAAAGGCGGTAATACGCCTTGCTCAAGAGCTTGTATTTCAGTGGGCTTCAGTGTATTTTTAATCTGGTTAAATTGTAATTGATCTTCTGCAATCCCATGTTCATGGACACCACTCACGGTCCAGCCATCAGTCATCAAGGTAACATGATGGGGCTTTAAAGGCAGCGGTAAGGTAAATTTTGAGTGCAGTGGAACGACCCCTGAAAGCTCAACTTGATGAATCCCTTTTGTTAAATTTAACCATAACGCGCCATTGTTATCACGTAATAAAGCCGTTGCTATTTCCTTATTAACGGTGACTTGATTGGGAAACCATTGTTTATAATTTGCAGGAAGTGGAATGGCGACTGTTTCTAAAACATGAACCTCTAATTGAATAATAATTTTTTCATTATTAATCGTCAGTTTCATTACCGCAATTTCTGCACAATCAGGCACACAATCGGCGGCTTCCATAAGTCGCTCTTTTAATTCATCTAACAACGTTTGTTCAGGGTAATCGGGTTGATTAGCCGCGATCACCTCATTAGTTGGAAAGGCGGTTAAGACAAACAAGCACAGCAATAAAGTTGTCGATGAGTCTCTAAATTTAAAACTAAATTTTTTAATTAAACCAAACATTAAAAGGCTTAAAATAGAGACGACAATCGCACGAATAAAGTTTAAGACTAAGGTTAAAGATGGAGGCAATAACCAAAGATTAAGTTGCTGCTCACTATCGACCGAGCCATTCCATGATAATTCGATTTTATTCCAATGCCATTGCGGAGCCCCTAATCCTGTTTGTACACTTGCATTGGGGTCAATGCGATTAAAATTAACCGATTTTTTAGCATAGCTGTAATTATTTTGATGACGACTCGCACTTGATAATAACCGTTCTTTCTTCGACTTTACTTTTTGTTCGAGCTTGGGTGCTGAGGCGATTAAATTATCATCTGCTTCATAAATACCCCTAGCCCTTGATTCTTCAACTGCTTCATTTTGATCCATTGAGCTAAGTTGCGGCATTTTTTGATGACTTTGTTCGGTAATTTGTTTCCACGGTTTTTCCAGTTGTGGGTAAATAGCCGTCCTTACTTGAGCGATTAAAAAAGGAATCGTAATAATGATCAATACAACCCAGCACCCGTTACGATAAAGTCGAACAAACGATAGAAAAATACCCGTGGGTAATACTTTAATTAAGGCAATGGCCGTAATAATATTAAGCCATATATATTGGGGAGCCTCTGTTTCATGCCAAATTAACACTAAGGTTAATAACGCAAAAATTCCCCACGGTAAACTCCATAAACGGCTAATGGCAAGCGAGGCGATTAAGACTAAAAATAAATCCAACAACGTCCAGCGAGAAATCCAACTATTAGGTACATTATCAACCCCAGTCGCTGCTAATAAACGCCAACCGGGCGGGAGATTTAATTCAGTACTGACATGATGAAACGTTTGCTGCCAACCCACCGCACTAAGATGATTAATATCCCCTGTGAACCGACTGTCCGCCTTTAACTTTAAACTGCCTTTTCTAACCTCAACCCCTTGTTGTTTTGAGCCTTTTAGTTGCGTAATTAATTGGTTTTGACTATTTAACTTGACTTGCCCTAATTGAGTTTCCGCTAAGGCTTCTAATCGCCAACCATTGGTCATTTTTCCATTAATTTTATCTTGAATGGTATAGCCTTGGCCGTTAAAATCAAGCCATAACTCGCGTCTTAATTGGAGTTTATTGGGTTCAGGTTCAGGATCACCACGCTGGATAACATTAAATTTCATCACCTCGCCTTGATTTATCTGATAAGCAGGGAGTTTTTTCCAGGCAGCGGGTAAGTTTGTTTGGCTAGGATCAATCGGTACTACGTTTTGAACTTCAACAACCCGTTGATAAGGTTGTGCGTTAAATACCCAAATTTCACTCGCAGGCCAACTTTTATCTTCAATCGCTAACGCTAATTCCTTTAAGGGTTTAGGGTAACGCGAATGGAGTTCAATATGCCAACGACCCGGCCGAACTTGTACCGATAACTGGCCATCCGCTTCAATTCTAGCGGGTAAACCACTTTTTAAATCGGTCGGAATAAAATCAGCTAATAACGCATAAGGTAATTTAATTTCACGCTCTACACCCGAAACATCTAATTCCATATACGTAATTAATTGCAAAGGAACCTCATCATTCACTTGCCTAAAAATTTGCACATCTAATTTATTTTGAATATTTTTAGTTTTTTTTTGTCCTCGATCACTTTCTTTCAACCAAACTGAATTTTTTTTAATCGCAGGGTAAGCAATCCGTTTATCATTAATGGTTAAGGTGATTAAGCCACTGTTAGCGGGGATATTTAAATTTTCAGGAATAGCATCCCATAATAACTCACCTTTAAGGGTATAAGCACCCGAAGAAAGTTTAATCATAGGTTTGCCGTCGTGCTTTATCACCTGCACTTTCTTATCATTAGCCGTCACATTTACGGGCCAATGCTTATCACTCCCAGGAAGAGTCACCCAACTTTCTTTGTAAACTTTCCAATCGCTTGAAAATTTTCCTTGATGCGAGCCTAAGACTAACGCTAATTCCGTTGGCCAAGCACACCGTTTTTCTTGATAGCGGTCGTTTAAAAAAGGACACTTATAATCTACTTCATCTAACAGCACCCAGTCAACCCAAGGCTTTAAGGGGGCTGGAACTTTATCAATGGTTAAGATAGTAGCTTGTGTAAGGGGAGAAAATAATAGTAATAATAAAAATAAATGATTAATTAGTTTCATAACTAATTCCTGACAAAAAAAGTGATGTGATTTTTTTCAAGTGTAACCTTAATCTAAAGATTTATCATCTATTTAAAGTGATATAGATCAAGTTTGATTAATCCACTTTTTAAAATGACTCAATTTGTAAGCGTTTTAATAATCGGTGAAAATTTCCTCGATCTAAACCAAGCATTTGCGCGGTTTTAGCACAATTACCTTGATTTTCATTTAATTTTTGGCTAATTAAGTGCTTTTTAAATTCATCGACTTGCCTTTTAAGATTTTTTTGAGTCGAGGGTAGCTGAAAAGCAGGCTCATCAAAGGATGGGGGCGAGCTACTTACCTCATCAATAATATCTAAATGTTGGCAATAAATTGTCAAAACACGTTTTTGACCGCCCTCTTCTGCGACGGCTTTTAATGCCGCACGACTTAAAAGATGCTCTAACTCTCGAATATTACCAGGCCATTGATACGTCAATAGCATTTGTTTGGCGGTTTCATCAAGCCTTAACCCTTGTACACCTAAGCGTTGTTTATTTTTTTCTAAAAAAAGTCCTGAAATTAATAACACATCCTTCCCCCGCTCTCTCAATGGAGGAACCGAAATCGGATAAACGGCGAGTCTATGATATAAATCAGGACGAAAATGCCCCTCGACCACCCCTTTTTGTAAATTACGATTAGTTGCCGCGATGACCCGAATATTCACTTTAATATAACGATCACTGCCCACGCGTTGAATTTCACCATTTTGTAACGTACGCAATATTTTACCCTGTAAGGCTAATGGTAAGTCCCCAATTTCATCTAAAAAAATAGTTCCTTCATTGGCTAGTTCAAATTTTCCTGTTCTATCCGCTGTCGCCCCTGAAAAAGCCCCTTTAGAATGTCCAAATAATTCACTTTCAGCAATATTTTCAGGTAACGCGGCACAATTGACATAAATCATCGCCTGCTCGGCACGTTTAGAAAGCGCGTGTATTTGATGAGCCACTAACTCTTTTCCCACCCCCGTTTCACCTAAAATTAAGACCGATAAATCCGAGGGAGCCACGACCGATATTTCATGATTAAGTGCTTGCATTTGTACGCTATTGCCAATCATATCTAAACGATGGGTTTCTTCTAATAAAGATTGTTCTGCTTGTTTGACCCGTGATTCCAAAGAAACAATTAAATTGGCAACTTTAACCGTTGCCTCGGTTAAGCCAATAAATGTTTGTAACATTTGTTGGTTAATCGAATCAAATGTTCCTGGAATGAGCGCGTCAAAGGTTAAAACCCCCCAGGCTTGGTCATCAATATAAAGCGTTACGCCCATACAATCATGCACATTAAGTTGAGCCTCACTTTTATCAATAAGACCGTCGTAAGGATCAGGTAAAGGCGAATCGGCAGGAAACCGTATTGAACCGTGGGCTTCTAAAATCATCGCTAAACGGGGTTGTTCGGAAATTAAAAAACGCCGCCCCAAGGTATCTTCGCTTAAGCCATTGATCGCTAAAGGCACCAGATAATTCTGTTCACGTCGGAGTAACGCACAGGCATCACAAGGAAATAAAGCCCGTAACGTTTCCAATAAATGTTGATAACGTTGTTGAGAGGGTAATTGGCATGATAAATCATTAACCAAACTCATTAAAGTATTAAATAATAAATTCGTTGTCATTTTTACAACTTCGTTGTTAAAAAAATAACATTTTACTCGTTGTTATTAACACAACGCCACTAATAACACATTGAAAGTAAAATATTTTATTGTTGGCATAAGAAATGCTTTATTATATAAATAATGCATAGGGTGGTATGACCTACCCTACGCATTTGATATTTTAAGCAAACTATTTCAAATAATTTAAGAGGTTTTACTATGTTTTGTTATCAATGCGACCAAACGACCCGTACAGACAGTGGTAATGGTTGCTCAACTGAAAAAGGCGTGTGTGGTAAAGATTCAACGACATCCGATTTACAAGACTTATTGGTCTATGCGATTAAAGGCATTGCTCAATATGGAAAGCGTGCGCGTGATTTAGGTAAAACCGATAAAAAAGCCGATGAGTTTATTTTATATGGTTTGTTCACAACCTTAACCAATGTTAATTTTAACGCCAATCGCTTTGTTGAATTAATCCATGAAGCGGTGGATACGCGTGATCGTGTTAAAGCCCTTTATGAGTCAGCCGCTAAAGAACAAGAACAACAAATTGAGGAATTAAAAGGGTCGGCTAGTTTTATTCCCGCAACGAGTCAGGATGACTTATTAATGCAAGCTAAATGGGGCGCAATCACCGCTGACCGTGATGCTATCGGCGATGATATTGTGGGTTTAAGAGCAATGATGCTCTATGGTTTAAAAGGCGTTGCCGCTTATGCGTATCATGCCTATGTTTTAGGGTACGAAGAAGATGAAGTTTATGCGGGTATTGAAAAAACGTTAGATTTTCTCGCCAGTGAACCCACCGATGCAAATGCACTATTAGCGGGTAACATGGAAGTAGGCTCTATTAATTTAACCGTAATGGAAATGTTAGATGGGGCAAACACCGGTAATTTTGGCGCTCAAGAACCTGCACAAGCTCGAGTAACTGCGGTAAAAGGCAAAGCTATTTTAGTGAGTGGGCATGATTTAAAAGATTTACACGAATTATTAGAACAAACGAAAGATAAAGGGATTAATATTTATACCCACGGGGAAATGTTACCTGCCCATGCTTATCCTGTTTTACGTTCTTATCCACATTTAGTGGGTAATTATGGCGGCGCGTGGCAAAATCAAAATGAAGAATTTGCAGCCTTTCCAGGGCCTATTTTGATGACTTCAAATTGTTTAATTGAACCCACAGCGGCGTATAAACAGCGGATATTTACAGCAGGCCCTGTCGGTTGGCAAGGCGTTCGTCATTTAGATAATCATAATTTCGCGCCCTTAATTCAAATTGCCTCAGCAATGCCAGGGTTTAAAGAAGATATGCCTGAAAAATCAGTCACCGTTGGTTTTGGTCATCATGCGGTTTTAGGCATGGCCGATCAAGTGGTTGATGCCGTTAAAAGTGGTGCTATCAAACATTTCTTTTTAATTGGCGGTTGTGATGGCGCGGCACCAGGTCGTAACTATTACACCGAATTAGCAGAAAAAACACCTGATGACAGCGTTATTTTAACCCTAGGTTGTGGTAAATATCGTTTTCATGAGCAAGATTTTGGGAACATTGGCGGTATTCCTCGCTTATTAGATATAGGTCAATGTAATGACTCTTATTCTGCGATTCAGATAGCCAGTGCCTTAGCGGATGCGTTTGAGTGTAACGTGAATGAATTACCGTTATCCTTTATGGTGTCATGGTTTGAGCAAAAAGCGGTTGCGGTCTTATTAACCTTATTATCATTAGGTATACGCGGCATTCATTTAGGCCCATCACTGCCTGCTTTTGTAACCCCAAGTGTTTTAGCGATCTTAGTGGATAAATTTGATCTTAAAGCTAATGGAGACCCTGCAGAAGATTTAGCAGCGGCATTAGGCCAAGCGGCTTAAAAAAAGTGTAGAAAGCCGACATCTCGTCGGCTTTTTTATTTTCTCTGATCCTTTAACTAACAATTTATTATGAGTCATTCGATTACCTTAGCCACGTTAGATGGTGAAAAAATTCAATTTAATTGTGAACCTTCACAAACGATACAAGATGCGGCTGAAGCGGTCGGTTTTTTCCCCCCTGCTATTTGTAAAATGGGGAGCTGTGGATCTTGTCTCGCAGTCTGTGACAGCGGTGATTATGAATTAAAAAACTACAGTGAAGGCTTATTACCTGAAAATGCAGCGGAAACTAAGGATCTTCTATTATGCCGTACTTACCCACGCAGTGATTTAGTGATTCACACACCTTATAATGCGGATAGAATTCAAAACCGACAAGCATTACCCCGTAAGGCAACGATTACAGCGATAAAACCGTTAGCCGAACGCACAGTATTATTGGTTTTAAACTTATTGGATGATGAAGAAAAGGGCTTAACTTTTGATTTTGAAGCGGGGCAATTTATTGAATTAGACGTGCCTGACTTAGCGTTAAAACGGGCTTATTCGATTGCGAATACCACTAATTGGGAAGGACGATTAGAGTTTTTAATTCGTTTGCAAGATCAAGGACAGTTTTCTCAATTTCTACAAAATCAAGCCGAAGTTGGGCAAGTGCTAAACGTACATGGGCCGAGCGGAACGTTTGGGCTTCAAGGTCAGTGTTTAAATCCACGTTGTTTTATTGCAGGGGGAACGGGACTTGCTCCTTTCTTATCTATTTTACGACGAATGGCCGACTGGGGTGAAGATCATCCTACGCAATTATTTTTAGGGGTCAATAATGAGGCAGAAATTTTTTGTCGTGAAGAATTAGCGGATTTACAACGAAGTTTACCTAAATTAGTAGTGACACTTTGTGTTTGGAAGCCTTCGGATGAATGGGATGGATTTCGAGGAACACCAGCGGATGCGTTGGTTGAACATTTGAAGCAAACGGATATTTTACCTGATATTTATTTGTGTGGCCCCCCACGGTTGGTTGAGATTACCACTGAAATTGCGCTGGAACAGGGAATTAGTGCGGAAAATATTTATTGTGAGCGGTTTGGATGAAGTGAGTTGCTTATTAAAATTTGACATACTATAAACCGTATATACACTCCATTTTCAAACACCCTAAAAGAACCAATCAAACTAAATCAGTCCAATTAATTTAACACTAAAAGCTAGGATGGGTGATTTTATGATACGAAATTTTTTATTAGCCCTTGTCGTCCTAGTTTTAAGCTATTTACTCTGGCTAAGTCCCGACTTTAAAGGCATAGCCGCAGGCATCTCAATATTCTTATTCGGAATGCTATCACTAGAGCAAGGCTTTAGACATTTCACAGGGGGCGTATTAGAACGCATCTTACAAAAAACCACCAATAAAACATGGAAAAGCCTCAGCTTTGGCTTTATTTCCACTACCTTGATGCAATCCAGTTCACTGGTTTCAATCATCACCATTTCTTTTTTAAGCGCGGGTTTATTAGAACTTGCGGCGGGTATCGGCATTATTTTCGGAGCAAACCTAGGGACTTCAACAGGTGCGTGGTTAATTGCGGGGTTAGGATTAAAAGTTAAAATCTCCGCTTACGCCATGCCGATGCTAGTTTTCGGAGTGTTATTTGTTTTCCAAGAAAATAAAAAAATCAAAGGGTTCGGTTATATTTTGGCAGGCTTAGGTTTTTTATTTTTAGGGATTCATTACATGAAAGAAAGTTTTGAAGCCTTTAAAAGTACCCTCAATTTAGTTGATTACTCCTTAAGCGGAGTCAAAGGTTTACTGCTGTATACCTTAATAGGCATTATGGCTACGGTCATTATGCAGTCTAGTCATGCCACAATGGTATTGATTATTACCGCACTCTCAGTTCAGCAAATTACTTATGATAATGCCTTAGCCTTGGCAATTGGCTCTAATGTCGGTACAACCATCACTGCGATTATTGGTTCTTTAAGTGCGAATGTACAGGGAAAACGTTTAGCCGCCGCCCATTTAATTTTTAATATGGCTACGGGTTTAATTGCATTGCTGTTGATTAAACAATTAGTCATTGCCGTGGCCATAATTACCGATGCACTAGGTATTGATGCGAACGATTACACCTTAAAACTAGCGACTTTCCATAGCCTTTTTAATCTTATCGGTATTATTATCATGTTACCTTTTATTAATAGGATGGTGATATTTTTAGAAAGAGTTTTTAAACCAAAACGCCCTAATATTTTTAAAGTCAAGTATTTAACGGATTCCGCAATGGAGTTTCCCGAAACAGTATTGGAAGCGGTACGTCAAGAAAGTACACATCTTTATGATAATGCCATCCATGTAATTTTACGCACCTTTGGTTTACGGCGTGCGGAATTATCCTCTAATGTCGACTTAGCCGACTTAATACAAAAACGACAACATCATGTTGAATATGATATAGATGCGGGTTATGAAAAACGTATAAAAGGTATATACAGTGCTATTATAGCGTTCATTAGCCAAGCAAAGTTCACTTGGGAAATGGAGCAATCATCAGGGTTAACCTGGTTAAGAGCGGCTAATAAAAATTTAGTTGAAGCGATTAAAGAAACCAAACATTTACAAAAAAATCTTATTCGTTTTAAAACCTCAAAGAATACCGCAACAGTCACAGAATATAATAATATCGCCTATCAAATCGTTTCTTTAATACAAGAAATCGAAGCAGTAAGAAAAGATATTAGCGAAGATGAGTTACCTTTATTATCATTTGATGCTTTAAAAATTAAACTAGAAGACAATGATGTACAAATGAATCGATCAGTTGAAACGCTCATCAGAGAACAGCATATAACCCCTGAAACGGGGACATCATTAATTAATGATACGGCTTATATGTACCGAATCAAGAAAGACCTTATTAAAGCCGCTGAAACGTTATTTATATTTTCTAATTCAGACAATGCACAAGTAGAATCTCAATTAGCCTTAAATGAAACAGAAATTCAGGATGTTGTCGATACAATGGATGAAAAATAGTCTCCCTTGTTAGGTAACTCGCAAAAAATAACTTACCCTAATATATTATTCTCACCATCAAGTTAAACCGTTCGTGCCGAGCTTGTCGAAGTATGAATGGAAAAATTCTCAACTTATGGGTATATTATTTATTTCGAGTTACTTTACGTTTTTGTTATTTTAACTAATGCCAATCAACGATATTTATAATTTGGATAAATCTTATGACCCAAAAAAAATTGTTAGCTAAGTTACATGCTCTGTTAAATACTGATGTTCATAAAAAAAACAAACGACGTGACGCGTTAAAAAAGATTTTAAAGAAATTAAAGAAAAAAGAATTAAAAGTTAAAGATAAAGTAAAGATATGTACCCATAAAGAAAGTAAAAAGTTATTGGTGATGGAATTAAAAATTATTCATGCGCAACGTAAAAAAGGCATTGCGGTTTTACGTGGATAGCATCCTACCGAAATGCCAGCTATAATGCGAAGCTCACGGCGTGCGGAAGCGAAGCGTTATCCTCCCTTGCTTGCATAGTAAACTCACCTCTATGCAAGGCTACCTACTTAAGACGGGACACTATGGAGTGAGGCTTAACCTCAATTTGTCCCGCCTTAAGTTGGTAGTCGCTATCTTTGGCTTTTTAAATAATTGCCAATATTGTTGGCGTTCGTTCCTTGCTTTAGCCTACGTGCTAAAATCCACTTTTAAGGTACAACCTATATGTACCAATCATTTAGATTTTATAAGTCATGAAAACACTGATAATAATTGGATTAATAATTTTTTTGGTGGTATTTGATATTATATGGAATTATTATCGAATGAAAAAAATAGCCAAATGTCGAGGAAAGCCTGATATTTGTAGCTACGCACGTTCCTTTGATTATCGTAAAATTGATACAAAAATTATACGAGAAGTCTTTAATTCAACTCAAGACTGGGTTGGAAAGTATGAGGGAGTTCCATTTCCTATCAGAGCAGACGATTGTTTTAATACGATTTACAAAATAGATTCCGATGATTTGGATGATATTTATAGTGAAATTGCAAAAAAACTAAACATTAATATAAATAACCCAGAAAAAAACCCATATTGGAATAAGGTCAATACTGTGAAAGATTTAGTGATGTTTCTACATTTTCAAAAAATATCGTAGGGTGCCTAAAAAACATCTGGCACTCGATGTAAACCTACCTGGGTTAGCTTATTGTGCATAACGAAATAACGTAGCCCCGCTTTAGCCTCAATTTATATTAAGATTAGATACTCTCAAAAATGGCCTTGCCAAATTTACTTATTATTCTACCCGCTGAAGTACTTTACCAGGCATTATGAAATCATCAAGACCTGTAAACAAATCCTGTTGTCCCTGTATTTCGACTTCTGAATTAGCTATAAACTCTAAAATACCACTAGCAACAAATTTAGCAAGATTAACTGGAACAGCATTACCAATCATTTGCTCGAGATTTGTTTTTGTTCCTAAAAATTCAAAAGTTTCAGGAAATGTTTGCAAATAACTTCGTTCTATTGTTGTCAATGGGCGAACATCTGAAAGTATAGCATTTACAGGATCTCCTGAATGCTTATTGTAGCCTGATGGTACAGGTCTATTAACACCTCTAACCGTAGGGCTAGGCTCATCAATAGAAAAAATTCCTCGACGATTATAGTTTCTTGGGTGTCGATAATAATATTTGAGTCCTAAACTACCCCCCAGATAATCCCTAATCGTCATTCTTTTATTAGTTAATTTTTTCTGAAAAATAGGTGTCAATACGTTATTTTCCTGTCCCAATGCACCTATTAGAAAAAATCTTTTTCTTGATTGAGGCGTATTACAATAGGAAGCATCTAATATAACCGAGGTTAACCCGTAACCAGCTTTTTCATACTGTTGGATAACCTCTGCAAGAATATGGCTTTTTTTAATGCGTTCTACATTTTCCATCACAAACCATTTCGGTTGATAAGAACAAATAATATTTGCAAAATGATAGGTCAAATCAGCTCGACCTAACGTTTCATCTCTTTTTCCCGCAGATGAAAAATCTTGACAAGGAGGCCCTCCTATTATCATCTCAGGATTAAACTTATCTATAATTTTTAATGCCCCTTCCTCATCTTTCAGATCATGCAGATAACATTTATGTGAAAAATTTTTATTATAGACATTAATGGATTTTTCCCAATTATCAATAGCGGCCAATATGTCCACACCAGCCATTTGAAAACCCAAGGACATTCCTCCACACCCCGAAAATAAATCAACACATTTCATGATTCAAATAGCCCAGGTGAATTAAAAACGATCGCATCAAATCGACGTTCGGGGCTAAGCATATTTTGCCCACCACCTAAAATGATATTTTTAATTTCTGATTTAGCTATAATTGGCTTTTTAAGCCGCTCAGTTGACATGTATTTATGGGTAATATTTCCTGTTGATGAAAATGCTTTATCATTTTTTGTGTTATACGAAAGGCTATCGATGATTTCTTTATGATTAAATTTCCCATGCTCATTAAAGTCTTTTAACATTTTATACAGCCATATAGCCGTCCGTGTTTGGCGAGTAATTTTATTGGCATTAGGGTCTTTACTTGCAATCTTGGAAATAAAATAGCTAAATCCTGCATCACTCCAAACGAATACATCTAAACACTGCTCTGCTAATTGTGGCGATTTTCCTGTTGTCTTCCAAACAGGTTGAATAAGAAAGGGAGTTTGATATTTTTCAGTAGCCAGTGAAATTTTTTCAATAGCTGTAACAATATTTTTAATATGAGGTAATACTTGAGAGGCATCTGACCAGTCATCTATAGTCATTTCACCGAGATAATCAGCCAGTTTTTCACTGAAATTTAATGCAAGACTACACGCTAAATAAACAATAGAATCAGGGCGTACAACTATTTCACTACCGTAAAAATGATCGTCTAAATTACACGTTGTGTTATCGGGTAAGGCCGTTAATTTCACTTCAAGTCCAGCTAAACATTCTCCTGTGCTTTCTTTTTGAATAACTATGTCCGTTCTTGGTAGTGTCCCGATAACATATTTTTGGAATGGCGTATACTGAGATTCAAACGCAAAATATAAATCGTTACTCTCTGCTGGAATTCCAAATACGTCTTGCACTCCTATTAATGAATGTGTATAGCGACTATTTTTAATGGCTAAATAATTGGCCTCAATATTTTTTGATGCCAGATAACAGCATAGCGAGGCAGGAAAAGAGGAATTAAATTGATTTTTACCCCATGATTCTTTCTGACTAAAGTCTCTGTTGGTTTTTAGTAAACCAAATAGGCTTGGTGATGTTATTGACAAAATTTTATGACCTTTATTAAAGATGACACCCAATAGGTTGCCTTAGCGAAACGTCATGCCCCCATCACTAAAACCTCTACCTCATTTTCGGAATACCTTACATCCACAATGACAAAAATAGTTACTATTCTACCGTAACTGATTTGGCTAAATTTCTAGGTTTATCAACGTTAATATTACGGTGTAAACCTGCATGATAAGCAAGTAATTGTAAGACAACTATTTGAGCAATTAAGTTAAATGGCTTTTTAAGCGGAGGAATTTTTATATAACTAACGTCACACGAAAAATCAAAACATTCACCATCTAGTGAATCAATAACCAGAAGTTGCCCCCCACGTGTAGCGACTTCTTCTGCATTAATCACTGTTTTTACCGCAACGGATTCATCACCCAGTAAAATTAACACAGGCATTCCATATTCAATTAAAGAAATACTCCCATGCTTAAACTCGCCTGCATACATCGCTTCTGCATGGATATAAGCGGTTTCCTTTAACTTTAATGCCCCTTCTAATGAAGTTGGATAATCTAGTCCTCGGCCCACAACAAACATATTTTGATGCCCTGCCAAGAGTTTGGCATAATTTTTAATGTCTTCTTCCATTTCTATTATTTTTTCTATGCCTACTTCCAGTTCTTCAATAGATACAAGCCATTGCTTTAATGCCTCTCGCTTTTGTTGACGTAAAACCTCAATAAGAAACACCGCCGCAATAAATTGATTAATCACGGCTTTCGTACTAGGAACCGCCACTTCAGGGCCTGCACTAAGATTCAGCGTTAAATCACCAATCATACTAATCGTACTCCCAACCACGTTAATAACCGAAATTATTTTTGCGCCTTTCAATTTGGCATAACGTAATGCACTCACCGTATCCGCCGTTTCACCTGATTGACTCATTCCAATCACTAAGGTTTTTTCATTAATAATCGGAGGGTTATATCTAAATTCAGAACCAATTTCCCATGATACACGTTGTTTTAATTCTATATTTCGTGCAAAAACGGTGGCAAAAACACAACTATACGAAGCCGAGCCACACGCAATAAAAATAATAGCGTCTGGATTAACGGAGGTTATAAACTCATCAATTTCATTAACTTTTTCCATTAACGTATTTTTTAACCCGCGCACAGAAGTCGGCTGTTCCGCAATCTCTTTTCTTAAAAAATAATCGTAACCTAGTTTTTCAGCCGCTTTAACATCCCAATCAACATTAACATGCAAACAATCTACTTCGGAACTGTCAAAGTTAATAAGATCCTCTGTATCTAGGGTTAAATGAACCGCCTGCCCATCACGTAATATATTTATATTCCGATCATAGCCGATTAAACTGGCTATATCAGATGATATGGCAACCGTGGTTGGCGTTTGAACGTAGGCTAATGGGCATTCAAACCGTAACCCATAAATTTCATTGGGTTTATTTACAAACTGAATCAATAAAGCGTAGGCCCCTTTTAATGTTTCAGCTAAATAAGCGACCAATTCATTAAACGTCCAGTGAGGATTATTCACCGTAAATAATTCTATTAAGTGGGCTATGACTTCTGAGTCAGTTTCAGACTCCATCGCATACCCTTTTTCAGATAAACTTTGTCGAAGGGCTTTATAGTTTTCAATAATGCCGTTGTGGACAACCGTCACCGATGAATTGAAGGATAAAAAAGGATGGGCATTATTATCGGTGGGGGCCCCATGAGTTGCCCAACGGGTATGCGCAATGCCAGAGGTTCCTTTTAAGGTAATGCCTTCGATTTCTTTTTTTAAAACTGATAACGCCCCTGCTTTTTTTGTAAACTTGAAAATCTCCATTATAATTGACCGCAATCCCTGATGAATCATACCCTCTGTATTCAAGTCCTTGAAGCATTGTTATCAGTTCGGTTGAAATATCGTTAAGACCAATAATACCTACAATTCCACACATGTTTATTTCCAATTAAGTTAATTAATATAGTATCTGTATTCAAACAAGTTAAGATAATTTAATACCGTCGCATAGTGGGGTTACACTTAATTGCCCACGCATCAATTCCACCAACAAGATTGAATAAATTTATAAAACCTGCTTTATTCATATACTCTGCCGCCTGTTGACTTCGCATTCCGTGATGACAAATCAGGACAATAGCTTGTTCAAAATCCAAGTTAGTAATATAGTTTGGAATTTGATTAAGCGGCACTAAATTACTCTCTTTAATATGGACGAATTCAAATTCATGTGGCTCTCTAACGTCTAATAATAAAGGAGGATGATTCGTATTTAAATCGTGCTGTAACGTTTCTGCTGAAATTTGTTTGATGGTCATGATTGTTTTTAGGGAGATGAGGGTAATACAATAGTACCATTTTGCTAAACTTTAATAAATTATGAGTATTAAATCTGACATTTGGATCCGCCGTATGGCTCAACAACATAAAATGATCGAGCCTTTCATTCCCGGTCAAATAAAAAATTCATCGCAAGGGCGAGTCATTTCTTATGGAACATCAAGTTATGGTTATGATGTTCGCTGCGCGGATGAATTTAAAATTTTTACGAATATTAACTCGGCCATTGTTGATCCCAAAGATTTTAATGAAGATAGTTTCGTTGATGTCAAATCAGATGTCTGCATTATTCCACCTAACTCTTTTGCCTTAGCAAGAACGATTGAATTTTTTCGTATTCCACGCGATGTACTCACGATTTGTTTAGGGAAAAGTACCTATGCCCGTTGTGGTATTATTGTGAATGTAACTCCTTTAGAACCTGAATGGGAAGGTCATGTCACACTAGAATTTTCTAATACCACCCCCTTACCCGCCAAAATTTACGCCAATGAAGGCGTTGCACAAATGTTATTTTTTGGGGGCGATGAAGTGTGTGAAACGTCTTATAAAGACAGAGGGGGGAAATACCAAGGACAACAAGGGGTTACTCTACCTAAAGCCTAATGCCCCTACCGTATTTTAATAAACGTCAACGCTTTCTATAAGCCATTCAAAAAGTGGGGTACCAACTTAAGACGGTTAAGCGGTTCATACTTCGACAAGCTCAGCACGAACGGCTTAACCTCAAGGTGTCCCGCCTTAAGTTGGTAGCCTAAATCAGCAATGGGGTCAGTCGCCCAATTTGCACATGAAGAATCATGCGATGATGAGGAAAATATTTCAAAAAAAATTCAGACACAGGTTTATATTAAACATTTTGACAGGCCTATATTTTTTGGTTTTGCCGTCGCTTTTCAAGATATGCACCATAAACTTCCTGAGGTAAAAGTCGTCGTTATGCGCATGTCTAAAGTACCTTACATTGATCAGTCTGGAATTTATGTCATTGAAGATGCTGTTCTTTCTTTAAAAGAGAAAGGCGTTGTCGTCATGATGATTGATATACAAGAACAACCCAAAGATATGTTAAAAAATATTGGTTTAATTCCCTGCTTGATTCCAGAGATAAATTTATTCTCTAATTTTCGGGATTGCGTTGAAGCATTAGAAACGGGTGATACCATCAAAATGGATTAAAAAATCGCAGAAATGGGATGTTTTTTATCTCTATGGTATACACTGTAAATTAAATACAGAGATATAAAGCAACCCATCTCTTCTGAAATTTTATATTCAGATATTGAGTTAATTTAGGCTACCAACGTAAGGTAGAATCGTTGCATTCAGATCTTTGAGGTTTTCAAAACCTCAAAGATATAGCGCCTGTTTTTTTGTCCCATATTACGTTGGTAGCCTTAATCTACACGCGTTATAATTTAATAATCACTGTTACCTAAAGAAAGGTGTTTAATGAAAACTGTTTCTTTACGTTTATGGATTCCTGTTGTTGTTTTACTATTAACAATAGTATTAATTTCTGGGCTATTATTTTGTCAATTAACATTGCAAACAAACAATCTAAAACAACATAAAATAGAAGACGTACGTTATTTAATGATTCGTTTACAAAAGCTTGCGGAAAAAGCAATCGTTCGGCAACATTTGTATTTTATTGAACAAGAGATTAATGTCTTAGCGATAGAAACAGGCATTAAAACATTGGTATTAATCAACCCTCAGGGGCAAATAGAGTATGCCAATCATTCTCATTGGAAGTCCAAAAAAGCCACGGAGGTTATTCCTAATAACTATATCAAGCAGGATAAACAAACGCCCATAAAATTTAAGATCGAGCTTTCAGAAATTGACCCGTCTATTCATGCTGTTTTTCCAGTCCTATTCCCCTCCGAAGTAAAAAAATCAGATTCATTTTCTTATGGATTACTATACCTCCATTATAATTTAACCCCTGCTTTAGCGACTATTCAGGCTAATGTTTTCGCCCAAGGAGTCCTTTTATTACCAATGGCTTTGCTTTCGATGCTAATTCTAATGGTTCTTTTAAGCTATTTTATTAATCAACCCATTAACCACCTAGTCAGGGTCATCGAACTTTTTTCTGAAAATAAATTAGCCCAATCTGAATTAACAGGAACAGGGGAATTAGCGGTTTTAGGGCGTGCCTTTAATGAATTAACCTTACATTTAGAAACAACCCAGCAGAACTTGAAGCGACAAATGGATTTATATTCATTATTAAGTGCAAGCAATCAATTAATTATTCGAGCTAAATCGCAGCAAAAATTATTTGATGATATTTGTCAAATCACCGTAGAAAAAAAACAATTCTCATTAGCATGGATAGGGTTACTTAACCATCAAACCTCCAAAATTGAAGTGGCCGCTAAATCGGGTTCAGCCGAAAATTATTTAGAAAATATTTTTATTTCTGTCAACCCAGAAATTCCTGAAGGTCAAGGAGCAACGGCTATTGCGATTAGAGAAAATACACATGTTATTAATAATGACTTTTTACATGCCATTCGTAATAAGCCGTGGTATAGAGTCGCAAAAAAGAAACCCATACAATCAAGTGCCGCCTTTCCTATTGTTAAATTTGGTTTGGTCGTAGGAGCCTTTAATATTTATGCCGATGTAAAAAATTATTTTTCAACCGATCTTATTAGCTTACTTGATGAGATGGCACAAGATATTTCGTTTGCCCTAGAAAATATACTGTTAAATCAATTACGGAACAAAGCGGAAGCGGCCTTACTTGAGAAAGAAAAAAACTTATCCGTTACGCTTGATTCAATTGGGGACGGTGTCATCGTCGTTAATAAAATAGGCTTAATCACTCGAATGAACCCCGTTGCCGAATCCTTAACAGGCTGGAAAGAAAAAGATGTCCTCAGACTTCCCTTTGATAACATTTTTCATATTATCAATACCAGTACTCGAAAAGAGGTTATAAACCCCATTCACCAAGTTTTACGCGAAAAAAAAATTGTTGGGCTTGCAAATCATACAACCCTCATTTCCAAACAAGGGGTTGAATATCAAATCTCTGATAGTGCCGCGCCTATTTTAGATGAAGGCAAGCAAATTGTAGGGGCTATTTTAGTTTTTCAAGATGTGACCAAACAATACATCACGATGGAGGCATTAAAACTGAGTGAATTACGATTTCGTGATGTTATTGAAGCCTCAGAAGCTTATATCTGGGAAGTTGATCTTGAGGGTTATTACACCTATTTAACTGAAAAAGTAGAGGCCATTAAAGGTTACAAGCGTTCAGAATTGTTAGGACATAAACCCTTTGAATTTATGCCTGAAGAAGAAGAAATTGTTTCTGCGATGAGCATTTTAAAGAACGTCATTCATGAAAAAGGTAAATTTGAACTAACCCACCGAAATATTACCGCCAAGGGAACCATTTTATGGGAAGAGGTTAAAGGGCAAGTCGTTATTAATAACGAAGGTAACGTATCCGGTCTTCGAGGCGTGGGTGTCAGTATTAATCAGCGTAAACAAGATGAAGCAGAAATCCAACGGTTAGCTTATTACGACTCATTAACCTCGTTGCCTAATCGCCGAATGATTAATAATCGCCTTGCTGATGAAATTTCAGCCGCTAAACGACACCATTTTTTTGGCGCGTTATTATTTATTGATTTAGATCATTTTAAAAACCTTAATGACTCACTAGGCCATGAAGTCGGTGATGAACTTTTAGTTCAAATTGCTAAACGACTTAAAAATGAATTACGCAAAGAAGATATAGCGGCCCGACTTGGCGGTGATGAATTTATTGTTTTACTCACCCATTTAAGTTTAAATTTAGAAAGTGCAGTAACCAAAGTAAGAAAAGTAACCGAAAAACTACTACAGGAATTGCGTAGACCTTATCAACTAAAAGAGCATCAGTACTATAATAGTAGTAGCATTGGTATTGCCTTATTTCCAATTAAAAATGAAAACGCTGAAATTGTATTTAAACAAGCGGATACGGCTTTATATCAGGCCAAAGATAAGGGACGAAATAACTTTCTATTTTATCATCCACAAATGCAAGCAATGGCTAATAAACGCCTAGAAATAGAAAAAGATTTACGCATCGCCTTGTTAGAAAAGCAACTCCAATTATATTATCAACCCCAAGTCAATCAACAAAAAGAGTTAATCGGTTCCGAAGTTTTATTACGTTGGAAACACCCAACAAAAGGTTATATTCCACCCGATCAATTTATTCCTATTGCGGAAGAAGTCGGGTTAATTATTGAAATCGGTGATTGGATTATTCAACAAGGATTTCAACAAATTAAACAGTGGGAAGAATCTAAGTTCTTAAAAAAAGGACAAAAATTTTCAATTAATGTCAGTCCTAATCAATTTAAAGAAGAATATTTTGCGAACAAATTAATTCAACAAATCAATAAAATTGGAATCAATCCAAAATTAATTATTTTAGAATTAACCGAAGGAACCTTTTTAGACGACATCACAGAAACGGTCGAAAAAATGAAGCATTTAAAGAATTTAGGCTTTATTTTTTCAATTGATGATTTTGGGACAGGTTACTCTTCACTTTCTTATTTAAAACGTCTTCCGATTGATGAACTTAAAATTGACAAAGCATTTATTGATGATTTAGAAAATGACAGTGATGACCAAATCATTATTGATACCATTATTGCTATGGCTAAACACTTAAAATTAAGTGTTATTGCCGAAGGGGTTGAAACACAACCCCAATTTGAATTTTTGAAAGCGCATGGATGTTTTAATTACCAAGGGTATTTATTTAGTAGACCTTTGAATACACAAGACTTTGAAGATTACATGCAAAAAACATTAAATCCCCCCTTATAGGCAAGCGATTATTCTTAGGATTAAAACCATAATGAAATTAAAATTTGCTATTTTAACGGTCTCTTTCGCCTTTTTTTCAACGGCCTTGTACGCCATAACCCCCTCTAAAATCAATTTACCCGACATGGGGGATTCAAGTGGAACGTTAATTTCGCCTATTCAAGAACAAAAACTGGGCGAGGCTTTTTTTCGGAGTTTACATTATCAACTCACGATTAATGAGGATATTGAAATTGAACACTATATTCAATCCATGGGAAGACATTTAGTTTCAAATACGGATGCCCCCAGTAATCCCTTTCATTTTTTTATCGTGTTAGATAAAAGTATTAATGCCTTTGCAGGGCCTGGGGGTTATATTGGCATTAATTCGGGGTTATTTTTATTAACCGAGGCTGAAAGTGAATTAGCCTCTGTCGTCGCCCATGAAGTCGCTCATGTAACACAACGCCACTTATATCGTGCTTTTGAAGCCGCGAGTCAACTTTCTATTCCAACCGCCGCCGCGACCTTAGCCGCTATTTTAATCGGCACTCAAAATCCAGCATTAGGTCAGGCCGCCTTAGTGGCGATACAAGCGAGTAACATGCAATTTCAAATTGATTTTACACGTGATAATGAGCAAGAAGCGGATCGCGTCGGTATGCAAAATTTAGCCGATTCAAACTATGACCCACGCAGTATGCCTTCTTTTTTTGAACATTTACAACAATCTAGCCGTTTTTATGGAAAAGGAATTCCAGAATTTTTACGCACCCACCCTGTTACGGTTTCCCGCGTTTCAGATACACGCGGTAGGGCAGAAAAATACCCTTATCAACAATACCCTAACTCGATAAGCTATCTTTTAATTCGAGCAAAACTAAGAGTGTTAAGTGCGGACAATAGTGACACTGTATTAGATTATTTCAAACTCAAATCGACCCTTGGCACATCACAGCAGCGCGCTGTTGCCCGTTATGGGATTGCCTTAGCCCACTTAAAAAAACAGCAATTTTCTAACGCTGAAGAAATATTAATTGCCTTAAGTAAACGTTACCCTAACCAACCACACTATATCAATGCCCTAGCAAAAACAGCTCTAGAAACAAAGAATTATAAACAGGCCATCCGACTTTATAAGCAAGCACTCACTCGCTTTCCAACCAATAAAGCCCTTAAAATTGATTATATAAAAGGATTATTAAAATCAGGACAGCCCTATATCGCAAAACAACACTTAGAAACATTAGACGAGGCCTTTCGTAAACGCGCTTTATATTTTGAATTGCTCGCTCAAAGTTATGCAGGTTTAAAACAAATGGCCGAATCACATCGTTATGTTGCCGAATATTATTATGCTATAGGCGATACACAAACAGCCATTTTACAACTTAAATTAGCCCGAAAATCAAAACCCATGGATCTTTATTTAAACGCTATTTTAAATGCACGTTTACATTTTTTTCAAAAAGAAGAACAACAAAGAAAAAGAAATGAATAACCCATAGCCATTATTTTTTAATAATTTGTGAGATATCTCTCTAAAATAAAGAGGCCA
The DNA here is from genome assembly GCA_030949405.1 of Methylococcales bacterium. Classification (NCBI taxonomy): domain Bacteria; kingdom Pseudomonadati; phylum Pseudomonadota; class Gammaproteobacteria; order Methylococcales; species Methylococcales bacterium. The sequence continues at coordinate 2,003,607 of JAUZSN010000002.1, read as the reverse complement.
ATACTGCGTGTTTTAAAGCACTCTTAATACAAAAAACCGTCTTAGCTGCCCATTAATTATCTAAACGATAGTTAAATAACATTACAACGCATTGTTTTTAATCTTTATTTTTAATAACCTGAATTATTTTAATGATAATTTTATTTTTTAATTAGGTATTTATGCCGTTATCACTTAAACTGAACACCAGCTTAACGGATTAAGCGGTAGCGTCAAACCTACTCATGAGGATAGAGCGACCTTTAGTAATAATAATAATAATTTTAAAGGTAATCATAATTATAATAAATAACCGCTGACATTAAGCTGTGATCGTAGCAGTCGCGTATGACACAATAATAACAATAATACTGAACGCAAGCCCGCTTTAAGCGGGCTTTTTGTTGCCTGTCATAAAATAATTAACTAAGACAAGACGATTTTTTTAAATGTTGTCGGGTTATTTGTTTTTAGTTTTTTCAAATACAAAGGAAAATCAAGAAAATGAGACTGCTGTAGTTGGTAAGTCTGTTTAATTAACGATTTAAAGTTTAAGGGTTGAAAACCGTCATTAAAAGCAAAGGCAATCACATTATCACGTCCTTCTACTGGTAAAAATAAGACCCGTTCATGAAAAACCTGCTGTAAATCCCAACTTATTTTTTCATAAAGAGCTTTATCGGTTTTCCATAAGTTAATGACTAATAAACCCTCTTGGTTAAGGGCTGATTTACAGTGATCGAAAAAAGCACTGTGCGTTACTGCATCCGACATCCCTTGGCTGTCAAAAGCATCAATAATCATAAGAGGATAACGTCCTTCGTCATGCGTCGATTGTTTTCGTAAATAATCACTGCCATCGGCAATTAAGGTTTTTAAACGTGACTCTTTTAGCGGTAGTCCAAAATGGCTACGCGCAATTTTTAGCACATTAGGTCGATATTCAACTACTTTTACGTTGCAATCGTCAAAATGATATAAAAAATAATTAGCCAATGTTCCGCCCCCTAAGCCAATCATCAAGACATCATTAATTATCGGTTTAAATAATAACCAACTCATTAACGTTTGAGTGTACCGTAAATATAATTGATACGGATGCGATAATTGAACACTACTTTGCTGGGCATCATTACCAAAATGTAACGACCGAATCCCTTTAGTATCAATTACTTCAATTAAACCTTGCTCATCATAACTTTGATGAATCAATAGCCCTCCATATTTATTCATTGATTGTCCTTTGCTTAATAGTATTTCATTCAAATACGTGTACATGGCTTGAAAATTCAAGGTATAAGACGCATTATATTTTGATAATTCATTTTTTTAGCTGTTCGCGTAAAATAACGCGCTTAACGATCTATCTTAATAGAGGAAAACCGATGAAACAATTTTTAATGGTCACTATTTTACTGTATTCAGGGCTACTAGCGGCTGCTGAAACTAAAAATGAATGGCAAGGCACCGTATTAACAGAGGCATTGATTAAAAAAATTCAACTTTCACAACGCCACTATAAAGAATGCGTTATTAAAGAAATGCAAAAACCTGCTTATAATGCGCAAGAAAGTCGTCATGCGACCGAAGCAATCATTAAACAATGTGAATCTGAATTGGCTAAAATGCGAAAAACTTACATTGATGCCAACGTTCCAAAGACAATTGCTGACCGATATTTAAAAAAAATGCGGATTCAAGTGACTCGACGATTATTAAAAGAACTTATGTTTAGAGAAGCCGCTAAAAAGGCAGGTCAATAACTCATGTTTTACACCATTGATTTATCATTAAAACCAACAACCTTTGATTTGTGGCATGTTTGCTTGGCAGGAACCATTGCAATTTTAGCGTTAACCCTCTTAATCGTCTTACTGTCATGGGTTATTTCTTTAACCCGCTCTAAAAAACAAGTAGCCCCTGTCGTGATTGAAAAACCTGCGCCTGAAATTCAAACTGTTGAAAAAATTGTTGAAGTTGAGAGAATTGTTGAGGTTGAAAAGATTGTTGAAGTTGAAAAAATTATTGAAGCCCCCATACCTGAGCCTGTTATTTTAAAAGAATCGACTCCAGATGCAGCCTTACAATTATTAGGCTTGTTACAAAAAGAAGCCCGTTTTATTGATTTTATAAAAGAAGATATTACCGTTTATAGTGATTCCGATGTAGGCGTTGCCGCACGAGTCGTTCATGAAGGCTGTACCAAAGTCATTAATGAACATTTGAGCCTAGACATCATACGCAATGAAGACGAAGGCAGTAAAATCACCCTTCAAAAAGGGTTTGATGCATCTAAGGTACGGCTAACAGGAAACATTGTCGGTGATGCCCCTTTCACGGGGGAACTTATTCATAAAGGCTGGCAAGTTACCGAGATTCGTTTACCTAAATTAACACAAGGGCATAATGCAAAAATTATTGCTGCGGCAGAGGTTGAATTATGAAAATGAAAGGCTTATTTGGACACGCTAAAAATAAATCGGATGATTCAGAGACATCTGAACCTGAAACAACAAATGAAATTGAAAACGCTGATGAAGTTGAAAGTGTTGATGAAATGGAAGCCGATGAGAAAATTGAATTGAATGATGAAACCATAGCGTCGGAAAAAGTTATCGATGCAGAGGAAGAAAATGAGGCCATTAATGAAGAAGAGTCCCTCGTTGAAGAAGAAATCATCTCAGAGAGCGGCCCTCGTTTTACGGTAGGTATCGATTTAGGAACAACCCATTGCGTATTATCGTATGTGGATTTAACCAACACCGATGACGATCATATTGAACAACATGTGATGACTATTCCACAGTTAATTGCACCCGGTGTGGTTGAAGATAAAAGTCAATTGCCTTCCTTCATGTATTTAGCGCATGAAGCTGAAATGACCGCCGATGATAAAACCTTACCGTGGACAGCCTCCACTGATTATCTTGTTGGCGAAATTGCCCGAAACATGGGCGGAAAAACGCCTATTCGATTAGTTTCCAGCGCAAAAAGTTGGTTGTGTCATGCGGGGGTTGATTGTAAAAAACCCATTTTACCCGCCGAATCACCTGAAGAAATTGAACGGGTTTCGCCTTTTCAAGCCACCACCGCTTATTTACAGCATTTGCAAGCGGCTTGGAATAGCCAGAACCCCGATTTCCCCTTAGCTGAACAAAATGTAACCCTTACAGTTCCCGCATCATTCGACCCCTCAGCACGGGAATTAACCGTAGAAGCGGCGCGAGAAGTGGGGTTAGGTCAAGCGGTTTTATTAGAAGAACCCCAAGCCGCCTTATATAGCTGGATAGAAAACAGTGACGGGGACTGGCGTAATCATGTCAATATAGGCGATGTTTTATTAGTGATTGATGTCGGGGGAGGAACCACTGATTTATCGTTAATTGCAGTCACTGAACAAGAAGGTAATTTAGAATTAACCCGTGTTGCGGTCGGGGATCATATTCTTTTGGGCGGTGATAATATGGATTTAGCCCTCGCCTATACCATCAAAGCGAAAATTGAAAAAGAAGGAACGCGACTGCAACCATGGCAAGTACAAGCCTTAACCCATAGCTGTCGTGATGCCAAAGAGAAAATTTTTAATGATGGCGATATTGATACCATCCCGCTCGTTATTGCAAACCGTGGTTCATCCCTGATCGGTGGAACCTTGCGTAGTGAATTAACCCGTGATGAAGTTAATCAAGTCTTAGTCGAAGGTTTTTTACCTAAAACTGCCGTGAGTGAACGTCCTGTTACTCGAACACGTACAGGCTTGAGAACGACTGGCTTACCTTACGCACAAGATGCAGGGATTACGCGCCATTTAGCGGCTTTTTTAACCAAACAATTATCCGCCACAGCCGATTTAAAAGATATTTCATTACCTGAGAATGCTAGCTTTTTACACCCAACCGCTGTTTTATTTAATGGGGGCGTTTTAAAAGCGGATATTCTCTCAGAACGTTTAATGTCAATTTTGAATGACTGGTTAGCCACCGAAGAGGCTCCTGATGCTCGATTATTAGAGGGGGCTGATTTAGATCTTGCCGTCGCACGAGGGGCGGCTTATTACGGCTTTGTTCGTAAAGGTAAAGGCGTTAGAATCAAAGGCGGCACCGCTGCGTCTTATTATGTCGGTATTGAAAGCTCAATGCCCGCAATCCCTGGAATGCCTCCCGAAATTCAAGCACTTTGTATTGCCCCTTTCGGAATGGAAGAAGGCACCGATGCGTTATTACCCGATGATGAGTTTGGCTTAGTCATCGGTGAACCCGTCCGTTTTCGTTTTTTTGGCTCAAATAACCGTCGTGACGATTTAGTGGGAACACGACTTGATTATTGGAGTGATGACGAGCTTGACGAATTAGACGAAATTGAAATTACCTTACCCGAAGATACGCATAAAGCAGGTGAAGTCGTTCCTGTTCATTTACGAGCTGCGGTCACCGAAGTCGGAACACTGGAGCTTCATGCCGTTTCTCAACGTAATAAAGCCAGTTGGAAAATTGAATTTGATGTCAGAGCAAACGATGAAGACTCATTAGCTAATTAATGCTAAAACGGGGTAAGGAACGATTTCTTTATCCCGTTTTTTTTAACCATTTTTTTAACATATCCGCAAGCAAAAGACCCTCAATCGGTTTTGATAAATAATCATCCATACCCACGCCAAGACATTTTTCTTTATCAGAGAGACTGGCATGGGCTGTTAACGCAATAACAGGAACCCGACTATCAACTGTTTCTGCTGAGTAATATTCACGTAACTTTTGTGTCGCTTCATACCCATCCATAACAGGCATTTGACAGTCCATAAAAATCAAATCATATTTTTGAATGGTTATTCTATCGAGTAATAACTGACCATTATCAACTAAATCAGCCGTAATATTAAATTGACGTAAAAGCCCTGAAATCACTTTTTGATTAATGATGTTATCTTCTGCGACCAATATTTTATAATCGCTATAGTTAGGACGCTCAATACGATTCGGTGACATTATGACGGGTAAATCATCTTTCATATTTAATAGTTTAGATAAAGTGTGAAATAAAACATCTTTACGAATAGGCTTCGCAATACTTTGTAAACTGTTTGTTATTTTATAATCTGGATTAATGACCTTTTCTGAAAATAACAATAAACAGGGTGTTTTTTCATACGCCTCTTTTTGATGTATTTTTTTAACCAGCTCAAGCCCCCCCATCTTAGGTATTTGGGTATCTAATAACAAGACATCATATTTCTTTTGTTGCTCTAATGCATTATCGAGTCGATCCAATGCTAACGAGGCCGATGTCACCTGCTCAACCTCACATCCCCAAAATTGTAAATAATCATCCAGAATAGACTGACTTGCTGAATGACTATCAATAACAAGCACTCGTTTTCCCTTAAAATAGCCTGATGAATGAACCGTTTGACGTTTTGAGGCTAACAAAGGCAGGGTAAACCAAAATAAGGCCCCTTCCCCTAATTGACTGTCCACGCCAATTGAACCCCCCCATAAGCTCAACTAAATCTTTACAAATAGAAAGTCCTAACCCAGTTCCACCAAAGTGACGAGCGGTTGAACTATCGGCTTGCGAAAAAGGTTTAAATAAGTTCTTTTGAATTTTTGGGGTAATACCAACACCCGTATCTTGAATTTCAAAACGTATATCGCATTTTCCATTCTCAGCTACCACCGATTTTACACGAACAAAAACATCCCCTTGTTGCGTAAATTTAATCGCATTTCCTAAAATATTCGTGACTATTTGTCGAATTCTAATCGCATCACCTTGCCAATAAGATTGTATTTCAACATCAAGGGAACACGTCAGTTTTAGGGTGTTATGCCGTGCTTCTATAGCAAGTAAAGAACAGACATCTTCCACTAAATCAGGCAAATGAAATTCAATGGTTTCAAGCTCTAATTTCCCCGCTTCTAACTTAGAGAAGTTTAAAATATCGTTAATAATCGTTAGGAGTGCATTCGCTGAATTTGCCGCTGTTTTTACCATATCACGCTGCTCTGCCTCCATTTCGGTCTCTTTCAATATACTAAGCATTCCTAAAACCCCATTCATTGGCGTTCTAATTTCATGACTCATATTCGCTAAAAAATCACTTTTATTCTTTGCTGCCAGCAACGTGGTTTCATGGGCAAGCCTAAGTGATTCTTGTGCCTTTTCACGTAATAAAGCAATAGCCATCATCTCACTAACCTGCATAAATATATCAATCCTTTCTTGATTTTTTGCAGGATAGGGCGATGTATATAAAAATAAAACCCCTAATATTTCAGTATTAAATGCAATCGGCATAATATAATGCCCATGGGCTTTCATGCCTTCAAATTGATGCTCATGGCGTGGATCACAAAAACAATCATCCGAAATAATCATCTTCCCAGAGACGGCCGTACGACCACATAAACAGGCCCCTAAAGGAATCCGTTTTTCTCTACGAATAAATTCATCACTAAATTGTCCTTTCATCACAAACATATCTAAAAAATCATCAGCCTCGTCTTTAATAAAAACGCCGCCTTTACTTTCTAGCTCACAATTTTTCAAAGAAAATAAAACCGCCATGACCTCAATAAAACGTTGTTTTAAGGGGGATGTTTGTTGCAATATATTCGCAATTTCAAATCGAGCAGCAATATCCTTTTTTTCTATTTCTACGACGATCTCGTGTGACACTTGGGCGCTAATGTCACGTAAAACTTCAACGTAGCCTATATTTTCACCCTCCCTAATTATGGGAGTTATGCTAACGTCAACCCAACATTCCAAAGGATCAGGAGCGGTTGTTTGTCCTAAAATTTTAATTTGCTCCATGCCTTTTCGACGCGCGAGTAATCGACCCGACCAGGGTTTATGCTGTTGTAACCTATGCTGTAATTCTTTTAAACTGGCTTTATCTGTATTAGGACTATTCAAAATATTTGCATTTTTTTTCAATAAAGAAGCACTTGTCCAGCCTGTTAATTGAAAAAAAGATTGATTTGCATAAGAAATATTTCCCTTAATATCCATTAGTAAAATCATATCATTACAGCTATCTAGTGCCTCAAGCAAACTCATGTTAGCAGCCGTTTGTTTTTCAAGGTGTTGCTTTTCTTCAATTATTTGTATAGATAAAGGCCGTAATGCAAAAAACCAAAGCGGTAAAGAACTTGAAAGAGCTAATAAAACAACATCTAAAACAGTTAGTTGTAGCGGCGTTAACACGCTAAAAAAATGAATATTAGACTTGTTCTTTAAGAAGAAGTTAATATATCATGTTAAAATTCCATAGGATAGCCGCTAAAAAAGAAAATAAATCTTTTACACCTTCTTTTTTTATTTCTAAACTTGTCAACTAGGCATCTATATCTTTTCATTCCACCGATTACATGCTCAACAATGACTCTTTCACGACTCATCTCTTTGTTTTCTTTTTTTTGATTTTCTGTTAATGTTGGGTTTGGATTATGCTTAGATTTATTTGGTTTTTTATGAGGAATATTTACCGAATTAGTTTTATATTCATTATTAAACCCCAAATAACCTAAATCAATAAATATATTAAAATTACTAAACCAATTTAATTCTGGATTAAATTCTTTTTTAAACATTCCATAATCATGATTTTTACCTGGAAAACTAACCCCAATATATAAAATTAAATGACCTAAAGAAGCTATAGTGGTATTTTTAATTGTATGCTGTTTTTTTTACCACTGTAAAATTCATTTTGTTCTTCATAGTCACTAGGGCGTTGTACAGCACGCTCTGTAGCATCTATTATCAATGTTTGAACTCCGCCAAAAGCCTGCTGCATTTCTTCAGGGGTTGAAAAACTTGTTGCAGGTAAAACATTAAATATATCTAACGTCTTTATTAAAATTGGAAATAATTTGTATACATGAGTATGGGCGCATGATTTATTCATATTAAAAGAAAACCCTAAGTGATCGAAAGTAGAATAGCACTTCATATAATTTAATATAAATAATAATTTGTCTGCGGGTGTTTTTAATGTGCTATCTAAACCACTACCGTATTTTCTTTCTTTATTTTCATGTTTTTCTTTTTGATCTTCAATAAGGGTCTTTTCAAATAGAGATAATAGTAAAATAAAATGTTCTGTTTTTAATCCTGTTAAAGCTCTTAACTGTCTATCATCATAAATTCTTGGTAAAATTTCTTTTATTTTCATGTTATACTTTGATTTTTATTTTTTATAGAAATTTATTATAAAGCTTATTTATTATTTTTAATAATTTAATTTAAAGTTTATTTATTAGGCTGTATCAACTGATTGTGAATGTTATCAAGTATATATAAGCAATTGATTTTAATATATTTTATTTAGAAGAACAAGTCTATTATTTAATAACAGCATAATAAGTGCTTCAAAGAGGCCGATAATAAAAATAATAAGACATAAGGAATGTATAAAATTTTTTTTCAACGAATAGGAAGCTGATAATGGTTTTATAAAAAAAAATTCTTCATTAAATTTTAGAATAAATTGATTGAAATTGAACAATTAATAATTGCCATACTGATAGGGTTAATTGATAGATAGTATATAGAAATTAAATAAAAAAGGGCGATTATCAGCTAATGCTTACAATTTCTTAATTAAAAATATAAATTTAAATTTTATTTTAAAGAGGGCTGTTTTTATTTTTACCCCTATTTTTTTTATGGTAGAATGCGAAGTTAGTAGATGCTCTCTATTAACATAATAATAAACATCATCTATTAGGTTTTAATCTATGAAATTTTTAAAAAATATTGCGTTAAGTCTTTTTATAGCTGCCTCATCTGTAGGCATTTCTTCTGTTGCCTTTGCAGGACCTTCTCAAGCAATTGATAGTGTTTCAGTCAAAGTAACTGAAGCATCAAAAGCCATTGAAAGTGGTTCTTCAAAAGAAGATATTATTCTTATAATCAGAGAAGCCGCTGATTTAGTTAAAGAAATACATGTTAGTGATAATATTGATGTAAAACGTCAACGTGCTAATGCTCATTTGAAAAAAGCTCGTCTTGCGGCTAAAAAGAGTGATTTAGACGGTGCAAAATCACACTTAAAAGAAGCGACAAAAGCCTTTGCCAATTTAAAAAGTCTTTTATAATAACGCGTTAGGATACTCTTTTGAGTGTCCTATTTATTTTTATCAATAAATTTTTATTCGCGTCGCCATAGGGTTACATTACCCGCAGAATCTTCAAGAACCACCCCTTTCTCCTTTAAATCATCTCGAATTTTATCCGCCATTCCCCACTCTTTATTTTGTTTAGCGGTTATTCGCTCTTGAATGAAGGCTTCAATTTTTTCAGCAGATAGCTCATTATTATTTGAACACGTTCCTTTTAAAAAATCCTCAGGATTTTCTTGTAAAATACCTAAAATAGAACTTAATGAATATAAAGTTGCCGCTAACACGTTAACGCGATGTGGATCTTCCTTATCTTTATTTAATTCTTTGGCAATATCAAATAAAACAGCAAGAGCAATCGCCGTATTAAAATCATCATTCATCGCAGATTCAAAACGCGCGATATAATCGGCATCCCCCGTTCCATCAACTCGTTCGACCCCTCGCAATGCCGTATAAAGTCGCGTTAACGCTGCTTGCGCCTCATTTAACTGAGTATCCGAATAATTCAAGGGACTGCGATAATGACTAGAAAGGATAAAAAACCGAATAACTTCGGGGCGATATTGTTTTAAAACTTCACGCACCGTAAAAAAATTACCCAAGGATTTCGACATTTTTTCATCATCAACGCGAACAAAACCGTTGTGCATCCAATAATTAACAAATTTTTCACCCGTCGCGCCTTCCGATTGCGCTATTTCATTTTCATGATGGGGAAACTGTAAGTCCATCCCGCCCCCATGAATATCAAAATGATTTCCTAAACAACAAGTCGCCATTGCTGAACATTCAATATGCCAACCTGGACGACCTGCGCCCCAAGGAGATTCCCAAGCAGGCTCGCCCTCTTTAGCCATTTTCCAGACGACAAAATCCAAGGGGTTATTTTTCGCATTATCCACATTAACACGCTCACCCGCCTGTAATTCCTCTAACTTTTTACCCGACAAAGCCCCGTACGATTTAAATTTATTAACCGCATAAAATACATCGCCATTGGTTCCGACATAAGCCAATTCATTAACAATCAACTGTTCAATCAGCGCGATAATAGCGGCGATAGACTCCGTTGCTTTCGGTTCACTATCAGGCGGTAATACCGCTAAGGCCCTTTCATCTTCGTGCATCGCCTCAATAAAACGCGCGGTTAATTGCGTAAAGGCTTCTCCTTTCTCATTGGCTCGCTTAATAATTTTATCGTCTATATCGGTCACATTACGCACATAGGTTAACTCATAACCTGAGTATCGAAAATAACGCGCCACCGTATCAAAAACCACCATTACCCGTGCATGACCAATATGACAATAATCATAAACCGTCATTCCACAGACATACATGCCCACTTTGCCTGCAATTCTAGGCGTAAAAACTTCTTTTTTTCGAGTAAGGGTATTATATATTTTCAGCATTTTAGGTAAATAAAGATAAAAAAGACAATAGAATTAGGCCAATTTACCAAGCTTGAATTTCTCTTTCAAGTAAAAAACCATTAAAATGACTGATTTGCATCAACTTTGGAGAAATTTATGCGTTATTTGTTTTTGGGTTTGATGCTGTTTTCATTCACAAACCTATTAATTGCAAAGGAAACCACCATGTCGGTAGAAACAACTCAAGTAAAAATGGTCACATCATTAGGGGATATTATTATTGAAGTTGATAATAAAAACGCACCCGTTTCAGCGGCAAATTTTTTAAATTACGTTAAAGATGGCTTTTATGATGGTACAATTTTTCATCGAGTGATTCCAGGTTTTATGGCACAAGGCGGCGGGTTTGATACCAACTTTAACGAAAAGAAATCAAAAGATCCGATTAATAATGAAGCGAACAACGGTGTAAAGAATACTCGTGGCACCTTAGCAATGGCAAGAACAGGCGATCCGCATTCAGCCAGTTCACAATTTTTTATTAACTATAAAGACAATGACTTCTTAAATTATACAGGCCCGAATCCTCAAGGTTGGGGTTATGCCGTATTTGCTCACGTTGTTGAAGGGATGGATACCATTGATGAAATAGAGAAACAATCAACAAGCTCAAAAGGTCATCATCAAGATGTCCCTAAAATTAATATTGTGATTAAAAAAGCAGAAATTATAAACTAACAACAACGTCCTGAGACGCGATAGTTCGCGTCTCTATCTAAATTATTGTCCCCTCTACAGATGTCTTCTATCCCGCGCTCAGATCATCAAACTATTTTTTTTATTTCAGACCTCCATCTTGCTCTGGAGAAACCTAAAATCACCCAGAATTTTTTAAATTTTTTAACGAATGAAGCCAAAAAAGCCACTAAGATTTATATTTTAGGGGATTTATTTGATGTTTGGCTTGGGGATGATGATTTTATGCCCCCGATTAATAAAATTAAATATCACTTAAAAGAACTCACAGAGTCAGGGGTTATGATTTATTTACAACAAGGTAATCGTGACTTTTTACTAGGCCAACAGTTTTGCCAGCAAACAGGGCTTATATTATTAGATGAATACAGCGTTATTAATTTATTTGGTATTGATACCTTACTAACACATGGTGATTTATTATGTAGCGATGATTTAGCCTATCAAGCGTTTAGAGAAAAATCACATAGCAAGGCTTGGCAACAAAATGTGTTATCGAAACCCTTGGTTTTAAGATTATTAGTAGCACGCTGGTATCGTGTTCGGAGTTTTTTTCATAAAAAAAATAAGTCGTCTGAAATAATGGATGTGAATCAAAACACCGTCATCGAGATAATGCAACACTATCAAGTTACCCGTTTAATTCATGGACATACACATCGTCCTGCACTGCATAATTTTAAAATAAATGAAAATACGGCTCAACGTTTTGTCTTAAGTGAATGGTCAAAAAATACGGTTAATCTCTTATCTTGGAATTCACAGGGCTATCAAATGGTTCCATTAAAAACTTAAAATTTAAAAAAAGTTTGACGAAAGGGTTTTTTATCGTTAACATAGTCAGCTCTTTAAGAGATTAAAGATGACTTAGCACAGACACAAGTCAGCTAGTAGGATTATATCGGGGTATAGCGCAGTTTGGTAGCGCGCCTGCTTTGGGAGCAGGATGTCGGGAGTTCGAATCTCTCTACCCCGACCAATTTGCGTTTGTAGCTCAGCTGGATAGAGCATCGGCCTTCTAAGCCGAGGGTCGCAGGTTCGAGTCCTGCCAAGCGTACCATCTTCTTTAAATTCAAAATTACTTCAATACGCTATGGTGAGCGTAGCTCAGTTGGTAGAGCCCCGGATTGTGATTCCGGTTGTCGTGGGTTCGAGCCCCATCGTTCACCCCAAGTATCCATTATAACGCAAGTCCTCTTATTTTAAATTCTCCAATCATTGCCTTTTCTACTCCCCCTTTAACAAGCACAATTATTACGTCCTTTATTTTTGCTTGATCTAAATAAATTCAACTGCATTTCCCTTACCTCTCTAATTTTAGAGTAATAAATCCGTTAGCAATCTCTTTGTAAATAAACTCGAACTTACTATTTATAACTATACTATATTCAGGTAACTTTTTAAAATAAAAGGACCTGAAATGACTCATAAATTAAAAATATTATTCTATGTATTTTTTACATTTATTATCGTAAGTTGTAATAACCATGAGCCTATAAACAGCTCAGTAGAACAAAAAAACATTCCTGAAAAATTAGCTAATTGTCACATCTTGTATGATGCAGGAAGCAGAGGCCAATAGCTTTAACTATTAACCTCCGATTTAAACTGCCAACCCAAAAATGAAAGAGGCTATTTAACCTCTATTTTTTAATTAATCAAAAACAGGTAAGCCACTTGGAACAGTAGTCGGTGTAGTATGACATAAGTCAAGACAGCTTTGGTCAGTTAATGCGTTTAAAAAATCTAACAAATAAGACACTTCTTCATGGGAAAAGACTTAACTATTAGACGTATGGATTTTATATTTTACTTTTCAGGTGTACTGATGGGCATCTTTATATTGATATTCCAGCAATACACCCGATTAAAAAAAATATTCAAATTAAAAATAACGGGAGGGAAATAAATATCCGTAATCTTAGCTTTAACCAACTGATATTAATATAGTTTTAGGCATTAAAAATAAATGATATTTTATATTTTTTTAACCGTCCTAGATAATCAAGCCCCTTCTAAATTTCTCCTTTTAAAATTTTACAAAAAGCCATTCCAAGGAAATTTAATTATTATAAATCAATTAGTTACCTTTAATTTATTGGCATTAATTCTAACTCCAGTTATTTCAAAGGTTGATTTTATTGGTTGCTTTTTGGTTTTTAGCTTATTGGCTTTCAATAACTCGGATTTTTTGATTCCAATTTTTGTTACTTAAAATGTAGGCAAAAGAAGATAAACGATATATTATGACCTATCCCAAATCATTCTGGTTCTGGGCATAAATCTAATTTTTAGGAATAAACATGAAAGAAATTACAGTTGATAGCAGCCCAAGCGAAGCACTTTTAAAAGAAATGGGTGCTGTTTACTGGCCAACATGGGAAAAAGAAGTGTCTGTATTCCCATGGGAATTTGTTACCACAGAAACGGCTCTTATTTTAGAAGGTGAATGTGAAATGACACCTGCAGAGGGCGGCCCTTCAACTACGTTTAAAGCGGGTGACTTAGTCGTCTTTCCATTAGGCTATAAAGGAACATGGGAAGTTAAAAAAGCACTTAAAAAGCGTTACAAACACAGCGAAGGTGATATTAAGAAACGTTTTTTTAACCGTTTAGCTAGAGTGTTAAATATCATTAAATCAATTATGAAATAAAGCTCACATTCATATCGTGTCCCGTCTTAAGTTGGTAGTCCAACCTTAGATGAACGTGCGGTAGGTTGGAATAAAGAACAAACTCCAATATTTGTTGCAACCAAGCCTAACGAATAAGAATATCTCATAGTGCTTACCTTTGACTTGTTAGCCTATATTTTAATATTGATAGAAAACAATCGCGCAACATTTGCTATGGATTCTTTGTTTTTTTGAGGTGCATTTTTATACCATTCATTAAGATATGTTGAAAATTCTTTTAAATTACTCTTAGAACCAAGGTTTAAATATTCAATAGTTCGGACAGTTTTTGTAACCCATTGATTTAAAAAAGAATTCACCAACACACCTCGTAAATATAAAACCCTTTAAAATCAATGTCTTATAGAATTAAGACCGCTATCTTTTTTAAAACTGTCCGAAGTATTGATAAAGTTGATTAAACTGTTTTGATGTTACTTCCTGCTGATAGTGATGATTATTTTCTGCATATAAATCAGAGGATAAAATAAAAAAACAAAGTAAAATAGTTTTCATAAAAATCTCATTAAAGACTCACAATTGATAGTAAGCACTTTCGCTCGAATAACCTAACATCGCTGGAAATTCAAGATAACCTTACCCATTTTTAAGTTTTTTCCAAGCAGATTCACCCTCATCTTTAGCCATTAGCTGGATATTCAGATAAATATACTTTATATTTAAAATAATAACTGATTCTAAACTCTAATTTAAAAATGTCAATCAAAAAATAAAACGGTTAAGTTAGGTGAAAAATATCAACGAAAATGATACGCTTAACGAGTCCCCTCCCCTTTTTTTCCACAAACCTTTTTTTAAATAAATAAAAAATGGATAAAAATCAATCATCAATAAAAATATAAGGCAACTATTCATGGATTTTGTTGAAAATAACGGTTTATTTACCCAATCTGTCTTTGATGTTTTTGCTCAGAATGAAGATTTCTTATATATAACAGAACATGATTTAAAAAAATCAGCCCAGCATTTAACAGAATTGGTTAACTATTGGAATAAAGCCGCCGCGATGGTTTTACAGCCGCTTTCCAAAGCGGATAAAGCTGTAAAATTACTCGGTGTTCCTATAGGTTTTAAGCTTTTAAACGCCTCTGAAAGCGAGATAGAGCAGGGAATCATTAGGAAAACCTTAGAAATAATAGGCTTTGAACATAAAATTGCGAACAATAAAAGCCTAACAGAAAAAAATAAATCTAATCGTCCTGATATGGTTTTATTCAGTTTGAAGAAAGATATTTATGCGGTTAATAAAGCGTTAGCAAGTAGCAGAACGTTTAACGGGCGAAAATTTTGTCAGCCTGCAGTCTTTATTTTAGAGGCAAAGAAACCTACTGAAAAAACTGAAAATGAAAATCATATTGCCCAGTTACAAGGCTATTTAGATAATTATGCGAAAGACTGGGGTATTTTATCCAATGGTTTAAGTTGGCGTTTATCACATAAAAGCAATCAAGAAAATTATTTTAGATTTGATTTAGTGTTGTTTTTACAACAATTTATTGGAAAAAATAAGTGCAAGCCAAATGATGAGGATATAAAAACCTTTGCTTTATTTGAGCATTTATACGGGGCTAAAGCGCATTCATCGGGTTTTTTAAAGAATCTTTTTAGTGAAACCCAACAAGCTAATGAAAATTTACGCGAAGTTTTAAAACAAAATGCCCATAATGCGGTGGAACACATTGCTAATGGTTTTTGGTTAGATGGTAAAAACCGTGATAAAGGCTTTATTGCAGAAGAACCACAGCAGAAGGATTTAGATTATTTACGCGAGCAATCGTTAATTTTACTTTATCGGTTGTTATTTATTCTTAAAGCAGAAAGTCGGCAATTATTATTAAAAGAAGTGGATGGCGAATTATCCGCTTATGCTCAGGAATACGCGCTTTCAACATTATTAGAAAACTTAGAAGCGAAAACCCCTGCACAATTAGAACGTTCTACCGTTTATCGGGTTCTACAAGCTTTTTTTAAAGATATAGATGGCGGTGATTTAAGTTATGGCGTTCCTGCTTATAACGGCGGATTGTTTGACCCAGAAACCCATACCGATTTAATTAAATGGCGGATGACGGATGCCGCATTAAAAAAGGTTTTAACCGCGTTAATGTATGCCGATGAAGCGCAAAAAGAAGAAATTGTTTGGAAAGAATTAGAAGTTAGGGATTTAGGGGATGTTTACGAAGGCTTATTAGAACAGCGTTTGATTTTAGAGGATAGCGGCGAATTATCAGAATTAGTGTTAAAAAATGAGAAAGGCGAGCGTAAAGCCAGTGGTTCTTATTTCACCCCCGATTCAATGGTGACTCAGTTAGTCAATGCGACTTTATTACCGTCATTAAAAGCCTGTAAAGCTAACCCTAATAAAATTTTAGACTTAAAGGTTTTGGATCCTGCTATGGGGAGTGGGCATTTTTTAGTTAAAGTCGTTGATGTGATGTCGCGTTATTTGGCGATGTATTGTAATCCGCAAGATTTAACTCATCCTGATAAGGGGATTAAAGATACTAAGGATGCCGCAGAACGGGCGTACTGGAAACGTAAAATTATTGATAATTGTATTTATGGGGTCGATTACAACCCGATGTCGGTTGAGTTGGCAAAAGTGGCTTTATGGCTGCATACGGCGGAATATGCCAAACCGTTATCATTTTTATCGCATCATTTAAAGGTCGGTAATACTTTGTTAGGGGCAGATATTGATGAGTTACAAGAGCCTGCGTTAGAACTTAAAGCCTTAAAGTCTGGAATGATATGGAAAGTTAAACCACGCACTAAAGAGACCTTAGAAAATAAACCTCAAAAAGTACCAGTTGAGCAGCAGTTGGATTTATTTTTTATTGACGAAAATATTATCAGTGGGGTACTGGAAAATGTGCGTAATTTATTGGCAGCAAGCAGTGCTAACAGGGATGATATTCATAATAAGCGTAAAAAATATCAACAAATTGTTAGGGAGTTATCTGCCCATAAATTATTAGCCGATTTATGGTGTGTACAGTGGTTTTTTGTTAAACCTGATAGTCGTGGCGAAAAGGCATTTGGTGTTCATGGAAATAGTTTATATAACCAGTTGTTAAAAATTTGTAATATTAAAGATTCTGAATCGCGACAAGTAGAATTAGAAAAATTTAAGAATAATTCCTTCATTAAACGGGTAAGGAAAAATACGGAACATGGTTATGGCGCACGTCCGACGATGTTTTTTCATTGGCAATTAGAATTTCCCGAAGTCGCGTTTGATAAAAGAGGACAACCTAAAACGGATTATGGTTTTGATGTGGTGTTAGGTAATCCACCGTGGAATAAAATTAAACCTGACACTAAAGCCTTTTACGCGCCATACTCTGAAGAAGTTGCCAATACCCAAGGCACTAGTATTAAAAAGTTAGTGCATGAATTAGAGCTAAAACACCCACATTTACCGCAAGAATGGTTAGATTATGAAAATACGATTAAAAAAACGGTGTTCTTTTTAAAAGAAAGTCAGCATTATCAACATCAATCTGCTTTAGTTGAGGGTAAAAAAACAGGCGGCGATCCTGATTTATTTCGTTTTTTTATTGAACGAGCTTATCAATGTGCGCGTGTCGGGGGGCGTGTTGGTTTGGTAACGCCCGCAGGATTATGGCAAGCCGAAGGTTGTACCGCATTAAGACGCTTATTATTTCAGCATAATCAATTAGAACAGCTTTATACCTTTGAAAATTTTCGTAAATGGGCGTTTGGTATTCATACCAGTTTTAAATTTAGTAGTTTTGTGTTTAAAAAATTAGCTGAGGATAAAAAACCCAAAGCAGAGCATACTTTTAAGGCGGCGTTTATGTTGCGCCATGACCGTATTTTAAATGAAACGCCACCGAGTTTACGTTTAATGGATTTATCGTTTGAAGCTGTTCAAGCCTTTAGCCCTGAAACCTTAGCGTTATTAGATTTTAAAGCAGCGGGTGATAGTGCTTTAGTGTCTAAATTGCATCAGAATTTTTCGGCCTTAGGTAAAAGTGATTGGAAAATAAAATATCGTTGTGAATTGCACATGACCAATGATGCGTATTTATTTAAAAAACCTGAATGGATGGCGATACGCGGTTTTACGGGGTTAGTTTCCAATAAAGCGGATTTTTATGAAAATCGCGGTTATGAAAAACTGGAAATTGAATTAAAAAATAAAGAAAATTTGAGTGTTTATCTTCATCCAGACGATAAAAAATCGGCTGAAGAAAATCCACATTTAAACGAAGCTCATTTTTATATTGTCCCTGATGAAACTTATGTACCGTTATACGAAGGGCGTATGGTACATATTTTTGACCATTGCCAAAAAGAATATTTAGAGGGCGAAGGCAGAACGGCTAAATGGGGAAATTTAGATTTTGACAATAAAGCGTTAAAACCCAGAGTTTATGTAAGTTTAAAAGAATCTCAAATTGATTTACATGACAAGCTAGGCTTTTGTGATGTTACAGGTGCGACAAACGAACGAACAACTTTATCTTCATTATTACCAAAAAATATAGCTTGTGGGCATAAAGTTCCGACTTTTACAGTTAAGGATAACTCATCAAAAAATTTAATTCTCCTACAATGCCTAATGTCGTCTTTTGTATGGGATTTTCTGATTCGTTTACGAGTATCAACGTCAATGACCATGAATTTTTTAACCCAAGTTCCCGTGCCTAATTTAGCCGATATTGACGAATTTCTAAGCACAGAATTATGCCAACGCGCGGTTAAATTAAGTTGTACCACCGCAGAAATGGCAAGCTACTGGAATCATGTTTATCCAGATAATACATGGACAGAAGACTCCGCCGAAAAAGACTTAAATAAACGCGCTTTATTACGCGCAGAAATAGATGCTCGCATCGCTAAATTGTATGGATTAAGTTTAGAAGACTACGCGCGTATCCTCACGCATTTTCCCTTATTAGACCGAAACTACGAGCCTCTAACAGGCGATAAATTTGTCGCAGAAGGCACAACCGAAGAAAAAACTGATCGCGCCTTCATCACGCGTGACCTTGCTTTACATGCTTATTTATGTTATCTAAATAAACAAGGAGAAAAAATTCCTTTTATTGACGATTTAGAAAAATTCTACTCCGAACACGTCCAACTTAATCCAATAAGCGAAGAAAGTCGCTTTAGAATCGGCGAGATTAAAGACTTAGAAATTCGCGTAAAAACCGCCCTAAAAAATGGCGCAATTGCTTATTCACCCTCATAAAAAGAGACACTATCATGGCATCAAAAGAATATAAAGTTTTACATATTGTAGAAGGCGGTCTAGGGACTATATTTTTAGGCGCGTCAGGTATTCCTATCAAAAAAATGGAATTAGCCTTAAATAAAGAAGCTGCTGCGGGTTGGTCATTGGCTTTTCAAATCGTTGAGCAAAAACGCTTTTTACTTTTTTGGAAACGTGAAGCCGTTATTATTACCCTAGAACGCTAATCCCTAACAAAAGGCGGCGACGGTCGCCTTTTGTCATTATTTTTATCAAGGTAGTTAAAATGACAACCCAAGAAGCCGCTCAAGAGCATGAAGAATCTATTAGAAAAAAAGTTCGTAATCTCTCTGATGACCAACGCCTTGCCTTTTTTAAAGAATCTGAAAAAAAACTTAAAGATCCTGATACCTATGCAACTTTAAATTATATTTTTATCGCAGGCCTTCATCATTTTTATTTAGGAAAATGGGGCTTAGGTTTAATGAATATTTCTATTTTTTGGACGGGAGTCATTCTTTTATTTTCCGATTACACAACCAGTGGCCTTGTTGTTATTGCTGCCATTAGCATCTTTGAGTTTTATGAACTCTTTAAATCACAAGTTATTGTTCAAGAATATAACAATAAAATGATGGAAGAAATTTATACGCAGATTAATCAATAATTTAATCGGATGGATCCCACCTTTTTCAGACAAATAAAAATCCCTCCTTCGTTAAAAATGCTGATGATGAATATTGTAAAGACTAAAAATAGCGAAACGACTTCCTTCTTGTAAGCTGGAATCTATTGGTTGATTTGCATGACCTTAGTATCCGATAGCGCAGTTACCGTGCCGTCAATAACCTCACGATTAAGTCGTGATAAATCACCAAAAATATCCGCAACCCCTAATTTAATTTCACCCATTTCTCTCTTATTAAGACTTACGGCCCCTTCTGTAATAATAAAAAGATCCTTATTATTTTCATTTTCTGTCAAAATAACTCACATTGAGCGGCTATTATCACTTGAAAAATTGATTTAAACTACACACCTTATTTTCATATTTTAAATGTAGAAAAATTATCGCAACCAACTATTCAATAGAACGCTTAGATCACTTAGGAATTGTGGCAGGAGTAATAAAAGACTTGAACATTGTTCAGCTCATTGACGAACGCCTTGGTACTTTCGAAAGCGAAAGAGGCGCATTACATCATTGGCGGTAATACCGATCCAAAAGAGCTGAGCGATCAAGAAGTTGTACAGGCTTACAAAGAGCAGCATCAAGTAGAACGCGGCTTTCGTTTTCTCAAAGACCCGTTGTTTTTTGCATCCTCGTTATTTGTCAAAACGCCAAAGCGCATTATGGCGTTATTAATGGTGATGTTATTGTCATTGTTGGTGTATGGGATTGCAGAAAGACGAATGCGAGCCAGTTTAGCTGAACAGGGTGAAACGTTACCGAATCAAATTCACCAACCGACAGCCACTCCGACTTTGCGTTGGGTCTTTCAGTTATTGTATGGCATTCATTGTCTTGAGGTTTCCACTGAAAAACAGACGCAGCAAGTAATTGAAGGGCTTACACCTTTGCGACAGAAAATCTTGCTTCTTTTTGGGAGAACGGTGGCAGAGATATATCAACTTTCTTATGAGTCATAGCCGCTCAATGTCAGTTTTAATTCCATAAATCATGCCTCATTTTTAGTCGTGTTATTGAAGTATTTAATCGTTTAAATTAAAATAATGGCCTTAATTGTAACAAAAAATTACAATCTTTTCCTTAAACCATCATGCCCCTCATCATCATTTTCAATGTCATTAGGTTGTAACTATGTATTGTGTTAAATCTACACACATAATTGAAGAAATTATTAAGAAATCACGTTTTATAGGGATTATTATGTCCTGTGAATCAGAAGGTCATTGTTTAGAATCCCTAAATCAGCTTCATCAAGCCTACCCACAGGCCAGTCATATTGCATTTGCTTATCGAATAAAATCGTCAACAGGATTAGTTTATCGTTTTCATGATGCAGGTGAACCTTCGGGGACTGCGGGGAAACCTATTTTCAAGCATTTGGAAGGCAAGCAATTAATTAACGTGCTAATCGTCGTTATTCGTTATTTTGGCGGTATAAAATTAGGAGCAGGTGGATTAACCCGTGCTTATGGTAATACCGCGTCTAAAGTAATTGCCACGACTGAACTTATTAGTTATATCGACTATGTAACGATTAACGTTTGTTTAGCCTATCCACAAATGCAATTATTTGAATATCAATTAAAAAAATTAGAGGGTAAAATTATAGATCAGAATTTTACGGATAAAATACGACTTTTAATCATAATTCCTCAACAAAATTTAAATAAACTGACTAGCCTTTATAGTAGAGAGACTCGTGTTATAAAAAAATAAAATACGATAACCACTCCATTAAAATGAGATGCAATACGGGCTACGGGACACTATGGAACAAGGCTTAACCTCAACTTGTCCCGTTTTAAGTGGGTAGACGCAATGCATTGCATCTCAATTATTTATGCGTTTATATTTTTATCCTCCTTTAGTATCTTTTTTCGCCAGTCCTCTATCATTAATTGTAATAATTCGAGGGTCATTGATTCTGAAGCAATCTCATCATCATGAATATTTTCTAAAAATACCTTATCTGCAGTGAGTTGTAATTCGTAAACATTGCCACAAAAACAGCTTGTTTTAAGCGGTCTTTGTTTTAAAGCGAGTAAAATATCATCACAAAAATCAATATTTTTATTAATGTCTGTGATTAAAAAATCCATAAATAAAGCGGAATACTGAGGCATCATTTTAATTTTTTAAGGTTGAGGAAAGGCGGTATTAACCCGGCTTCCATTTTTCATTAATCCCATTCGTATCGTAAACGTATCGCCATTAAATTGTAAACAATAACCTCTACTGTCAGGTTTAGGGGCGGATTGCCCTAAAATTCCCCATTGTCGATGGTTAGCGGTCTTATGAGTAGAGGCATAAATCACCGATCGGGTAATCGTCGCTAACGTACAATGATCGGGGAAAAAAGTAGAAAACTTACTTTTTCCATCGCTAAATTTAACTTTAGCACTATAAATCCCGCCTTTGAGTTGTTTTTTATTAGAAATTCCCGTGACAAGGGGGGAGGTTGAGAGTAAATAATTGGAATGAACGCCTTTATTGCGCCCGTTCTTACTTTCACCACAAAAAATATGTTTTAAATTAACCGCAGGTCGGCTGTCACTCCATGTTACCAGCTTGCTTTGACAAGAAAGTTCGGCATGAGCTGCGACTGGAAGCATTAATAGTAAATAAGAAAAAAGTCGTACTTTTAACGTAAGCATCAATAATTACCGTGTAGTTTAAAAAACAGAATCGGTTATTATAGTCTTAAAGTTAAAGTTCTCATTAATCTTGTTCCTAAAGTATTTCTTTGAATATCAAGCAATGCTCTCTATCATTTTACGAATATTAAAATCAGGCGTATTATTATGAAGATGGATAAAATAAAATTACTTTATGTAGAAAATATAATCACTCGAAAAACATCCCTCGTTCAACAACAGCTCACATTTTTTATTTTGGTTGAAAATGTCAGTTACAGCAAACAAGTCGATGTTATCTGGGCGGGAGAAGATGATATTTGGCATACCTTACCCGTTAATTTTCATGGTATGCAAGGGCTTGATAAGGAGCATTGGCACGCGACAATTAATTTTGATTTAACGCCAAAACAATCCCTAGCAGGTAACATTAAATTTAGTTTACGTTATCGGGTTTCAGGCAAAGAATATTGGGATAATAATCATGGGCTTAATTATGCCGCTGAAGCCGATTCGGGTATCCAATTAACCCATAACCAGCAAATACAAAATGTAGGTTTTGATAATCATCTTGAAGATAAGCCCCAATCTATTGCCCTCACGATTGCGGTGGCAAATGCATTTAATGCAAAAACAGTCACCATTCACTGGACGACCAATCGCTGGGAAACGACCCATAAAACAAAGTGTTGTTTGAATCATAATTACTGGGACACGAATTTTCAAAGCAATGCTAGAAATCCAAATCAATATGAGACTCAGCTTTGGACGGCTGAATTAAAAGGCGAGGATTGGTTTAAATCAGAATATATTATTAAGTGTGAAAATAGTGCGCAAACGTTATGGGAGAATAATGCAGAACATAATTATCGTTTTCAGCATGAACGATTAAAAATTCTTATCCTCAACTTACATTGCTATCAAGAAGAAAATCAGGATGATAAATTCACACAAATTGCAAAAACGATTGATAAATTAGAAATTGATATTGTCTGTTTACAGGAAGTCGCTGAATACTGGCGGGATGGTGAGGGCGACTGGGAGTCTAATTCGGCAAAAATTATTAATGACCGTTTAAATAAACCCTTTTACCTTCATAACGACTGGTCACATTTAGGCTTTGATAAATACAGGGAAGGCGTGGCTATTTTAAGCCGTTACCCGTTGTCGAATAAAGAATCAAGCTATGTCTCAGAAAGTCATGATATTTACAGTATTCATTCCCGTAAAGTCGTTGCCGCTGAAGTTTATGTCCCTTTCATCGGTAAAATCAATGTCTTTTCTGCCCATTTAAGTTGGCTGGAAGATGGTTTTAAAGCTCAATTCGAACAATTACAACAATGGGCCGATAAAAATAACCGTGATGAGATTAAAGCCACGTTACTTTGTGGTGATTTTAATGTTGCCGCAGGCTCTAGCGGCTATCAATTAATCGTTGATTCAGGGGATTATGAAGATCAATTTTTAGCGATTAATAAACAGGGGGTTTTTGAAAAAGTTTTCAAGGTTAATGATGACCATTGGCGTGAGCTTTTAGCCGATGATTACCGAATTGACTATATTTTTATGAAAAAAGGTAGCGAATTACAGATCACTTCTGCTAAGGTTATTTTTACGGATCAAGATTATGGGCCAGTCTCAGATCATTGTGGTTACTTTATGACATTTGAACCTCGTTAAAAGGATGTACTATGCAAATAGCTGAACACTACGCCAAACCAGTACAAGGTGAGTTAGGGGGTTCATTCGCTAGAACCAATGATTTTAATCATAAATTTTTTTTACGCTGGGGGAAAATTGACTTTGAACTCTTTCAAGGCGATCAAATTAATTTAAAAGTTATTTTAAAGGTTTATCGAAATCATAATATTTGTGAAACTTATATCGTAGATACCGATGCCTATGATATTAAATGGAACCATCATAAACGTAGAACAAGAGATTTTTACCTCCATCCCTTTTCCAATTCGTTTGGTTCCATTAATTGTGTTAAATTTTCGTTTATTATTCATCAAGGTAACCACTCCATTGCCTCGAAAAAAGATTATGTGTTTATGGATTGGTCGCTATTACATGGGGATTCAGGTAAACCACAAACCCGTGAAATAACCGCGCTTCACTCGACACCCAATAGCTATCAAACCTATGAGTTACAAGCCAATGCGCTACAAGATGATGTTAATTGGATAAATCATCATTTTGAATCATTGCATTTGATGCCTAAGTTTACCAAAGGACAGCCTAATCATCCTTACCATCCTAAAAGCTATATCCATTCCCTCATTGATAAGGTTATTACCTCAAAACAACAATCGCCCGATCGACTTTGTACGATTAAAGTAAGTGTTGATTGTATTGATGATACGGATTTCATAACCCATTTAATTCATGCCAGCACACAAGGCGTTTGGGTGCAATGCATTGTGGATTGGCGAAAAATGACCTTAACCAACAGTCCTAATTATGCACGTTTAAAACAAGCAGGCGTTGAACTCATGGGGGTTGTCTGTAGCCCGAATCACTCACTTATTGAAGTTGAACCCGATATGCACACAAAATTCATTATTTTTAATGATGAAGATTGTATCTTAGGCTCGTTTAATATCACCTTTGATCGCTGGTGGGCAAACTGGGAATCAGGAATGACCTTTCATTCTAAGGGCGTTTGCCGATTGCTCGACAATATTTTTCAAAGCCAACGAGGCGGAGTTATTCAGCACTACGGCATAGATCCTTTTAGCCACTTTAACTTGCTTTATACCTTTGGGCATCACACGCTGCAAAATGGAGAAAATTATTTACCTCATCATGCTATTTTAGCTGAAATTAATCGCGCTCAAACCTCCATTAAAATAAGTTTGTTTTTGATTGGCGAATTATTAGGCAATCATAATGACAGTGTCATTTGTGCGTTAATTCATGCTAAAAATAGAGGGGTTCATGTCCATATATTATTCAATGGTCATTTAGCGAGGCAAGGAAAAATTGGGGTCGAGCGAACGATGGAAGAAGAGTTAAATCGTCCTCTGCTGCCTGTGATTGATCGTTTAAAATCAGCGGGGATTGTTGTAGGTCTGGTTTATGGTCAAGACGATCACCCCATCCCTTACTCTCCCATCCATTCTAAATATTGTATTATTGATAAATCTATTATGATAGAGGGAAGTTTTAATTGGTATAATACCTCTGTTTTTTCGCATGACTTAATTGTTATTGCAGCCAATTCTGAAATTGTAAAACCCTATTTATACGAGTTTGAACGAATACAGCAATTATTTCGAGTTTATTAAGCCGGCGTGCATTTTTAAACTAACGTGAATAAACACTCCGTGTAGAGTATATAGCGTAAAATTTTTTGACCTTACGCTCGTTTTCAACCCCTACTTTCTATTGACAACTACCCAAGAGGAAATCACATGGCCGTACAATTAAACAAAGGTGGCAGGCTGTCACTTTCCAAAGAAAACCCAGGTTTAAAAAAAATCCAAGTCGGTTTAGGCTGGGATGAGCGTCAAACAGATGGCGCAACCTATGATTTAGATGCCTCCGCATTTATTTTAGACGCATCCGATAAAGTAAGAAGTGATTCTGATTTTATTTTTTATAATAATTTAACGGGGGCAAATAATGCCGTTGAACATCAAGGTGATAATTTAACAGGCGATGGCGAAGGCGATGATGAAGTGGTAAAGCTGGACTTATCCCTTCTTAACCAGCAAATGGATATTGCAAAAATTGCAATTGTCGTTACCATCCACGATGCCGATGCAAAAAATCAAAATTTTGGACAGATAGAAAATGCGTTTATTCGTATTGTTAATGATGAGACCAACCAAGAAATTGTACGTTTTGACTTAACCGAAGATTATTCCATTGAAACCGCCATGATTTTTGGTGAAATTTATAAGAAAAATGGGGAATGGCGTTTTTCAGCCGTCGGTCAAGGTTTTGCGGGGGGCTTATCCGCTGTTTGTAGTCGTTATGGCATTGATGCCGCTTAAACGTTTGAGTCTTTTCATTATTTATACTAAGAGAGCTACCTAAAAATAGCTCTCCAGAACTAATTATCAAATAGGATCACTTTAATGCGACGATTACCCGTTTATTTAGTTCTTGACACCTCAGCATCTATGGCAGGAAAGCCTCTTGATGCGGTTAAGCAAGGATTAAACGCGCTTATTTTAACCCTACGACAAGACCCTTATACCTTAGAAACCGCTTACATTAGCATTATTACCTTTAATTCTACCGCCAAACAAACGATTCCTTTAACCAATTTAATCAGTTTTCAAATGCCCAGCATCGAAGTCGAAGGAATGACCGCCCTAGGCGATGCCCTCTCATTAACGGCCGACTGTATTGAAAAAGAAGTCATCAAAACCACCGCAACACAACGTGGAGATTGGCGACCTATGGTCTTTTTAATGACCGATGGCGAGCCAACGCATAATTGGTCAAAAGGTTTAGAACGATTTAAAGCCTTAAACTTACAAATGGTGATCGGTTGTGCGGCAGGTCATTCCGTCAATCCCCAAGTATTAAAACAAATTGCCAATGTCGTGGTACGACTGGATAGTGCCAATGAATCAACCATTAAATCTTTTTTTAAATGGGTGTCTGCCAGTGTCAGTAGCCATAGCCATAAAGTCAATTTAACAAAATTAAGTACACTTAATATCAATGATTTACCTTCCCTACCCGCAGAAATCACGGTTATTTCCTAAATTAGCTAAAATAGACTAAGTTCTAACTCCCCTTACGATTACATAGAATCCATTACTTAAGCTAACAAGGTTTGAATCTGAGAAAAAACAGCGGCAAACATTTCACTGTTTAAGCGTTTAGTTTGAATGTTATAACGACTGGTATGATAGGAATCAACCAAATATCGTCCATCAGGTAATTGATAGAATGCATTGTGTCCAAATTTTGCACTGCTTAATTTTAACTGATACGCCTTTAAAATTGCATTATGGGCAAGTCCACCCAACGCTAATAAAACTGATTTTTTAGGCAGCGTTTTTATTTCTGCCTGCAAATAATGATTGCAAAGATTAACTTCCGCACCTGTGGGTTTAT
Organism: Methylococcales bacterium; assembly: GCA_030949405.1. Classification (NCBI taxonomy): domain Bacteria; kingdom Pseudomonadati; phylum Pseudomonadota; class Gammaproteobacteria; order Methylococcales; species Methylococcales bacterium. The sequence goes on along the minus strand of JAUZSN010000002.1, from coordinate 1,976,048 downwards.
TTTGAGGCGGCAAACATTTAACCGCATTGGTAATCCGCGCATTTTGAAGTATAAGCCCATCCTCTAATGACCTCGAATCGGCTTGATTACTAAAGCCAAAATCATACAACGCTTGATAGAGTAATAATCCTGCATAATCACCTGTAAAAGGACGGCCTGTTGCATTTGCACCGTGCATACCAGGGGCTAACCCCACCACTAATAATTGAGCATTCGCATCACCAAAAGGAGCAACAGGACGCGCATGATAATCAGGGTACTGACGTTTAACCTCTTTTAAAAAAGAGCTTAAACGAGGACATTGCTCACATTGAAGATCAAAAATTTGTTTTGTAAAAGTCATGGGTTTCAAGTTAATATTAAATTTAGCGTAAAAAATGTGTTTTTTGACTTCGTTGCCTCATATCAGTTTTAATAACGCTACATGACTCACATCTAAAAAGGTGAGTCGCTTCATAAAACGCTGTTGTTTCTAAAATAATTATGATTGGACACTATTATATCATTTTAAGATGATGACTATTTTCATCGAGTTTTGATATTAAAAATGTCTCGCTTTAAGTTAGTAAGTACTCAAACAAAAGTTATTAAGTATTTTTTACCGAAATTATCTAATATCTCTAAAACTGATTTTTTCAAATGTTCATACCTTAAATAACAATCCAAAGGTAACCCAAGTCCTTGCCCCATCCAATCGTCGTGTTTCTCTAAAAATGCCTGACGGGTATGAACGGAAGCATTATCAACCACGATAATTACGGGTATTTTATGTTCAGCGTAAAAAGGCGCATAATAGCCTGCAAAAGCATTAAATGCTTCGATGATATTTTCACTTTTAGCACTTCCCTCAACGGTAAAGTAGCTTTATAAATTTCATGCTATTTTGGTTTAAATTATTACATTGTATACCTGATAATTTTTATTTTGGTACTTATATTATTTTTAATAACTTAATTTAATCCAACCCCTTTATCATAGTTATTTTTCTTTAAATTATTAATTCTATTACGCTTTCAAAAAACCCAACTCAAACACTTGCGGTTTAAGTTTTTCGGTGAGGGTTTTATACGCGGTTTCAAAGGGGGTAAAATCGGTAGGAATAGCGTCACTGTCTGTATTACGTTTTTTGAGGGCGTTGCGGATTTGATACCAGCCGACATCGGGGCGGTTGAGTTTGAGTTCTTCGCGGACGTTGTAAACATCGGTTTCAGAAAAATAAGCTTTCCATAATTCGCGTCCTGCATTTAAAACGGCTTTGGCTTCTTTTGAAAGTTTCTTTTTTTCGAGGTATTGCACCATAAAGTCGGATTCAAAACGGTCTGGGGCGTTTACTTCGTCTTCGGTGAAAGGGATGAAGTGATTAACGATTGACCATGTTTTATCGTTCCATTCGAGGTCATTTGCACTGGCAGTTAAATTACTGTTATGAAATAACATCCAAATTAAACAGTCGTGTTTAAATTCATCGGATAAAGGTTTAGTAGGTTGTAAAAATTGGTCGCGGTCATTTTGCCATGTAGGTTTGATTAATCGGCGAACTGAAAAAATTACAGCGGCTTGCCAAAGATTTTTAGAATTAATAAAAATTCCATGTCCACCATTAAATCCAGATGAAAATAATGCAGTTCTAAGTGATTGTTGTATATCGTTACTATTACACCAAAGATATGCAATTGCATCATTTGACCATTTTCTTCCTCTTAAATCCTTGGTTGATGTGGCGGGTGTAATTGCATTCTTTAGCGGAATTACTTCTGTCTTATTAGTTTTTGGACGTTCAGCCCAATTGGTCAATAGTTGTTCATTGGGTAAGTTGTAAAAATGTTTTTCACCAATAGCTTGTATATTTTTATTAAATACTTCAGTAGTAATTTTAATAATAGGTTGTTTTTTCTTGGCATTTTGATTTGTTGCCCATACTAAAAAACCAATGGGGAAATTTCCTTTTAACCCATCAAACGATTTACTGTGAACAATAAACCCTCCTAAATATTTAGCATTCCAAGAACCACGAAAAACATTCATTGTTTGTGAATTAACATATTTAAGTGTACTAAACATGGCTAAAGTGGCACTAGGTATTTCTTTTGCAATTCGAGCAACAAATTGAGTAAAGAGTTCGTTACTCGCTCTGCCATAATCCACCATTCCAACAGTTGCAAGTTTGGTTTTTGCAACACCCGTTTTACTTGCTTGAGCTATACCTCCAGAATTAATATTATCTGAACTTGTTGCCTCTGCATACGGCGGATTAATCAACACTAAAATCTTTTTTCCCTCTGCAATCGCCTTGCGTAAACCCGGAGGGACTTTATTCGTCAAACTATAATCAATCGCGCCGTCATCCATAATATCATCATTCAAATAATCATACTGAAAACGCTGTGCTGCCACACAAGTCTTAGTCGCTTTCATCACATCGACATCCGCTTGATCTAAAGTACTCATAAAAATATTACGCGGATTACTGTGCTTAACCTCCAAATTCCCCACACCACAACACATATCCCAAACCACATAATTCTTTTGCCAATTCTTGCCCAAGGTCTGCGTCAACTTATCATAAGCCTTATCTACCACCGCCAACGGCGTATAATAAGCTCCTTTAAAACTGCGCTCATCCAAAGGAATCAAACTGTCACGCCGCTCTAACAAATAATTACGATATTGCGCCTCAGGTGGCTTATGATAAATCGCCCAAAACTGACGATAACCTTCCTTATTCCCCAATTCATACAACTTGCCATCCAAACTAAACACAGGCGCATTATTCTTATGTAACAATTCAGCAGGCAAATTATCATGAGTCGAAACCGTCCCATCGTGCATAATATCGGCAAAAAATAATAAGGCGTATTTATCCTCATCAACCCCAATCACCTCACGCCCAATCATCATCACCCATTTATCAAACACCTGCTTTAAATTATCTGGGGTAATCTGAGTGCGAATAATATCGCCTAATTTAATGGCATCCTGAACGGTGCTAATAAACTTATCTTCATGGGTTGCCATTTTAAACGACACAAAATGCGTCCCAATATGTGCCGACACTTCATCTAACGCCTCTTTAGGGTATTGACTCGCCGACTTGCCCCACTTCACCGTCTTTTTTTTCAAAAATGGCAACACATCAGAAGTCTTCATTAATGACGCTTTTTCGGTATCAATCACCGCTAAAAACGGCGGAATGGTTTCACCCTTATTCAAACCATCTTGAACATAATGCAATAATTGGGTAAACATGGCATAACTGGAATGCCTGCCTGTATCTTTGGCTTCAAACCAGATTTCATCCGTGCGAATATCAACTAAACCTTTGGTATAACTTTTAAGTCCTAGGGCTTTAATGTAAATATCCTTAACGTCTTCTTCACTTTTAGCTTGTTTTAAATGGGTATATAAATTGGTTGCAGTCATAAAATTAAATTGGCCTAAAATAGTTAATTTAGTATAGCGTTTTGTAACATAATAATGCTATAACCTATTGCGTTATTTTTTTAATAAACTTGAATTCCAGAAAGGCAGAACGTTGACTAAAAAATACTAAAGACTCAGGATTTAATAAAACCCGAAACGATGGAGTCAACAGGAATGGCAACATAATTCCATTGAGGCAAGAACTCATCAAACTGAATTTGCATATTTTCTTTGAAATCATCCGCTACTTTACGCCCTGTTTCAAAGGTTGTATTGAGAATACTCGAAAATACTTTGCTTTTCATTAGATAGGTCGGTTTTTAATTCCTGCTGACCGCGAGTAATGGTACGGTCATCACACTGTAAAATTCGACAAATATAGCTTACCCCCGCCATAGCCCAATTTTGTCGCTTCAATAGCGGCGACGGTCTTTTTCCGATAAGCTATTATAAAAATTGCGCATTTGCGCTTCAATGTTTACTGGATAATTTTGTATTTTCATAACAATAGAGCATACTTGATTCAAAACTTGTTACCAACTGATATAATTTATTCAGATTTGGGTTTTATTAAATCCGCATTCCTTAGTGTGGAATTTTATGGTTTTAAATAATAATCAATATTGTATTAGCAAAAACTATAATGCCGATGATAAAGAACTGTTTACTATTTTTAAAATGCTAAAACGTTTAAAACAATAAATAAAAAAAGAACGCCCTTCATCAACGTAACAAATACTGCAAAGGATCATTGCCATGCCCCCTTTTTTAAGTCAACTTATTATTTACCCTATAAAATCATTAGCAGGGATTCATGTTAATCACTGGCCTGTCAATGAAAAAGGGTTACGCTATGATCGAAAATGGATGTTAATTGACTCGGATAATAAATTTTTATCTCAACGCCGTTTACCTAAAATGGCCTTAATTAAAACCCATCTAGTTGATACCACCTTAATTTTATCCGCGCCTGAAATGGATGCTATTCAACTCTCATTAAAGGACACAACCGAAGGTGAGCCTGTCATCACCCATATCTGGCATGATGACTGTTTAGCGCGTTGTGTCTCTACAGAATTAGACCAATGGTTTACGACCTTTTTGAAACAACCCTGTCGTTTAGTCTATCAACCTGACTCGGTTAATCGTATTGTTGATTTAACCTATGCAACCCCAACCGATAAGGTTAATTTTAGTGATGGTTTTCCTTTTCTCATCCTTTCAGAAGCCTCTTTAAAATCACTTAATGAGGCGATGCAATTAGAAGTCACCATGGCCCGCTTTCGACCTAATTTAGTCATTGCCAATTGCAAGGCTTATGCGGAAGATTATTGGCGAGAAATAATGATTGGTGAAATTAATTTCCGATTACCAAAACCCTGTTCTCGCTGCTCAGTTCCTGCCATAAATCCCAACAATGCTGAAATAACAAAAGAGCCGTTAACAACGCTTAATCGTTTACGAAAATGGCAGCATAAAATATTTTTTGGACAAAATGCGTTACACGATCAACAAGGTCTATTAAACATTAATGACCCATTAATTATTCATCTGAGTGGAAAATCTCAACCCCCGCTTATTTAATCCATAAATTTTCAACCCAAAATTAAGCTGATATATAAAGTTAAAGACTGACCGTCAAGATCTGTTGTGTAAAAGCAACACTAGTTATTGCGAATCATTCGTATTTGTATTACTATAGACACTTATCTTTATCTTATGGACTTTTCTATGTTATCCACTCAATCTTATTTGACGATCATCATAGCTTCAAGCTTATTATTAACCTCAACAGCCCACGCAATTACCGCCGATGAATTAGCGGTTCAATTTGAAGCGTATAAAAAACAACAAGCAATTGCATTAGAAAAAATTTCACGCGAAAACTCAAGCTTAAAACAACAAAATAAAACCTTAAAAACCAAACTTGAAAGCACTCAAAAACAAGTTAAAAATAATACGGTCGCGGTTGAAACCGTGAGTGATAATGTAACCGTCAGCTCACAAGTAAGCGGCTTCTTTAATAATACGACCATAGGCGGTTATGGCGAATTACACTACACGAACCGTAGTCGAGAAAATGGCCGCCATCAAGAACAAGTTAACTTTCATCGCTTCGTTTTATTTTTTGGTCATGAATTTTCTGATAATTTACAGTTTTTTTCTGAATTAGAACTCGAGAATTCCATTGCAGGTGATGGTCAAAGTGGCGAAATTGAATTAGAACAGGCGTATTTAGAATATTATTTTAATGATAACTTTTCTGCAAAAGCGGGTTTATTTTTAATGCCAATAGGCACTATCAATGAAACTCATGAACCTTATACCTTTTATGGCGTAGAGCGTAATGAAGTTGAAAAATATATTATTCCTACAACATGGTGGGAAGCGGGGATTGGAGCCCGCTATAAATTTGATAATGGCTTAAGTGTGGATGCCGCTGTAATGACGGGGTTAGAAATGGGCAATGACTATTCGGTTCGCTCAGGTCGTGGTAAAGTCTCCAAGCAACAAGCGAATGAACCTATTATTGTTGCTCGCGTTAAATATACGGGCGTTCCTGGTTTAGAAGTTGCCGCAACCGTACTGCATCAAACCGATATGGGACAAGGTGATAACCCAAGTGCGGATAAAGTGGATGTCGGTTCAGGAACATTAGTTGAAACCCATGCGATTTATAGTCATAGTGTAGGACCTGGTGTCTTTACCGCTAAAGCACTTTATAGTCGTTGGCAGATTACTATAAATGGCGATGCCAACCAAGCCGCCGAAACACAATACGGCTGGTATTTAGAACCAAGCTACCGTTTACCTACAAATTATGGTGATGTCGGTATTTACGGACGCTTTCAAAAACTTGATTACTACAGTGGTCGTGACAAAAATTATAATATATGGGAAGTGGGCGCAAATTGGTGGATACATGAAAATGTAGTCTTAAAGGTAAATTATATCTATAAACAAGATACCTTAACGGAAAATAGCGATGAGCGAGGCTTTGATTTAGGGATTGGTTATAGCTTCTAATTAAAAAAAGCGTTTATAGTTCGGCATCCTTTATTTAGCTTAAACGTAGTTTACACTTTATTCTTAAAAAATAGTGTGTAGTAAAATAAGGCTATTGAACTCCGATTTAAACTGTAAACCGAAAAATGAAGGATGCCTATCGTTCAAACTTAAGCGATGCCAAACATCGTATCTCTACTTTATTTTAAAATCGTAAGTATGTTAAAAAAAATAGCTTTATTATTCTTTATTAGTTGCTCAATTGTTTTTGCTGAAACCTATCAAAGTAAGGACGATTTTTTAAATCAAATTTTTACCGACACCCTGCCTGAACCTCAGCTATTATGGCTTGATAAAACCATAAAGCCTCATGTTGAAAAAATTCTTCAACATAAAATGAGTTTTTTACGCACGCGTTATTGGCAAAATGCGGATAAAAGTGTCTGGATATTGGATGAAATAGGTAAAACGAAACTCATTACCGTCGCCGTCGTTGTTGAACAACAAAAAATTAGCCAATTAAAAGTACTGGCCTTCCGAGAAAGTCGAGGGTGGGAAGTTAAACATGACTTTTTTACCCAGCAATTTAAAAACATAAGCTTAGCGGATAATTTACAACTAACTCAGGCTATTGATGGAATTTCAGGGGCCACACTTTCTGTTCGAGCTTTAACTAAAATAGCTAAACTCGCTTTATTCTTTGACCAAAAAATTAATGAAGAAAAATAGCCATTCCTTTTGGCGATTACTTTATAAAGCCCATCGTTATATGGGATTAATTTCCGCGTTGGTTTTATTAGTACTCGCTATAACAGGCATTGCTTTAAATCATACCGACACCTTAAAATTAGATAGTCGTTATACGCATAACCCTTATTTACTTACTTGGTATGGCATCCTTTCCCCAAATGCAACCCGTGTTTTCAAAACATCTCAGCACTACATCAGTCAATTCGACAAACAACTTTATTTAAATAAATCGGTTATTTCAAACACCACTGAGGTTTTACAAGGGGCGATTGAAACCCATGATTTCATTGTTATCGCATTAGAAAATAGCCTGATATTACTCTCTTTAGACGGGGCTATCATTGAACACATTGAACAGCCTCGTTTAGAAAAAATAGGGATAAATACCCAACAACATATTTTTATTAAGCAATTAAAAACTATTTTAGTCTCCGATGATGGCTTACTTAGCTGGAAATCGGCATCAACAACACAAATTCAATGGTCACAAACGGCAAAATTACCTGAATCCATAGAGACCGTTATTAAACAAGAATTTCGTGGTACAATTCTTCCCCTAGAACGTATTTTTTTAGATCTACACAGTGGACGATTCTTTGGAAAAATAGGCGTTTTTATTGTCGATGCCTGTGGCATCTTATTAATCTTACTTATTTTTTCAGGGTTGAGTATTTGGTTAAAACATGCCCTTAAAAAACTATTACCGCCCTATAAATGATAGGTTTATTTGATGATGTTAGTGAATGGCCAACCGCAAACACAGATTAATGTCGCTGACCGAGGATTTCAATACGGGGATGGTTTATTTGAAACCATTGAAATTTTAAATAGCCAACTTGTTTTTTTTGAGCAACATCTACAACGTTTAATACAAGGCTGTGAGCGATTATTATTCCCCCCATTAGATCGCCAACGCATCACCGAAGAAGCCCTACACAGTGCCAAAAACTGTTCTCACGGTATTTTAAAAATTATTATTACCCGAGGAACGGGGGGACGCGGCTATCAACAACCTCAAACCATTATTCCTACCCGTGTTTTATCGCGTCACCCCTTCCCCGATTATCCTGATAGCTTCCAAAAACAAGGCATTAACGTTAAATTATGCCAACAACGATTAGCATTAAACCCAACGCTTGCAGGACTTAAACATTTAAATCGTTTAGAACAAGTCCTTGCGCGTGCGGAATGGTCTGATTTAGCAATTCAAGAAGGCCTGATGCGAGACCTTAACGGTCACGTTATCGAAGGGACAATGAGCAATATTTTTTTTGTGACCGACAATAAACTTTATACGCCTTCTTTAGAACAAGCGGGAATTGCAGGTATAATGCGCGGCTTCGTATTAGAAAAAGCAGCCACATTAGGAATAGAATGCCAACAAGGAATAGTTACCCTGCAAACATTATTGGCGGCTGATGAAATTTTTATGACCAATTCGATTATCGGAATCTGGGCCGTTAATCAATTAGATGCTCACGTTTTTCATAAAGGCCCCTTAACTCAACAATTACACGCGTTACTCACACAACATAAGCAGCAATTTTTATGAAAATTTTCGTTAATATCTTAGCTTTTTTATCATTTGCATTCATCGCAGTGGCTATTTTTGGCTGGGTGACCTATCACAAAGAAAATCTACGAATTGTCGTCATTGAGTCGCAATCCTTTGAAATAAAAAAAGGCGATTCCGTCACTCAAATCATTCAAAATTTGCAAAAACAAAAGGTTGATATTAACCCGTTATGGTTTAAAATTATAGGCTACAGTCAACAGTCTATTCATACCTTAAAAGCGGGGGAATACACGTTAAAGAAAAACCTAACCACGCGTGAGTTATTAGCCTTATTAACGTCAGGAAAATCACGTCAATATTCGATTACTTTTCCAGAAGGTTGGGCCTTTAAGCAAATGCTTAAAAAGATTTCAGAAACGCCTAACTTACAACAAACACTGGCAGGCGTTGATAATGAAACCTTGATGTCACGCTTAGGGGCCGATTATAAACATCCCGAGGGCTTATTTTTCCCTGATACCTATTTTTTTAATAAAAACAGCAGTGACTTTTCGATCCTTCAAAAAGCCTATGATAAAATGCAACGCGTTTTACAACAGCAGTGGGACAATAAAGAAAAAGACTTAGTCATAAAAACACCCTATGAAACCTTAATTCTAGCGTCTATTATTGAAAAAGAAACCGCTGCCATGAGTGAAAGAACCTTAATTTCAGGCGTTTTTAGTCGGCGTTTACAAAAAAGAATGTTGTTACAAACAGATCCTACGGTCATTTACGGAATGGGCGATCATTATCAAGGTAATATTCGCCGCAAAGATTTACGAGAGGCCACCCCTTATAATACCTATGTTATTAAAGGATTACCGCCAACGCCCATTGCCATGCCCGGAAAAGCCGCTATTCATGCCGCCCTGCATCCTGCGAAAGGAAAGAGTCTTTATTTTGTCTCACGGGGGGATGGCACCCATGTTTTTTCAGCTACTTTAAAGGATCATAATAATGCCGTTAATACTTATCAAAGAAACCCTCAATGAAATTAGGTAAATTTATTAGTTTAGAAGGCGGTGAGGGGTTAGGGAAAACCACCAATCTAGCGTTTATTGAAGCCTTGCTCATTGAACGCGGAATTTCCGTTGTTGTCACGCGTGAACCTGGAGGAACGCCTCTTGCTGAAAAATTACGGCACTTATTATTAACCCATGAGAGTGAAACTATTGCCGAACAAACCGAATTATTATTAATGTTTGCCGCACGAGCGCAACATCTCAATAATGTTATTAAACCTGCTCTAAACCAAGGACAGTGGGTTTTATGTGATCGTTTTACCGATTCAACCTACGCCTATCAAGGGGGAGGACGGAAACTAGAACGCGCCTCGATTGCTTGGTTAGAAAACTTTGTTCAACATCAATTAAGGCCCGACTTAACCCTTTTATTTGATGCCCCCGTTGAATTAGGCATGGCCCGTGCAAAAAAACGAGGGAATTTAGATCGTTTTGAAACCGAGCAACTGGTTTTTTTTAATAAGGTTAGAGCGGCTTTTTTAAAACAAGCGGCCAATAACCCCCAACGAATAAAAATGATTGATGCGTCATTGCCTTTATTATCCGTTCAGCAAAACATTAAACAGTTACTGGACCTCTTATAATGAGATATGAGGAAATTTTTCCGTGGCAACAACCCAGTTGGGCTTTATTTAATCAATATTTATTACAAAATAGAGTGCCACAAGCCTTATTAATCAATGGCGTAAAAGGCTTAGGAAAACAACAATTAGCGCGTGGATTTGCCAAGGCATTATTATGTCCTCAACGCCTACCCTCTGGACAAAGCTGTGGACAATGTGACCGTTGCAAATTATTTAAGGCACAAACCCACCCCGATTTTATAAGCTTAAGCCCTAAAGAAGAGGCTAATGTAATCGGAATTGATCGCATTCGAGAATTAATTATAAAACTATCCTTAAAACCTCAGTTTGAAGCCTATCGGGTTGTACTAGTCGCTCCTGCTGACAAGCTTAATAAGGCCGCTGCGAATGCCTTTCTAAAATGTTTAGAAGAACCCAATGAACGTACCTGCATCATTCTCCTAACAGAGACCTTATCAAAACTACCCGCGACAATTCTAAGTCGTTGTCAAAAAATGTCATTACTTAAGCCAAGCAATGACGTTGCTAATCGTTGGTTAATCGAGCAACAGGTATCCGAGCATAGAGCCTTATTGTTAAATTTAGCGCAGGGTGCGCCGCTGTTAGCAAAAGACTATGCAGAAACCAACATTTTACCCTTACGTCAACAATGTTTTAGTGATTGGCTCAACGTAGCAACGACACAGGCAAATCCTATCGAAATTGCTGAAAAGTGGGTTAAACAGTCCTCCCCCTTAATTATTTTTTGGTTAATTGCGTGGGTAGCCGACTTAATTAAATGTTTTTATCAATCTAAAGAAATTAACTTATATAATCCTGATTTACAACAAAACTTACAAAAATTGATCAGTCAATTAAACGTAAGGAATCTGTATCACTTTTATGATAAGTTACTTCAAAGTCAAAAAAGGCTTGATTCTCAAATTAATAAACAACTTATGTTTGAAGAATTACTTATTTTATGGGCGCAACTTAATCAAGGGAATTAAAAATGGTCGAAGTGGTTAAAAAATCTTCTTCAGGTATTGCAACACTGACAATTAAAGAAAAAAAACAACTGTATAAGGCCTATATGCCTTTTATTGAAAATGGAGGCTTATTTATTCCCACCAAACGACCGTATAAAATGGGGGAGGAAGTTTTAATGTTGTTATCACTCATGGAAGAAAAGGAACGAATCCCCCTTGCTGGAAAGGTTATTTGGAAAAGCCCCGAAGGCTCTGATGGCCATCGAGCAGCAGGAATCGGTATTCAATTAAACAATAAAGACGGTGGCAAAGTCAAAGATAAAATTGAAGCCTATTTAGCGGGTGCCTTAGAATTAGACCGAGCAACCCATACGATGTAACTAAATAGTCTATAATCATCCTCTTATTTTTCCCAATATAACGAATACGTCCCCATGTTTATCGACTCCCATTGCCACCTTGATCGCATTGATCTTACCCCTTATCAAAATGATTTTGCTGTCTTTATGCAAGCGGCAAAACAGCAACACATTCAAAAAATGTTATGCGTTGCGATTGATTTAGAATCCTACCCCGCAATGAGGGCATTAGTTAAAGACTATCCTCAAATTTTTTTATCCGTAGGAGTTCACCCTAACGTTGAAAATAAGCAACCCTTAACCGAATCTCAACTCTTAAAATGGGCAGAAAATGACCAAGTTATCGCGATTGGTGAAACAGGGTTGGATTATTTTCGTAGTGAGGGTGATTTAGACTGGCAGCATCAACGCTTTAAAACCCATATTCGCGTTGCAAAAGCCTTAAAAAAACCCTTAATTATTCATACCCGTGAAGCAGGTCATGATGCCTTAGACGTGTTAGAACAAGAAGGGGCCGCCGAAGTCGGTGGAGTAATTCATTGTTTTACCGAAGATTGGGAGTTTGCTAAAAAAGCCTTAGCCCTTAATTTTTATATTTCATTTTCAGGGATTGTCACCTTTAAAAATGCTTTAGCCATTCAAGAGGCCGCTAAACAAATTCCAAATGATAAATTTTTAATTGAAACCGATTCGCCTTATTTAGCGCCTGTCCCTTTTAGAGGGAAACCCAATTATCCGCTTTATGTCCCTTATGTTGCCAAACAACTGGCTTTATTACGTGACGTTGATATTGATACCATTGCCACGCAATCTACCGCTAATTTTAATCGCTTATTTGGTACTCACGATTCATAGGAATTTAAATTATTTATGATGCACTTAAAATCATCGGCCCTTTGTCTTTTATTACTCAACGTAACAGGCTGTGCCTCATTCGGCTACATCAGCACAGCCGACTATGTTGAGGCGGTTTTTAAACGTCAAAATTCATTCTCAGCCCAAATTATGATGCTGACAGACGATCAGCTATCGGCTGAAGATTACGACATTTTATTGCAAGCTGAATCTAAAATGCAGCAAGCCTGCCAATTACTGAATGATTATGCCGTGAAAGAAATGAATCATGAATCCACAGGGCTTTTATTTAAAAAACGAGTGAAGGATAGTGCTGAAAACTGTGATTTAAGTGCGGATGATGTTGAAGATTTATTAGATGATTTTGATCTGGATTCAGATGACTACGATTAACCCTTCTAAATCCTGATGTTTTTATTTTACACCGTAAAAAACGGGTCTATCCTTCCACAGTGTAATGTCTGTTATGAATAAAATTGACTAATTATTTTTTAATTATTACGCTAATAGTAAGCTATCCCTCTATTAGCTCTGCGGCGAACCCTTACCTAATCACCCAGAAACAGCACGCAAACACGTTAAAACTTTCAGAACAACGGACATGGCAACGTTTATTGCATTATCAAACGAAATGGATAGGTCAACAAACGTATAGTCTTGTTAAGGATGACGCATTTTTTTTTCATCCCCAAGGAATGACCTCTCCTAAAGCCGAATTATCAGCCACCCTCGCTGCTTTTTTTTTAACCACAGACTCGGATAAAAACTCGGCACAGTGCCGTTTTCCAGCTCGCTTTCAATGGTTAAAACAACAATTAAACCTTGATCCTAACCAACTCCCTAAAAGAAATTGTACCGAATTAACGCATTGGTTAAATAAGCTGGCGGTTAAAAGCATTACCGTGGTTTTCCCCGTGGCTTATTTAAATAACCCCGCCTCCATGTTTGGCCATAGTTTTTTAAAACTTGATAAACAACAGACTGCCAAGGGAAGTGAGTTACTCGCCTCAACCGTCAATTATGCGGCTGTCACTGAAAAAGAACGGGGACTGAGTTTTGTTTTAAAAGGACTTTTTGGCGGCTATCAAGGCCAATTCACCTTAGCCCCGTATTACTTATTGCTAAAAGAATATGCCGATTTAGATAACCGTGATCTTTGGGAATATAAGCTTAATCTTAATTCCGATGAAATTAAACGACTGTTACAGCATTTATGGGAGTTATTACCCACTCATTTTGATTATTATTTTATTAATAAAAATTGCTCGTATCAATTATTATCGTTGCTCGAAGTCGCCCGCCCTCAACTGGAGTTAAGTACGCACTTTAAATTCGATGCGATTCCTGCCGACACGATTCGCGCAATTATTAAACCCTACGGCTTATTAAAAGACGTTCATTACCGCCCTGCCCTCGCCACCGTTGTCACCGCTAAAGCCAATTTATTGACTCGCGAACAAAAACAAATTGTAAAAGCACTGGCTTTAGGGGAACTCAAACTTAACGACGCATCGTTAAAAAGTAGTTCACGTTTACAACAAGCGCAGGTTTTAGAATTAGCCTCCGATTATTTAGCTTATTTAAACGCCCATAAAATTAAATACCAACAAAAAATCAATGGCACACGGGCTTATGACTTATTAGCGGCTCGAAGTTTACTTAAGGTAAAATCATCAACGTTGACACTTCTTACCCCACCAACACGACCTGATGAAGGTCATGCAGGTCATCGTCTTCAAGTAAGCTATGGTTATGATGGTCAACAATCGTTTATCGAAACAGGTTATCGCTGGGCGTATCATGACCTTTATGATGATCCCCTAGGCTTTGTTAAAGGAGCGGAAGTTGAATTTTTTAACAGTCAATTCCGCTATTACCCCACAACCGATCAAATTAAATTAGAAGCGGTTGAACTCTTAAAATTGACCTCGCTGCCTCAATTTAATAGTTTTATCCAGCCTTTTTCTTGGCAACTGTCCTTTGCGATAAAACAAATGCGCTTTGCTAACAATCAACGTTATTTAACCGCTGTTAGTAAGTTCGGGGGCGGGATAAGTTACTACCCCACCCCCAACAGCTTACTTTCCTTAAATTTATTGACCTCAGTTTTATTTAACACCGAGTTTCACCAATCAACGGCAATCGACATGGGCGTAAGGTTACACGGACATTATGACCCCATACCCGCGTGGCGCATTGCATTTAATGCGACTATTTTTCACTCTATTCAAGGAATAACACAAACACGCCATCATTATCAATTAAAACAACGCCTTAGCGTATCAAAAAACACCGCTTTAATTTTAAATTTTAATCATCTTCGTGAGTTTTCTAAAGCTGAATTAACGGCCCAACTTGCCTTACAGTTTTATTTTTAACTTATCGTACGGGGAGTGTTAATGTCGGTGCTGAAAAATTAGGCTTTCCTGCTTGCAAATTAAATAACTGCATTAACAACATAAACGTCGATTTAGATTGTAAATCATTATCGTCAATATAATACCAATAGCCTCGATAAGGAATCGTCAAAAAAGCATCACCTGGGTGAAATTCGCTAAATTTTACATCAAAAACAGAGCCTGCAGGCGTTTGTGACCAATTAAAATCAACCCCTTCGCTATCTTTTGCCATCGTGACTAATCCCTCCTTAATATGCGATTGAGGGGTTGCAACACTTTGAGATAAGTAAAATAAAATACTTGAAATAGAGCGAGTACGAATCGTTAGTTGATTAGGAACAGGGCTTAAGAAATTAGTACTAATATTTACCCGTAATTCATCAGTAATGGTGGGGGTAAAATTTAACATTTCAGATAACTCCGTCATCATTTTACGATTACTCTCCATGTTTTCAAACTGTATCATTAAGCTATTATCGCGATTGGTACTCGCGCCAATTTCCATATCACCTTTACGTTGTAATTTTCTAAAAATAGACAGCATTCGATTAAACTTTTTAAACCGAGGTTCATACTCAGGCGTTGGCCCTGATGCTTCAGGAGCATTGTAAAGTTTATTAATTCGCTCAACACACAAGCCAAAAATACGCTTAATACTCCACCCTGATTGTGTCATCACTAACAGTGATTCTAATGAAATAGGGGATAAAACACTTTTTAAAAAATCTTCACCTTGCAGGGGTTGATATGAAATAGTGGGGCGATCACTATACGTAATCCCTAATGACGGCTTAATCAGGTTTCCACCCACCCCTAAATCTAATTCAGATCCGACACCTAGACTACTCCCAAACGTTAATGACTCGGTAACGCTATTAATTTTCAAAAAATAAGCTTCATCACGATATTTTAAACGAACTAAATTAAGCAACATTTGTTGATTTAGCGTATTAACAATCGATTGATTATAGGCATAATGGGTATTATTAAGTGCATCAGGGCCAAAACTTGATTGGCAGGCGGTTAGAAAAACACTTAATATTAAAAGCACAAAATAAAATTTTCGTCTCATAATCATTGATTTCGTTTAGAATTATTAGCTTCTACTATAAAAAATTAAAATAACATGAACTATTTAAATTCAAGTAACTAAATGGGGGTGTTAAATATAATTACAACATAAAAAAATGCGGATTATACCCTTGGAAAAAACAAACAAAGGCGGTAATTTAATCATGAATTTATTATTTTTTCCTTTATTATTCGCATTAATTTTCTGGCTAAGTGCAAAAATCAATTAGATGACCATGATACCTAACTCAAAAGAAACATTTATTGATGTACTACGGCATGGTGAGGTCTTGGGCGGATCTTATTATAGAGGAATAACGGATGATGCGTTAACTGAACGTGGTTGGCAACAAATGCAACAACGCAGTGATACGATTGAAACGTGGGATGTTATTGTTAGCTCACCGTTACAACGTTGTTTAAAATTTGCAACCCACCTAAGTCAGCAACGACAATTACCCTTAAGAATTGAAGTAGGTTTTCAAGAAATTAATTTTGGGGATTGGGAGGCTAAAACAGCGTTAGAAATTGAAACACAGCAACTAGGTGACTTAATGAAATTTTATCAAGACCCTATTAATAATACGCCCCCGAATGCCGAGCCTATTTTAGAGTTTCAGCAACGGGTACTGAAAAGTTGGCAAGAATTACTCAAACAACAACAGGGAAAACGCATTTTAATAATTACGCATAGCGGAGTCATTCGCGCCCTCTTTTCGTTAGTCTTAGACATTCCTTTAAAAAATAGCTTTGCAATTCAAGTTAATCACGCGGGGTTAAGCCGTTTTCAATGCTTTCATGGTAATCCTAACTTTATTCAGTTAAACGATCACCTAAGTTAAAAGGCTACCAATTTAAGACGGGAGGCAAGTTGAGGTTAAGCCTCGCTCCATAGTGTCCCGTCTTAGGTTGATAGCCAGTTAAAAACAACCCCGTGTAGAGATGCTAGGCTTCACATCTCTTATGTTCAGGTTCTCAAACAACCTTTATAGGATATGTTTCAAGACGGGAAGCATCGCATCTACCTCATCTTGAATCAATAGCGGACTAAACGCGGTTTAAGGGTTATAAAACTCCCCATCTTTACGTAAATAAAACCACCAATTAATCATAATACAGGCAATATAAAACACTGCAAAACCAATTAAAGCGACTTCTGGTGTGGTCTCTTTAATTTGCTCACCCAAAACTTTAGGGATATAAAATGCGCCATACGCTGCAACCGCTGATGTCCAACCTAAGACAGGGCCAACTTGTTCTTTTGGAAACACCATTGCAATCGTTCTAAACGTTGATCCATTACCAATTCCTGTCGCTGCAAATAAAATTAAAAATAAAACAAAAAACTGAACAAAAAATTCTTCTGGCGTTGCCGAGTTATAAGCCGCTTTCATATAGTAAGCCACACCCCCTGCACTTAAGACCATAATACCTGCACAAATATGGGTGACCCACGCGCCCCCAAACTTATCAGCAATCATGCCGCCAACAGGACGAATCAATGCACCAATAAAAGGCCCCATCCACGCATACATTAACGCACTTGGACCATTGACATTGGCTGTATCATGATTCATCACGCCATCAACTATTAAATGCTGATAACCAAAAATAACTTTAATAGCTAAAGGGAAACAAGCCGCAAAACCAATAAAAGAACCGAAGGTCATGGTATAAATAATACTCATTACCCACGTATGTTTATTATCAAAAATTTGATATTGATGCTGTAAACTATCCCCAATTTGGCCAGGAATAATTTTAAGTAACGAAACCGTCAACATGATGACAATAAATAAAACAATCTCTTTAGGGACTTTAAAACCTGAACCATTAACGGATTCGGGTAACATTAACCATAAACCAAAAATAGAACTACCAAAAGCAATTAAAAACATGCCTGTAATCATCCCAAAACAAGTAACGGGACTGCGTACTGTGGGTGAAATATTTTCAGTCCGAATATTATTCATTCCAAACCAACCCAGAAAAGCCAATGGAATTAATAAGATTAACCAAATAAACCCTGCATTTTGAATATAGGTTTCCGTTCCTGCGGGTATTTTTCCAATCAATGTCCCCGACGTGGATTGCAACGTCATCGACTCGCCTCCCATTGAACCAAATAAGCCAAAGGTCATGGATAGCGGAATCAACATTTGCATGGTGGTAACCCCAAAGTTCCCCAACCCTGCATTAAGACCTAAAGCTAATCCTTGTACTTTCTTTGGGAAAAAGAAGCTAATATTTGACATGGATGAGGCAAAATTTCCACCACCAAAACCTGATAATAAGGCTAATATTTGAAATACCCAAAAAGGCGTATTTTTATCTTGTAACGCGATCCCTGCACCGAAGGCTGGAATCATTAATAGTGCGGTCGTAAAGAAAATCGTATTTCGTCCCCCACAAAGACGAATAAAAAAACTACTGGGTATTCTAAGCGTTGCTCCCGTTAATCCTGCAATGGCCATTAACGAAAATAATTGTGATTTTTCATAGGGAAAACCTAAATTCAACATTTGAACCGTAATAATTCCCCAATATAACCAAACTGCAAAACCGCTTAATAAACTCGGGATTGAAACCCACAAGTTACGATTTGCAATCTTTTTGCCTTTAGACTCCCAAAAATCAGAATCTTCAACATCCCACTTATCTATATCTGCCACTCTACTCTCCAATTAATTTAATTAATTCTACGCTTTAGCTCATCAAAAATCCCTTTGTTTTCGACTTTTATCATGAGTAAACACTTGAAAATACAAAGTAATTTAGTAGGGATTTACCCTTAACTTATTTAATTTGTTAGTCTTTATTAAATCAATGCACTCTTTAAATCAATAACAGCAATGCGATCTAAATAAAATAAACCGCAATAATAGAGGAAGACACTGCTCTAAAAATTATCTATAAAAATGAAACCAGATAGACTATTTGTCATTTGTAAAAAGAGTTACAATACTCAGTTACATAGAATCTATAAATTACACATTTAATCACATTTTTAAGGGGATACGCGTGAATGAAATAACGGAAGTACCCAGTCCTTTTTGCGGTATTGGAACCGATGATCTGACGATTCAGGTTGACGGCGAATCGCTTAAAGTCATCAAAAAGGGTTGTCGTATTAACACCCCTAATTTTGAACAAGCCATCACCGATAAAAGTCCTAGAATTAAGGGCAAAGAAGTCAGTTTAGAGCAAGCCGTCGCCAAAGCCGCTGACTTATTGAAGGAAACAAATCAATCGGTCATTGCGGGCTGTGCAACCGATGTGAATGGAATGCGGGCTTTAATGGCCTTAGCCGATAAAAATAACGCGGTGGTTGATAATATTAATTTTAAAGGCGCGAAAAATAATTTCCTCGCCCTTCAAGACAGTGGTTGGATGAATACCACCTTAGCGGAAGTTAAAAATCGCTGTGATTTATTCGTTATCATCGGGTGTGATCCTGAAGCCTTTGCTCCTCGATTCTTTGAGCGTTATTTATGGAATCAAGAATCCATGTTTTTAAACGATACCGCGCAACGTGAAATCGTTTATATCGGTCAACCGCCCAAAGGGAGTACATCAACCTCACCGAATGGAACCGCTGCACAAACGTTAGTCTGTGATGAGGCGGATTTACCCGACGTAACCGCCGTATTAAGAGCATTAATTAAAAATAAAATCGTTGCGGCTGACAACGTGGCGGGGATTAGCCTATCCGACTTAAAGGTATTGGCCGATAAATTAAAAAAGGCAACCTATAGCGTGGTAACGTGGGCTGCGGGGAGTTTAGACTTCTCACACGCTGAATTAACCGTTCAAATGATTTGTGAAATGGTCAAAGATGTCAATGCGTCAGGCACACGCTGTTCTGGATTACCGTTAGGGGGAAAAGAAGGCGACCAAACCGCTAATCAAGTCTGTGGTTGGCAAACAGGCTATCCCGCTAGAATGCACTTCTCACAAGGGTTTCCAGAATATGACCCCTATCTTTATGATAGCCAACGTTTATTAGATGACAATGAAGCGGACGCGCTGCTCTGGGTACATGCGTTTAATAGTCAAGCAACCCCGCCTAAAACCCATATTCCGACGATTGTCGTCGCTCGCTCAGGGATGGTATTTGAACACGAACCCGATGTTTTTATACCGATAGGCACACCAGGTATAGATCATGCGGGACATGCTTATCGCATGGATAATGTCGTGGTGATTCGTTTAAAAAAATTAAGAGACTCCCGTTTACCCAGTACCGCCGAGGTACTTAATGCCATTGAACAGGCTTTGTAGGATACAATTATGTTGACAAAATTAACAGGGGGACGCATTTATGATCCTGCAAATAAAATTGATGGCCAAATAGCCGATATTTATATTCAAGACGGGAAAATTATTACCCCCCCTCACGAGGCCAAAATAGATAAAGAATATGATCTTAAAGGCAAAGTGGTCATGGCTGGGGCGATTGATTTACATACCCACATTGGCGGCGGTAAAGGCAATATTGCACGGATGTTAATGCCTGAAAGCCATCGTCTTGATCCTGAACCGCATACCGCAATTAAACGAGCGGGAACGGGTCATCCAATGCCAAGTACCTTTACCACGGGGTATCGTTATGCAGAAATGGGCTATACCGCAGGCTTTGAACCCGCTGTATTACCGATTAATGCCCGCCAAGCCCACATGGAAATGGGTGATATTCCCATTTTAGATAAAGGCGGTTATGTGATGCTAGGGAGTGATGATTATTTACTCCGCATGATGACGGCAAAAAAAGATCAACAAGCGATTAATGATTATGTCGCATGGACCTTACACGCCGCAAAAGGGATTGGGATTAAAGTCGTCAATGCAGGCGGAATTAATGCCTTTAAATTTAATCAACGAAAATTAGATTTAGATGAGAATAATAGCCATTACAATGTCACCCCGCGTGAAATATTAAAATCTCTAGCCACGGCGGTTAACGAACTCGGCGTTAAGCATCCCTTGCATGTTCACGGGAGTAACTTAGGCGTTCCAGGAAATATCGAAACCACCTTAAATTCCATTGCAGGCGTTGAAGGCTTGCCGATGCACTTAACTCACGTGCAATTCCATAGTTATGGCACAGAAGGGGATTTTAAATTTTCATCAGGCGCGGCACAAATTGCAGAAGCGACCAATAAAAATAAAAACATTTCGCTTGATGTCGGACAAATTATGTTTGGGCAAACTATCACAGCCTCTGGCGATGCCCAACGTCAATATGCCAATCATAAAATTGCCAGTCCCAATAAATGGGTCTCTATGGATATTGAATGCGATGCAGGCTGCGGTCTTGTTCCCTTTAAATACAGAGATAAAAACTTTGTTAATGCCTTGCAATGGGCGATTGGCTTAGAAATCTTTTTATTAGTTGATGACCCTTGGCGTATCTTTTTAACGACAGATCATCCTAATGGCGCTCCGTTTACCTCTTATCCACATTTAATTCGTCTCTTAATGGATAAAAGCTTTCGTAACGATAGGTTATCAACCATTCACCCTGAAGCCCAAAAAATGACGACATTAGCCTCCATTGATCGTGAATATACGATGTCAGAAATTGCGATATTAACCCGTGCAGGAGCGGCAAAAATTACGGGATTAGTCGGGCGTGGCGCGTTAGGAATTGATGATTTTGCAGATATTACGGTTTATACCGAAAATGCCGATCGTGAAAAAATGTTCAGTAAACCCGATTATGTATTTAAAGACGGTGAATGTGTGGTTAAGGATGGTGAGGTTGTTAAAGTTACTTGGGGAACGACTCATCTTGTCAAACCTGATTATGACAAATCGGTAGAAAAAGATTTAGAAAAATACTTTAGTCGTTTTATGACCATGAAGTTAGGCAACTTTAAAATCAGTGATGATGAAATTACCGAAGATGGACGCGGGAGTATTACAGTGCATCCCACGGTAAGAAATTAAGCGTTGAAAAAAGGGGTGGAAATGTATTTTTCACCCTTTTTAATAAATCACCAATTTCGGTGTGAAAAAACTTGTGTTTTCACTCTATAATGCCCCGATTTATAGGAAGTGCCTAGGCTGTTGAAATAAAATTTTAACCTTTATAATTCAAATATTTATAAATTTTAAGGGGTAAAAAACCAACCCCTAAACCTGCTTTTATTTTTCTGACCAACCAATAATCAATAACTTAGGTAAAAATAGCAAAATTGAACGCGTTATAACTCTCCATCTTATCGTAATTTTATTTTCTCAGCTTATAGATTTAAAGTAATCGAAAAAATTGTTATAAATATTCTTTTTAACCAATATTCTTAAATACTATGCTTCAAATGTCAAAAATATTAAACGGCCGAGATGAATGGAAAAATAAAGCCACTGAGCGTGCCGCTAAAATTCGAGAATTTAGAAAAACTTAAAAGCGTCACCTAGAAAAAATAGCTGAACTTAAACGGCATAACTGTCAATTAGAGATACTTGTTGAAAAAAAAATTTGTTGCCGCTAATAAGCGAGTCTTAGAAAATCAACAAATTGTTACAGCAGAAAAACTTTCAAATGTAACAGATATTAATCAAGCCCAGAAAATACGCACCTTATGTGTCTTGTTGGTTCTTGAAGCAGTGGTTTCTTTTCGTAGCGCTCCTCGTATTCTTGCGTTATTTAATTTAAAAACCCCACTCGAATTAGCTTGGATCCCTCATTTCACTTCAGTTATTAACTGGAATCTACGTGTTGGTGGCTACCAATTTAAGACGGGACATCCAGCAATTTCAAAGGGTTAGAAAACACACGCTTTCGACTATTTCTAGGAAGCGGTAACTCGCCCATTTCATTCAGTAGCCATGAAAACAAGTCTGGAAACTCGGTATCAAATAAACGCATGGCGGCGGTTGTGCCATCCTCACGTTTGATTCCGTAGTTATGAATGACCGTCAACGCGTTTAATCGCTTTTTATTCAAACCTCGCCCATTGCGATACATTTGCGATAAACAGCCATTTCGCCCTTCCACCGCAGATGAACTGCGTTGAAACTGCCTTGCCATATGCTCCGCCAATGTTAGCCATCGCTGCATTTCACTGATTGATAACTTTGCACTAAATGGGTCTGATTTGAGCTTATCAGACGCGGTTTCCCAAGCTTTTCGATAGTTTTCCTTTGACCTGCGGCTTTTAGTTTGTTCCATTTTCTGATGCCAATAAACAACGGGTAATAATGTTGTGGTCAACCAATATTCGGTATCCGCATCAAGCCCCAAATTTTGCAAGGTTTCGCGTACCCAAAGCCACCAAAAACTGATGGATACCGCTAACGGTTTTATTTGATTACGAAACTTTTTCATCACGCCTTTATGATCGTTAATCCCTTGTTTTTCCGCTATTTTTTCAAAGGCTCGCGCTCTTAACTCTAGCAACTTCTCAACCTGTTCCGCATCGTTTCTACGACTATCATTGAGTGAAAAAGGATGAACTTCATCCGCAATCCCTTGTAAGTTTTCGTGATAATCTGTTTGTATTTTTTTGGCTTCTTCAAGCTCTTTTTCAGCCGTTATCCGTGTTGTTTTAAGTCCAATAATTTTCTGCATCGTTGCCGTTTTAGAAACAGTAGACTCTGCGGTTTGCGCTGCTTGCCGCTGTTTTTCAGCCCTTGCTGCACGCCTGCCGATTTTCGCGCCTAACCAGCGACTCATATCTTGTTGAGCATGAAAAATATCTGCCCCCGATTCGCACTTAAACCCCGTCACTGCCATTTTTATCAACGCCTTAGCGCGATCACTAATCGCATGATTAACCTCAATGCCTAATGATTCTAATCGTGGCGAAACCTTTTTATACCAAGTATCGTAGCACCTATCATCGCTAATATCTTCCAACAAAAGATAGCCAGAACGTAAGTCCATTAAAACTAAAATCATAAAGTTGCCGAAAAAAGTCTCATCCAGCCCAGCAACAACTTTACGTGTTTGTTTTTTCACACTTTTTCGCATTCTTGCTGAAACTGCGGCAATAAGACTTCCATTTTATTGATTTGAGTCCGCAGTGCGTCGGGTGATACGCCCAACATGGGTGTCAATCCGTATCATTTTAAAAAACAGCGATAAAGTCTCTGCACCTACGCCTGCCTTTAATCCAAAGACATACAAGGCGGAAAACACCATTAATCTTTGCCAAGAACTACCTGCCTCGGTTTCCCATAATGATGATTCAGGATGTCGATTTCGCTTTGTTTGCGCTTGACGATGACGATGCACACTGCTTTTTGAGCGACCAACAATTGAAGCTAAGTTACGAACAGTTTGCTTGCCTGTTGTTGTAATTTCAGCGATAATTGCGTGACTAGCTGCGCGTATTTTCTGTGTTGTTCTGTTTTTTTAGTCATTAACCTATGATACAAGAATATCGCAGTTAGTTCTTTATTTTGTCCCGTCTTAAGTTGGTAGCCGTGTTGGTTTGGGATTGATTTTTCAAGTTTGTCCAATTTGTGAGCCTTGGGTTGCCTTTATCGAATCATTGTTTGGTAATTATAAACATATAATGGGAGAAAGAAAATATCCCTTATACTATACGAAAAAAACGCCAATAATTCCTTGTTAATTTAAGCCAAAAATCGGAAAAATAATTAGTTTTTATTATCAGTTTTTCGGCAGTCTAGGAAGTGCCTATTTTAATTTTGAACGAACTCTGTATTATTTTAGTTATTCTTCAGATTCTTTTGCTGACTTAAGTAAATAGTGATTATCTTTTTCGTAATTTAAAAAATATTTACGATTTTTCACCCAAATTAACACGAATGCGGTAAACATTAAGCCACATGAACCTAAGGTTAAATAAATTAAACCTCTAAGATGAGAAACTTCTTCAATTAAAACCAGATTCGCCTGTGCAATTTGTTGTTGTTTTTGTTTTAACGGCTCAGAATAGCCATGCAGCACTTTAATATCATGACGAATAGTCGTTAAGGTTTGCAACGAACCTAAAACACTCCCTAATTTAATGCCTTCTTCAAGCGAGTTAAGTCGCCTTTCAATGGAACCACTAACGACACCGACAAGTTCCCTTTTTAAGCTATCAATTTCAGCATTCATTTCTAAAGGCGTTTTTGTTGTAATAATAGACTGCTGTTTATTTTTTAAAGCCTCTACAATGTCATTACCGTTAGGAAATATAAAAAGACCTAACATAAAAACGGCGGTCATTAATATAAAAACAGCGGCGATTAAATAGCGATTAATCGTAATTAATCGACGTTGTTGAGGTTGATGATGAACAATGACCCTATTATTCTGCATTTTGCCAGATGTTGGAGTGATTTTACGAGTCTTAGCCATAATTATATCCTATGCTGGATCAAACGCCGTAATTAAAGCGTTTGGTTGTTATTATTATAAACTCACAGTAGAGTGAGCAATGGCTCACCCTACTTGCCCACTATTTATTTATTTTTTGCAGCAATACGCATTCTTAACGCATTTAATTTAATAAACCCTTCGGCATCTTGTTGATTATAAGCCCCTTCATCATCTTCAAAGGTCGCAATCGCTTCATCAAATAAACTATTGGTTTCTGATTGACGACCGACCACACTGACGCTGCCTTTATACAATTTAATTCTGACTTGACCATTCACATTAATTTGCGAGGCATTAATCATCGTTTGTAACATTTCACGTTCAGGTGACCACCAATAGCCGTTATAAATAAGTGAGGCATAACGCGGCATTAATTCATCTTTCAAATGCGCGACTTCACGATCTAAGGTTAATGATTCAATCGCACGATGTCCTTTTAGCATCACGGTTCCTGCGGGTGTTTCATAACATCCACGCGATTTCATACCCACATAACGGTTTTCAACAATATCTAAACGACCCACCCCATGAGCCCCTGCCACGGTATTAAGCTTTTCCATCACTTGGTGAGGACTATGAGCTTCGCCATCAATGGCAATAATATCACCTTGACGATACGTTAATTCGATATAAGTTGCTTTATCAGGTGCATTCTCAGGTGAAACAGACCAACGCCACATATCATCTTCCGCCTCAGTCCACGGATCTTCTAAAACCCCGCCTTCATAGGAAATATGCAAGGAATTCGCATCCATTGAGTAAGGCGATGCTTTGCCTTTTTTCATATCGACGGCAATACCATGCTGTTCCGCATAGACTAGTAAGGCTTGACGCGAGTTTAAATCCCATTCACGCCACGGTGCAATGATTTTAATCTCAGGACGTAACGCATAGGCTCCTAATTCAAAGCGAACTTGATCGTTCCCTTTTCCTGTTGCGCCATGAGAGATCGCTTCAGCCCCTGTTTCATTGGCAATATCAATTAATCGTTTGGCAATTAACGGGCGTGCAATTGAGGTGCCTAGTAAATACTCCCCCTCATAGATCGTATTGGCTCGGAACATAGGGAAAACATAATCACGCGCAAATTCCTCACGTAAATCTTCAACATAAATATCTTTAATGCCTAATGCTTGCGCTTTTAAACGAGCGGGTTCAACTTCCTCACCCTGACCAATATCAGCGGTAAAAGTAACCACTTCAGCAGAATATTCATCTTGTAACCATTTCAAGATAACAGAGGTATCTAGCCCGCCTGAGTAAGCTAAGACCACTTTCTTAATATCTGACATAATCCTTAATACCTTTAGACTTAAAATTTTTTGATTATACCTGAAAATAAGCCAACTATGAATGAAACTTTAGGGTTTCAAATCAAAACAAAAAGAAAGCATTGCTTTTTAAAAAAATGGGTCATATTATTTATCCATGAATGAATCAATCTCGAAACAAATTAAACGCGAAAAATTACTTGAACAAGGTGTCAATTTAATCATGACACAGGGGTATCATGGCACAGGATTAAAAGAAATTTTAGACAACGTTAATATACCCAAAGGTTCTTTTTATCACTATTTTGAAAATAAAGAAGTGTTCGGCTCTGAAGTTATAAAATATTATATCGCGCCCTTTATAACGCAACTTCAAGCGCATATCGATGATGATCGCTATGATACCCTTTCTGCCTTAACTTTTTATTTTGATGAATTAATCCGTCTTTCTCGACAAGAAAATTTTAAAGGCGGCTGTTTATTAGGTAATTTAATGGGTGAAATAGGCGATAGCAGTGAAATTTGTCGATTAGCCCTAAAATCAGCCGTTGAAGATTATCGTGATTTATTAGAATACGGGCTTAATAAGGCACAAAAACAAGGCACCATACGCCCTGACAAAACAGCAAAAAGAATGGCTGATTTATTGGTCGATAGCTGGCAAGGGGCTTTACTAAGAATGAAAATAGAGCAATCAACCACCCCCTTAGCGCGTTGCTGTGATGATTTATTACATGATTATTTTAAAGTTAATCCTCGTCAATAAAGAGGTATATTGTTTTTGTCATTCACGCAATAATGTTAAAATTACAGGGGTCAATGATATGAATAACTTGACAACTTACAATAATTTTTAGGAGAAAATAGATGAAATTCAAACTATTAATTTTATCAGCTGCTTTGTCTTTTTTTACAGCAAATAGCTTTGCAGCAAATACGGATGATTGGGTTTATAAAGAAACATCAGGCCATTTAAAATCAAACCCAGGCTGTTTGACCAAAGAAAAAGCCTCAAAAAAAGCCTCAAAACCGTATCGTTTTAAAAAATACAGCACACTTTTATGTAATGATCTGGGCTATGGCTGGAGTCTTTCTGAAGTTTTAGAGCAAGGAAGCCTTGTCTGTGATGAGTGTGGAGGCGAATATGAAGGATTTTATCGCTGCCAAGTTGAAAATGTAAAAGTAAAATGTAAACAAGTTAAACGAAGCTGGTAATTAACGAAAAAATAACGCATAAAACCGTATAAAAAACCTTACTTTGGTGATCCTATTTTCATCAAGGTAGGGTTCATGCGCCAGCAAAAATATAAAATTCATACCGAGAAAAAGGAGTTGCTATGTTAGCAAAAATAACCATTGCCGATTATATGGCAAAACATATTGTTACGTTAAAAAAAGAAACGGATGTCTTAACGGCCATTAAACAATTATTGTCACATAAAATTACCAGTGCGCCTGTATTGGATGAAAATGGTCATTTATTAGGTATTTTTTCTGAAAAAGATTGCATGAAAGTTGCATTAGAAACGGTTTATAACGAAGGGCCTATTGCCAATGTTGCCGAATATATGGCGACGGATACGGTAACCGTCAATGCCGATGCCAGTGTTATTGATCTGGCTGAAAAATTTAAAAATAGTTCCACCCGTAGCTATCCCGTTTATGATGATAGAGAACTCGTTGGAATGATTAGTCGAGCCGATGTTTTAAGAGCCTTAGTGACAATTTTGTAAAGGAATAGTGATGGAAAACACCCGCTTTTATTGGCATGATTATGAGACTTTTGGCACCGACCCGCGTCGTGATTGGCCAATGCAGTTTGCAGGGGTTTGTACCGATGCTAACTTTAATCCCATCAGTGAACCACTAACGCTTTATTGTCAACCGCCGAGTGATTGTTTACCCCAACCCGATGCCTGTGTCATTACAGGCATTACGCCTCAACTAGCCGCAGAAAAAGGGGTGTGTGAAGCTGAATTTATTAAAACCATTCATCAGCAATTTATACAGCCCAATACCTGTGTCTTAGGCTATAACAGTTTACGTTTTGATGATGAAGTCACTCGTAATAGTCTTTACCGTAATTTTTATGATCCTTATGAACGGGAATGGAAAAATAATAATTCACGTTGGGATTTAATTGATGTTGTAAGAGCGGCAAGAGCGTTACGTCCTGAAGGCGTTAATTGGGTGGATGATGAAAATGGAAAGCCGAGTTTTAAACTTGAACGTTTAACGAAAGCCAATGGTATTGCGCACGAATCGGCACATGATGCGTTATCCGATGTTTATGCAACGATTGCCATCGCAAAATTAATCAAACAAGCGCAGCCCAAATTGTATGATTTTTTATTTTTGCATCGTGGAAAGCAGGCGGTTAATAGTTTATTACAATTAGGAACATTTGAACCGCTGGTACACATTTCAGGAATGTACCCTGCCACTAAAGGCTGTTTAACGATTGTTTTACCGCTTTGTCCACACCCTACGAATACCAATGGGGTTATTGTTTATGATTTATCCTCTGATCCTGCACCGCTTTTAGAGTTAACGGCGAAAGAGATTAGTCAGCGTCTTTTTACCGCAACGGCTGATTTACCTGAAGGCATTGAGCGGATTCCCTTAAAAACCGTCCATATCAACAAATGTCCTGTCTTAGCGCCACTTAAGGTCTTAGGAGAAAACGATCAACTACGTTTAAACATAGATTTGGAAGGTTGTTTGGAAAATGCCAAAAGAATAAAAAATGCGCCTTCGATTACGCATAAATTAATTGACGTTTTTACACGAATATATGAACCTGAAACGAACCCTGATTTAATGATCTACAGTGGTGGTTTTTTTAGTGGTACTGATAAAGCGGCAATGACTAAAATTAGAAATAGCTCTATTGATAAACTCGCTGCATTAAAACCTCAGTTTCAAGATAAGCGTTTAGCCGAAATGTTTTTTCGTTACAAAGCCCGTAATTATCCTCAAACGTTATCAGAGGAAGAAAAACAACGCTGGCATATTTTTTGTCAGCATAAATTAACCGACAATGAAGCAGGGGCCAGTTTAACGGTCACTGAGTATCGTCAACGTTTGACTGAATTAAAAACCGAAGGAACAGCCGATAAAAAGTGTTTAGAGGCATTGGAGGCTTACTTAGACAGGAGGCTCGCGCTATGACACTAACGCCCGAAATATTACCTGCGTTAATCCGTGCCATCGTGACGGTGATTGAAACCCATAAAGACGAAGTAACTGCCCTAGATCAAGCAATAGGGGATGGCGATCATGTCATCAATTTACAACGAGGGCTTAATGCGTTAACAAAACAACACGCCGAATTAGCGAATTTATCGTGGGAAGTGGCTTTTCAAACCATCGGCATGACCTTGTTAAGTACGATGGGTGGGGCATCAGGGTCTTTATTCGGTACTTTATTTTTAACCATGAATAAAGCGTCTAAAGGCAAAGATCTTGATTTAAAAACCTTTGCTGTGGTTTTTACAACCGCCGTTGACGCCGTTAAAAAACGAGGGAAAGCCGAGGCAGCTGAAAAAACTATGTTGGATGTTTTAATTCCTGTTGAGCAAAGACTCCACCAAGAACTTACCGATAACGCTTCTCTTGAAAAAATGCTCAATACACTGTCTGAAACCGCCATAACAGGAATGGAAGCAACGCGTGATATGATTGCAACCAAAGGACGGGCTTCTTTTATGGCAGAACGTTCACAAGGCCATATTGATGCGGGGGCAAGAACGAGTCAATTAATGATTTGTGCCATTATCGACACGCTCAAACCGATGCAAATATCATAAATGTTGGTTTAAAAACACAGGAATCCGTTGCTCCAACCAATAACAGGGTTTTAAAGGATTATCACCCGTGATAAACCCAACATGACCGCCGCCTGTAGTTACTTCTAAACAAACACTTTCCGATAATTCATCCGCAGAAGGAATTACGGATGGATTCATAAAAGGGTCGTCTAAAGCTTGAATAATCAGAGTCGGGTGTTTAATCTGTTTAATAAATTGTCGAGAACTGGACGACTCATAATAATGATGAGCATCTTTAAAACCATGTAAGCTCGCCACCACTTGATTATCATAGTGCCAAAAAGAATGGATAGGCGATAAATCGCCTAATTGCTTCAATTTTTCAGCTTCTTGATAACACCCTTGTTTTTCTAAAGCCGACCGTTTATTTCCAATATAATCTTTTAATTCACGTAATAAATACTCGCGATAAATTTTAGAAAACCCTTGATCCATTTGAGTGGCACAGGTACTTAATACCAAGGGAACCGAAACCGCGACCGCTGCAAATAATTGAAGCGTCGTTTGCTGCTCACCTAACCATTTCAATAAGACATTCCCCCCAATTGAAAAGCCAATAACCGCTAAAGGGGTTTTGGGGTAACGTTGACGTAAGGTTTGATAAACAAAATGAATATCCTCGGTTTCACCTGAATGATAACAACGCGCTAAACGATTGGACTCCCCACTGCAGCCTCGAAAATTTAAAGTGACACTGTTAAATCCTTCGTCCAAAAGTGCATGTTGCAACCCGCTGATATACCCTGATTTTGAACTGCCTGAAAGTCCATGTAATAAAATAACCAGCGGCTGCTGTCCTTGAACACACCAATCAAGATCTAAAAAATCATTATCAGGGGTTATTAACCGCTCTCGCCTGACTAAAGGATGCGTTCGTATTTGGCGAAATAACGTGGGATACAGTGTTTGTAAGTGAGGGTTATTAAGCCACCATGCGGGCTTAAATGCAGCAGTAATCATCAGTGATTGCCTTAAAAAATACGATTAAAAAACCCAGTATGAATTTTACTGGGTTTCAAGCTCATAACAACAGGTTAAAAACAAGCCTTCATCGCTTCACCCATTTGTGTCGGTGACTGAACCACATTAATATTGGCCGCTTTTAACGCTGCAATTTTCCCCTCTGCAGTTCCTTGTCCCCCCGTTACAATCGCCCCCGCATGTCCCATTCGTTTCCCAGCAGGCGCGGTTTGTCCTGCAATATAGGCGACAACGGGTTTATCGACATACGATTTAATATACTCTGCGGTCTCCTCTTCTTCAGACCCCCCAATTTCACCGACCATGACAATGCCTTTCGTTTGTTCATCGTCCTGAAAACGACGAATAACATCAATGAAATTCATACCATGTATAGGATCGCCACCAATGCCCACGCAGGTACTTTGTCCTAAGCCTTGGGCGGTTGTTTGAGCAACGGCTTCATAGGTTAATGTCCCCGAACGTGAAACAATACCAATCGACCCCTGCAAATGAATGTGGGCAGGCATAATGCCAATTTTACATTCACCCGGTGTAATCACCCCTGGGCAGTTAGGGCCGACGAGTAAAACATCCGTGCCTTGCATCGCCGCTTTCACCTTAAGCATTTGCAACACGGGAATACCTTCGGTAATACAAATAATCAGGCCAATCCCCGCATCAATCGCTTCTAAAATTGCATCAGCGGCAAAAAAAGGAGGAACATAAATCATACTTACCGTCGCCTGCGTCACCGTAACGGCCTCGGAAACGGTATTAAAAACAGGAAGCCCTAAATGTATTTGTCCACCCCGATTAGGGGTTACGCCCCCGACTAATTGCGTACCATAAGCCAACGCTTGTTCCGAATGAAAAGTACCTTGTTTTCCCGTAAAGCCCTGACAAATGACTTTTGTTTGCTTATTAATTAAAATACTCATGCGATTTCCTCAGCTAAACTAACCACTTTTTCAGCCGCCGTGGCTAAATCATCCGCCGCCACAATCGCCATTTTTGACTGACTTAAAAGTAAACGACCCTCAGGCGCATTCGTACCTTCTAAACGTACAACAATAGGAATTTCAACATTAACTTGCTCAACCGCCGCCAAAATACCTTCCGCAATTACATCACATTTAACAATTCCCCCAAAAATATTAACAAGCATCGCTTTAACATTTTTATCGGATAAAATAAGCTTAAACGCTTCCGCTACTTTTTCTGGTGTCGTACCACCACCCACGTCTAAAAAGTTAGCGGGTCTTCCGCCTTTTAATTTCACTAAATCCATCGTGGCCATCGCTAACCCCGCCCCATTCACCATACAACCAATATTACCCTCTAACGAAATATAATTTAAATCAAACCGAGCGGCTTCATTTTCTTTTTCATCTTCTTGAGACGGGTCTTTAAATGCTAAAATATCAGGGTGAAGCGCGACTGCATTATCATCAAAATTGATTTTGGCATCAATCGCTAACAAATCCCCTGTCTCCGTTTCAATCAACGGATTAATTTCAATTTGGCTGGCATCTTTAGCCCGCATTAAGTCATACATCCCTGACATAACGGTCTCTAACGCTTTAAATTGTGTTTTTTCTAACCCTAATGTAAAGGCCACTTGCCGACATTGATAACCTTGCAACCCTGCCGCTGGATGAACCACGACTGTAATAATTTTTTCAGGGGAGGTTTCCGCAACGGCTTCTATATCCATACCCCCTTCACTTGACGCTATAAAAATAATCCGTTCGCTTTTTCGATCAACCAGTAAGCTCAAATAAAACTCACGCTTAATAACCGACGTTTGTTCAATTAAAACCGACTCAATCGGTAAGCCTTCGCTGCCTGTTTGTTGAGTAACTAAACGCTGACCTAACATTTGTCGACTAATTTCTTCAACCTCCGCCACTGTTTTCGCTAATTTAACGCCTCCCACTTTACCGCGCCCTCCTGCATGAACTTGAGCTTTAACAATCCAAGGCGATTCATTTAAATAATGAGCCGCATCAATCGCTTCTTGGGGAGAGGTTGCCAATTTATTTTTAGGCGTTGCAATACCAAATACGTTAAACAATTGTTTAGCTTGATATTCATGAATATTCATTTGTATTTATTTCCTCTTAAAAATGAAAAATTAAAAGACTGCTTTTTTATTTTCTTATCAATGCTATGATAAAATCCTATTTTATATCAGGGTTTTATCCAAATTATATGGCAGAACTTCAGCAAACTGAAACTATCTACCCCTGCCCTTTTTCCAAAGGTTACGGGATACCCAATCAGCAAGCATGGCTATTATTAAAAGTATTTTTGTTATATCGGGTTGTGCTTTCGAGTTTACTCGTGATTTTGTTTTATAGTCATTTTTCACACACACTCATCGTCACTAAATATTCAACATTATATAACTACAGTAGTAAACTCTATTTGTTTTTATCGGTTATTTCTATTTTCTTTGCCTTTTGGCGAATTATAACCTACAGCATTCAAACACAAATCATTATTTTTGTAGATATTATCGCAATTACCTTAGTGATGCACAGTTGCGGCGGCATTAGCAGTGGTTTTGGAATTTTACTCGCGGGCTCACTTGCCGCCTCGGGTTTATTGATTGGAGGCCGATGCTCCATGGTATTTTCAGCCATCGCAACTGTCTCAATATTTACTGAACAAGCGTATGCCATTCGTTTAAATGAAGTGCCTAACAGCACTTACCCGACAGTAGGTATGTTAGGGGCCACTTTTTTTATTACCGCGTTTTTAGCGTATATATTAGCCAAACGTTCAGAACAATCGGAGTTATTAGCCAATAAACAACAACAAACCATTGTCTCTTTAGAAGCCTTAAATCAATATATTATCCAACACTTACAATCTGGAGTTATTATTGTTAATAAGCATCAACAAGTTATAACGATTAATGAAGCGGCTTCAAGCTTGCTCTTTCAATGCCAAACGCCCTTAAAACTAGACGATATATCAACCCCTCTTTCCTTATTATTTAAAAACTGGATTGAAACTAAAAACCAAGATTTTTTTACACTACAACGTTCAAAACAAGCCAGTTTACATCTACGTTTTGACGCGCTTAAAACGGGTGAAAAAAACTTTTATATGATTATGCTTGAAGATATTAGCTTACATAATCAACGACTACAACAAGGCGTTTTAGCCTCTTTAGGGCAATTAACCGCTAATATTGCCCATGAAATTAGAAATCCGTTAAGTGCGATTACTCATGCGACACAATTATTATCTGAAAATACCGAACTTAACCCACAAGACATTCGACTAACCGAAATTATTTTAAATCACAGTGGCCGTGTTAATAAAATTATCAACGATATATTGCAATCCTCTAAAAGAACGCCCCGCAATAGAAAAAATATTGAACTCAATGAATACCTCAAAAAATATTTAGATGATTTTATATTAGAACAAAATATTAATACCGATTTTTTGCAACTGAGTTTGTATGATCGTCAATTATCGGCCCGAATAGACAGCGAGCATCTTAAACAAATTATGGATAATTTATGTCAAAATGCTTTAAAGTACGGTCACCCTGAAAAAGGGACTATTATAATAAAATTAAGTGAATTAACAGGAAGTCCCTGTATTGATATTATTGATAATGGAACTTTATTTAACTCAGAAGTGATTAGCCATCTATTTAAGCCTTTTTTTACAACGTCTAAGTCGGGAACAGGTTTAGGGCTTTATATTTCACGTGAATTAGCTGAATTAAATCAAGCATCATTAGATTATCGAATAAATTCAAAGAAAAAAAATAGTTTTAGATTACAATTATCAAATTCTGACAACATAAAAATAGAATTATGAAAAAAAATAAAGCCTTAATTATTGATGATGAACCTGATATCTGTGAGTTATTAGAAATCACTTTAAATCGCATGGGCATAGAAACCGAAAGTGCAGCTAATGTAGCCAACGCTAAGAAATTACTGAAAGAATCCCATTTTAACTTATGTTTAACTGATTTACGTCTACCTGATGGTAATGGCTTAGAAATATTAGATTATATACAACAGCATTACCCTCAACTCCCTGTTGCGATGATTTCTGCTCATGGAAGCATGGATACCGCCATTATTGCAATGAAAAAAGGTGCCTTTGACTTTATTTCTAAGCCGATTAATTTAGAGGGTTTACGACAACTTATCACCAATGCCCTTAAATTATCATCGGAAAATAGCCCGCCGAAAAAAACGGAAAATGAACAATCCCTCTTAGGGCAATCAGAACTCATCGTTAATTTACGTAAAAAAATAACTAAATTGGCACGCAGTCAGGCTCCTGTCTACATTACAGGCGAATCAGGATCGGGAAAGGAATTAGTGGCTAAACTAATCCATCAACAAGGAGGACGTGCAAACAACGCCTTTATTGCCATAAATTGTGGAGCCATTCCTCACGAACTCATGGAAAGTGAATTTTTTGGTCATAAAAAAGGCAGTTTTACGGGGGCTATTACCGATAAAAAAGGATTATTTCAAGCCGCTAATGGGGGAACCTTGTTTTTAGATGAAATTGCTGATTTATCACTTTCATTACAAGTTAAATTATTACGTGCGATCCAAGAAAAAAAAATTCGCCCTGTCGGCGGACAACAAGAAATCCTTGTTGATGTCCGTTTACTCAGTGCTACTCACAAAGATTTAGCGGCCATGATTAAAACAGGGGATTTTCGTCAAGACCTTTATTATCGTATTAATGTTATTGAACTTAATGTTCCTCCCTTACGCAAACGAATGGATGATCTTCCTGAATTGGCTGACTATTTATTAACTATTTTGGCAAAAAACAATGGCATTAAAAAACCAAATATATCCGTTAGTGCCTTAAAATCCTTAAAAAATTATAGTTTTCCAGGTAATGTTCGCGAATTAGGTAATATTTTAGAATGTGCCTTAGCTTTATATGAAGGCTCCGCTATTAATAGTGAGGATTTAAATTTACCGCTAAATGAGGATACTCTCAGTTTAGTCGAAAATTTTGATCCTAATAAAAATTCATTAGAGGATTATTTAGAAGTCATGGAGAAACGATTAATTAGTGACGCGTTAATTGAAAACAAATGGAATAAAACCGCAACCGCTAAATATTTAGGGCTTTCTTTTCGATCATTACGTTATCGTTTAACCAAACTTGATTTAGAGTAATTCATCGTAATGCAAAATTTGGCTACCAACCTAAAACGGAACCCTATGAGGCGAGGCTTAACCATCCTCCCTTCGACTAGGCTCAGGACGAACGGTAACCCCCCCCATCTTAAGTGGGTAGCCCTTTAAGGTGAGTAACCTTATTAATCATTTTTTAAACCAGTCTTTATTTTTATGAACATAACCCCTTTTAAATTAATTTGTATGAGTTCATTTTTTTTAGTGACCTTTTATAATCAGTCTTTCTTTAAAGCTGTTTTAAATAGCTACCCTCTCTCGTGGAAAACGGCTGGATTTATAAGTTCGTTAACCATCGCTCTTTTTTGTTTTATTGTTTTATTATTGACCCTATTAAGTGCTAAAAAAACACTCAAAATTAGTATTATTAGCCTTTTAATGATTTCATCGTTCAGTAGTTATTTTATGGATAGTTATCATCTGGTGATTGATGATAACATGATTCAAAATATTATTGAAACCAATTTAAATGAGTCTTTAGATTTATTTAGTTTTAATTTAGTTCTTTATACCGTATTACTTGGCATTCTTCCTGCAATTTTTATCGTTAAAGTCAATATTCAACATCATTCATTAAAAATAGAATGTATCCATAAATTAAAAGTTATCATTGGCGTTTTGGTTATTTCTCTCATTCTATTTTTCAGCTTTAGTAAGGCCTATTTATCCTTTATCAGGGAACATAAGCCGATTCGTTATTATATTAACCCTTTATATTATTTGTATTCAACAGGGCAATATATTAATCGGCTCACTCAGAAAAAAGAACTTGCTTTTAAAAAAATAAGTCAAAATGCACAGACACCGATAACGGATAATGATAGAGAATTAGTGATTCTTGTGGTTGGAGAAACCGCGCGGGCGGATCGATTTTCCTTCAACGGCTATCATCGTGAAACTAATCCGTTATTAAAAAAAGAACGTATTATTAATTTACCTAATATGTCCTCCTGTGGCACCTCAACAGCCACCTCTGTTCCCTGTCTTTTTTCAGTTTTTACACGTGAAAACTATGAGGCTAACAAAGCCTTTTCCACTGAAAATGTATTAGATGTTTTACAACATGCAGGCGCGAGTGTCTTATGGCGGGATAATAATTCAGATTCCAAAGGAGTCGCCTTACGAGTTCCTTATGAGGATTATAAAACGCCCCAAACGAATACGATTTGTGATAGCGAATGTCGTGATGAGGGAATGTTAGTCGGTTTACAAGCTCATATTAATAAAACAACGAATAAAGATATTTTAATTGTGTTACATCAAATGGGGAGTCATGGGCCTGCGTATTATAAACGTTATCCAAAGCGTTTTGAAAAATTCAAACCCGTCTGTAAAACGAATCAATTGGAACAATGTACCACCGATGAAATTAATAATGCGTATGATAATACCATTCTATATACTGATTATTTCTTATCAAAGGTTATCGCGTTATTAAAACAAAACTCAGCTGAATTTGAAACCGCGATGTTTTATGTCAGCGATCACGGCGAATCATTAGGGGAAAAAGGCTTGTATTTGCACGGACTTCCTTATTTTATGGCCCCCAAAGAGCAAACACATGTGGCCTCTCTCTTATGGTTTGGTAAAAACTATAAAATAGAGATTGATAATTTGAAAAAAGAAGTCACGCAGGCTTATTCACATGACCATGTTTTTCATACACTGTTAGGCTTAATGGAGACAAAAATTTCTGTTTATGATAAAAATTTAGATATTATCGGTAACCACCAACATCACTATCATTAAATAAGGTTTATATGTTTACAGGAATTATTTTAGCGATCGGTAAAATTACCAGTCTACAAAAACGACAAGGAGATTGTCGATTAACCATTAATACAGGAAAACTTGCGTTAAATGAGGTTGTATTAGGCGATAGTATTGCGGTTAATGGCGTTTGTTTAACCGCTGTAGACCTAGGCCAAGATTACTTTTGTGCTGATGTTTCAAATGAAAGTTTATCTAAAACCACCTTAGCCTTCGCTCAAGTAGGTACTGAGGTTAATCTTGAATTAGCATTAACGCTAGCGACCCGATTAGGCGGTCATTTAGTCAGTGGTCATGTCGATGGCGTTGCGACGGTGATTGAGAAAGAAGCCGATGCACGCTCCATTCGATTTAAATTAAACGTTCCCGATCACTTAGCCAAATACATTGCAGAAAAAGGGTCTATTTGTATTAATGGAATTAGCTTAACCGTAAATCGGGTCGAGGGGGCTGTTTTTGAGGTCAATATCGTCCCGCATACCTTAAAAGAAACGACGTTAGAGGCGACTGTTGTCGGGTCAAAAGTAAATATCGAAGTCGATTTATTAGCACGCTATATGGAGCGTTTAATGAAAGGAGAGGCGGCGGCAGAGCCTTCTAACAAAGTAACCTTATCATTATTACAGCAATCTGGATTTACGACTTAAGAAAGACGAATTGAATCACCGCCAAATTTTTTGTAATATGGACTGCGTAGGCCTGAATTTAGCCCACGCAGTCTGATATTTTACAGGTAAAATCCGCCATTAAAATTTATAAATAGTTCTAAAACGTAAATAATCATTATCTTCCCAGCGACCGAATTGAGTATCCGATAACCCGTTAAAAAAAGCCCCTTCTAACCTAAATTTTAAATTATCATTAGGTTTATATTCAACCCCGCCGAATAAGCCAAAATCAGATTCAACATTATGAATTGCGGAAAAAACGTAGCCCCATTGATGATTGTGTTCTATTTCAATTTTTCCTAAAATAGTATTACGAAACAGACGGGCTTTACGTGAGCGCGTATCCACTTGGATTTGAATTTTCAGCATCAACCGACTCATCCCCTGACCATTGCAGTGTGGTGTTAATTTGATTGAAACCTAAAAAATTAGCTAACACACTCTCGTTATAACTCACCCCTATGGCATAGCGAATAAAGTCTTCATCCCGATTATTATCGGAATACTGATAAATAACTTCGGAATAAAGCCCCCATTCCTCAATCACTTTTAAAACGCCTGCGGCAACCGACGTGGCTAAAGGATTAACTTTATTACGCTGATTCGGTGATAATCCATGCTGTAAGGTAGGATAGATTGAAGGCCCATGATGAATCAAACCAAAAAAATCATAACCCGCTCGTGTCCCTTTGTACTGTAATAAATACCCCATATTTTCAAGTCTAATGGGATAAAACTTTTCTTGGATTTCGTATGTGGTGGCTAAGGCTGTAAATTGAGGATCACTGGTATTACCTAACCATCGTGAATCTGTGGATGGAAGGGCTAATTTATCATTAACAGGAATAACCTTAAACGTCAGGGTATCATCACCCATAAAAAAATCGATGCCTGCTTGCCAAACCCCCATTTTATAGGTTTGAGTTGGATTAGCCGCGTTATAAAGCCCAAAACGATCAACGGGCGAATACATTTCTGATAAGCCCATTTCAATATAATCTTTACCCACCATAACGGCAAAATTATCCGCTTCATAACGTAACCACGCCGTATTAAAATCAATAAGTCGAGGTTGACGTGTGCGATGATCTGGATGAGTAAAGGTACCGTAATATTGATTTTTTTGGGTTGAATACGCGGTATAAAGACTAAAGCCTGCGGAAAGATTATCCGTTAAATAACTTTGAGATTTAACCGTAAAGCGGCCTAAAAAGGCAACCTCATCACTATCCACGGCACTTGAAGACGGGGTTTAAAGTAGCCAGTGCTGGTTATATCCAGTTCATATTCCGCATTATCAACCAATTAAACCAGTGGGTTTTTATCTGCCTGCCCATTAACCGCGTAAACAGTGGTTAAAACCAGTGCGAATAACGATTTTAAATTCACCTTACCCCCTATTATCATAAGCATTCATCTGCGTTCTTTCTAATAAACGTTTTGCTAATATCTTACAAATATTATAATTCAATTTTGCATGTAAGCGGGGATGAAAACGCATAACCGATTGTATTTGTTGTTGGTTTATCATAATAAGTTGCAAGGGCTGACTTTTAGACGACACCTTAACCGTCGCCGTACGCGTCACATTCCCTGTATAACCTGCTTCCCCAAAAACATCCCCTGAACCTAACTGAGCAATTGTTTTCTCACGTTCATTTTTTTCATGCAAAATAATTTCAGCGTCACCTTCAATCACAATAAATAATTTATCATCAACGTCACCTTGTTGAATAACCGTTTCCCCCGCTTGATATTCGCGCATTTGAGATAACAAGATCACGCGTTTAATTTGAAACGGGGTCATATCTGCAAAAATTTTACTGCTCGCTAAAACTTCTTTACCGACATTAAGCGCAATAACATCCCATAAACTGACCAACCGAATGCGTTTAAATAAAACGGGGGTGATTAACAAATCACTAAAAACGGCAACAATCATCGTTAACGCCGACAATTGACCAAATTGAGCAATAATATTAAACCGTGAAGCCGTTAAAATTAAAAAACCTGCGGCTAATGAAAGTGAGGTCGCCATAACAGGCATTGCCTCAGATCGAATAGCACGCCGAGCCGCTGCAACTTGATCGCCATCAATACGGCACTCTTTATTATAGGTACTTAAAATATGGATGGTATCATCTATTGCAATCCCAATCGCAATAACGGCGACAATGGCCGTTCCAGGATTCAGTGGAATCCCTAAAAGTCCCATAGTTCCAAACATATAACCACCACAGGGATAATATTAGGCACCAGCGAAACTAAACCTGCGGTAAAGGATGAATACAACAGCGACATCAGCAAACAAATAATAGCAATTAGAAACGCGCCTGACCAAACTTGAGTAATAAATAACGTTTCCGCCGCCTTATTCACCATAAGGTTTTTAGTATCTACTTTAAATTTCAGGGTAAAACAAATATCAGACCTGCAAACTTTGCGCTTTTTGAGCGATAAGATTCGCCATAGACGGCATTTTGAATTCACCACTAACTCGGTCATAAACATAATCATAAAAACTCACGGCTAGTTTTTTAGCCGTTTCAGCAAGACTCATAAAACTGTCTTTGATTTTCGTGCCTTTCTCATTTCGAGTCTGGAAGCTTATGTCTCGCGCACGCGCTTGTCTTCTTGATTCATCACTGTATTAACAGGTATTTGAGCATCAACTTTTACCCGCGCTTTATCAGCTAACTTGAACTCGTCAAGCAAGGATTGAGCTTGTTGATTGTAGATATAATGGCGTGGCGCATAGTCGGTCAGCACGTCGAGAACCGATAAACGGTCTTTGTTTTTAGGGGTGAAATAAGCGGTAAACAAGTCATTGCAGACCACCTGACAATAGTGGTTATCACCGTTGACTCGCGCACTGGTATCATCAATATGACCGTATCACTATTGAGAATACCGCTGCGATAAAGCTCGCTTTTTTCCTGAGACTTAAGCATGGGAATTAAGCTACGAAAAAGCCTTTAGATACTAAGTCGCTAGGCAAGCCAGTTTTGTCGAGTAGGCATTTTAGCGTTTGGTCGATTTTAACTCGTGGGATCTTGGGTTTACGGCGGCGTTTTTTCTTATCCGAGTCCGTATTTTCAGTGTCGTTATTAGTTTCTTTTTGCGCGTCAACTTGTGCTTTTTTACGTTCGTCTTCGGATGAAATATCATCACCCTTATTATTTTTATTGGGTTTGATATCAGGCTTTCCCTGCTCACCTTTCAAGCGATTAACCTCGTCACGTATCTACTGTAATTCAGTTTCTAAAGACAATTTATCACTGGCTAAGAGTTCAATAAGATTGAATATTTTTTTGACAATATCCTGCGCTTCGCTACTTTCCATTTCTAAGGTCATCGACTTATAAATCTTCTTTCGATGCCCAATTTTTAAAACCAAGATGATAACCTCATCATCCTGTATATTGCAAATTAATCTGTAATCCCCCACCCAATAACGCCATAATCTCTTATATTTCCCTGCTAATGGTTTAGGGTTGCCTAGGTGCTAAAATGTGTTGTCAATAAAGTTTAAATCAATAAGTTACAACCAAGGCTAACGCTTACCATATTTGGATTAGGGACTTTACCCCCCCTATTAGTAATGGGGGTAGAAAGATATTAGAGGAATCAGGGGTTAGGGGCGCGGCAAAAAATCAAGCTGGCTGACCCCTTGTTGGACCCTTGTTTGGACCCTTGTTTGGACCCTTGTTTGGACCCTTGTTTGGACCCTTGTTTGGACCCTTGTTTGGACCCTTGTTTGGACCCTTGTTTGGACCCTTGTTTGGACCCTTGTTTGGACCCTTGTTTGGACCCTTGTTTGGACCCTTGTTTGGACCCTTGTTTGGACCCTTGTTTGGACCCTTGTTTGGACCCTTGTTTGGACCCTTGTTTGGACCCTTGTTTGGACCCTTGTTTGGACCCTTGTTTGGACCCTTGTTTGGACCCTTGTTTGACCCCTTGTTTTATTTGGACTTCAATTTTTAACCATTTGATTGCTGTTTGTTCGTCTTGCTCGATTGCCATTTCTACGGCTTTTTTTGCACTCTCTAACAGGTGCTTGGATTGTTTTCGT
This sequence comes from Methylococcales bacterium, assembly GCA_030949405.1. NCBI lineage: Bacteria > Pseudomonadati > Pseudomonadota > Gammaproteobacteria > Methylococcales > Methylococcales bacterium. Next base: position 1,932,944 of record JAUZSN010000002.1, on the reverse strand, counting down.
AGGTTAAATGATTCGGTAACTTTTTGCTGGATTTCTACTTGTTTTACCTCTGACAAAATAGGAATAACCGTTTCTTTTACCTGATCGGGTCGCCAGTGGAGAATGATTGAACCACCCACATCACGGTTTACCTGCTCTTGCGTTAAAACGGAATTAAGTACCAAGGTTAAATATTCGTTATTCACTTTGTCTGTTTTGCTTTTAAGCCGCAATATGCCGCCAGACGGGAAGCATTTTTTGTGGTTCATCTTTTAGGTAATAGGCAATGCCTGGAGTACCATCTTTGCTGAATAATATCTCGCCTTTTTGGGGTTGGTGACTTTTTGATTTTTCAAATGGGACATTTTCTTCCTTTGGTGTTAGTTTTTTATAGAGTTCGTTTGAAATATATTTCTCTTCTGTCATTTCAAGCGGACTAATATTGCTAACGCGAACAAAAGGGACACCCCCATCAAGGTATTGACCACTTCCAACCTCAATACATTTTTTTATATGCGCCAACTTTTCCAGCGACTCCCAGCCACCAGAATATATTTTTATTGCCTTTATGATTTCTTCGTATTTCGGCTGGTAGTATTCTGCGTCTATGCGTTCAGCATGTTGAGTATCGGAATAATTTTTGATAAAAGTGAGCTGGTGTTTAGGTTGCCAGTGAGTTAAGCCGAGTTCAGAGAGGAGGAGGGTTTGAGCTTGGGTGTATACTGTTTCTCCATTTTTTTGATTTATTCTAGCCACTTGGCATAGACGTTCTATAATCTCTTGAAAATTAATAGGTAATTCAGGTACTAAAATTTCATTTATTTTATATACGAACAAGCTTAACTGTACATTACCTGTTGATTCTCGCAAAGATTGAAATTTGCCATATTTTGTAAGCATAAATGTAGAAATAAATTGAGGTTTAAAATTTTTATTTTGCAATCTAATAATACCAACATGCCTATCTGAATTTGCAGGCAGTATTTCTTTGTCAACAACAGCACAATTGCCAATTGTTCCAACACTCGAGATAATAATGTCGTTTTCTAACAGTTGTGTTCTTGGATTTTTTATATTTTGCTCATTTGATATATTTTTTAAACCAGAAACATCAAAATAATTTTCTTTGGGGGCTTTTGCTGAAACTAATTTGACATTACTATTTTCATCAAAATTGATAGACTCATGTATTCCATCAGTAACAAATGCGATATTTTTTATTTTTTTATATTTTGTCTCCACTAATTTGTCATTCAACACTAAATAGTAAGGATGGTAATATTCAGGATCTAAACGCAAGGCGATACTTTCAAGTTCAGAATAATTAACAATAGAAACCTGCACCTTTACCCCTCCGCCCAAAACGACAACTTTTCACTTTTTGCCCATTCAATAAAGGCTTCAGCTATGCCATCTTGTAATTCTCCATCGTGATTATGCAAATCATGGTCAACAATCAAATGCCCATTTTTATCTAGTTTTTGTTGCCCGTTACCATTTTTAACATAGATGTAATCGCCCGAATTATCCTTACCGCCTTTTTCCGATACAGCAAAAAAGATAGGGTAATCATCTACTTTAGGGCAAAGCTCATCGTGCCATTTCTGCACAAACAAGACGCTGGTTTTTGTGCCAGTATGGGGTTTAAAGCTATTTCCGTGCAAACCAACCACGCCCAAAATACGCCCATGTTGGGCGATAAATTTCCGAATATGCTTGTCTGAGGTATTATTAAAACGTCCTTGCGGTAACACGATTGCCATGCGTCCACCTGCCTTGATAAAATCAAGGTTTCTTTCAATAAATAAAATATCTCGCCCGACTTTTGTTTGGGCTTTTTTACCGTCTGCCTTAAAGCCCAGTTCATATTGATGCAAGATACGGCTTTCTTTAATGTCCCCGGCAAAAGGTGGGTTTGCCATGAGAATATCAAAGTTGAATTGCTTGTCTTGACCTTTTTCGGCTCGTAGTTTCTCTAAGCGTTCAAAGCCTTTTCCGTAGGTGTTGATCCATTTTTTGTCTTTTTCTGTTTTATCTTTCCAGCGGTCAAAGTCTAATGTGTTTAAGTGCAGTACATTGGTTTCACCGTCTCCTGCTATCAGGTTTAGGGTTCTGGCAACCCTCACGGTTTTTTCATCAAAGTCGATACCAAAAACTTTGAGTACATGCTGCTTATCTTCATCGGGTATTTCGGCATTGGTGAATAAATGCCCTGTGAGTTTAAAAATGGTGTGAACGGGAAAGCCACAACTGCCCGAAGCGGTATCAATCATATACTCGCCCCGTTTGGGGTTGAGCATTTGCACGCACATATCAATCACATGGCGAGGTGTAAAGTATTGACCTTTTTCACCTTTGGCAGATTTATTGACCAAGTATTCAAAGGCTTCATCTACTACTAGCAAATTAGAATTAAACAGTTTGACATCTTGCAAGCTGGACACGCAAACCGATAAATGACTATCGGATAATTCAAAGTTTGAACCTTCAGGAAATACCCCCGACCACTGGCTTTTAGCTTCATCAAATAGCGTTTGAATTTTGTTTTTTAATTCCGTATCGGTTTGTCCTGTATTTCTAAATTCCATCACACGGAATTTTTTATCATTAATACCTGACAAGGTGTTTTTAAGTTGGTCGTAATCGCCCCTGTCTTCATCATCAAGGTTTTGGTCAAGATAAAATTCAATATTGGCTTTGTCTTTTTTAGAGCCAAATTCATCATAGAGTTTGGTGAATATAAGCTTAAAAACTTCTTCAAATACATCAACGCCGGCATTAGCTAAAACTTCATCTTCCATTTCAAGAATGATGTCTTTTAGGGATTTACGCTCATTGGCGATTTTATCCTTGATAATAAGGTCTTTGAGGGTAAAGCGTTCGCTGAGAATATCCTTGAGGCTTTGGTTTGCCTTGGGAATATCGGTAATGTCTTCAAAATAATTGGGGTCTTTGCGGTGATAGTGGGATATTTTCTCACCATTCGTCCATACGCCAATCGGCGCACCTGTGGCGTTGCAGTATGAACGAAGTTGGTCTTTACCGTCTTTGAGCTTGGGTTTTTTAAGTTCAATAATAATAAATGAAGCATCGGAACGGTCTTTGTCAAATATGACAATATCGGCACTTTTCTTTTCTCTACCAAAATTTACCGAATATTCAAAAGCCAGTCGCTTTTTTGGATAGCCATACTCATTGATAAGCCGTGCGGCATAAAGCTGGCGGACTATTTCCTCTGGCTTTAGCTGAATATCCTTTTCTCGAACGATACATTTAATGTATGGGGTTTCTTTACCTCTGGTAGTTTTGGTAAAAACTTCTTTACGCAAGGCTTCAATTTCACCTGCGGAAAATAAGGCAAGATGATAATTACTGTCTTTAAGTATTATTTGGATAATGTCCGATTGTGTCATTTACTCTCCATTGTCTTTGTTTTTTGTTTCGGTCTGGCACGGTGGTTGGTTTGCAAATATAACGACTAAATCACTTGACGTAAAAAGGGGCAGAAATTTTGCGACAGCAAAAATTTGTGACGCTTTTTACGGTCAAGTGGATTTTTTTGTTATGTTTTTTATTAAATGAACCGTTCAACATTAACATTAAAAAAAGCACTTAATTTTTTTGCAACCTCTTTACTAATACTTCGTCGACCAAGCTCAAAACAAAACCGACCATGGGTTTTTCGGTCACGCCCATCAACTTTTGCATGGGAATTAAGCGAACTTTGGGTTTTTCGGTCACGCCCATCAACTTTTGCATGGGAATTAAGCGAACTTTGGGTTTTTCGGTCACGCCCATCAACTTTTGCATGGGAATTAAGCGAACTTTGAAATTATAAGGGGACGAGAAAAAAGTGCATCCCCTTTTTTATCTCGTCCCCTTTTTATCCCTAGCATATCAATGTATTTAACATTTTTAAAGATTCAAAATGGTAATGAATAAAGGGGTCGTGAATAAAGGGGTCGGAATAAAGGGGTCGGAATAAAGGGGTCGGAGTAAATTATAAGGGGACGAGAAAAAAGTGCATCCCCTTTTTTATCTCGTCCCCTTTTTATCCCTAGCATATCAATGTATTTAACATTTTTAAAGATTCAAAATGGTAATCAATTCTTTTATTGATAAAATCTGAAATTAATTGTCGAGCTTTTGGCTTCATTTCCCTTTTAATATCTAGCATAATATGACTATAGATATAGTCTCTTGCTTTGTACTCAATCTTTGATTGACTATTCCAGCCATTATCTTTTTCTAAAACTGAATTTATATAAATATTCATATTGATTACAACCCAGTTTGAAGAGTCTCCTTCATAAATTTTTGGAAGAAACTCTTTTTTAAAATGATTATATTTATCACCACCTAACTCACGAATTTCTGGATAATAGACTTGTTCTTCTAAATAAAATATATTAAAATCAATTGCTTATATATACTTGATAACACTCACAATCAGTTGATACAGCCTAATAAATAAACTTTAAATTAAATTATTAAAAATAATAAATAAGCTTTATAATAAATTTCTATAAAAAATAAAAATCAAAGTATAACATGAAAATAAAAGAAATTTTACCAAGAATTTATGATGATAGACAGTTAAGAACTTTAACAGGATTAAAAACAGAACATTTTATTTTACTATTATCTCTATTTGAAAAGACCCTTATTGAAGATCAAAAAGAAAAACATGAAAATAAAGAAAGAAAATACGGTAGTGGTTTAGATAGCACATTAAAAACACCCGCAGACAAATTATTATTTATATTAAATTATATGAAGTGTTATTCTACTTTCGATCACTTAGGGTTTTCTTTTAATATGAATAAATCATGCGCCCATACTCATGTATACAAATTATTTCCAATTTTAATAAAGACGTTAGATATATTTAATGTTTTACCTGCAACAAGTTTTTCAACCCCTGAAGAAATGCAGCAGGCTTTTGGCGGAGTTCAAACATTGATAATAGATGCTACAGAGCGTGCTGTACAACGCCCTAGTGACTATGAAGAACAAAATGAATTTTACAGTGGTAAAAAAAACAACATACAATTAAAAATACCACTATAGCTTCTTTAGGTCATTTAATTTTATATATTGGGGTTAATTTTCCAGGTAAAAATCATGATTATGGAATGTTTAAAAAAGAATTTAATCCAGAATTAAATTGGTTTAGTAATTTTAATATATTTATTGATTTAGGTTATTTGGGGTTTAATAATGAATATAAAACTAATTCGGTAAATATTCCTCATAAAAAACCAAATAAATCTAAGCATAATCCAAACCCAACATTAACAGAAAATCAAAAAAAAGAAAACAAAGAGATGAGTCGTGAAAGAGTCATTGTTGAGCATGTAATCGGTGGAATGAAAAGATATAGATGCCTAGTTGACAAGTTTAGAAATAAAAAAGAAGGTGTAAAAGATTTATTTTCTTTTTTAGCGGCTATCCTATGGAATTTTAACATGATATATTAACTTCTTCTTAAAGAACAAGTCTAATGTTCCATAAAAAATTTATAAACCTTTATCTCAAATTCTTTAGAGACCCAAGTAGCAAATTTAAATGCTAATAAATGATGAATTCTTTTTGTTTTTCCTCTTCCAAAAATTATTTTATTAGACTTGTTCTTCTAAATAAAATATATTAAAATCAATTGCTTATATATACTTGATAACACTCACAATCAGTTGATACAGCCTAATAAATAAACTTTAAATTAAATTATTAAAAATAATAAATAAGCTTTATAATAAATTTCTATAAAAAATAAAAATCAAAGTATAACATGAAAATAAAAGAAATTGGCTACCAATTTAAGACGGGACATCCAGCAATTTCAAAGGGTTAGAAAACACACGCTTTCGACTATTTCTAGGAAGCGGTAACTCGCCCATTTCATTCAGTAGCCATGAAAACAAGTCTGGAAACTCGGTATCAAATAAACGCATGGCGGCGGTTGTGCCATCCTCACGTTTGATTCCGTAGTTATGAATGACCGTCAACGCGTTTAATCGCTTTTTATTCAAACCTCGCCCATTGCGATACATTTGCGATAAACAGCCATTTCGCCCTTCCACCGCAGATGAACTGCGTTGAAACTGCCTTGCCATATGCTCCGCCAATGTTAGCCATCGCTGCATTTCACTGATTGATAACTTTGCACTAAATGGGTCTGATTTGAGCTTATCAGACGCGGTTTCCCAAGCTTTTCGATAGTTTTCCTTTGACCTGCGGCTTTTAGTTTGTTCCATTTTCTGATGCCAATAAACAACGGGTAATAATGTTGTGGTCAACCAATATTCGGTATCCGCATCAAGCCCCAAATTTTGCAAGGTTTCGCGTACCCAAAGCCACCAAAAACTGATGGATACCGCTAACGGTTTTATTTGATTACGAAACTTTTTCATCACGCCTTTATGATCGTTAATCCCTTGTTTTTCCGCTATTTTTTCAAAGGCTCGCGCTCTTAACTCTAGCAACTTCTCAACCTGTTCCGCATCGTTTCTACGACTATCATTGAGTGAAAAAGGATGAACTTCATCCGCAATCCCTTGTAAGTTTTCGTGATAATCTGTTTGTATTTTTTTGGCTTCTTCAAGCTCTTTTTCAGCCGTTATCCGTGTTGTTTTAAGTCCAATAATTTTCTGCATCGTTGCCGTTTTAGAAACAGTAGACTCTGCGGTTTGCGCTGCTTGCCGCTGTTTTTCAGCCCTTGCTGCACGCCTGCCGATTTTCGCGCCTAACCAGCGACTCATATCTTGTTGAGCATGAAAAATATCTGCCCCCGATTCGCACTTAAACCCCGTCACTGCCATTTTTATCAACGCCTTAGCGCGATCACTAATCGCATGATTAACCTCAATGCCTAATGATTCTAATCGTGGCGAAACCTTTTTATACCAAGTATCGTAGCACCTATCATCGCTAATATCTTCCAACAAAAGATAGCCAGAACGTAAGTCCATTAAAACTAAAATCATAAAGTTGCCGAAAAAGTCTCATCCAGCCCAGCAACAACTTTACGTGTTTGTTTTTTCACACTTTTTCGCATTCTTGCTGAAACTGCGGCAATAAGACTTCCATTTTATTGATTTGAGTCCGCAGTGCGTCGGGTGATACGCCCACATGGGTGTCAATCCGTATCATTTTAAAAAACAGCGATAAAGTCTCTGCACCTACGCCTGCCTTTAATCCAAAGACATACAAGGCGGAAAACACCATTAATCTTTGCCAAGAACTACCTGCCTCGGTTTCCCATAATGATGATTCAGGATGTCGATTTCGCTTTGTTTGCGCTTGACGATGACGATGCACACTGCTTTTTGAGCGACCAACAATTGAAGCTAAGTTACGAACAGTTTGCTTGCCTGTTGTTGTAATTTCAGCGATAATTGCGTGACTAGCTGCGCGTATTTTCTGTGTTGTTCTGTTTTTTTAGTCATTAACCTATGATACAAGAATATCGCAGTTAGTTCTTTATTTTGTCCCGTCTTAAGTTGGTAGCCAAGAAATTTTACCAAGAATTTATGATGATAGACAGTTAAGAGCTTTAACAGGATTAAAAACAGAACATTTTATTTTACTATTATCTCTATTTGAAAAGACCCTTATTGAAGATCAAAAAGAAAAACATGAAAATAAAGAAAGAAAATACGGTAGTGGTTTAGATAGCACATTAAAAACACCCGCAGACAAATTATTATTTATATTAAATTATATGAAGTGCTATTCTACTTTCGATCACTTAGGGTTTTCTTTTAATATGAATAAATCATGCGCTCATACTCATGTATACAAATTATTTCCAATTTTAATAAAGACGTTAGATATATTTAATGTTTTACCTGCAACAAGTTTTTCAACCCCTGAAGAAATGCAGCAGGCTTTTGGCGGAGTTCAAACATTGATAATAGATGCTACAGAGCGTGCTGTACAACGCCCTAGTGACTATGAAGAACAAAATGAATTTTACAGTGGTAAAAAAAACAGCATACAATTAAAAATACCACTATAGCTTCTTTAGGTCATTTAATTTTATATATTGGGGTTAGTTTTCCAGGTAAAAATCATGATTATGGAATGTTTAAAAAAGAATTTAATCCAGAATTAAATTGGTTTAGTAATTTTAATATATTTATTGATTTAGGTTATTTGGGGTTTAATAATGAATATAAAACTAATTCGGTAAATATTCCTCATAAAAAACCAAATAAATCTAAGCATAATCCAAACCCAACATTAACTGAAAAACAAAAAAAAGAAAACAAAGAGATGAGTCGTGAAAGAGTCATTGTTGAGCATGTAATCGGTGGAATGAAAAGATATAGATGCCTAGTTGACAAGTTTAGAAATAAAAAAGAAGGTGTAAAAGATTTATTTTCTTTTTTAGCGGCTATCCTATGGAATTTTAACATGATATATTAACTTCTTCTTAAAGAACAAGTCTATTGTCTTTTAAGCTTTCAGAGTGTTTTAATACGGAAATAAATTCTTTTGTGTCTTTTCTTGACATAAAAATGTTAAATCTTTTATCAAGCAACCCTGTAAATTTTAGTATCTCAACCTCAAGCTCATTGACATAAATCATTTTCAAATGCATGTCTTGAGCAAAAATCAACCCATCAAATTCAATCTCCAACTTTTGATTTATTTTCATATTTTTAGTCTATTTTCATATCATGCTTTTTTCATAAAATTATGTTTTTTTAACAAATGAAAGTATATCATGTTTTTTTCATAGAATTATGTTTTTTTTAACAAATAAAAAAAGGGATGAAGGCTACCAATTTAAGACGGGACATCCAGCAATTTCAAAGGGTTAGAAAACACACGCTTTCGACTATTTCTAGGAAGCGGTAACTCGCCCATTTCATTCAGTAGCCATGAAAACAAGTCTGGAAACTCGGTATCAAATAAACGCATGGCGGCGGTTGTGCCATCCTCACGTTTGATTCCGTAGTTATGAATGACCGTCAACGCGTTTAATCGCTTTTTATTCAAACCTCGCCCATTGCGATACATTTGCGATAAACAGCCATTTCGCCCTTCCACCGCAGATGAACTGCGTTGAAACTGCCTTGCCATATGCTCCGCCAATGTTAGCCATCGCTGCATTTCACTGATTGATAACTTTGCACTAAATGGGTCTGATTTGAGCTTATCAGACGCGGTTTCCCAAGCTTTTCGATAGTTTTCCTTTGACCTGCGGCTTTTAGTTTGTTCCATTTTCTGATGCCAATAAACAACGGGTAATAATGTTGTGGTCAACCAATATTCGGTATCCGCATCAAGCCCCAAATTTTGCAAGGTTTCGCGTACCCAAAGCCACCAAAAACTGATGGATACCGCTAACGGTTTTATTTGATTACGAAACTTTTTCATCACGCCTTTATGATCGTTAATCCCTTGTTTTTCCGCTATTTTTTCAAAGGCTCGCGCTCTTAACTCTAGCAACTTCTCAACCTGTTCCGCATCGTTTCTACGACTATCATTGAGTGAAAAAGGATGAACTTCATCCGCAATCCCTTGTAAGTTTTCGTGATAATCTGTTTGTATTTTTTTGGCTTCTTCAAGCTCTTTTTCAGCCGTTATCCGTGTTGTTTTAAGTCCAATAATTTTCTGCATCATTGCCGTTTTAGAAACATTAGACTCTGCGGTTTGCGCCGCTTGCCGCTGTTTTTCAGCCCTTGCTGCACGCCTGCCGATTTTCGCGCCTAACCAGCGACTCATATCTTGTTGAGCATGAAAAATATCTGCCCCCGATTCGCACTTAAACCCCGTCACTGCCATTTTTATCAACGCCTTAGCGCGATCACTAATCGCATGATTAACCTCAATGCCTAATGATTCTAATCGTGGCGAAACCTTTTATACCAAGTATCGTAGCACCTATCATCGCTAATATCTTCCAACAAAAGATAGCCAGAACGTAAGTCCATTAAAACTAAAATCATAAAGTTGCCGAAAAAAGTCTCATCCAGCCCAGCAACAACTTTACGTGTTTGTTTTTTCACACTTTTTTCGCATTCTTGCTGAAACTGCGGCAATAAGACTTCCATTTTATTGATTTGAGTCCGCAGTGCATCGGGTGATACGCCCACATGGGTGTCAATCCGTATCATTTTAAAAAACAGCGATAAAGTCTCTGCACCTACGCCTGCCTTTAATCCAAAGACATACAAGGCGGAAAACACCATTAATCTTTGCCAAGAACTACCTGCCTCGGTTTCCCATAATGATGATTTAGGATGTCGATTTCGCTTTGTTTGCGCTTGACGATGCACACTGCTTTTTGAGCGACCAACAATTGAAGCTAAGTTACGAACAGTTTGCTTGCCTGTTGTTGTAATTTCAGCGATAATTGCGTGACTAGCTGCGCGTATTTTCTGTGTTGTTCTGTTTTTTTAGTCATTAACCTATGATACAAGAATATCGCAGTTAGTTCTTTATTTTGTCCCGTCTTAAGTTGGTAGCCGGGATGAAAAAAGGCGGAAATAAAGGGGGTCGAATAAAGCGAAAAAATAACCTACCCACTTTTTCCTAGTTTGCGGGGACAGTATAAATTTAAATCAAAACAAGTCGCCCGTATGAAACTTGCGTAATATGAGAAACCCCGCGTTAACGCTTCATATAAAACTCGATCAACAACCCAACCTATCATTTTAAACGATAACTTAATTTTCAGCTCTCACTTTTTTTGCTTGCATCATTGCCTTTAACGCGGCCTTCTTTTGATTAGCTCGCTCCTTTTTTTCATTTTGTAACACCAATAAACGATGCTGTTTCGCTTGATAACGTTGTTTTGCTAAAGTTTTGTTATATACATTATCCGTTACCTCAATAACAATACAATCAACGGGACAAGGAGGAATGCATAAATCACACCCCGTGCATTCCTCACTGATAATCGTATGCATCATTTTAGAAGCCCCTAGAATCGCATCAACAGGACAAGCCGTTAGACATTTTGCACAACCAATACAGTCTTGTTCAACAATAAGAGCAACATGAGGCGGCTGATATTCACCAAACTTAGGATTTAAGGGTTTAACCACTTTATTAAGCAAAGCCGCCAGTGACTGAATCGTCTTATCCCCACCAGGTGGACACTGATTAATCTCCGCCTTATTATTGGCTAACGCGTGAGCATAAGGCTCACAACCTGAGTACCCACAGCGCGTACAGTGTGTTTGAGGTAAAACATCACTGATTTGTTTTGTTAATTCAAGTTGAGATAGGCTCATTCCTTTATTCCTTTATCTTTTTTAAAATGGATTTCGCATTTTCCACTCAATTGATTCATCTTGAAACTAGGTAGATGAGAACTGCAGCTGATTGTTATCTAATTCAACCTTGATCGTTGAGCCTGCTAAAAATTCACCCGCTAATAATTTTTCAGCTAAAGGGTTTTCTAATTGTTGTTGAATAGCTCGCTTTAACGGTCGTGCGCCATAAATAGGATCAAACCCTGCTTCCCCTAATAAATCCAATACCGCCACTGAAAGCTCTAGGTCAAGATCTCGTTCCAGTAGTCGTTTGCGTAATGATTGAATTTGTAGTTTACAAATAGCCCGAATATGTACTTTTCCTAAAGGATGAAAAACAACGGCTTCATCAATTCGGTTAATAAATTCGGGTTTAAATTTCCATTCGACAATATCCATAACCGCCTTTTTCATAGCAGGATAATTATTTTCACCCGCTAATTCTTGAATGCGTTCTGAACCTAAATTAGAAGTCATAATAATGACCGTATTACTAAAATCAACGGTACGTCCTTGGCCATCGGTTAAACGCCCATCATCCAAAACCTGCAACAAAACATTAAAAACATCACTGTGGGCTTTTTCAATTTCATCGAGTAATACAATAGAATAGGGCTTTCGGCGAACCGCCTCGGTTAAATAGCCCCCTTCTTCATAGCCCACATAACCAGGAGGCGCACCAATGAGGCGAGCCACTGAATGTTTTTCCATAAACTCAGACATATCAATCCGCACAATTGAATTTTCAGAATCAAACAAAAAATCCGCTAACGCTTTGCAAAGTTCAGTTTTCCCAACCCCTGTAGGGCCTAAAAATAAAAAAGAACTAATCGGTTTATTTGGATCAGAAATCCCTGCTCTGGAACGACGAATAGCATGACTCACGGAGGTTAAGGCATCGTCTTGACCAACAACACGCAAGACTAATTCTGTTTCCATGCGTAATAATTTATCTTTTTCACCCTCCAGCATTTTTGAAACAGGAATGCCTGTCCATTTTGAAACCACTTCGGCAATTTCATCCTCGGTAACGTTGTTACGTAACAATTGTAATGGCTTAGTTTCAAGGGTATTTGCTTGCGTCAATTCCTGTTCCAATTTAGGAATAACGCCATACTGCAATTCTGACATTTTGGCTAAATCATTATGACGACTGGCCACGTCCAAATCTAATCGCGCTTGCTCTAACTTTTCTTTAATTAAGCTTGAACCCTCCAACATCAGCTTTTCGGCCTTCCAAATTTCGTCTAAATCAGCAAACTCTTTTTCTAAGGATAAAATTTCAGTTTCTAAATCCTGTAAACGTTTTTTAGAACTGACATCTTTTTCATTTTTCAACGCCACTTGTTCAATTTTTAACTGAATCAAACGCCGTTCTAATTTATCCATCACTTCAGGTTTAGAGTCAATTTCCATCCGAATTTTACTCCCCGCCTCATCAATTAAATCAATGGCTTTATCGGGCATTTGTCGGTCTGAAATATAACGATGCGATAAAACCGCCGCCGCCACAATCGCGGGATCGGTTATATCAACTCCGTGATGAACTTCATAGCGTTCTTTTAATCCCCGTAAAATAGCAATCGTCGCTTCAACATTGGGTTCATCCACTAAAATCTTTTGAAAACGTCGCTCTAAAGCCGCATCTTTTTCTAAATATTTTCGGTATTCATCTAATGTCGTCGCTCCAACACAATGCAATTCGCCTCGTGCTAATGCAGGTTTTAGCATATTCCCTGCATCCATTGATCCTTCCGCTTTCCCTGCGCCGACCATCGTGTGTAATTCATCAATAAACAGGATGATTTGTCCTTCCTGTTTTGCAAGTTCTTTTAAAACCGCTTTAAGTCGCTCTTCAAATTCCCCTCGAAATTTTGCTCCTGCAATCAATGAGGCCATATCTAAGGATAATAGCTGCTTATTTTTAAGTCCTTCAGGAACTTCACCCTTGATAATTCGTTGCGCTAACCCTTCAACAATCGCCGTTTTTCCCACACCTGGCTCACCAATTAGAACAGGATTATTTTTAGTTCGCCGCTGTAATACTTGAATCGTCCGTCGAATTTCATCATCACGACCGATCACAGGATCAAGCTTACCTTGGGCGGCTTGCTCGGTTAAATCAGTGGTATATTTTGATAAGGCTTGACGCTGGTCTTCTGCATTTTCATTGTGAACCTTTTCGTCTCCACGAAGTGCGTTAATGGCCCGCTCTAAAATTAGTTTATTGAGTCCTAATTTTTTTAATATCCCCTGTAATTTATCTTTACTTTCAATCGCCGCTAATAAAAATAACTCACTAGAAATAAAACTATCGCCTTGTTGTTGTGCTAATTTATCGGTTAAATTAAGAGTTCGTGTTAATTCCGCTGAGATTTGAACATCGCCACCTGCCCCTGAAACAGTGGCTATTTGTTTTAATTCATTGTCTAAAATTGATTGAAGTTGGTTAACATTGGTTTCAATTTGAGTTAATAAAGGGCGAATACTTCCCCCTTCTTGGGTTAATAAGGTCAACATCAAATGCAGGGGCGTAATAAATTGATGATCTTTCCCCACGGCTAAGCTCTGAGCATCCGCAATCGCTTGTTGAAATTTGTGTGTTAATTTATCCATTCTCATAAAATAAGCCTTAATCAGTAATAATATAAAGGTAACATGGAGATTAATAGGCGAACTTTCAATATAATTTACCCAAGTTCGGTTGTACTTTTAAAAATTAGGTATAATTTGACTCTGGTTTTAACATTAAGATGTGGGGATGACATCTTTAATTTATAAAGGGAACGTCTCGTGGCTATTTATGCAATTGGTGACATACAAGGGTGCTATGATGATTTATTACGTTTACTTGAGGTGATTAATTTTGATCCTAAAAATGACCAACTTTGGTTTGCGGGTGATTTAGTTAATCGGGGAGATAAATCATTAGAAACGCTACGTTTTGTAAAAGGGCTTGGGGCGGCGGCGATTACCGTATTGGGTAATCACGATTTACATCTTCTTGCGATTGCCTATTTACATAAAAAACCGAAATGCAAAGATTCATTTGATGCCATTCTTCGCGCAAGTGATCGAGATGAGTTAATGAACTGGTTACGAAAACGCCCTTTTTTTCATTATAATGATGAGTATTGCTTACTTCATGCGGGATTACCACCACAATGGAGCATTGCACAAGCTAAAAAAATGGCTCTTTCATTGGAAAAAGTTTTAAAATCGGATGATTATCTGGCATTTTTTAAGGTTATGTATGGAGACCAGCCTGATTTATGGTCTAAAAACTTAGAGGGCGTTGATCGTTTACGCTTTATTCTTAATTGTTTTACACGGTTGCGTTATTGTGATGCGATGGGGCGTTTAGATTTTTACCATAAAGATAAACCAGGAACACAACCTAAGCACTTACAACCTTGGTTTAGTTTTAAATCCCGTAAAAATAATGAATTAAAAATTATTTTTGGTCATTGGTCAACTTTAGGATTTTATCAAGATAAAGATTGTTATGGTATTGATACTGGATGTTTATGGGGGGGGCAGTTAACGGCCTTAAAATTAGGACAAACGACTAAGCGCATTAGTATTGACTGTGGTTAACGTTACTTTTCTATCCTATTTATTATACAAATAAGAACGTAATGAATGTTGAGCCGATCAGTAAATAAGTTAGGGATAATTTAATTTTTTCTAATAACCTTAATGTGTACCAAAAGCCCATAAATTGTCGTCTAAAGCCCTCGCCTATATCACTTAAGTAATCGTATATGCGTGGTGATGCAATCCATAAATAAACCAGACTACATAAAGCAATGGCTAAAAATAAATTAAGAACAATAATTTCACTCACATGATGGCCAACTCCTAACATCTCTTGGGCAATTTCTTCTAAATTATATTCCATGAATTCAAATATAACTTCAATTAGATAACTTAACATCCCCAACCAAATATCATACATAAAGAGGACAATTGTAATTGCAATAACTTTTTGGTTAATCGTTAAATTTATGGGTGATTTTCTTAATAAAACTTTCATAGTTTATAGTGTTGAACCTAAAGTATTTGATCGTGTTTTTAGAAAGACTCAATATATCAAGATAAGTTTCCATCTCTGTTTCATTGCTTTTTTTAATAAATTTCAAACAAAAAAAAACCGTTGTACTTTCGTAAACGGTTTTTTTAAATTTAAGCTTGGCAATTCCCTACTTTCACATGGCAACCTGCCACACTATCATCGGCGCTAAGAGGTTTCACTTCTGAGTTCGGGATGGGATCAGGTGGTTCACTCTCGCTATGGTCACCAAGCAATTTGGTGTAATAAGTAACTCACTTATTATCAATCAATGCAGCTCTGTTGCATTGAGTTGGAAATCTGTATCAATTCTCTTCGCTTTAAAAGCATGTTAACTTCCAATAACGACCCAAACTGATTGGGTGTTATATGATCAAGCCTCACGGGCAATTAGTATCAGTTAGCTTCACACATTACTGCGCTTCCACACCTGACCTATCAACGTTGTAGTCTCCAACAGCCCTTCAGGGAACTTTAAGTTCCAGTGAGATCTCATCTTGGGAGGGGCTTCGCGCTTAGATGCTTTCAGCGCTTATCCTGTCCGAACGTAGCTACCCAGCAATGCCTCTGGCGAGACAACTGGAACACCAGGGGTTCGTCCACTCCGGTCCTCTCGTACTAGGAGCAGCTTCCCTCAAATCTCAAACGCCCACGGCAGATAGGGACCGAACTGTCTCACGACGTTCTGAACCCAGCTCGCGTACCACTTTAAATGGCGAACAGCCATACCCTTGGGACCTGCTTCAGCCCCAGGATGTGATGAGCCGACATCGAGGTGCCAAACACCGCCGTCGATATGAACTCTTGGGCGGTATCAGCCTGTTATCCCCGGCGTACCTTTTATCCGTTGAGCGATGGCCCTTCCATTCAGAACCACCGGATCACTATGACCTACTTTCGTACCTGCTCGACACGTCCGTCTCGCAGTCAAGCACCCTTATGCCATTGCACTAAACTCCTGATTTCCGACCAGGATTAGGGTACCTTCGTGCTCCTCCGTTACTCTTTGGGAGGAGACCGCCCCAGTCAAACTACCCACCATACACTGTCCCCAACCCGGATAACGGGTCTAGGTTAGAACTTCAAACATACCAGGCTGGTATTTCAAGGGTGACTCCACCCCACCTAGCGATGTGGTTTCAATGTCTCCCAGCTATCCTACACAAGTAGGTTCAAAGTCCAGTGTAAAGCTATAGTAAAGGTGCACGGGGTCTTTCCGTCTAGCCGCGGGTATACGGCATCTTCACCGCAATTTCAATTTCACTGAGTCTCGGGTGGAGACAGTGTGGCCGTCGTTACG
The DNA here is from genome assembly GCA_030949405.1 of Methylococcales bacterium. Classification (NCBI taxonomy): domain Bacteria; kingdom Pseudomonadati; phylum Pseudomonadota; class Gammaproteobacteria; order Methylococcales; species Methylococcales bacterium. Next base: position 1,916,323 of record JAUZSN010000002.1, on the reverse strand, counting down.
CCATTCGTGCAGGTCGGAACTTACCCGACAAGGAATTTCGCTACCTTAGGACCGTTATAGTTACGGCCGCCGTTTACTGGGGCTTCGATCAAAAGCTTCGTGCAAGCACTAACCTCATCAATTAACCTTCCAGCACCGGGCAGGCGTCACACCCTATACGTCCACTTTCGTGTTTGCAGAGTGCTATGTTTTTGCTAAACAGTCGCAGCCACCAGTTTAATGCTGCCCTCTTTGGCTCCATCCGCAAGGGACTTCACCTACCAAGGGCGTACCTTCTCCCGAAGTTACGGTACCATTTTGCCTAGTTCCTTCACCCGAGTTCTCTCAAGCGCCTTAGAATTCTCATCCCACCCACCTGTGTTGGTTTGGGGTACGGCTCGTTATAACCTGAAGCTTAGAGGTTTTTCTTGGAAGCATGGCATCAATCACTTCGGTTCATCCCCGAGGGGATTACTTCTCGTCATCACATCTCAGGATTAACAAAAGTCCGGATTTACCTAAACTTTCTCCCTACCTGCTTAAACAACCTATTCCAACAGATTGCTGATCTAGCCTTCTCCGTCACCCCATCGCAGTTATAACAAGTACAGGAATATTAACCTGTTCTCCATCGACTACGCCTTTCGGCCTCGCCTTAGGTACCGACTAACCCTGCGTCGATTAGCGTTGCGCAGGAAACCTTGGGTTTTCGGCGTGGGAGTTTTTCACTCCCATTATCGTTACTCATGTCAGCATTCGCACTTCTGATACCTCCAGCCCACTTCTCAATGAACCTTCAACAGCGTACAGAACGCTCCTCTACCACCTTACTCAAAGTAAGATCCGTAGCTTCGGTATATAGCTTAGCCCCGGTAAATCTTCCGCGCAAGCCGACTCGACCAGTGAGCTATTACGCTTTCTTTAAAGGATGGCTGCTTCTAAGCCAACCTCCTGGCTGTCTGGGCCTTCTCACATCGTTTTCCACTGAGCTATAATTTTGGGACCTTAGCTGACGGTCTGGGCTGTTTCCCTCTTCACGACGAACCTTATCACCCGCCGTGTGTCTCCCGTGCTGCAACTTGTTGGTATTCGGAGTTTGCATTGGGTTGGTAAGTCGGGATGACCCCCCTAGCCAAAACAGTGCTCTACCCCCAACAGTTATACACGAGGCTCTACCTAAATAGATTTCGAGGAGAACCAGCTATCTCCGGGCTTGATTAGCCTTTCACTCCGATCCACAACTCATCCCCTCATTTTTCAACATAAGTGGGTTCGGTCCTCCAGTAGGTATTACCCCACCTTCAACCTGGTCATGGATAGATCGCCCGGTTTCGGGTCTACACCTTGCGACTAAACGCCCTATTAAGACTCGCTTTCGCTACGCCTCCCCTATTCGGTTAAGCTTGCCACAAAATGTAAGTCGCTGACCCATTATACAAAAGGTACGCAGTCACACCGATAAATCGATGCTCCCACTGCTTGTACGCATACGGTTTCAGGTTCTATTTCACTCCCCTCACAGGGGTTCTTTTCGCCTTTCCCTCACGGTACTAGTTCACTATCGGTCAGTAAGGAGTATTTAGCCTTGGAGGATGGTCCCCCCCTATTCAGTCAAAGTTTCTCGTGCTCCGACCTACTCGATTTCACACCTAATAAGTTTTCGTGTACGGGGCTATCACCCTGTATCGCCAGACTTTCCAGACTGTTCCACTAACTTAATAAATGCTTAAGGGCTAATCCCCGTTCGCTCGCCGCTACTAAGGGAATCTCGGTTGATTTCTTTTCCTCTGGGTACTTAGATGTTTCAGTTCTCCAGGTTCGCTTCCTTACCCTATGTATTCAGGTAAGGATACTTATCTTATGATAAGTGGGTTTCCCCATTCGGAAATCTTCGGATCATAGTGGGTTTGAACACTCCCCGAAGCTTATCGCATTCTACAACGTCCTTCATCGCCTCTTACTGCCAAGGCATTCACCGTATGCGCTTATTCACTTGACCATATAACCCCAATAAGTCTGTTAAGGCTTATTTAACGTTATACGGGTTCGCTAACATTTTCGCTTTTTTCTGCTTGAGAACTCATTATTCAACAGTTTAATTATAAAAATTAATCCATTGTTTAACTCGTTTTAAAATATTTATCGTTATAATAAAGATAAACACTATAGTTACAGATTTCCAAATTTTTAAAGAGCTTATTAATAACCAAAGTTACCAATTCTATAAAATCTTAACCTACAAAATCTTATAGAAATGGTGGAGCTATGCGGGATCGAACCGCAGACCCCCTGCGTGCAAGGCAGGTGCTCTCCCAGCTGAGCTATAGCCCCAATAGATACAGACACAAATAGAGATGAAAAACTTATTTTCCATCCTTAAAATTATCTATAAATTGGTGGGTCTGGGAGGATTTGAACCTCCGACCTCACCCTTATCAGGGGTGCGCTCTAACCAACTGAGCTACAGACCCAATTCGTCTGAGCATTAAACCGAAATAATTTGTTGTGGATACTTATGCCTAACTTAAGTCATTTTGTAAGGAGGTGATCCAGCCCCAGGTTCCCCTAGGGCTACCTTGTTACGACTTCACCCCAGTCATGAATCACAAAGTGGTGAGCGACCTCCCGAAGGTTAGTCTACCCACTTCTTTTGCAACCCACTCCCATGGTGTGACGGGCGGTGTGTACAAGGCCCGGGAACGTATTCACCGCGACGTTCTGATTCGCGATTACTAGCGATTCCAACTTCATGGAGTCGAGTTGCAGACTCCAATCCGGACTAAGACCAGCTTTCTGGGATTTGCTTACTCTCGCAAGTTCGCAGCCCTCTGTACTGGCCATTGTAGCACGTGTGTAGCCCACCCCATAAGGGCCATGATGACTTGACGTCGTCCCCACCTTCCTCCGGTTTATCACCGGCAGTCTCCCTAGAGTTCCCACCATTATGTGCTGGCAACTAAGGATAAGGGTTGCGCTCGTTACGGGACTTAACCCAACATCTCACGACACGAGCTGACGACAGCCATGCAGCACCTGTCACAGAGTTCCCGAAGGCACTCAATTATCTCTAACAGATTCTCTGGATGTCAAGGGGTGGTAAGGTTCTTCGCGTTGCATCGAATTAAACCACATGCTCCACCGCTTGTGCGGGCCCCCGTCAATTCATTTGAGTTTTAGCCTTGCGGCCGTACTCCCCAGGCGGTCAACTTAATACGTTAGCTCCACCACTAAGTACCGAAGTACCCAACAGTTAGTTGACATCGTTTACGGCATGGACTACCGGGGTATCTAATCCCGTTTGCTACCCATGCTTTCGTTCCTCAGCGTCAGTTTTAGTCCAGGAAGCCGCCTTCGCCACTGGTGTTCCTTCAGATCTCTACGCATTTCACTGCTACACCTGAAATTCCACTTCCCTCTCCCAAACTCTAGTCTGCCAGTTTTAAATGCCGTTCCCAAGTTAAGCTCGGGGCTTTCACATCTAACTTAACAAACCGCCTACGAACGCTTTACGCCCAGTAATTCCGATTAACGCTTGCACCCTCCGTATTACCGCGGCTGCTGGCACGGAGTTAGCCGGTGCTTCTTCTAAAGGTAATGTCAATCTAATGGCTATTAACCACTAGGTATTCCTCCCAATTGAAAGTGCTTTACAACCCTCAGGCCTTCTTCACACACGCGGTATTGCTGGATCAGGCTTTCGCCCATTGTCCAATATTCCCCACTGCTGCCTCCCGTAGGAGTCTGGGCCGTGTCTCAGTCCCAGTGTGGCTGATCATCCTCTCAGACCAGCTATAGATCGTCGCCTTGGTGAGCCATTACCTCACCAACAAGCTAATCTAACATAGGCTCATCTAATAGCACGAGGTCCGAAGATCCCCCGTTTTCCCCCGTAGGGCTTATGCGGTATTAGCACGAGTTTCCTCGAGTTGTCCCCCACTACTAGGCAGATTCCTATGCATTACGCACCCGTCCGCCACTCGTCAGCCAGAAGCAAGCTCCTGCTGTTACCGTTCGACTTGCATGTGTTAAGCATACCGCCAGCGTTCAATCTGAGCCATGATCAAACTCTTCAGTTTAAACGTGCATTGGTTGATTTTATAAAGATAAACCAACCAAAAAATCTTGACTCGATTCAGAATTAAACGTAAACATTCAAATGAATGATTGTTCAGTGTAAATACTGTCTCGAATATTTTTTACAAACTTAATATCCAAGCACAAGTACCCACACAAATTATTTCGATTTACTTGTTAAAGAGCGTAAGAACCGAAGTTCTTAATCACTTTAAAGAGTTAATTAACTCTCCTTAGTGAGCCGACCATTATAACTTAATGTTCGTTTTTGTCAACACCTTGTTGAAAATTCTTTTTCCTTAAAGTTCTTCCCGAAACAGTGTGTTGCTGAAAGAAAGGCGTATTATACAGTTCTATTTTCTTTCGTCAACACTTTTACAAAAATATTTTTGTCTATATTCAACATTCCTTTACTTTCAATAGGTTACTGTAAAAAATTAATTTATCTTATCCTAATCATTCTATATATTTAGTGACTATTAACCTTCTCCTAACCTTTTATCCCTCAAATTAATGATAAATAATTACCCTTTTCCACAAACAATTATCCAAATTTTTTGTAAAGCCCCTATTGCCAGACAAGTTAAAACTCGCTTAACACCTGAATTAACAATAGACCAAGCTGCTATTGTACATCAACATTTATCAAAAAATATAATTAACCAACTTTCTAAATTCAAGCTTTGTCCTTTGCAATTATGGTGTTCACCTAATGAAAACCATCCTTTTTTTCAACAACTTAAGATTGATTACAATTTATCTTTGCAGGTTCAATCTACAGGAGATTTAGGACTGCGGATGTTTAATGCTATAAATTCTGGTTTAAATGATTATCAACAGGTTCTATTAATAGGGTGTGATTGCCCCTCATTTAATAAACAAGATTTTATTAATGCGATTGAAGCTTTAGAACGGGGCGTTGATGTGGTTATCGCACCGACAGAAGATGGCGGTTATAGTTTAATCGGTTTAAACCAGTCTCAAATTAGCTTATTTGAGAATATGACTTGGGGGCATTCTGAGGTTTTAAAGACAACACTAATAAAAATTAAGCAGCAAAATTTGAATTGTAAAATACTGAGACAACAGTGGGATATAGACACAGCTGGAGATTGGACGAGATATTGTCAACAAAATGACATACAAAAAATAGAAGATCTAGTGCAAAAAGATTAGGCTTACGAAAATATTAATTTTAAATCGTTTCCTACTTGTCGAGTTTGTTTTAAATGAAATTCCTTTTTATCTGCCATTGTTTGCAAAGTGGGGATATTAAATAAACCGCGTCCTTGATCGCCTAAAATAACGGTCGCCATGTAAATAACCCACTCATCAACTAATCCCGTTTCTAATAATGCACCATTTAATATAGCCCCAGCCGGCTACCAACTTAAGGCGGGACAGCAGTAAATTCAACTACTGCATGGTTATTAACTTTCATTCAACCTTGAAGTTAAAAGTGTCCCGCTTTAAGTTGGTAGCCGCCCCAGCCTCAACTAGAACCTCATTAATTTGCTGTTTTGCTAAAAATAAAAAGACGGTCTTTAAATCTAAACGTCCTTTTCGTTCTGCTAAAACAAACACTTCAAAGCCGGCCTGTTCTAAAACCTGCTTTTTTATTTTATCTTTAGAACACGTTAAAATTAAACAACGACCGTCAAGCAAACGCATTTTTGCATCACAGGGCATTTGTAACGGGGTCAGGGGTCAAGTCTTGCAATTTGCGTATAATTTCACCTATACTGCATTATTGTATTTATAGTAGTAGGTGAAAGATGAGCCGCCCACGTTCGGTTATTTGATCTTAACACATTATGCACAATGAAAGACCTGACCCCCAATTTTCTTTAACCATATTTTAGAAACTATTGGTTTATTAGTGTTTTAAAGTCACAACACAAAATAAATAATGAAAGAACAAGCCAAGGAAAGTAATGAAAAATAGATTGTTCAAAAGTTAGCATAATTTCAATTTCATTTTAACTTGTCGCACACCCCTTGATTTTGTAGTATTACCAAGCTGGCTGACCCCTTGATTTCCCAAGCTGGCTGACCCCTTGATTTCTCGAAATTACCATTACATAACAATGCAGCCGAACTCGGCGCAAGAAGACAAGTGCGTGCGCGAGACATAAGCTTCCAGACTCGAAATGAGAAAGGCACGAAAATCAAAGACAGTTTTATGAGTCTTGCTGAAACGGCTAAAAAACTAGCCGTGAGTTTTTATGATTATGTTTATGACCGAGTTAGTGGTGAATTCAAAATGCCGTCTATGGCGAATCTTATCGCTCAAAAAGCGCAAAGTTTGCAGGTCTGATATTTGTTTTACCCTGAAATTTAAAGTAGATACGTATTGTTGATATGGAAAAATATCGTGACGCAACTAAAAAATAGCGATTAGGTTAAACGAACATCTTCTGCAACAATCCTTTTTTATAGTCCTTTGTGCCATTTAGTTGTTTTTCTACGAGGTTTATTTTTTGATCGAGTTCGGTTAGGAAGTTGGCGATTTTAGTTTGTTCTTCAAGACAAGGGAAATTTATTAAACAATGACTAATTTCACCTAAATTTATTTTTTTAGGGAATGCAACATGAATAATCCTTTTATGTAATTCCTTTTGAAAAAGTGAAGATTTAATATACTGATTAATAAATAAAGTATTATTAATTTCTGTTTTTTTTATTAAGGCAAGACTTACATAAAATGAAGCATTAACATCCCAATTAATATATTTTGATGTTCCAATATCTCCTATTTTAGTCATCAAAATATCACCTTTTTCCAGTTTTACCCTTTTATTTTCTTTTTCAAAAACCTCTTTAGAAATAAATTTTGTATTAAAAAAATTATTACTGGTTAAATGTTCAACACTATAAAAAGGTATTCCCTCTTTTTTATAATCAGGAGTCATATGAGTACCATCATAAATTTTTGTAACATCCCCCAACCTTTTAACTTCCCAATCAGGGTAAGCATTGCCGTTGTCGTCTTTAAATCTCAACTCTTGAGAAAAAACCTTTTGCATCAGCCCTTTTTTATAGCGTTCTAAAAGCTGTTTTTTCTTGCTTAACTGCTCTATTTTGCTGTCGATTTGGGTTAAGAAATCAGCTATTTTTTGTTGTTCTTTAATGGATGTTAGAGAAATATTTAAAATTTTATACTCTTCCGCATTTATTCCAGGTTGTCCTGATCTTACAGACATAACATGAACCCAGTTATCATAGTAACTTCTTAATGACTGACTAAAAATAAAATATGGATTATTCAACTTAATTGTAAATTTAATTAAAAAACCTGCAAAATATAACTTTCCATCTTTAGGAGTATATAAATAACTTTTTCCTACACTAGCTCCTGTTCTAGTAAAAACAATATCGCCTTCTTTTAACTTAAACTTATCATCTAAATCACCACTTGGGGTTGTTAATGGATTAGGCTTAAATCTTCTTGAACCTTCATCTATATCGGTTATTCTTAAATATTGATTTTCACCATCAAAGTTTATTGCTGAACTATTAAGTCCATACATTACATTTTCAGAAACCTCTCCTAATTTCTTAACTTCCCACTCCCCCGAAAACTCAGGAAACCGTAACACAGGCACTTTATTCAAATGATTCAAAGGAAACAAAACCCTCTCTTTATCAATAATTTCTTTAAAATAAGGCTTAACCGCCTTCATATCAACAACATCGACCCGATAAGGCAGCCGTGAATCTTCAAACGCTATTTTTAGCGCAGTCAATAATTTTAGCTCTATTTTAGCATCACATTCTATGGCTAAATCTAAATCAGAACCCACTAAAGAACGACTTTTAGCACGACTACCAAAAATCCAAACCGTGCAATCCTCTTGCAAATACTTCGCTAAAATATCCCTAACGATAACTAGCTCTTTTGGTGTCACATCAAATTTAATTTTCATTATTAGTAATTTTCATTATTAGCATTAATACGTTCACTTAAAAATAAAATCTCATGATAAAACGCGGGTAATTGTTCCACAATTTCAACAGGAAATCAAGGGGTCAGCCAGCTTGAAATCAAGGGGTCAGCCAGCTTGATATTGAAATCAAGGGGTCAGCCAGCTTGATATTAATGGAAATCAAGGGGGCAGCCAGCTTGATATTGAAATCAAGGGGTCAGCCAGCTTGATATTAATGTAAAGAATCAAGGGGTCAGCCAGCTTGATATTAATGTAATATCAAGGTATAATTTATATGTCTGTCACTATAAGTAGTTGGTGTATGCCGTGTATCAAGAAAAAATAAAATATTTTGAAAATATAGAAAATTTAGGCGGTAAGGCTTGGGAACATGCTGTCACTTTAGATATACTAAATAAATCTAATATTAAAGATTGCTCAATTCATTGTTTTCATTATCAACAGATGCTAGAGTTATTGATTAAGCATTTACTAGAAACTCAAAGTAAATTTGGAGCTTATAGTAAAACACATAAGTTACAAAAACTATTAGAGGAGTTGATTGCTAACACTTCATTTAAAACTGATAAAACACAGTATTTTATGGCGCTACAGGTCATTACTGTTTGCGCGGAAGAGTATCGTTATAATTTTTTAATTGATTGTGCAGGGTATAAGCAGAGTGTAAAAATTTGTGATGATTTGTTGAATGAGCTACTTGCTTATATAAAATAAAAAGAGGCTTAATTTATATGGCACGATTACCCAGAATAGTCATTCCCAATCAACCGTTACATATTATGCATCGTGGAAACAACAAGCAAAACATCTTTGAATCTGAAGAGGATATGCAACGGATTAAAGAAGATATTGCCTCTGCTTTATCTAAAACAGGTTGTGCATTACATGCCTATGTCATTATGTCTAATCATTTGCATTTATTAATAACCCCTCAAAGTAAAAAAAGTCTTGCAACCTTTATGCAAACAATGGCGAATCAGTATACACGCTATTTTAATGCCAAACACAATCGAACTGGAACGATTTGGGAAGGTCGGTTTAAATCTTGTTTGGTAGATAGTGAACAGTATCTATTTGTGTTGTATAAATATATTGAAATGAATCCTGTTAAAGCTGCCATGGTTAAAAATGTAGGGGATTATATGTGGTCAAGTTATGCTCATAATGCTTTGGGTAATAAGGATGCGTTAATCACGGAGCATGTGCTTTATAAATCACTTGGTATCAATAAATGCCGTTATGATGCGTACAAAGATTTTTTTAATACACTAACTATTTCTAATCAACAAAATAAGGATATTACTAAAGCTACACTAGCTGGTGAGGTGTATGGTAGTAAGATTTTTCATGATAAAATAAGATTAATGGTTTCTAGGGTTACACGATTAGGGCAACATGGTGGCGATAGAAAAAGTGATATTTATAAAACGAAAAGAGATCAGACCTGATAACCTGACACAAAACATTTAAGCTATTGGGCTACCAACTTAAACCATTCATACTTCGACAAGCTCAGCACGAACGGCTTAATCTCAACTTGTCCCGTCTTAAGTTGGTAACCATAAATTTAATCTAAGGATTCTACACATTCAATGTCTCATTACTCTTTTCAACACGCAACCTTACAAATTTTCTGTAAAGCCCCTGTAGCAGGCAAGGTTAAAACCCGTTTAACACCCGAATTAACCCCAAAACAAGCCGCTATCATTCATCAATATTTATCGGAAAAAATAATTGAACGCCTGATTGAATTCAAATTATGCCCTTTACAATTATGGTGCTCTCCTGATATAGACCACCCCTTTTTTCAACAATTAGACGCTTATTATAATTTGTCCCTACATACCCAATCAGAAGGTGACTTAGGTCTGCGAATGTTCAATGCCTTAGAGAGCGGTTTAAAACATTACACTCATACACTACTCATAGGCTGTGACTGCCCGTCATTCAACCGACAAGACTTTATGAATGCTATTGAAGCCTTAGAACAAGGACATGATGTCGTTATCGCTCCCACGGAAGATGGAGGGTATAGTTTAATTGGCTTAAATCAATCGCAAATGGGCTTATTTAATGACATGACCTGGGGGCATTCTAACGTTTTTGAAACCACTCTGGCTAAGGCTAAAAAATTAAATCTAAACGTTCATTTACTTAAACAACAATGGGATATTGACACCCCTTTAGATTGGAAACGATATAATAATCTCTATGGCGTACAGGCTATAGATACCAATAATTTTTTAAAATTTAATTAATTTACCCCAGTTCAAAATCTAACTGACATAACGCTTTTGCCGCATGTAATCGCCCATTTAACAACGCTTCTGTTAAATTTTCCATACGCGCCATATAAACATCGGTGTATTCGCCAAACGCTTGCGGTAAATGATAACGTTCAAGCCGTGAAAGATTACCATCAAAGGCCGCCGATACAGAAAGTAAATCTAAAATAAAATACCGCTCATGTGTTTCTACCTCACTTAATACCTGTAAAAAATCATCCCAATTATCATACTCAACTTGTTTTTTAATTTTAAAAACATCACTCAACTTAATCATCAAAATCAACATATTAGGGTGATAATTTTGTGATAAAACCATCGTTGTTGCAACCGCCCTAATCGCCCCTTCACGTGCTTTAGGGGATAAACGATCCATTAATTCAGCCTGCATAATACTGTCCGCTAAATAATGCGCTAATCGATTACCAAACAAACGCAATCGTGCTTCCTTTGCAACTTTATACATCACAAAAGCATCCCAAATCCCTGTAATAGGGATGGCAATCCATGTAAACCCTAAACGACTACTGCCTTTACCAAAAATACGGATAAAAAGAAACTTAATCACTAAGCCACTCAATATCACTTTCGCTTTATAAAGCACACTAATAAAAAGTAATTTCGTTCTCGGCGCATGTTTTAAAGGATCAATCCCTAAATAATGCACCACCGGATCAGGGACTTCTAAGGCCGCTCGCGCTAAAATATTAGCGACCGCATCATTTCCAGGCAGCGACATCTCATCATTAGCATAGTGATGACCTGTTAAGCACGCTAACCCATGCACTGTTTTTAAACTTAACCAAAATAACACCCCCATTTCTATCACTAACATAGCAATAACAATTAAACCATAATAAAAATAATAGAGGGTTTCATCCATTCTTTGATAATATTGCCATTCAAACCAAACCGAAATCATCGTGGTTAATGCCCCCACACTAAAGGCAATAATCGCTGCAAAATGCGTCATATTTGCCGCAATGGAACACATAACATCATCAGGCGGCAAATCATCAATCGACAGGGAGGCCATTTTGGAAATTCCTGCTTTTTTGGCCATATACTGATAGTATTTAACCCCTATTTTTTCTAAAATACCTGATTCTTCTTCACGAACAGCGTAATTTTTTTCGGAGGCGTACTTATTTTCTGACATAATTAAACACTACAAAAAATTAATAAAAATAAACGTTAAAATTTCAGCAACCCATTTAAAACGAGACAAAATGGATTGCGCCTTTTCCATTAAACATTCAAGGTAAACATCATTTGATTCGACTTTTTTTAATTATACTGTTGATTTTTCTGGTCTGGTTTTTATTGTGGCTATTTTTAAGAATACCTGCGGAAATCCAAGCAAAATACATTAAAAAAATAACACTTTGGGTAACTGTCATCGCGTTATTATTACTGACCCTGACAGGAAAACTAAATGGTATCATTGCATTATTCGGTCTTATCATCACCGCGATAATTCGACTGTTACCTACCCTGCTGCGCTTTTTTCCGCAATTTCATCAACTATGGTCTATATTTAAAAACAAGCCTGAGCAAGATGACCGTCAACACAAAACTAACACCGCGCCAGAAACTAAGGATCAAATGACAAAAAAAGAAGCTTATGCGATTTTAGGGTTAGAATTAGGGGCAAGTGATCAAGATATTATTTCAGCCCATCGACAATTAATGCAAAAAGTACACCCTGACCGTGGAGGTTCTAATTATTTGGCCACTAAAATTAATCGAGCAAAAAAAATTTTACTACAAAAATAACGCTATTAAACAGGCTTTATTTTTGTAATTAATAACCATCGTTTTTAATTCAATGTCTATTTCCCGAAAATTACATCTTGTTTTACACCTTTTACTGCCTTTATCGCTACAGGCCTGTCAAAAAAATGAAACAAACGCCGCTGAAACCCTCGCTGAGTCATCCCTTGCAAAACAAACAATAAAATATTACAACGTTAAAGCTGGGGATACTTTAATTAACATTAGTGTTCGATATGGCTGTAGTTACCAAGATATTGCGCGTTGGAATCATATCAAACCACCCTACGCAATAGCGATTGGCCAACAAATAAAACTTTTTAAAACGATAAGTTCCGCTTCAATTATTCAAAATAAAGCCGCGCCTACGTTACTAAAATCTGCTGCTATACCCACCACAACCTTAACACAAAAATCATCCCCTCCCCGTCTTAGACAAAATTTTAATTTTGTCCCCTACACCATCAAAAAAGGGGATACTTTATTTTCAATTAGCCGCCATTTTAAGGTTGATCGCCACCTTATTGCTGCCGCCAATAATCTTTTAGCCTTAAATAAATTAAATACAGGACGTAAATTAAAGATTCCTAATACGAAACAAAAACATAGCGAACAAGAATTAACCTACAACCAGCCCCCCCCTATTCAAAACCTGAGATTTAATCCACAAAAAACTTCAATAATTTCAAATAATAACGAAAACATGTTAAAGTTTTACTGTCACTGGCCAATTAACGGAAAAATCTTAAAAACATTTTCCACAACAGGTCACAGAGGAATCGAAATTAGTGGATATTCAGGGCAAAAAGTAAAAGCCGTTGCCAATGGTATTGTCGTTGCAGTGAATGCAAGTATTTATGGCTATGGCAAATTTGTAGTCATTAAACATCATAATCATTACATGACCTCTTACGCTAATAATCATCGAACCCTCGTTAAACGCGGCCAAATAGTAAAACAAGGTCAAGTCATAGCAGAGCTTGGGAAGATTGGATACAAAGCACCGTTACTAAAATTTGAAATTAGAAAAGCGGGCAAACTCATCAACCCAATGTATTTTTTACCTAAAAGGTAAGCACGCTTTAATAAAGCTTGGAGGTTAATATGAAGGTAGAATTAGTTGAAATGGTAACAGATAACATGGGAATGTCTTTTTCTGAAAATGTTAGTTTTAATGCCGATGATAATGTTACTGAACGTGTTGAAACTCGCCGTCAAGACCCTCCTAAAATAGAAGGTTCTGAGGCAATCGACTTGCAACAAGCCCCCCATTTTGATGCAACCCGTATTTACTTAAATGAATTGGGTAAGTCAAAACTCTTAACCGCTGAAGAAGAAAAGTTTTATGGAAAACGAGCCATAAAAGGGGATCAAGAAGCCCGTAAGGTGATGATAGAGAGTAACTTACGATTAGTGGTAAAAATTTCAAAACGTTATTTAAATCGAGGACTCCCGTTATTAGATTTAATTGAAGAGGGAAATTTAGGCTTAATACGCGCGGTTGAAAAATTTGATCCCGATCGTGGTTTTCGCTTTTCGACCTATGCAACATGGTGGATTAGACAAACCATAGAGCGAGCGATTATGAATCAAACACGCACCATTAGACTCCCTATTCATATTGTTAAAGAAATGAATGTTTATTTAAAAGCCCAACGATTTTTAACGCAAAAATTTAATGCGGAACCTTCAATGGACGACATTGCAACCTATGTTAATAAACCCGTTCAAACTGTAACAAAAATTTTAAAACTCAATGAACGCGTAACGTCTGTTGATATTTCTTATAACCAAGACTTTGAACGTTCCATTATTGATTCCATTGCGGACGATGAAAATAAAGCCGCTCCCGAATCATTACAAGAAGAAGGCATTAAAAATAATGTCGCTAAATGGGTGTTTCAATTATCCGAAAAACAGCGTGAAGTCATTTGCCGTCGTTATGGTTTATGTGGCTATGAAAATGCAACCTTAGAACAAGTGGCTAAGGAATTAGAAGTCACCCGAGAACGCGTCAGACAAATTCAAATGGATGGTTTGAAACGCTTAAAAGAAATTTTAGAATTTAGTGGCTATTCTTTTGAAGCTATTTTTCATTAAAAAAAGTTCCGCCAATCAATGTAATATGAGTCTAAAAAATTAAAATGAATACGCTATTTTTCATTCTGTCAATACTATGACTGTTTAATTCAAAATTATAATAAGAGAATCAAAATGAAGATCAAACAATTCATAGGACAATTTTTACTCGTTATTATTTCAACGACGGCCATTGCAGAGGACACACAAACCTGTTTAGGAGCAGCCGTCACTCAGACAGCCATGAATCAATGTACGGGCATTGCCTACAAGGAAGCCGATGCGGAGTTAAATCGGGTTTATAAAAAAATCGTAGTCCGTTACCAAGACAATGCTTTGTTTTTAAAAAAATTAAAAAAAGCACAACTTGCGTGGATTAAACTTCGTGATGCTGATTTTGAGTTGCAATACCCACATACCGATGAAGCGAACTATTACGGCAGTATATTTCCTATGTGTGCGAGCAATTATAAAACACAACTGACCTTACAACGCGTTGTATTTTTAAAGCAGTGGCTCCTCGGTCTCAAAGAAGGGGATCTTTGTAGTGGCTCTAAAAAATCTCAATAAGACTTATAAAAACCTCATTTTTTAAAACATGAGGTTTTATTCACCATAAAAATTTAAGCCGATAAAAACATCGCATCCCCATAACTAAAAAAACGGTACTCTTGCTTTATCGCATGTTGATACGCTATTTTGGTCGCCTCATACCCTGAAAATGCTGAAATCAACATTAATAACGTTGACTCAGGCAAATGAAAATTCGTCAGCATCGCATCCACACTTTTAAATTCATAACCGGGTGTAATGAATAAATCGGTATGACCTAATCCCGCCTTAAGGACACCCTCTTTAGAGGCAGATTCTAAGGCTCGCACTGCCGTTGTTCCAATAGCAATCACCCGTCCCCCTTTTGCCCGCGTTTTTTCAATCGCCGTCACCGTAGCGTCATCAACTCTAAAATATTCCTTGTGCATTAAATGGTCATCTAAATTTTCAACACGAACCGGTTGAAAGGTACCACTACCGACATGCAATGTTACAAAAGTCATTGCGATCTCACTCTCTCGAAACCGCTGCATTATTTTATCATCAAAATGAAGCCCTGCGGTCGGTGCAGCAACCGCCCCTTTTTGTTTGGCAAACACCGTCTGATAACGTTCTAAATCCGATTCATCATCTTCACGCGTAATATAAGGTGGCAACGGGATATGACCTATTTTATCCAATAATGTCAATAACGTCGTTTCTCCCTTAAAATAGAGTTGAAATAAATCCGCCTCTCGTCCTAATACCTCACAACTAAAACCGTCCTCTAATTCAATCGTTGACCCTGATTTAGGCGACTTACTCGCTTTTATATGCGCAATAGCCCTATTTTCATCGACTATTCGCTCAATTAAAATTTCAACCTTCCCCCCTGCTGTTTTTTTTTTACCAAATAAGCGGGCGGGAATCACTTTAGTATCATTAAAAACTAATAAATCATCGGGGTTAAGTAAATCAAAAAAATTATTAAACTGCTTATCCTCTAACTCTCCTGTCTTTTTATTCATGCAAAGTAAACGACTATCGCCACGATTTTTCAGTGGTTTTTGAGCGATAAGCTGCGGGGGAAGTTGGTAATTAAAGTCACTTTTTTTCATAGAGAGCGATATTATCAGCTTTGGCGATTTAATTCACGAAAAAAAATACTAGTATTTTTCAAGTCATTACTCTATAATTATGGATTCTGTGCCGGGGTGGTGAAACTGGTAGACGCGCTGGATTCAAAATCCAGTTCCTTCGGGAGTGTCGGTTCGATTCCGACCCTCGGTACCACAGATTATAAAGTTTAAACACTTAAGCATTAGCCTGCAAACACTGATATTTTTAAGTATTAAGTGTATGCGGGCTTTTTTATGCGTGGTGTTTTATTATTTTCGTGTTTGACATACTCCAAAAATATGAACTCTACTGAAGAAGTTATTGAAGATTTAAAACAAGGTAAAATGGTTATCATTATGGATGATGAAGACCGTGAGAATGAAGGGGACCTAGTGATGGCGGCCTCATTTGTTCGTGCTGAAGATGTTAATTTTATGGCACGTTATGGGCGCGGGTTAATTTGTTTAACGTTAACAGGCGACCGTTGCCAGCAATTAAAATTACCCTTAATGGTGGATGAAAATAACACCCCTTACTCAACTAATTTTACAGTTTCTATAGAAGCGGCAACGGGGGTTACGACAGGAATATCAGCCGCCGATCGAGCATTAACGATTCAAACCGCCGTTGCTAAAAAGGCAACTGCGGATGATTTAGTTCAACCCGGTCATATTTTTCCTTTAAAAGCACAAGCAGGCGGCGTACTTAATAGAGCAGGTCATACCGAAGCGGGCTGTGATTTAGCACGATTAGCAGGGCTAGAACCTGCGGCCATGATTGTTGAAATTTTAAATGATGATGGCAGTATGGCAAGACGTACGGATCTTGAAAAATTTGCCCAAAAACATCAGTTAAAAATAGGAACAATTGCCGATTTAATTCACTACCGCATTGAACATGAAAGCACCTTAGAACGTGTAAGTGAATGTAATTTTCCAACAGAATTTGGGGACTTTAGACTTTACGCCTATCAAGATAGAAACGACAATAACCTGCATTTAGCCTTAGTGATGGGGGATATTTCAACGGATGCTCCCGTGCTTGTGCGGGTTCATGCGCGTAACTTACTCGATGATGTCCTCGCCTCTAAACGTAACCCGTGCAGTATTTCTGTTCGAGACGCGATGAAAAAAATTGCTGAAGAAAAACGCGGCGTACTCGTTATTGTTAGGCAACAAGAAGGCGATCAATCCTTAGTTGAACTCATTCATCATTATCAAATGGAAGATAATGGCTTTGTTATGGACTCTAAAAAAACAGAAAGCAATAATGACTGGCGAACAACGGGAACGGGGTCACGGATTTTAGCCGATTTGGGGGTGCATAAATTAAAAGTATTAGGGACTCAAAAAAAATATATTGGGTTATCAGGCTTTGATTTAGAACTCATCGAATATGCTAACAAAGAAAGTTAGTCCCCACGTATCGACCCGTTCTTAAAACAGAATAAGGATGAGTAGAGAGGCAAAGCCTTCCCTCTCTACTCATCAAATTTTTAAGACTTACTCATTATTAAGTGGCAATAATTGTTTAAACTGCTTTTCCTTTTCAAACTGCTCACCCGCTTCCTTATATTTTTCTTGCTTAAATAAAAACATCCCATACGCGTTATACAAAAGATCATCATTTAATTTTTCTGCCCGTTCAATTTCAATAGCAGACTTAAAAGCGGCCTCAGCTTTATCATTTTCCCCCATTGACTCATAGGTTAAGGCCAAATGAAACCACGCTTTATAAAACTTAGGTTGTTTTTCAATGACTTGCTCTAATATTTTCACAGCAAAAATATAACGCTCACTTTTCCTAAGCACGCGGTCTAATTTATACTTAACTAAAATATCACTGGGAATTATTTCTTTTTTTTCGGTGGGGATGAGTTGAGTAGAGGGAATGGCGGCTATCATTTGCCGTTGTTTTGGATTAGTTTCAGGGTTAAAATTTTGTTGCTGCAACGTATTTTGATAATAATTAGCCCGTGCTATCTCAATCAAATCACTGACTGTCTTTGCGCGTTGCTGAAAGGCAAATAAGCTGTCAATATTATATTTTTTATTTAACCGATTGTTAATATAGGATAAGTCTATATTATCTAAACTTAAATCATCGCGTAATGATATATTTTTTGAAATTTCATCAAATTTAATTTTTGTAATCACCTCTAAAGCACGAAAAATTTCCTTATCAATATCGTCATTAGGTTCAGATCGATTATCATCTGCATAGGCAATTGAAATAGGGTTTAATGTTAACAATAATTGCTGCGTATTTTCAATAATTCCATTGGGAACAATTTTATAAGAATTTGTTTTTTTTGTATAAATTATTTTTGAACGTTTTAAATACGAGTTAGAAACAGGTACTTTGATTTCTTTAATTTTGGTGCTATTGGAATCAGGCGATAAAATAAAAAGATAAGAGCCGATCGGATAGTTTGTTGAAATAGGGACTGAAAAGCGTCCTTTACTGTCCGTTAATAAAATTAAAACCCGCCCTTCAATTTCAATTTCAATTTGCGCTCCGCCAATAGGAAACTCATCCCCATAATCATTGGAGACTAAACGCATATCTAAAAAACGCGGCGCGGTTAATAAATAGATAAATAAGATGACAAAAGATACATAGGTAAAGACCTGAACCCATTGCGGCATGAGTAAAAATCGGTCTTTGATAAATTTAAATAAACCATCCATTAACAAACTATCCTATTGTATTGTAACAATCATTATTTTTTATTCAGTAAGCCTTTAAGATTAGCAAAAGGATTATGTGTTCCCCCAACATTATCTTCAACAACCCCTGATTCGACACTCCCATAGCGCACTTGCTCTTCATAACGCGAATGTTCATTATCGTGGCAATATAAGCATAATAGCTCCCAATTACTGCCATCGGATGGGTTTTGATCGTGATTGTGATTTTTATGGTGGACGGTGAGTTCTTGCAAATTTTTATGCGTAAACTCCCGCGCACAACGCCCACAAACCCACGGAAATAATTTTAACGCCTGCTCTCTATAACCCTTCTCTCGATCTTCTTTATAACCTCGAGCTTCCGCAATAATTTTATTGCCTTCTGTTTGAGTCGCCTGTTGATTCATCTCTATTTCACCTTAATTACAATGCCTGTACCGCTGCAACAATGTCATGAGGCAACATAGATTTATTCAAGGCCAAATTAGCCCCTAATGCTTTAATCGTCGGTAAATATCCATCATTGGATGAAATAGCAACGATTAAGCTGGTCGAACATTCTTTTCTAATCGCCCTAACAATTTCAAAGCCATCTCTATCAGGCATAAAAACATCTAATACGATGGCATGGGGTGAATGCTCATTAAATAACGCTTCCGCGTTTAAACTATCTGTTGTAGTGACGACATGATACCCTTCCATTTCAAAGGCATTTTGCAAAATAAGCAAAGAAATTTCATCATCATCAATAATAAGTATTGTCGCGTTTTTATCCATTTTTATAATCTTGTCATAGACTGTTTAATTCATTATTATTCATTTTTTCCCTTATAGTATATAGGGTTTTTTACCCCCCAGTCGCATTCATATACCTCAAAATAATGGGTTGCTCGTCAAGACTAAACTCATGCTGCTCAGGCTTAATTTTCATTGCCTCAACAATAACTTGTTTTAGATACGTCATATCCCCTGGGTTTGCCCGAATAATATGTTTTAAATCAATGGAATGTTCATTGCCTAGACACAATAATAAACGCCCTTCCACGGTTAAACGGACTCGATTGCAGGTCGAACAAAAATTTTCACTATGCGGGGATATAAAGCCCACCCGTGTATGGGTCGCGGGGACTTGAAAATAATTGGACGGGCCGCCTGTTTTTTCAACACTGGGAATAAGCAAAAAACGCTGCGCTAAATCTGCTTTGATAAAATCACTTGAATAATAACTTTCGGCACGATTGTGTTGACTAACAATCCCTAGCGGCATTTCCTCAATAAAACTAATATCAATCCCTTTATCAATCGCAAATTGAACCAAATCACACACTTCTTGATGATTACGATTTTTTAAAATAACCGCATTAATTTTAATTCGTTCAAACCCCGCGTCTATCGCTGCATCAATACCCGCCAGTACTTGCTGCAAATCGCCTGTACGCGTAATGGCTTTAAACTTAGCCGCCTTCAAGGTATCCAAACTAATATTAATCCGTTTAACCTGCGCTTGCTTTAACCCTTCGGCCATTTGAACTAAATGCGACCCATTGGTTGTCAGAACTAATTCCTTCAACGCCAAGGTATGACCAATTTTATCCATTAGTCCAAGAACCCCTTTTCTTATCAAAGGTTCACCGCCTGTCACGCGAACTTTTTTAACCCCTAATTCAACAAAGGCTTTTGTAATGGTATAAATTTCCTCAAGCGTTAAAATCTGCGCACGCGGCAGAAATGTCATTTCTTCCGCCATACAGTACACACAACGAAAATCACAACGATCCGTTACTGAAATTCTTAAATAATCAATTTTTCGCCCAAAACGATCAATTAATGGCGACGAGGGTAAATTATTCATAGGTTATTATAAATTATTTAAAATACAAAACCGTGATATTAATCACAACATATAATGAGGCATAAATCACAATTAAACGATTAAAACGTGTTAATTATTTTTAACTCGGTGATAGATTATAAGCCCATTCCCTATTAAACAAAAACTATTGAGTGTAACACTTTAGATTATGCCATAGATTTTAGATAAAACCGACCGTATTAACAATGAAAAAATTTAAACGCGCCCATCTTATCCCCTTTATTCTTATCCATTTTAACCGCACTAAGTGATTGACTACCGTCTATGCATGTTTCATGATTCGCGCTTTTTCACGTTGCCAATCACGATCTTTGGAAGTCGCCCGTTTATCATGTAATTGCTTACCTTTGGCTAAACCAATTTCAAGTTTAGCTCGTCCTTTCACCCAGTACATGGACAACGGAATGATGGTATACCCCTTTCGTTCTACCGCCCCAATTAAACGACTTAATTCGCGTTTATGTAACAACAGCTTTTTAGACCGAATATTATTAGGCACGACATGAGTAGATGCCGATAGTAACGGAGAAACGTGCGCGCCAAATAACCATGCCTCCCCTCTTTTAAGCAAAACATAACTTTCTTTTAATTGAATTCGTCCATCTCGAAGACTTTTAACTTCCCAGCCTTGTAAGACAAGTCCAGCTTCAAAACGTTCTTCAACAAAATAATCATGCCGTGCATGACGATTAACCGCAATATTATTATCGGCTGATTTGTTTTTTTTCTTGGATTTTTTCGTTGCCATTACTTTATAAAAAGATTATTAAACTGACTAAAGGGAATATTTTTGTTATTTTACCTGATTCATTCATAAAAATTTAGTTTTAAACGGGGGAGTGGGTGTGTCAGAGATAAAAAAATCACAACATAGCGAATGGTCATCTCGATTTGCGTTTATTTTAGCGGCAACGGGATCAGCGGTTGGCTTAGGAAATATTTGGAAATTTCCTTATATCACAGGTGAAAATGGCGGCGGGGCATTTGTCATCGTCTATTTACTCTGTGTCATTGCGATTGGTATTCCGATTATGATTGCGGAAACGATGCTCGGACGACGTGGACGGCAAAGTCCAATTAATACGATGTCACAGTTAGCCAATGAGGCAGGTGCTAATAAAAATTGGCATTATGTCGGCTGGTTAGGGATTACTTCAGGTTTTTTAATCCTTAGTTATTACAGTGTCATTGCAGGCTGGGTATTGTCCTATGTCTTTAACGCCTTTATAGGCAGTTTCTCAGGCGGCACGGTAGACACCATTGGGGCGTTATATCAAGGTTTAATAGATAGCCCTGTCCAGCAAGTTTTTTGGCACAGTCTTTTTATAGTAGCAACCATGCTTATCGTTGCCCGTGGTATACAAGGTGGATTAGAAAAGTCCGTTCGCTTTTTAATGCCAACCTTATTTGTTTTACTCATTTTATTGGTCGGCTATGCGATGACCACAGGTTATTATCAACAAGGCCTTGATTTTCTATTTAAACCTGATTTTAGCCAAATAGATGCCGATGCTGTTTTAACCGCAATGGGACATGCCTTTTTTACCTTAGGGTTAGGTATGGGCGCGATTATGGTTTATGGCTCTTATTTACCTAAAAATATATCCATCGCTAAAACCACCTTAATTATTGCAGGGGCTGATACCGTCGTTGCCTTATTAGCGGGGATCGCTATTTTTCCATTAGTATTTGCCAATGGGTTAGAAGCCAGTGCAGGGCCTGGATTAATTTTTCAAACACTGCCTTTAGCCTTTGGTAACATGATAGGAGGCTGGTTATTTGGTCTTTTATTTTTTATATTACTTTTTTTTGCCGCCCTCTCGTCCTCAATTTCATTGATAGAACCTGCGGTTGCTTTTTTAGTTGAAAATAAAAACATTAAACGTCAACAGGCATCTATTTATACAGGATTAATGGTCTGGGCGGTGGGCGTAGTGGTTGCCTTGTCCTTTAATGTTTGGTCTGATGTTACTCTATTTGGTAAAAGTATTTTTCACTTACTTGATTATTTAACCGCTAATTTAATGTTACCGTTGGGTGGGCTTTGTATCGCTATTTTTGCAGGCTGGATTATGAAGACTAAAGACACTGAGCATGAATTAGCCATGGAAAAATCAGACTACTACTCAATATGGAAATTTTTAATTTCGTATGTTGCCCCGCTCGCCGTGTTTATTGTCCTGTTAAATGTCATCGGGGTTATTGGATGATTACTGTGGTACAAAAAAGTGCCTTAGTAAAGTTTTCAGCACAGCAAATGTTTGATATTGTTAATGATATTGAAACCTACCCCGAGTATTTACCTTGGTGTAAAAGTAGTCGTATTTTAACGCAAAATGAAGATATTATTGAAGCTGAATTAGTCATTGCAAAAGGGGGCTTACAAAAATCATTTTCGACTCGAAATAAATTAGACCCTGGGGGCCGAATTTATATGACGTTATTAGACGGCCCGTTTAAATCACTTGAAGGGGTCTGGAACTTTATGCCCTTACGTGAAGATGCCAGTAAAATATCGTTGGATTTAGAATTTGAAGTCATGGGAAAACTAGCAGGATTAACCTTTGGCGCGGTTTTTAGTCAACTTTGTAGCGGCATGGTTTCAGCCTTTAGTACACGAGCAAAACACCTTTATGACTGATACACAGATCACGATTGAAGTGGCTTACGCGCCTCATAATGAACAAGTTCTGATTCCTTTAAAAATCGCAAAAGGGACGTGTATTGAACACGCTATACAGGCCTCAAACTTATTAATGCGGTTTCCTGACATTGATCTTAAAAAAACAAAAGTAGGGATTTTCGGAACTATTTATCCGTTAAATAAAGTATTAATCGAAGGCGATCGCGTTGAAATTTATCGTCCATTACGTTGTGATCCTAAGCAAGCACGTCGTGATAGAGTAAAGTAGGTATCGAAGAGCCGTTTTCCAACGGCTCTTTTTTATTCTTTAACTATAAACAGGAAAGCGTGAACATAAAACGCTGACTTTTTCACGAACGGCTGAAATAATCGCATCATCGCCAATGTTTTCCATCACATCACACATTAAATTAGCAATTTCTGTCATTTGAGCTTCTTTAAATCCACGTGAAGTCGGGGCAGGCGTTCCAACACGAATACCACTTGTGACAAAAGGAGACTGCGGGTCATTAGGGACGGCATTTTTATTGACCGTAATACGTGCCTCATTTAAAGCCGCATCCGCCGCTTTTCCTGTAATGCCTTTTTCAATCAACGAAACAAGCATCAGGTGATTGTCGGTTCCGCCTGAGACCACATCAAATCCCCGTTGAATAAAAACTTCTGCCATCGCTTGCGCATTTTTAATCACTTGTTGCTGATACAATTTAAATTCAGGCTCTAAGGCTTCTTTAAACGCCACCGCTTTTGCCGCAATTACATGCATTAGCGGCCCCCCTTGAATCCCTGGGAAAATATTAGAATTAAATTTTTTCTCAAGCTTTGGATTACTTTTACATAAAATCAATCCTCCACGCGGGCCTCTTAACGATTTATGGGTTGTACTGGTCACGACATCGGCAATGGGAACAGGGTTAGGATAAAGTCCCGCTGCCACTAAGCCTGCCACATGCGCCATATCAACAAATAAATACGCGCCTACTTTATCGGCAATCTCCCGAAAACGTTGCCAATCCCACGTACGCGAATAAGCGGAAAAACCAGCAACAATTAATTTAGGTTTATGTTCTAAGGCTAAAGCTTCAACTTGTTCATAATCAATATCACCCGTTTCCGCATTGAGTCCATATTGAATGGAATTATAAATTTTCCCTGAAAAATTAGGGCGCGCACCGTGTGTTAAATGCCCGCCATCCGCAAGACTCAACCCTAAAATAGTATCACCTGGTTCAATTAATGCCATAAAAACGGCCATATTGGCTTGAGAACCTGAGTGCGGCTGAACATTCGCATAATCCGCACCAAATAATTCTTTCGCACGATCAATCGCAAGTTGCTCAACCTTATCAACAAACTCACAGCCACCATAATAACGTTTACCCGGATAACCTTCGGCATACTTATTTGTTAATTGTGAGCCTTGCGCTTCTAAAACCCTAGGACTTGCGTAGTTTTCAGAAGCAATAAGCTCAATGTGGTCTTCTTGACGTTGATGCTCTTCTTCTATTGCTTGAAAAAGATCATCATCGAAACCTGCAATGGACATGGATTTTTTAAACATTTATTTCTCCTAATGAAGCGCTGATAGTTTAAGGTTGAATAAGGACTATTTGAAGGTCAGCAACATTTCTACCCGTTGCCCTCCGTCTGAAAAATACGGTTGTATTAAGCCATTTCTTTGGCTAATTTAAAAATCAATTCTGCATCAAGCACTTGTTTATTATCTTCAAATAATTTCGCAATACAGGCACGATGTAACGCAAGCTTTAAAGCACCAAAACCAAGAGCACCCCAAATAACTTTTCCATGCCGTTCTCTCCCTTTATCCATCATTTCAGTCCCGCCAATACCCAAGGGGGGCGTTGCATTTGCATCCGCTATGATTTCAATATTTGCATTATTTTTCCAATGCTCAAGTCTTAATAGCTCAATCCCTGAGGCTCCTGTTGCAAAAACAATTTCCGCATCGGCGATCACATCCCCACGCGCGTCACAATCACGGGCTTCAATAGGGGTTAATTCAACGCCAAATCGTTGTTTCATTGCTGTGCAAGCTACTTTGGCCTGAGATAGATTACGCGAAGTAATTGAGACCTTCGCCCCTTCTTTTGCCAACATCACCGCCGCTCTTTGACCCACAGGCCCTGTTCCCGCTAAAATAACGGCTTTTTTACCCGCCACAGGCCCCAATGTTGCTAATTTTGCAACCCCCGCTGCCGCCGTCGTATTACATCCATTGCAATCCAACATGACCGACACTTGAAAGCCTAAGAAAAAATGCTGTTGAATGGCGTTAAGCAGGGTTTCTCCTGCCAATATATCACTGCCTCCAACAAAAATAGCGGTATTTTTTTTATCTTTCGGGGCGCGTGTAAAAATTGCACCATCAATCAAGGGGGCGACATTATCTGGGGTTAAGCCACCGTAAGCTGTCACATGATCTGCACCACCATCATAAGCGACAACGGTATCAAAAACAGAGGGATAAGCATCCGTATCAAATTGAAATAATAATTTTTTCATAATATTAACCGTCTAATCTGCTGTAAATTCCTAAACGCAGGCTAAAATCGCGCCATTGTAACGCATAATTTTAAAGTTACGATTTTATCATAACAAAAATTTTAATCGTCATACTTTTATCACTAAACACGATGACCCCTTAGATTTAAAGAAGAAACTAGCTATTAAGCCTATTTTTAAGTAATCTTGACTAAAATAAACAGGCTTACCAAATACCCTCTTAACTAAAAGGAAAAATACCATGAAAACGCCTATTGATATTGCTGTAACAGGCGCAGCAGGACAAATTAGTTACTCTTTATTATTTCGTTTAGCCTCAGGAGAGCTTTTAGGCAACGATCAGCCTATTAATTTGCATTTATTAGAAATTTCACCGGCCCTACCTGCATTAGAAGGTGTCGTCATGGAGCTTAATGACTGTGCTTATCCCTTGTTAAATAAGATCATAATAACCGATGATCCTCAAGTTGCCTTTAATAATGTTGATTATGCTTTTTTAGTGGGGGCGCGTCCTAGAGGTCCTGGTATGGAGCGTAAAGACTTATTACAATGTAATGCTGAGATTTTTTCAACACAGGGACGTGCGTTAAATGAGGTGGCCAGTCGAAATGTTAAAGTTTTGGTGACAGGGAACCCCGCGAATACCAATGCTTTAATTGCTATTCATAATGCGCCCGACCTAAAGCCTGAAAATTTTACAGCCATGACGATGCTTGACCATAATCGGACCATTGCCCAATTAGCCGAAAAAAGCGGGGTAAAAACAACCGATATTAAAAATGTTATTATTTGGGGAAATCATTCCAATACCCAATATCCCGATATTCACCACGCTAAAATTAAAGGGCAAGATGCCCTGTCTTTAGTTGAAAAAAAATGGTTTATTAATGAGATGATTCCATGCGTACAAACACGAGGCGCAGCCGTTATTAAAGCGCGAGGCCAATCAAGTGCGGCATCGGCCGCCACAGCCGCCATCAAACAAATGCGGTTATGGGCATTAGACACACCCGAAGGTGATTGGGTTAGTATGGCCCTATTCTCAGATGGAAGTTACGGCATTGAAAAGGGCTTAGTTTACTCATTTCCCATCACGGTTAATCAGGGTGAAATTAGTATTGTTCAAGGACTTGATATTAGCCCCTTTAGTTTGGAAAAAATGCGTTTAACCGAAAAAGAATTACACGAGGAAAAAGAAGCGATTAAGCATTTATTATAATCTAAAATAAAAACCGACTAATTACCTTTTAAAATGCTTTAAAAAACCGAGAAAATCAATGTGGGAAATTTTCAGTATCAGTTTATTATTAGGGGCATTATCAGGGGTATTAGCCGGTTTATTTGGAATCGGTGGGGGACTCGTTATTGTTCCTATATTAATGATGTTATTTTCGATGCAAGCGATCATCCCAATAGAACAACAAATGCTGTTCGCCATTGCTACCTCATTAGCAACCATCGTTTTTACAGCCAGTTCATCCGTTTTAGCCCATCATCGACAAGGGAATGTTTTATGGTCTAAAGTCGCCCGATTAACCCCTGGAATTATTATAGGGGCCATAATCGGCGCGGTCATCGCCCATAAAATAAGTGGTGATGACTTACGCTTTATTTTTATTGCTTACCTAAGCTATACCGCCTTAAAAATGGCGTTTAAAACGTCGTCAAAAGCAACCGAAATTGTTAAGCAAAAAAAATCGCTAGATTATATTGCCAGTGGAGGCATTGGCTTTTTATCGTCTATCTTAGGGATTGGTGGAGGCTCATTAACCGTGCCTTATTTAGTCGCCTGTCAGGTTCCCATCAAAAATGCGGTCGCTATTTCAAGTGCCTGTGGCTTACCGATTGCCTTGGCGGCCACGCTTAGTTATATTTTTTTAGGCTTACAACAACCTAACCTTCCTGAATGGAGCTTAGGTTATATTTATTTACCCGCTTTTTTCGGCATTGTTTTGTGCAGTATTTTAACCGCTCCTTTGGGGGCAAAATTAGCCACCCAATTACCCGCCGTAAAATTAAAACGCTACTTTTCAATAATGCTTTTTATTATGGCTTTAAAAATGATTTTTGCATAAATTTATAATCGTTTAGATAAATACCTTACTGACAAACCCTTTTTTTAGCTTTATACTTCTCTCATGAAGCATCGTATAGATCCCAAAATAGATTGTGTTTTCAAAGCAATATTAGGTACAACTGCAAATAGTAATTTATTAATTCATTTTTTAAATGCCATTTTAAAACAAGAATTTGAATATCCCATAAAAAGCGTTGAGATTTTAAACCCTTACAATGATAAAGAATTTATTAATGATAAATTAAGTATCGTTGATGTCAAAGCAAGTGATGATTTTGGTCACCTTTATCAAATTGAAATTCAGCTCAACTGTTTCAACTACTTACCTCAACGCATGATTTATAATTGGGCTGATATTTATAGTAATCAGCTTACGCAAGGCGAGCATTACAGCACCTTAAAACCGACCTATTCTATTTGGCTATTTGCAGAAAACTTACTTCAAAATGATAGCCACTATGCCCATAATTATCAACTTCGCGATCAAAATGGACAGGCTTTAAATAAACATGGCGGTATTGGGTTATTGGAATTGAATAAATTTAATGTTGTCGATGTCAAACAAAATGATCATCGCTGGTTAAAATTTTTTAAAGAAGGCAGCCAACTGGATGACCCATCACTCCCTAACTGGATGCAAACCGATAAAATGAGACAAGCCATGAATACGCTAAGTATTTTTTCTGAAAAAGAGCGTGAATATGACCGTTATCAAGCACGACAAGAATATTTACGCATACAACGTAGTAATCAATTTATGTTCGAGCAAGAACGTGAGGCTAAATTAAAAGCCCGATCCACGTTGAAACAGGCCGTAGAAGAAAAAAAAGCCACTATCCAACGTGAAAAAAACTTTTAGCCGAACTTACTCATCTCAAATCACTACAAAAATAACATTCCCCCTTACAATTTTAGTCTTAATCAAAGAGAATACATGAAAGCAGATATAGGTTTAATCGGATTAGCCGTCATGGGACAAAATCTTGTCCTTAATATGAATGACCATGGTTTTAAAGTCGTGGTTCATAATCGTACCCATCGTAAAACCGAAGATTTTTTACAAGAAGGGGCTAAAGATACGCAAGTTACTGGGGCTGAAAACCTTGTGTCCCTAGTTGAGCAACTGGACACACCGCGCAAAGTGATGTTGATGGTAAAAGCGGGGGAAGTTGTCGATCATTATATTGACCAGTTAATTCCTTTACTCTCAGCCGGTGACATCATTATTGATGGCGGTAATTCATTGTATACCGATAGCAATCGCCGTACAGAAATGCTTAAAAAACACGATTTATTATTTATCGGCACAGGGGTTTCAGGGGGTGAGGAAGGCGCGCGCTTTGGACCGTCTATTATGCCTGGTGGAAACCCTGCGGCATGGGAGGCTGTTAAACCTATTTTTCAAGCTATTTCAGCAAAAGTTGATGACCAGCCGTGCTGTCAATGGGTGGGTGATCAAGGCGCAGGACATTATGTCAAAATGGTTCATAATGGGATTGAATATGGGGATATGCAGCTCATTTGTGAAGCCTATCAGTTATTAACGGAAGGTTTAGGCTTAACGAATGATGAAGTTCAAGCCATTTTCGCTGAATGGAATCAAGGTCAACTTAGCTCTTATTTAATTGAAATTACCGCTAATATTTTAGCTTACAAAGATGAAGATGGTAGCCCCTTAGTTGAAAAAATTCTTGATACCGCAGGTCAAAAAGGGACAGGGAAATGGACAGCAATTAATGCACTTGATTTAGGAATGCCGTTAACCTTAATTGCTGAATCCGTGTTTGCACGCTGTTTATCCGCCCAAAAATCAGAACGTGTCATTGCAGCAGCCGCGCTTCCTAAAGAAAAACGTCATTTTTCAGGGGATAAATTAGCGATGATTCAAGCCATTGGGGATGCGTTATATGCGGCAAAAATCATTTCTTACGCTCAAGGCTTTCGATTAATTAAAGAAGCGGCTAATGAATACCAATGGTCACTTAATTATGGTGAAATCGCACTGATGTGGCGAGGAGGCTGTATCATTCGTAGCCAATTTTTAAATGATATTAAAGACGCTTATGATACAAATCCTGAGTTAGATAACTTACTCCTTGCGGATTATTTTTCAACCGCGATGAAACAAGCCGATAGCGGTTGGCGACAAGCGGTTATTTTAGGGGTTGAACTGGGAATTTCTACCCCCGTTTTTTCATCAGCTTTAGCCTATTATGATGGCTATCGTACCGAACGACTTCCCGCTAACCTATTACAAGCGCAACGCGATTATTTCGGTGCGCATTCTTATGAACGTCTTGATAAACCCAGAGGTGAATTTTTTCATACCGACTGGACAGGACACGGCGGCAAAACCGCATCATCAACTTACAACGTTTAATAACTTAACTCACTTATATCAATAATGACTGATTATCCTGAAAAAACCTGTGAAATTGCCAATTTAGTAAAACACCCTAAATTAGTTGAAGCAACTTTAGCGGGTCGTAAAACCCAACAACGCCGTGATGGCGTTTATGCCTATCCTGATGAAACTTTTGACTTAGAGGGGGTCACGTTTAAAGTAACGGCTTTAGATCGCCAACGCTTAGGGGATATGACCGATGCAGATGCACAAGCCGAAGGCTATCCTTCTTTGGCGATGTATAAAAATATTATTTTAAATATGCACGCAGGAATGACGTGGAATGAAGATGATCTAGTTTGGGTACATTGCTTCGAGAAAGCGTAAGTTTTCTTAGTTGTTAAAACAGAGCGGTCTATACAACCGCTCTGTTTTTAAAATTAATTAGAATGAATGGAACAATGGCTTGCTTCATTCGTAAGCGTCAACTGATCTATTTTTCGTTGCTGTAGATAATTAAATAAAAGTAACCACGATCCCAGAACAATAAACCCCCCTGGTGGTAAAATCATCACCACCCACGGTTCAAAATTAAGACTAAACACTTGATAACCCAAAAGCTGTCCCGCGCCTAATAATTCTCGAACACCGCCTAACGCCATTAAGGCTAATGTAAATCCTAAGCCCATTCCTAACGCACTAACCACTGACTTTGTAAATCCATTTTTAGACGCATACGCTTCTGCGCGCCCTAAAATGAGACAATTCACCACAATTAATTGTATAAAGGCCCCCAATTTATTATGCAAATCTAAACTAACCGCTTGAATTAAATAATCAACGACGGTTACAAACGTAGCAATAATAATAATATAAGCAATGATACGAATTTGTTTCGGTATAAAATTTCGTAAGGCGGACACTAAGGCATTCGAGCCGACCAAAACAAAAAGGGTGGCAACACTCATACCCAATGAGTTTTCTAGGGTATTAGTGACGGCCAACGTAGGACATAACCCTAACATCATCACAAATACAGGGTTTTCTTTCCACAAACCTGCGGTAAAGACATCCATAGTTAAAGGGGTTTCTGCTTTTTCCAATGCCGACATAAAAGAGTCTCGTTAAGGGTGTTTAGGGTGTTTTAGAAGAATTAAATTTTTTTCAACTAAGGGATGTAGTCGTTGCCCACTTTGATTAAGCATTCGACCCACGGCATTTGAGGTAATCGTTGAGCCTGAAATCGCATCAATTTCAAAAGGGTGTTTTTTAGTGCCATGGCGTACGGTTTTTATGCTATTTTCAAGTCCTGTTTGCGCCTCATTAACTGCGGCTTGTAAACAATTAAAATTCGCTAAAAAATCCTCATCTGTGGTAATTTTTGTCCCAAATCCTGGTGTTTCTGTACTTTTTAACACATCATAAGCGGTAATACAGCCTGTTTCTGGCTGGTAACTATAAAGTAATTTAACCACATCTTGATACCCTTGTGCGGCTGCATTTAGTGCGATCCCTACCAGTTGTTTATGACTATCATAGCCTGCATAAAGTAATTCCCCTGTGGCTTTATCATCCACTTGTTTCAGGCTATTATTGTCTACCAAAAAAGTCAGACGTGTTTTTGCTGTTGGTAGAACCTTAAAAATAGCATTTTCCGTGGCAACACGCTGATTTTCAGCAATAATAGGTTGGGTATATTCATAAACCACCACCACTAATAATCCCGCTATCATCGCAATGATCCCTAGGGTACTAATGAGTGTGGTGCTTTTAGGAAATTGCGGTTGTTGTTCCGAGGATTCACTCATCTATTATTCCTTAATCCTGATCGTATACATACATTCCTCAAAAAATAAAAATCTGGGTAACGTTAAGGTTGTTTTTGTTTTTTACCAGCTCTCAATTGTTTTTCGATTTGTAATTTAAGTCGAAGTTCAATCATTTTGATGTTCAGTCCCTCCCCCAAGAATAGCGAACTAGGCTGTGAAAGCATTCATGATATACAGAAAAATGTGAGTTTATTTTTTTATAACACATTGATTTAATTATGACGCATGGAGTCCAAAACATGTTTTGGACTCCAGATTTTTAATACTTTCACAGTCTCGAACGCTATTTTATTTCCAATTATTTAATTCACTTTATTTTTAAATAATATTATTTCTGCCGCAATGCTAATGGCAATTTCAGTAGGGGTGTGACTTCTTATCGGTAAACCAATAGGAATTTGAAGCTGAGATAATTTTTCAGGCGAAATACCTGCTTGTTTAAGCGTCGTAAAAATTCGTTTAATTTTCGCAGGACTTCCCATCAATCCTAAATACGATAGTTTTTTTTCAAGCAGTTGCTTTAAAACAATCTCATCTGTACGATGATTTGGGGTCACAATGACGACATAATTTCGTGATTTTTCTAAAATATGGGTATGAACATCATGATAAGAACAGGTTATCTTTTTATCCGCATCATGATTATTTTTAAAGGTGTGAAGATCAGCACGCTCATCTAACACCACAATATAAACAGTATGTGACAAGGTAACCCGACTGCCCCCTCACAGCATAAAATGATGGGTTTCGTTCCATTTCGCTATCGCTCATTACACTCTACTCATCCTTGTATCTCTCCAAACCATGATATATTGCTTAGCTGGCATTGTATCGAAGTGCATGATTAGAGTTTGTACCCATCCTTAGATGAAAGTCTGTGACGTAGATAAAACCCATGCGCTATTTTTCTTAAAACTGAATGGTATCCAAGTCCTTCCAATGCGGAATGAGACTGAATGAACAAGGGGAGTATACAAGAAATGAACACAATTAGGTATAGATATTAGTAAAGCGAAGATAGACTGTGCGTGGCTTAGAGAGTCTGAAAAACTAAAATTTAAAGTCTTTCCGAATACCAAAGCGGGTTGTATTGAACTCATAGAATGGTCACTAAAGAATACAGAAATGAAAATAAATGAGCTTCATTTTATCATGGAAGCCACTGGAATTTATCACGAGCAAATGGCACTAGGTCTTTATAATGCTGGTGCAATGGTATCTACGAGCTTGTTTACACAAGATTAAAAATCAAGCTGGCTGACCCCTTGTTTTTTATTTTATTTTCCTTGTTTTATTTAGGTCGAAAAATCAAGCTGGCTGACCCCTTGTTTGGCTGACCCCTTGTTTTTTTGCTGGCTGACCCCTTGTTTTTTTGCTGGCTGACCCCTTGTTTTTTTAACCATTTTATTGCTGTTTGTTCGTCTTGCTCTATTGCCATTTCTACGGCTTTTTTTGCACTCTCTAACAGGTGCTTGGATTGTTTTCGTAGGTTAAATGATTCTGTGACTTTTTGTTGGATTTCTAATTGCTTTTCCTCTGTAATTTTAGGCAAGACAATATTCTTAAATTCATCTTTGTTTATTGCGGTTAAAATTGTTCCATTACACCCTTTTTTTAATAACATTTGACCTGCAATGCTTTTCATTAACACCAACAATGTTTCTGAGTTAAAAGAGTTTGATCTAATGACATAAAAACCTGTTGAACATAAGACATTGTTATATTCCCTCCCAACTAAAGCAATACTTGATAAAGAACCCTCTATAGACGAAACAATCACATCACCTGATGCAACGATACGCCTTGCCCTGCTTGGCAATTCATTACCAAATTCGTACATGCACCCTGTTATTTCGCCATTTCCCGCAATATTGGAAAGTTCAAGATATTTGTATTCCTTGTCTGATTTTGGGGTATAGTTTTTGTCTTTAAGGTGAACGAGATTACCCAAAGTATCCCAACCACCCGAATAGCTTTTTATCGCCTTGATGATTTCATCATATTTAGGCTGGTAGTATTCTGCGTCTATGCGTCCCGATTTCTGGGTGTCGGAATAGTTTTTAATAAAGGTCAGCTGGTGTTTAGGTTGCCAGTGGGTTAAGCCGAGTTCGGATAGGAGGATGTTTTGAGCTTCTTCAAATAATCCTGTTGCTTTTTTAGTGCCATCGAATGACAGTTTTATTATTGCTTCAATTTGCTTTTGAAATTCATTAGATGGGATAAAAACTTGGATTTCTTTAAGATCTGGAAGGTTTAGCCCCTCTTGTATTGCCCCACGCTTTCCTCTAAGGGAAAACAATTTCCCTGTATTCGTGTTGAGATAAGTTAGTAGATAAAACGGATTTATATTCCTTGTTCTTATAATTGTGCTTTTACAGCTAAATATTGAGTTGGTATCTTTTTTTGTTGCGATAGCAACTTTTCCAAGTGTACCGACAACTGTAATCAATAAATCATTTTCTCTAATATGATATTTTGGTAGCTCTTCATAAACAGCCTTTGGTATAAGTGCCAGATCAACATCTTTTATCAAAAAATCATTTATGTCTTTATTTCTGACATATCTATAATCTGAATTATCTGAATATTGGTCTACTGTTACCGTTGACCCAAAGGGGCCGATAACAAAATCTACTAAATTCTCTAAATCGTCTTTGTTGTGTTTGTCTAACACATTAAGTTTATTTAGGACTTCTTCTCTATAGTATTCGGCATCAATCCTAAATTCGTGATTGAGTCTTTGAAACGCTACCACTGAAACCTGCATCCTTACACCCCATCCCAAAAAGACAATTTTTCACTTTTCGCCCACTCAATAAACGCCTCAGCGATTCCGTCCTGAAAACAACAAAACAAGAAAACAAGGGGAAACAAGGGGTCAGCCAGCTTGATTTTTAATCTTGTGTAAACAAGCTCGTAGATAAGACACCTCGTCATATTTTTTTTCGCCCACTAAGACTAAACACGCTCCGCAATCGCCTTCTCGACAGCCTTCTTTCGTGCCGACTAATCGCTGTGATTGACGTAAAAAATCTAACAGAACACTTCCTTCTGATAAGTCTGTATTAACGACTTTATCGTTTAAAATAAATGAAATCATTCTTTTTTAGTTTTTAATTTGGCTAACATGGCATTACCAACCCCAGCACTTAAGCCTATGTTATAAAGCATTCCTGCGGTTATCACCCCAATTTGAAACACATAAACGCCCCCTACACAAATGATACCAGGAATAAGACCGGTCATAAATCCAATGCGTAAGTTTTTATCAAGGTGTCCTGCAAGATCAAACAAATAAGGAAGTTGTCGTAAGCTTTCATCCATTAAAATAACTTGAGCGGTATCCGTAGCAATAGATGATGCACCACTTAAAGAAACCGATACATTGGCTTTTTTCAACGCGATGGTGTCATTAATGCCATCGCCGACAAAACAAACTGAACGCCCTTCTTTTTGTAAGCCTTCAATGAGTGCCGCTTTATTTTCAGGTAAAGTTTCAGCAAAATATTCATCAATTCCCAATTGTTGAGCAAGTTGCTGTGTGGGTTTTTCATGATCGCCTGAAATAATCATCACCCGTTTACCCAGTGCATGCAAATCATCAATAATTTGTTGAGCTTCAGGACGAATAGTGGCTTCTAATTCAATCGCACCACTTAACTGTTCATCAACGGCGACGTAGACTAAAGATGAACTATCGGCTAAGCTTTTTTCCTGTAAGGTTTTAATACTCGCTGGAATAGTAATATTTTCCATCGTCATAAAGCGAAGACTTCCAACTCTAATTAATTGACCGTCAAGTGTAACCTTTAACCCATAACCCACTTCGTAGCTTGCATCATCAATGTTCGGCAATTCTATATTTAATGCCTGTGCTTCATCAAGAATAGCCAATGCAATCGGATGTTTTTGTTTGTATTCTGCCGCTGCTGCAAAACGAATAATTTCATTTTCAGACTGTTGCGAACAACCATGAATGGCTTTAATATGGGGGCGTTCTTGCGTCAATGTTCCTGTTTTATCAAAAACGACCGTATCCACCGTATGTAAGGATTCTAAGGCGCGTCCATCTTTAATGAGAATGCTATGATCCGAGGCCACTTTTAGAAAGTTTAAAATACTAATAGGCGCGGTAATTCGCATTTGACTGCCAAATGAAGCCAATAAAACCGCTGCCGCACTTGCTGCCCCTAAAATAGGAAAGGTAATTACCCCTAAAATTAAGGTAGGTAGGGCTGCTTTTTCAGATATCTGTTCACCTCTCGCTTGTAAAGAGGATTTAAAATCAGTGGTATTATTTAAAATATGTTTAATTTTTGCCGCAACGGTTTCAGTACCCGCTTTATCAACTTTTATATACAACCGACCTGACAATAAAACCGTGGAAGCAAATACCGTATCTTTTACAGTTTTTTCTGCTAGTTGAGACTCGCCCGTTAATATATGCTGGTCAACATTACCGATGCCTTTTTCAATAGTGCCATCAACAGGAATCGTCTCCCCTGCATTGATAACAATAATATCGCCTAGTTCTAACTGTTCAAAGTCAATTTCTACTTCAACGCCTTCGCGTTCAATCCAAACAGATTGCGGCGTAGTTCCCCAAATATCAATGAGACTATGACGTGAAGCATCTTCTGTTTTTAATAAAATTTTTCGACTAGCATGGTACATAGTAAAAAATAATGCCGATGCAAAAAAATATTGCATACTTAGCATCGTCACACTAATAACCCCATCAAGTGCCGCAGAACCTACCTTATGTTCTTGTGTTAGTTCACAGTATGCACGCTTAATAAAAGGTATTTGAAAATAAAAAATTCCAGGTATACTTAAAAAAGTTAGAATGGGGAATCCTAAAGCCCCCCCTATCGTCAGCCCTGTCAACCCCGACGCTAATAAAATATTTTTATTAATTTCAATTTCTTCTTCACTTTTGACCGTTTTATCAATAGATAGACTATTTAACAGCGTTGAGGGCTGTTCATTAGGATTCTTAGTTATTTTATTATTTTGCCGTCTTTGACGAATTTTATTAGCAACATAAACACATCCTCCAGCAAGGATGACACCCACGATAGGTAATGGCATTTTGTTATCTCTTTAAAGTATCAACAAGGTTGTTGTGAAATTAACGAATAATAAGTTCTTCATTTAAAGGCCCTGTCCCAATCATACTGACTCGAACACCCAGTTGTTCTTCAATAAACATCACGTAATTTTGTGCTTCTACAGGCAAGTCCATAAAATTTTGTACACCCCGAATAGAACATTGCCAACCTTTTAGAACTTTATAAACAGGTTCATATTCACTGGCATCCATGTTACTCCATTCATAATGATTATCCAGTGTTTTACCTTGATAACGATAAGCGACACAAACAGGGATTTCTTTAAGCTCTGATAAAACATCTATTTTCGTTAAAGCAAGTTCCGTATAATCATTAATTGCTTGTGCATATTTTAAAGCCACAAGATCTAGCCAACCAACTCGTAACGCCACAAGTGTTCCGTGACTAAATTCATTCCCTGCCTTACGTATGTATTCTTGTTCACTTTCAGTACATTCTGTTGGGAGAACTCCGACAGAATATCGTGTTAAATAGGCTTTAGTAATCCCTATATTACGACTCACTTGACTAAAAGGAAGCCCAGCCCCTTGCAGTAACCCAGTAGAAGAGGTGTATGATGATGTCACAAAAGGATATGAGCCATGAACATTATCCAGCATAAATCCTTGCACCCCTTGAATGAGAATTTTTTTATCCGTTTTTCTCAAACTAGCAAGGTAGTGTTTGGTATTTTGTCGAAATTGAGTCAACATTTTAACGTAAAGTTTTCGATCATCCCAATGTTTACTTTGTCCCTCAGGCTCACCGCCTGACGCGATAAAAGTATCTACATTAACCCCCATTCGATAAGCTCTATCCGCTAATGCAGGCCCTACGCCTTGACGAATTGTTTTTATTTTCAATACCTTTTCATCCAAAAAAGCATCTTTATCGCGTTGTGAAGGCAAAACAACATGCGCATTACCACTAATCATAAAACGAGAAGATATATCACCAAAAACCGCTTCTAGTTGTTGAATTTCATTGATAAGATGATCGCAACCAATTAAAACACCATCGGATAGAATGCTGACATTATTATGCATAATACCAATTGGCATCATTCTAAAATGAAAGCCTTTTTTATTATGATAAAAAGTGGCTTCGGCATTTGAACCTCCGCCACAACGCATAGACACATCCGTAAATTGAGACAAATAATAATTTATTTTTCCCTTACCTTCATCGCCCCATTGAATATCACTTGCTACAATTATTTCCATTATTTTTCTTCTTCTTTAATGTTTAGCGTAGGGTGGGCTAAGCCCACCCTACGCTAGGTAATTTTCGAGAATGATTAAGTTTTCACTCTTTCCTTTAAAAGCCAGATGCTTTCAATATTTTTAGCCAAAAGACTACAATAGACTTGTTCTTTAAGAAGAAGTTAATATATCATGTTAAAATTCCATAGGATAGCCGCTAAAAAAGAAAATAAATCTTTTACACCTTCTTTTTTATTTCTAAACTTGTCAACTAGGCATCTATATCTTTTCATTCCACCGATTACATGCTCAACAATGACTCTTTCACGACTCATCTCTTTGTTTTCTTTTTTTTGATTTTCTGTTAATGTTGGGTTTGGATTATGCTTAGATTTATTTGGTTTTTTATGAGGAATATTTACCGAATTAGTTTTATATTCATTATTAAACCCCAAATAACCTAAATCAATAAATATATTAAAATTACTAAACCAATTTAATTCTGGATTAAATTCTTTTTAAACATTCCATAATCATGATTTTTACCGGAAAACTAACCCCAATATATAAAATTAAATGACCTAAAGAAGCTATAGTGGTATTTTTAATTGTATGCTGTTTTTTTACCACTGTAAAATTCATTTTGTTCTTCATAGTCACTAGGGCGTTGTACAGCACGCTCTGTAGCATCTATTATCAATGTTTGAACTCCGCCAAAAGCCTGCTGCATTTCTTCAGGGGTTGAAAAACTTGTTGCAGGTAAAACATTAAATATATCTAACGTCTTTATTAAAATTGGAAATAATTTGTATACATGAGTATGGGCGCATGATTTATTCATATTAAAAGAAAACCCTAAGTGATCGAAAGTAGAATAGCACTTCATATAATTTAATATAAATAATAATTTGTCTGCGGGTTTTTTTAATGTGCTATCTAAACCACTACCGTATTTTCTTTCTTTATTTTCATGTTTTTCTTTTTGATCTTCAATAAGGGTCTTTTCAAATAGAGATAATAGTAAAATAAAATGTTCTGTTTTTAATCCTGTTAAAGCTCTTAACTGTCTATCATCATAAATTCTTGGTAAAATTTCTTTTATTTTCATGTTATACTTTGATTTTTATTTTTTATAGAAATTTATTATAAAGCTTATTTATTATTTTTAATAATTTAATTTAAAGTTTATTTATTAGGCTGTATCAACTGATTGTGAATGTTATCAAGTATATATAAGCAATTGATTTTAATATATTTTATTTAGAAGAACAAGTCTAATCAACTATTTTCTTCTTTCATCCATCGTTTAAAATCAACAGGCTCGTAGGCCTCTAATTCATTAAGAAGTTCTGATGAGTCTTCTTTAACGATTAACAACTCTCTATGCACTGACTTTAAAAATCCTTGCTCCACCATTGTATCTAAACACAAAATAAAAGGATCGTAATAACCCGCCACATTAAGCAAACCGCAGGGTTTCTTATGAATCCCAATTTGCGCCCACGTTAAAATTTCACAGGCCTCTTCCAATGTTCCAATACCCCCTGGCAACGTAATAAACCCTGATGCAAGCTCTGCCATTTTAGCTTTTCGTTCATGCATTGATGTCACGACATGTAATTCAGTCAAGCCATCATGAACAATTTCTTTTTGAGTTAATCCTTCTGGAATAACACCAATAACACGACCTTTTTGCTCAAGCACTTCATCCGCAAGCGCACCCATCAGTCCTATTTTTGCACCGCCATAAACAAGCTCTATATTACGTTTAACTATTTCAGCGGCTAACTGCTTTGTCTGCAATAAATAATCGGTATTAACGCCTAATTCAGACCCCATAAAGACACAAACTCTTTTCATAATTTCTCCTAAAATAAAGTGTTTCGAGCATGATTACTCATATTGAGTGAATATAACGCCCACTTTTTGTATTAAAAATGCTATGGGTTTTGAACAATGAATGACTCATAAACCTTACAACACTGATTTATTATTCTGTAAAAACATCGGATAATTCAATTTTTAAATCGGGAAACAAACAGGGTGAAATAAGACCATTTTGTGCATACATTTTATGTAATTGATAACACCCTGTTTCTTGATCTAAAATAAATTGGTGAATAGCTTCTTCATAGGGGAAAACTAACCAATATTCTTCTACTCCATTTTCTTGATAGAGTTCATATTTTAAGAGTAAATCTTTTTTAGAATTCCCTTTCGAGACAATTTCAATAATAAACTCAGGCGCACCATCACAGCCTTGGGTCGTTAATTTATGGGTATCACAAATCACACATAAATCAGGTTGAACCACGCTATAAGCGTTATCATCCGATAAATGTTCTTTTTTACGATCATATAATTTGACATCAAAAGGGGCAACAAATAATTCACAACGCTTATCATGTAAATAATGGGCAATTTGGTAAGACAATTTACCAGAAAGTCGTTGATGATTTAAATTCGGTGCAGGTGACATTAACATGATTTTACCTTTAATTAATTCAACTCGTTCATTAAATTGCCAACGTAAATAATCCGCATAAGTATAAGTTTTATCTAAATCTAATTGTGAAAATTTAGTTATTGTTGCCATGATAACGTCCCCTATGAATAACCTTTAGGAATTTGTTGATGCCAGTCTGTTACTTGTTGGTATTGATGCGCTGCATTTAATAACTGAGCTTCTTTAAAATAATTACCTATGATTTGTAAGCCCACAGGTTTGTTACCCACAAAACCTGCGGGAACAGACATCGCGGGCAACCCAGCAAGATTAATCGCAATCGTATAAATATCCGCTAAATACATTTGCACAGGATCACTGGTTTTTTCCCCGATTCCAAAGGCCGTGGAAGGTGCAACAGGACTCATTAATACATCAACATCGCTTAATGCTTTTTTAAACTCTTCCGCAATTAAACGTCGTGTTTTCTGGGCTTTTATATAGTAAGCATCGTAATAACCTGCCGATAACGCATAGGTTCCCATTAAAATACGGCGTTTGACTTCCGCACCAAAGGCCTCCCCGCGTGAACGGGTATATAAATCGTTCAAGTCTTCGGGATTATCACAACGGTATCCATAACGAACCCCATCAAAACGCGATAAATTAGCCGAGCATTCAGCCGATGCAATCACATAATACGCAGGAATAGCATATTTCAACATGGGCATGGAAACTTCTTTTATTTCCGCACCTAATTTTTTATATTCATCGACCGCTGCAAGAATGGTTGCCGCAATATTAGCGTCTAACTCGGCACTAAAAAACTCGTTAGGCAACCCAATTTTTAAGCCCTTTAACGGTTGGTTTAAATTTTCACTGTAATCAGGAACAACCTCATTTGCACTGGTTGAATCCTTCTCATCAAACCCTGCCATCGCTTGTAATAAAATAGCCGAATCTTCAGCACTACGGGTCATCGTCCCCCCCTTGATCTAAACTTGAGGCATAAGCAATCATCCCATAACGAGAAACACGTCCATAAGTCGGTTTTAACCCTGTAATGCCACAAAAAGAAGCGGGTTGTCTAATTGATCCACCTGTATCCGTTCCTGTTGCGGCAACGGTTAATCGTGCAGCAACAGCCGCAGCTGATCCGCCTGAAGACCCTCCCGCAACGGTGTTATGATCCCAAGGGTTTTTTACACACCCGTAAAAGCTGGTTTCATTGGATGATCCCATCGCAAATTCATCCATATTCAATTTACCTAGCATTACTGCCCCTGCTTGATTAAATTTTTCAATGACCGTCGCATTGTAAGGGGCCACAAAATTATCTAACATTTTTGAGCCGCAGCTGGTTTTTACCCCATCGGTACAAAAAAATGTCCTTTTGAGCAATAGGTATACCTGTTAATAAAGGTGCGTTACCTGCTTTTAAACGGGCATCGGCCAAGCGAGCATCGGTTAATGCCTGTTCTTCGGTGACGGTAATATAACTATTCAGTGAAGTATGTTGCTTAATGCGCTCTAAATAACTTTGAGTTAATTCAACACTAGAAATATCGTTAGCGCGTAAGCTTTTGGCTAATTCGGTAATGGTTTTGTTGTGCATAATTTCGTAAATTGGACGCGTTAATCAAGAACTTTAGGGACAAGATATAAGCCTGCTTCTGTTTCTGAAGTCAGGGTTTGGAATTTATCACGTTGATTGGTTTCTGTGATTTTATCAGCGCGTAATCGTTGCATAGGATCTAAGGGATGCGACATGGGAGCCACGTTATCCGTATTTAATTCCCCCATTTGCACCATAAGTTCCAACATCCCTGATAAATCTTTGGTATACGTTGCTACATTTTTTTCATTAATTCCCACTCTAGCAAGATGGGCTATTTTTTTTACATCATCCGCCGATAATGACATTTTTTCCTCCGAATTTTCATTTAGAACATTTTAATTACTAAATATGATACGTTATATCTTGCCTAAATACCTTATTGATTGATAAAGTGACAAGATTTTTCATCCGTTAAGGAACCCGACAAAAATGCTTTTCAAACGAATTCGCGGACTTTTTTCTAATGATTTATCTATTGATTTAGGAACAGCTAATACTTTAATTTATATTCCAGGGCAAGGCATTGTACTGGATGAACCCTCAGTCGTGGCAATTAAAGAAGATCGGGCGCGAGGAACTAAAACTATTTCAGCCGTCGGAAATGATGCTAAAAAAATGTTGGGGCGTACACCAGGCAATATTGAAGCCATTAGACCGTTAAAAGATGGAGTAATTGCCGATTTTTATGTCACTGAACGAATGCTACGTTTCTTTATTGAAAAAGTTCATGAAAGTAAACTATTACGCCCTAGCCCTCGAATTTTAATTTGTGTTCCTTGTGGCTCGACCCAAGTGGAACGGCGGGCTATTCGTGAATCGGCTGAAATGGCAGGGGCGCGCGATGTTTATCTCATTGAAGAACCGATGTCAGCAGCCATTGGCGCAGGAATGCCAGTCGATCAAGCCCAAGGTTCTATGGTTTTAGATATTGGAGGGGGAACCTCTGAAGTTGCGGTGATTTCATTAAATGGAATTGTTTATTCATCCTCTGTTCGTATTGGCGGTGACCGTTTCGATGAGGCCATTATTAGTTATGTCCGTCGAAATTATGGAACATTAATTGGGGAGGCCACCGCTGAACGCATTAAAAAAGAAATTGGTACCGCTTACCCAAGCAGTGAAGTTAAAGAGATTGAAGTAAAAGGGCGTAATTTAGCGGAAGGAATTCCGCGTAGTTTTATCCTGAATAGCAATGAAATTTTAGAAGCCTTACAAGAATCTTTAGCGGGTATTGTCGGCGCAGTAAAATTAGCCTTAGAACAAACGCCACCCGAATTAGGCGCGGATGTTGCTAACAAAGGCATTGTTTTAACAGGAGGGGGGGCCTTATTAACCGATATTGACCGCTTGATTTCAGAAGAAACGGGCTTACCTGTTTATGT
Organism: Methylococcales bacterium; assembly: GCA_030949405.1. NCBI lineage: Bacteria > Pseudomonadati > Pseudomonadota > Gammaproteobacteria > Methylococcales > Methylococcales bacterium. The sequence continues at coordinate 1,872,797 of JAUZSN010000002.1, read as the reverse complement.
CGCTGATGATCCTTTAACCTGTGTTGCGCGGGGCGGTGGTATGGTGTTAGAAATGATCGATCAAGCCGGTGGTGCCGATAGTTTTTCTTTAGAATAGAGCGTTACGATAAAACTTTTATTTGCAAGAGGCCCGTCACTCAATACTCGTTTATTGGTTTTGGTTTTACTCTCCGTTTTATTATTAGCAATCGAACGTCAAAGTTCTCGATTGGAGAGTGTACGTGCCTTTTTATCGGTTATCGTTTACCCTATTCAATCCTTAGTCAGCTTACCTCTTTCGGTTACCGACCAAACGTTTCAGCTTTTTATTTCTTATAATGAACTAAAAGATGAAAATAAATTTTTAAAAGCACGGGCAAGATTACAAAAAACAGATTTATTAAAATTAAAAAACCTCGAAAAAGAAAATATTCGATTACGAGCATTAATGAATAAATCGTATACTCTAGGTGAACATGTGTTAACCGCCGAGTTAATTGGGGCAACGCATTTTCCTTATGAGCATGTGGTATTAGTGGATAAAGGCTCGCATTTTGGGGTTAATAAACGCCAGCCTGTCTTAGATACCAATGGTATTGTCGGACAAGTTATTCGTGAATACCCTTTAAGTGCTGAAATAATGATGATTACCGATCCTAGCCACGGCATTGCCGTTGAAGTCAATCGTAACGGATTACGTACGATTGCATTGGGTAATGGACGGTACAATGAATTGAAACTTCCTTTTTTACCCAATGATGCTGATATTAAAAAGGGAGATTTATTAATTTCTTCAGGACTTGATGGAACCTTTCCACGAGGATACCCTGTTGCAGTGGTTAATAAAATAGAACAAATAAGCAAGCCGTTTGCGGATATTTTTGCAGAACCTGTGGCACAATTGGATAAAATTCGAGAGGTTCTTATTGTTTTGAACAAACCTAAATCAATTTCTCTGATTGCAACCGAGGACGGGGCTAAAGGCGTAGACGATAAAAACCCTGCCGATTTCAATGAAAATGAGGTGGAACCGAATCATGCTGAATGATTATCAAAATTTAATTTTGACGCTAGTCTTAGCGATGTGTTTGAGAGTTGCCCCCTTTCCTCAAGTTATTAATCATTTAAATCCAGATTGGGTCCTATTAATCCTAATTTACTGGTCACTTGCCTTGCCCTATCAACAAGGGATTGTTAATGCTTGGTTTACAGGTTTATTAACCGATGTGTTAATAGGCGGTCCTTTAGGGGAACACGCACTGATTTATGTATTGGTTATCTATGTTTGTATCCTGCTGCATAAACGCTTACGCCAATTTCCGCTGTTTCAACAAATGGCTTTTATTTTTAGTTGTTTATTGGTTGCACGCGTGATGGTATTTTGGATCGGATCTATGCAAGGAACCATACAGATTGAAAGTATTTTAAGCCGTGAGAGTCGTCAAATCGTGATACGTCATTCATCCCTTTCCTTCTGGTTATCTATATTGACAGGTACACTGGTTTGGCCTTTCATTAATCCTGTTTTGCACTTTATTCGTCATTTTGGAAAAAAATCACTAATTTGAGCCCTTTTTTATGTCGCGCCGTTATACCATTAGAGATGCTATTGCTGAGCATCGTGTTTTTCTGAACCGTGTCGTTATTATTTTTGTCTTGGCCATTATATTAATGCTGGGCTTAGTCGTCCGTTTAATCTATTTACAAATAAATGGTCATGAACATTATTCAACCTTAGCCACTAAAAATCAGGTTAAAACCTCCTCAATCCCGCCTATTCGTGGCGTTATTTATGACCGAAATGGCATTGTACTTGCTGAAAATAGGCCTACGTATAATTTAGAAATTCTACCTGAAAAGGTTAAAAAAGATGGAAGTTTGGAGGATACGCTGACTCGATTGCAACAGCTTTTAGCCATTCCTGATGAAAAAATAGCTGAATTTCATAAACAACGTAAACGCCGTAAATATTTTGTGGCAACGCCTTTTCTCACTAATTTAACCGAAATAGATGTAGCACGTTTTGCAGCCATGCGTCCTTTTTTCCCTGGTGTTGAAATTAAAGTAAGTTTAGCGCGTTATTACCCACACGGGTTATTATCTTCCCATGTGGTCGGGTATGTCGGGCGAATTAATGAAAAAGAATTAAAATCATTACCGATTGCCGAATACAGAGGAACGCATTATGTTGGAAAAGTCGGTATTGAAAAATCGTATGAAACCTTATTACATGGTAAATCGGGATATACCGAAGAAGAAACTAATGCCCAAGGACGCTCAGTTAACACCCTACGAAAAGTAGACTCGCAATCGGGTGCTAACCTTTATTTAACCGTGGATATAAACTTACAAAAAACAGCCTACGATGCATTAGAGGGCTATAACGGGGCCATTGTCGCCCTTGATATTAAAACAGGCGAAGTATTAGCCTTTACCAGCCGACCTAGTTTTGATGCTAATCTTTTTGTTAATGGAATTAGTTTTAAAAATTACCGTCTGTTACAAGACTCTGAAGATAGACCGATGTTTAATCGTGCGTTACGGGGACAATATCCGCCAGGCTCAACCGTAAAACCCTTTATCGGGTTAGCAGGATTAGAATATGGGGTGATTAAGTCGCGTGAAAGTAATTATTGCCCAGGTTATTATCAATTACCCAATGTTAAACATCGGTTTAGAGATTGGAAACGGTGGGGACATGGGGCCACTAACTTGAATAAAGCGATTACACAATCCTGTGATGTTTATTTTTATAGTTTAGCGATGACCTTAGGCATCGATAAAATGCATAGTTTTATGTCTAAATTTGGGTTTGGGCAGAAAACAGGCATTGATTTAATCGGTGAAAAAAGTGGATTATTTCCTTCACGCGAATGGAAGAAACGGGTAAAGAAAAAAGTTTGGTATCCTGGCGATTCAATTATTACAGGCATTGGTCAAGGATTTACCTTAGCAACTCCGCTACAATTAGCGAAAGCAACGGCCACCTTAGCTGGCTATGGAAAAATAATTACGCCTCATTTAGTCAGTAAAGTGATTGAATCTAACAATACACGTTCAGAACCTAGGCCTCAAAGGGAAACAATTCCATTAAAACTACAGAATGTTGATGATGTGATTGCCGCGATGGTGAATGTTGTTCATAGCTCTGCGGGAACGGCAAAACGAATTTCTAAAGGCATTAATTATAAAATTGCAGGCAAAACAGGGACAGCACAGGTTTTTACCGTGAAGCAAAATGAAAGTTACAATCGACATAAATTAAAAAAGAAACTTCATGACCATGCCTTATTTGTTAGTTTTGCCCCTGTGGCTGACCCCCAAATTGCAGTCGCTGTTATTGTTGAAAATGGGGGGCATGGAGGCTCGGTCGCAGCCCCGATGGCATCAAAGGTTATTAAACAATTTTTAGCCGAATACAAAACTAATCTTGAGGCCAGTTATGAAGACCAATGATAGCCCTCCCTTTGAATCCCCCTCACTCATAGGCAATATTCTTAGAAAACTGCATATTGACATCCCTCTTTTTCTTACGTTAAGCATCAGTTGTTTATTAAGTTTTATTATTTTATACAGTGCGAGTGGTAAAAGTGAAGCCGTCTTAATTAAACAAGTGGTTCGTATTGTCATTGCCTTTTGTTTGATGGTTGTCTTAGCTCATGTCAATCCTGAGCAATTTAAGCGTTATTCTCCCCCTCTTTACGCGATAGGCATTATCCTCTTAATTGCGGTCTTATTAATCGGCGATATTGGAAAAGGGGCGCAGCGATGGCTGGACTTAGGTTTTTTTCGCTTTCAACCGTCAGAAATGATTAAAATTACGACCCCAATGATGTTGGCGTGGTACCTTTCCAAGCATCATTTTGAATTAAAATTTAAACAAATTTTAGTCGCTACGGCCTTGATTCTTACCCCCACCTTGCTAATTGCGAAACAACCTGATTTAGGAACGTCGCTATTAGTGGCCAGTTCAGGGGGGATTATTTTATTTTTTGCGGGAATTTCATGGCGATTTATCATCGCTATTGCTTCGTTGATTGCTGGATTTATACCTATTTTATGGTTTTATTTAATGCATGATTATCAGCGCGGACGGGTATTAACCTTGTTTAACCCCGAAGCAGACCCGATGGGAAAAGGCTATCATATTATTCAATCAAAAATAGCGATTGGTTCAGGAGGAATTTATGGAAAAGGTTGGCTGGGAAGTACACAAGCCCAATTAAATTATTTACCTGAAAGTTCGACCGATTTTATTTTTGCCGTCTTTGCCGAAGAGTTTGGTTTGATGGGGTGTTTAGCCTTATTAATCCTTTATCTCCTTATTATTGGCCGAGGTTTATATATTGCGGTTCAAGCCCAAACGACTTATAGTCGGTTATTAGCGGGAAGCTTAACCTTTACTTTTTTTGTTTATGTTTTTGTTAATATTGGGATGGTTATTGGTATTTTACCCGTAGTCGGTGTCCCGTTACCGTTAATTAGTTACGGCGGAACCTCTATGGTGACCTTGTTAGGGAGTTTTGGCATTTTAATGTCGATTCATACGCATAAAAAATTCTTAGTCCACTAGAAAATGATGATGAAAAAAATATTTATTAATTTAATGGTAATTGTCTGTTTTGTTTTGAGTCATTCTACGATGGCAGCGATTAAAATCACCCCTGAAGTAACCGTATTTATGGATAAAATGGTTAAAGAGTATGATTTTAAACAAAGTGACTTAACGGTTTTATTTCAAGCAGCAAAGACTAAACAAAGTATTTTAAAAGCGATGTCAAGACCTGCCGAAGGACACATGACATGGGGGAAATATCGGAAAATTTTTCTGACCAAAGCACGTATCGCAGGGGGCGTTAAATTTTGGCAAAAAAATCATGATGTCTTATTAGATGTTGAAAAAAAACAAGGCGTTCCTTGGCAAATCATTGTGGCTATTATTGGGGTAGAAACCCAATACGGCGGTAACATGGGATCATTTCGAGTGATTGATGCCCTCGCAACGCTGGCCTTTTCTTACCCTAAACGAAGTCAATTTTTTACATCCGAATTAGAAAACTTTTTATTATTATGCCGTGATGAAGGTAAAAATCCACTTGAACCTAAAGGCTCTTACGCGGGCGCGATGGGATTGCCTCAATTTATGCCGAGTAGCTATCGAAACTATGCGGTTGATTATGAACAGGATAAACAGCGTAATATTTGGTCAAATCCTGCCGATGCCATTGCAAGTGTGGGTAATTATTTATCAAAATATGGGTGGCAACGAGATAAAACCATCGCTCACCCTGTTACCGTAACGGGGAATGATTATTTAAGCGCGTTGTCCGATGATTTAAAGCCTAGTTTTAGTTTGGCGCAATTAAAAGATTTAAAGGTGAAAATACCAGACAACGTCGCCGAGGAAAGTCTGGCTAAGTTATTAGACTATGAGCAATCGACGGGTAAAGAATTTTGGGTTGGGCTGACTAACTTCTATGTGATTACCCGTTATAATCATAGTCGCCTGTATGCTTTGGCTGTTTATCAACTAAGCCAAGAAATTTTAACCAAGGTCAAAAGCGGTGAAAATTAAATCACTGTTATTAATTGGTTTATTGTCTGGCTGTTTAACTCAAATTCCATTGGGTGAAAAAGATGAAACAGCCGATGTAACCGTTGATAAACCGACTAAAATAGACACGCAAACCAGTGCGGGGAATCCAAGTTCCTATCATTTGTTAGGGCAATTTTATAAAGTATTAGCCTTTAGCAACGATTTCAAGCAACAAGGGATTGCCTCTTGGTATGGCGATGATTTTCATGGAAAAAAAACCTCTAATGGTGAGATTTATAATATGTATGGAATGACCGCTGCCCATAAAACCCTCCCCATTCCAAGCTATGTTAAAGTGACTAATGTTAAAAATAACCTTAGCATTACAGTTAGAATTAATGATCGCGGCCCTTATCATGATAATCGGGTTATTGATTTATCCTATGCAGCCGCACAAGCACTAGAGATTGAGATACAGGGAACAGAACAGGTAGAAATAGAAGCAATTAATCCTGATAATAATAACAGCCCTATTTATTTACAACTCGGGGTTTTTAATGAGGCGGATAATGCCCGCAATTTACAATATAAAGTTCGTGTTCATTCACTGCCTACCCCGACCATTAAACCCGTTATTTTACAAGGAAAAATGGCGTATAAAGTACAAATTGGCCCTTTGTATACCAATACCGAAGTCGATGACCTTACGCTAAAACTTGTTGATTTAGGGGTTTATAAAACGCGTTATGTCCGATAATACTCAGTCAATGAGAGTATGAAACACCGCTTTATACAAAGATAAAGCAAATTTAAAAATTATCCCGTTAAGGTGATTATTGCTTTTATTCCCCCTTTAAATAAGGAATAATTAAGCGTCTAATTCTAAGTTTTTTTAAGAGGTTTATTGTGAAAATGGTACAAATTCTTTTCTTATTCTTTTTAACAATACCTTTTGTAGAAATTTATTTATTACTACAGTTAGGGGGCATTGTTGGTATATTTCCGACTATTTTATTAGTTGTTTTCACCGCTATTCTAGGCGCGTGGCTCTTAAGGCGACAAGGGTTTGAAACGTGGAAACGCTTCCAAACTAATTTAGCCAAGGGTGAAATTCCTGCGTATGAAATGATTGAAGGGCCTCTCCTTTTAGTGGGCGGTGCCTTATTACTCACCCCTGGTTTTTTTACTGACGCGCTCGGCTTTGCGTGTCTTATTCCTCAAATTCGTCGAAAATTTGCCCAGTATATTATTGAAAAACATCTCATTAAATCACCCGATGGCTCTCCTTTTCAGCAAGCTAAACCGAAAGATAATGCCCTAGAGGGTGAATACAAACGTGAAGACTAATTTATCCTTAACTTCACGGCTCGTTGATGCCAGTCATTATTGCATTAACGCCATTAATTTTATTAATGAACGCATCGGGCGGCATATTTCATGGCTGACCTTACTCATGGTTTTGGTCACTTTTGCGATTGTAGTTTTACGCTATGTTTTTGATTGGGGTTTAATCTCAATGCAAGAAACCGTGACCTATATGCACGTCATTGTTTTTATGTTGGGAGCCGCTTACACGCTCAAACATAATGGGCATGTCCGCGTTGATATTTTTTATCAATCCTACCGCCCTAAAACACGAGCATGGGTTGATTTTTTAGGAACGTTATTACTTCTCTTACCTGTTACTGAATTTATTATTAGCAGCAGTTGGGATTATGTGAAAGATTCATGGGAAATTCACGAAGGATCAATGAATTCAGGCGGCTTAGAAGGGGTTTATCTACTCAAAACAACAATTATTATCATGGCCTGTTTACTGCGATTACAAGCAATTTCCATGCTATTAGAAAACTTATTAGTCGCCTTAAATTTATCGCCTCCCAAGGAAATGTCATAAATGGAAGATTACATGGCATTGTGGATGTTTGCAGCGGTCTTTATCGTGCTATTAACAGGCTACCCTGTTGCGTTTGCATTGGCGGGAACAGCTCTTGCTTTTGCAAAAATAGGGATGCAATTAGAACTGTTTGATGACGCTTTTTTAACGGCGATGCCCAATCGGCTATTTGGCATCATGAACAATCAAACCTTACTAGCTGTACCGTTATTTGTTTTTATGGGAGTGATGCTAGAGCGTTCAAAAGTGGCTGAAAGTTTATTAGAAACAATGGCAGAAGCGTTTGGCAATTTAAAAGGAGGCTTAGGCGTTGCCGTCACTTTAGTGGGTATGTTAATGGCGGCAAGTACAGGGATTGTGGGGGCGACGGTCGTGACGATGGGATTACTTTCCTTACCGACCATGCTGCGGAGTGGTTATAACCCCGCCGTGGCCTGTGGCACTATTTGTGCATCAGGAACCTTAGGGCAAATTATCCCCCCATCCATAGTATTGGTTTTGTTAGGCGATGTAATTTCTAATGCCTATCAGCAAGCACAGCTCGATATGGGCATTTTTTCTCCTGAAACCATTTCAGTCGGGGATTTGTTTACAGGGGCGGTCATTCCTGGTTTGGGCCTCGTTTTATTCTACTTAATATACTTACTCATACTCGCACGAGTCAAACCTGAATTAATGCCCGTATCAACTCATCATCAGCAACGACAACCTGATTTTTATAAACGTATTCTCATTAATTTATGCCCCCCCTTAATTTTAATCTTTTCAGTCTTAGGTTCAATTATGGGCGGATTAGCCACACCGACGGAAGCTGCTGCGGTGGGTGCGGTTGGCGCACTCCTACTGGCCATCATCAAAGGTGAATTTACGATTGAAAAATTGAAACAAGTCATGGAAAATACCACGCAAGTAACCTGCATGGTTTTTATGATTCTAATCGGAGCCACTTTATTTTCATTGGTGTTTCGAGGCTTTGGTGGGGATGAACTCATTGTTGATTTATTATCAGATTTACCAGGGGGCGTCTTCGGGGCAATGATGAGCGTGATGTTAATCATGTTTTTGCTGGGGTTTGTCCTCGATTTTATTGAAATCACCTTTATTATTGTCCCCATTGTTGGGCCTATTTTATTAACCATGGGCGTTGATCCCATCTGGCTAGGCATTATGATTGCGATTAACTTACAAACCTCATTTTTAACCCCTCCATTTGGATTTGCATTATTTTATTTACGCGGTGTTGCTCCCGCTGAGATTAAAACGATCGATATTTATAAAGGCGTTATTCCCTTCATTATTATTCAGCTTATGATGTTAATCATTTTAGCTATTTGGCCACAATTAGCGACATGGCTCCCTTCCTATGTTTATGATAAAATTTAAAATGAAAAGAAACTACGGTATAAAACTGAGCGTTTGGGTCATCTTATTAAGTGGCTGTGGTCAAGAGGGGCCTTTGTACTTACCAACAAATACCCCCCCTATTGCGGTTGAACCCAGTAAGAAAACGGAACCGAAAACTAAAAAAACACCGCCCGTCATTCTAAAAAAACAACACGAATCTCCTCCTGATTTAATTAACAACAACTAACCTAACTATGGACTATTTTAATTACCGTGAGCAACAGTTGTTTGCTGAAGATGTCGCTGTTTCAACGATTATTGAGCAATACGGATCGCCTTGTTATATTTATTCTAAAACCGCCTTTGAAAACCATTGGAATGCTTTTAATAGTGCATTTGGATCACACCCCCATTTAATTTGTTATGCCGTTAAAGCCAATTCTAATATTGCCATTCTTAATGTATTAGCTCGTTTAGGCTCAGGCTTTGATATTGTATCCATCGGTGAATTCGAGCGGGTCATTGCAGCCAAAGGCGACCCGAAAAAAAATTGTTTTCTCAGGGGTTGGCAAACGTAAAGATGAAATTGAAGCGGCCTTAAAAGCAGGGATTCGTTGTTTTAATATTGAAGTCACGGGTGAGTTAGATCGTATTAATCAAATTGCGGGCGAGTTAGGGCTGATCGCTCCCGTTTCTTTTCGGGTTAATCCTGATGTCGATGCCAAAACACACCCTTATATTTCCACGGGGTTAAAAGAAAATAAATTTGGTCTTGATTCCGATGCAGCAATCAATGAATATATTCGGGCGGCCACGCTATCACATATTAAAATTGTCGGAATTGATTGCCATATTGGCTCTCAATTAACCGAAACTCAACCTTTTTTTAGATGCGCTTGATAAAGTATTAGCCATTGTCGATCGTTTAAATGAAAAAGGAATTCAGTTAGACCATTTGGATTTAGGCGGCGGCCTTGGAATTTGTTACGACAAAGAGCAACCTCCCGAACCTAAGGCTTACATCAGCGCACTTTTAGAACGATTAGGAAACCTTCCTTATGAAATTTTATTAGAACCTGGGCGGGCAATTGCAGGGAATGCAGGCATTTTAGTCACCCGTATTGAATATTTAAAGACAACGACGGATAAAAATTTTGCCATTGTTGATGCGGCCATGAATGATTTAGTCCGCCCGTCACTCTACGGGGCTTGGCAAAAAATCATCCCTGTTAATCAACAGACGAATGCAACGCTATTTAACTGGGATATTGTCGGCCCTGTTTGTGAAACGGGTGATTTTTTAGGAAAAAATAGAGATTTAAAATTAACCGAAGGAGATTTATTAGCCATCCATTCATCGGGAGCGTATGGATTTACGATGAGCTCAAATTATAATTCACGCCCCCGTGTCGCTGAAATTATGGTTGAAGCCGATAAGCACTATTTAATAAAGAAAAGAGAACGCATCACCTGTCTTTGGGAAAATGAAAAATTATTACCTCTGGATTGAGGCGGTTCTCACGATAGAATAAAAATAAATAAAGTAGAAACAAAACACATTTTAGACACTGACTTACATTTTTATCACCAATATAAATTAAAATACAACTCACCCAAATTATTTTAAGGAGGGGCTTCCTAAAAGGAAAAGGCTATGAGTTTTTTAGAAATATTGTTTACACTAAGTTCACTGGCCATGTTTATTACGTGGGGGTGGTTTATGATGCTTGGATTTCGAGCAAATAAAGCCTGGGGATTGTCAATTATTTTTTTATCCCCAATTGCCCCCTTTATGTTTGCTTCTCGATTTGCGCGTAAAGCAAGGCGAGCTATTTATTATTATATGATTACCTTGTTCGCATTTATTTTATTAACCGCTTATATTCATTTTTCAACCATTAATTTTTATAGAAACTTATTAGGAAAAATAGGTCAAGAAAGCATTGTTGAAAATCAATATGAAACGCAAACAGCCGAGATAGAACAAGTATTACCTCAAGAAGATCAAATAAATAGCCCCGACATAAATAAGGAAATTTTACGTAAAGAGCCACCGACTATTGAAGCGTCTCCCGTTATTGAAGAGCGTATTATTTTACCTGCTGTAAAAACTGAGCCTCGAAAAAAGCCTAAAAGAAGAGGCTATAAGCCTGTTCAGCTCAATAGCATTCATCAGTATCTTAATAAACGTATTATTATAACGACGGCAATCAAAACACATAAAGGAAAACTTTCTTCGGTAACCGCATTAACGCTATTAATAAAAAAACGATCCTCTAGTGGTTCTGTTGTTATGCCTATCAAAAAAAGTAAAATTATAAAAATTGAAGTTTATCTATAAATTATAAAATGAAAATTAACTTTACAAAAATGCATGGGTTAGGAAATGATTTTGTTGTCATTGACGCAGTTACTCAAAAACTTACGTTAACGCCTGAAAAAATAAGTGAGTTAGCCCATCGTAATTTTGGTATTGGCTATGACCAATTACTCATTGTTGAACCTGCGGTTACCAAAACGGCTGATTTTAAATACCGTATTTTTAATGCCGATGGCAGTGAAGTTTTTCAATGTGGCAACGGGGCGCGTTGTTTTGCACGATTTATTTATAATCATAATCTATCTGATAAACGGAAAATACGCGTTGACACGGGCGCAGGGCAATTATTATTGTGTTTAAATGAAAAAGGCTTAATTACCGTTGATATGGGGATTCCTCGCCACTTACCTCAAGATATTCCGATACAAGCCACCCATGAAGCTCGGTTTTATTCCATTAATGTTAATGGAATAGAGCGAGCTGTCGGCGCAGTCTCTATGGGGAATCCTCATGCGGTTATGCAGATCAATGATATTAAATTTGCCCCCGTTGCTGAATTAGGTTCTGCCCTTGAAAGTCATTCTTTTTTCCCTGAACGGGCCAATATTGGCTTTATGCAAGTGGTCGATCGAGGGCATATTAAGTTACGGGTCTACGAGCGAGGCGCGGCGGAAACATTAGCATGTGGAAGTGGAGCCTGTGCCGCTGTCGTCATTGGAATAGAACGAAATTTATTAGATAACGATGTCACCGTTAATTTATTAGGGGGCGATTTGTCCATTCGTTGGCAAGGGCGAGGTCATTCAGTTTTTATGACGGGTCCTGCGGTATCAGTCTTTGAAGGACAAATTGAATTATAACCATTAGACGATATTTTAGTGCGTTATTAATTTTCGGGAGCTGAATTTTTGTAGGATTCCCAGCAATAGAGTTAGAAGCAACAACGGTATTTAATTGATAACTCCGCTTTAAAAAAATCTAATCTAAAATTTCAGGTCGTACGCAGGCATCCCCCTTAAATATCTGCTACTATAGCCCCATTATAAAATCATATTTTATTGTTCTTCCAGTATTAATTAAATAAGGGTACTTAACAAATGTCAGATACTGAGTCTTTAGACGATCAAATGCCAAAGTCAGACTATTCCGAAGATGCTAAATCAAAGGGAATTCTTTGGGCTTTTAACATTTTTTTTGGTATTGTTTTGTGTGTTCTTCTCATATTAGGCGCGTGGTGGGGAGCGGAACCCGATTCATTTGATGTTGAAAAAGAAGCGATTGAACGTTATTCACAAGAAGATATTGATAATGGAAGTGAGACGTTAAAAAAATTGGAAGACTTACCCGATGGTTATGTTTACACCAATACCTTAGCGCACATGGCAGAAATACTAATGCATAAACCTGGCGGCTATTTAACCAACGATGTCGCCCCTCCAGGGGTGCTTTTAGATAATGTTCCGAGTTGGGAGTATGGGGCCTTAATTATGTTACGTGATGCAACCACGGCATTAAGGAATCACTTTTCTCGTGACCAATCACAATCGGCAGAAGATATTGATTTATCAATAGCAGAACCTTACTTTTATTACGAACGTAATTCATGGGCATTACCCTCGACAGAAGCAGAATACGAAAAAGGAATTGAAGCCTTGCATTCCTATATGTCACGATTAAAAAGACCTACAAACAATCAAAAACGAGGACAGTTTTATTCACGAGCCGATAATTTATGGCAATATTCAGAGGTTGTTATTAAGCGTTTAGGGGGGTTGTCAACCCGTTTAGGAGCGAGTACAGATCGTCATGAAGCGATGGCCTTACTTGCTGTTGATATGCTGCCTACGGAGAAAACAAAAATAGGAAAGCAAACCCTACTGGACAAAACATCATGGTTAGAAATTGATAATGTTTTTTATGAAGCGCGTGGTGCGAGCTGGGCTTTATTGCATATTTTGAAAGCCATAAAATATGATTTTCGTCTTATTTTACTAGACAAACGCGCCATGCGAACAGTTGAGTCAATGATTTATTCAATGGAAAATGCGTTAAGCCCTATTTTAAGCCCAATGATTTTAAATGGGAGTGGCTTTGGTTTTTTAGCTAATTACTCTCTTTCTATGGCCAATTATATTGCACGAGCCAATGCAGCAGCCCTTGATTTGCGGGATGTTATGAATCGAGGTTAATTAAAAATAGCAAAAACGTTATTTTATAAATAACGTTCATTTTTTACTCCAGTAAATTATTTAGATAAGACGAAGGTTAGGTTAATGAAAGAACAAATTAATGATAATTTAAAAAAACTCAGCACCTGGAAAAGAATCTTTTTTATGGCTATTTTTTCAGTGATTATAGGGCTCGTTAGAATTTTATTATGGGCCATTATCTTCTTACAAGTCGCATCAACCCTTTTTACAGGGCATGTGAATAAAAATATTCTAACATTTGGGCAAGGGCTTTCCGCTTATTTATACCATATCTTACTTTTTCTAACCTTTAATACCGATACCCGCCCTTTCCCTTTTTCTGATTGGGATTTAACCGAACAAGTTGACTTACCTAAAATTAAATAAGCTAACGACCGTTTTTTTCAATGATGAGCAACCCCGTTAAAAAACTATCTGGATAGTTTTTTGAGCTACCAACTTAAGACGGGGCGCTATTGAGCAAGGCTTAACCCTTCGTCCTAAGTCCAGTCAACGGACAGTTAAGCCGTTCATACGAACGGCTTAACCTCAACTTGTTCCGTCTTAAATGGGTCGTTATTTTTTGCAACCTATAGAACCACAGGGTTTTTCACCCTATCTCGTAATAAGCCCTTAGCTGTTGGTAAATCAGCTCATTCTTTTAATCGTGTAATAATCAATTGCACGACACCTTGGTATCCATTCTGGCGATACTATCTAAGTCGTCTAAAAATAAATGATGACAACCCCGTAAATAATACCCTTGGGGCATTATAAAAATCACTTTAAAGTAGCTATCCCATTCTATTGCCAAAATTTTAATAGCAAAAACGGGTAAAGTTTATTTAACTAAGTTTACATATTGAGAGAATAAAATGACACAGATTTTACAAAAAGGAGCGAACGCTTCATTAACTCAAATTATGTCAAACAATAATGAGGCATTAATCACCGTAGAATGGATAAAAAAATCCGATAATGAAATTGAACTTGATATTGATGCAAGTGCCTTCATGCTAACGGATAAAAATAAAATTAGACAGGATGAAGATTTTGTATTTTATAACCAATCCAAATCGTTAGACGGTTCTTTTGAATTAATAACCGCGACCAAAGAATATACTCAAGACTTTAATGTTTTACTCAATCAAATTGATGAGGGGATCAATAAAATCGCACTTGTTTTAACCATTCATGAAGCACAAGAGCGACAACAAAACTTTGAAATTCTTGAAAAAATAGTCATAAAAGTGATTAATCCTATTGGAAAGCTAGAATTACTTAGCTACGTTTTAGATGATGCCGAAGAAGAAACGGCTCTTATTTTAAGCGAAATGTATCGCCATAATGGTGAGTGGAAATTTAAAGCCATTGGTCAAGGTTATATTAATGGATTAGATGTATTAGCGAATAACTTCGGTGTTGATGTTAGCGATTCAAATTCAACCCCAGATAAAGCACCTGTGCCTAAAAAGCCCATTATTGTTAAGTATACTGAAGCCATAAAGCCTAATATTTTAAAATTCACGACAAAAGCGAAAAGAGCAAAACGAGACAAAATAAATGAATCAGGGACTCGTTTAATTATTGACAGTGTTTTACAAGGCATCTTAGGTTACCAGTTACAACACATTAAAACGGAACATAGAATTCCAAACCGACGCTTACGGATAGATTATTTAATTTCAATTGATGATAAGCCGATCATGGCCATTGAAGCAAAGCATATTAACCAGAATTTAAGCGAAAGACATATTTCACAAGCAACCTCTTATGCTTACTACATGAAGCTAGACTTTGCCTTGTTAACCAATGGGATTGAGTGGCAACTGTATTATGTTATCCCTAAACGATTAAAAAAGTATGAATACCATCATGTTTTTACACTTAACTTACTAAATTTTAATCACACCATTGCCGAACAATTATTTAAAATTTCTAGGTTTGGTTTTGCAGAAAAAAGTTTAGAGGCGATTAAAAATAAAATGGATACATTAAACAGGATTAATGACGCTCTTTTAATGGATGATATTTTAGAAAAAATCACGACGACGGTTAATCAAAAAGAGTCACACGGTCATGTAACCTCAGCAGAAGTTCGTGATTTTATAGAAAATAATATATTACTTTAATTTTCTTTATCCCCTCTAAATTCATATAATCATGCTTGAAACGATAAACAGTCCCTTAATATCTCATTTATTCTAAAATTGAGTATTTTCACAAATCTATTTAGCTGTTGTGAACAGCATTTTCAAAAGGAATCAACATGAACTCACAATGGGAAACCGTCATTGGTTTAGAAATCCACACTCAACTAGCCACCCAAACTAAAATTTTCTCAGGGGCCGCAACGGCTTACGGTGCAGAACCGAATACTCAAGCCTGTGCTGTCGATTTAGCCCTTCCTGGCGTTTTGCCTGTTTTAAATGAAGAAGTCGTGAGTATGGCGATAAAATTTGGGCTTGGAATTGATGCTGAAATTGCGCCGTCTTCCGTATTTGCCCGAAAAAATTATTTTTATCCTGACTTACCGAAAGGCTATCAAATTAGTCAAATGGATCATCCTATTGTCGGTAAAGGCTATATGGATATTGAAATCAAGGGGAAAACAAAGCGTATTGGGATTACCCGCGCTCATTTAGAAGAAGACGCAGGAAAATCGTTACATGAAGATTTTCAAGGCTTATCAGGTATTGATTTAAACCGCGCGGGAACGCCTTTATTAGAAATCGTTTCAGAACCTGAAATGAGTTCTGCAAAAGAAGCGGTGGCTTATATGCGTAAAATTCACGAACTGGTACGTTATTTAGAAATATCAGATGGTAATATGCAGGAAGGCTCATTTCGCTGCGATGCCAATGTTTCTGTACGCCCTGTGGGTCAAAAAGAATTAGGAACGCGTGCAGAACTTAAAAATATCAATTCTTTTAAGTTTGTTGAAAAAGCGATTAATATTGAAGTTGAACGTCAAATTGATGTCATTGAAGCAGGGGGTAACGTTGTACAAGAAACACGACTTTATGATTCCGTAAAAAATGAAACCCGCTCAATGCGAAGTAAGGAAGAAGCCAATGATTACCGCTATTTTCCAGATCCTGACTTATTACCTGTTGAAATTAATGAAACCTTAAAGGCAGCCATTAAAGAAGATTTACCTGAATTACCTGCGGCAAAAAAACAACGTTTTCAAGATCAATATGCGTTAGATCCTGAAACGGCTGCGCTGTTAACTGGTTCTAGGTATTTTGCAGATTTTTATGAAGCGGTTATTAAGGAATCAGGTTCTGATATTAAGTTGTGTACTAACTGGATGATCGGTGATTTTTCAGGGGCTTTAAATAAAGCAGGGTTGGATATTAAGCAGTCTCCTATTGATGCGGTTCGATTTGCCGATTTATTAAAACGTATTAGTGATAAGACGATTTCAGGAAAAATTGCCAAGCAAGTTTTTGAAATTTTATGGCAAGGACAAGCTACGGTTGATGAAATTATTGAGACCGAAGGTTTAAAGCAAATCACCGATACTGGGGCTATTGAAGTCATTATTGATAAAATTATTGCTGATAATACCGCTCAGGTTGAACAGTATCGAAGTGGGAAAGAAAAAGTTTTTGGTTTTTTTGTCGGTCAAGTGATGAAGCAAACTCAAGGCAAAGCGAATCCTGCGGATGTTAATAAGATGCTCAGGGAAAAGTTAAGCGTGTAATTTTAATACTGTTTAGTGAGGGTTATGAATTTTTAAAAATAAATAATCCTTCTAACGTCTTTGTTGGGAACGCTCTACTTCTAATATCGCTAAGCAGATTTTGATACTAGGCGTTTCTGATTCTTTAATTATCCCGATTATGAAATATAATAAAAATTAAAAATGAATGAAGCTAATACAATTATATTAATTAGCGGTCTATTGGTATTATTAACAATAATTATATTATTATTAATATCAATTAGAAAAGCATCAAAATTAAAAAAGAATTAATAAAAATAGATACCTCATTTAAAAAATATAAAACAGTTACCGAACCTTTAAAAAAATATATTTTAGTTATAGATGCTGAACAAGCCGCATTATAAATAAAAAATAGTTCTGAAGAAAGAGCATTATTATTAATAAACAAATCAAAAAATATTTCTAAAAAAATAATTAGTTCTGCTCAAGAAAAATTAGACGATATAAACAAATTAAAATCTCGTGTCCGAGCTAATTATGACAACAAAATACTAGAAGCTATGTAAATAAAGTTAATTCAAGAAAAGAGTTTTTTAAAGTACCTCTTAGTGAAATAAAAAATAAAGTTGATAATCTAAAACTTGAGGCTCATTGGACTTTAGAAGCAGAAGCCTTACAGTACAGAGAGCCAACAAATATCCAAATAAATTAGTCAGCTCGTAAGTTGGATTTAGGTATGAACGCCCACCTACCATGCTAGGCACACTGGAACAAAGCGAATGAAATATTTAATAGCCCATAATTTTTAAAGACAGATAAGGCGCAACCATAAAAACTAATGTCACTATTTTATAATTACTCAAAAAATTAAAATACTTAAAATTTAACTACTTTTCATCTATATTAAACATCTTGCTATGAATAGAAACTATAGATCCTCTCATAAACATAAGCGTTATAGTCGCTATAAAAAGATAGCCTATATTAAGTACGGATGCCCACCCTAAAAACTCAGTTAACTTTGAAATAGTAATCATAACTTTTTCCTCTTGTTATCAAATTAGATTTTGTTAAATTCCTTCTTCACTACAAACTTCAAAATAACGCAGAAGAAATCAAACCCATTGCAACAGCCACCACAAACCATAAAAAACTGACTCTAAGCTTTAGAGTCTAAATCGTCAATTAAAATATCGCTAATTCAACGTTAAACTTAAAGGAAAGATGCCGATAATTCGGTGGGAAAAAAACTTGTTTTTTCACGCCATCATTTCCCACTTTATATCAATAGCCTATTTTAATTTGGATAATTATATTTTTCAATTTCTCTTAGCCTTATTCAAGTGTACGAGCCTATAGGGAAGAAAGTTATATTTATAGACCTATATCACATTTTTTGTTTTATAATAAATAGGTATTATCATATAAAATAGATATAGCATTCACACTTTACACGCTAAAATAATGTGGGCGTGATATTACACAAAACACGAGGTTATTCATGAATTTTTCAAGGAAAGTGACGCTTTCTTTCGCTATTATGGTTTCATTAACAGGCTGTATTAACCCTAAATCATTATCAGTCGATGAAATTGCAGAATCTGCTTTAGCAGATGTGACGCAAATTTATGCTGAACAAGAACCCATAGATGGCCCCTTAACGCTTTCTGACGCAATGGCTCGTGCGTTGAAATACAATCTTAATAACCGCGTTAAATTAATGGAACAAGCGGTTGCACACCAAAGTGTTGAAATGGCAAAACTTGATATGTTGCCCATGCTCGGCGTTTCTGCGGGTTATTTAAACCGTAATAATGTCGATGCCTCTGAAAGTGTTTCTATTTTTACAGGCCGTCAATCCTTAGAACCCTCAACCTCACAAGATAGAGAACGCTATATAGCCGACCTTCGCTTTACTTGGAATCTTCTTGATTTCGGTGTGAGCTACTTCCAAGCAAAACAAAATGCAGATCGGTTTTTAATCTCACAAAAAGCACGTGAAAAAGTGATGTTAAAACTATTGCAACAAGTGCGTTCAGCCTATTGGCGAGCCGTTATTATGCAACGGATGGAAAGAGATGTTAATGCTATTTTAAAAAGTGTTAAGGAATCTTTGCGCGATTTAAAAGAAGTTCGGGAACAACAACTTTATACCCCTTTATTTGCCCTTAATGATATTCGGCTATTAGTTGAAACTCAAGATCAATTAGTGGGCCTAAAAGAATCAATTAGCATTGCAAATGTTGAGTTAACAACCTTAATTAATGTCCCCCCGACGACAAAATTAAAATTAGCCACCTCGCAAAAATTTAAAGCGATACCCGTTATTCCTAATAAAATCGAAGAAATGGAATTAACCGCTTTAATTAACTCATCGGATTATGCCACCGAAATGTACAATGTTCGTATTGACCAATTAGAATCTCGAAAAGCATTGACCCGATTATTACCAGGTATTGAATTTTCTTATGCAGGGAACTTTACTTCAAATTCATTTTTGTGGAATAGTTTATGGGGCGAGTTAGGACTTAGATTGGCCGGTGATTTATTAAAATTAATTACAATTCCTGATATTTTAGAGTATGCCGAAGTCAGTAAACATCTGGCAAAATCACGACGTTTAGCGGTTAATACCGCTGTTATTGCGGGTGTTCATTTAGCCTGGCAAGATTATACCAACCGAATCGAACGCCTTAAACAAGTCTCTTTTCTTAATGAAATTGATAATGATATTGCAAAACTCACACGTAATGCCGAAAAAAATCGCTCAGGAAGTGAAGTCGAGGCGATTCAAAGTGAATTTAAAGCCTTTAATTCACAGTTACACTACCTCGTAAATTACGCCTTAACACAAGAATCCTTTGGGTCTTTTTTAGTGAGTTTGGGTTCAAACCCTGTGCCTGATAATTATCAACATTTATCAATCCAAGAATTATCGACTATTTTAAGTGAACGAAATAAATTATGGGAGCAGGGAAAATTAGAAATTTTAACCCCTGATGACATGAAAAAACGAATTCGTTTGAAAAAGAAAAAAGAATCTCAGCGTTCTTGGTGGGAAAAATTATTAGAGAGGCCCGTTACTATGCCAGCGGTAAAATATACTACGCTAAAATCGTCTAAGGCAAAGCCTGTTGTTAAAAAGAAAGAGCCGCAATCGAAAACGCTTAAGGTAAAAAAAGCGACCCCTAACGTTATAGAGATGGATTCATCCTATCAAGATGGTTATTTTGTTGTTGAATAAGACCTAAAAAAATAATGAATCCTATTGAATTTTTTATTAAAAATAAGCTCCATTTAGTTGACGACTATAACCACTTTTTTCAGTAGAATAGTGGGTTCATTTATTAACAACAGGATATATTATGAAAAAAACTAAACACAGCTCTTTTATTTTAACCCTAGGGACAACACTGGTTTCAGGATTGGCAGCAACTTCTGTTTATGCAGAAACCTCCAACCCTTTTGTAATGACTGAACTTACTGAAGGTTATATGCAATTAGCCGCCGCTGACACCAATACAGACGATAAAGATACCAGTAAAATGAAAGCAGGATCGTGTGGTGAAGGAAAATGTGGGGGTGAAATGATGAAGGGCAGTGAAGAAAAAACAACCGAGGGAAATTGCGCTGGAAATAAACCCATGCCGAAATCAAAAGGGGATAATGCAAAAAGTGGGTCTGACCAAAAATAACAGGTCTTTAAAGCGATGGAAAAAAGGAGTCAAACGCCTTTAATTTTGGTGATAAGAACCACTTTATTATCAAATTTTACGGCAACCATTGCTCATATAAATGTTATTGAAAAATAAGAAAAATGGGGGGAAGGAATAGAGGGTGATAAATCCCCTCTTAAACCTTTAGCCTAATTTTCTAACTCACCCCGATTATTTTTAAATGTTCGGGGTGTTTTTTAGTTGGGCGGATGAAATTTAACTTGCCGAATTGTTTTTTTATCACATTCAATAATTTCTAACAAATAACCATGAAGCTTCAAGCTTGTTCCATCGGCTGGAATAGTTTCCATAAATTCAATAATTAATCCATTTAACGTTTTAGGCCCATCTGTAGGTAATGACCAATGCGTGATGCGGTTTAGTTCACGTACAGTCACACTTGCATCCACTAAATAAGCCCCATCAGGTTGTTCTTTTACATTCGCTTCTTCCGTAATTAATTCACCAACAATTTCTTGTAATAAATCATCCAGCGTGACTAACCCTTGCACATCCCCGTATTCATTAACCGCTAACCCTATCCGCAAGCTCTGTGCTTTAAAGCTTTGCATTTGTTTGTGTAATGAAGTACTAATCGGAATAAATGAGGGTTTAATTAATTTTGCAGTAATTTTTTTCTTGCTAAAATCATCGTCATTTAGCAAAGCTAAGACCACCCGTAAATGAAGAAATCCAATCACTCGATCAATACTGGTTTTATAAACAGGTAAGCGAGTATGAGGGCTGCTAAGGATTTGTTGACAAATTTCTTCCATCGAATCGTCTAAATCTATGCCCACAATTTCATTACGCGGGGTCATAATGTCTTCAACGGTGGCGGACTCTAAATCTAAAACGCCCAGTAACATATTTTGATAACGGATTGGCATAATATCATCCGTATCCGCAAGAATGCTTTTTAACTCTTCTTTATCCAACCGATCTTGTTTATTTTCAGTGACTCGAACACCAAAAATTCGTAAGAGTAAGTTAGCAATCAGGTTAACAATCCAAACAATTGGGTAAAATAATTTTAATAACGGCGTATAAACCCATGCAGCAGGAAAAGCAATTGCCTCAGGTTTTATGGCGGCCAATGTTTTAGGGGTGACTTCTGAAAAAATTAAGACCACTAAGGTTAGTAAGGCTGCGGCAATAGGGATCCCTTGTTCACCTGCAATACGAATAGCAATAACGGTGGCAAGGGAGGAGGCCAGAATATTAACAAAGTTATTGCCTAATAAAATAATGCCAATTAAACGGTCAGGTCGTCGTAACAATCTATTCGCTTTAATCGCACTTTTATGTTTTTGTTTAACCAAGTATTGTAAGCGATAACGATTTAAAGTCATTAATGCAGTTTCAGAACCTGAAAAAAAGGCAGAAAGAAGGAGAAGGACTGCAAGTATACTGAATAATATACTAAGAGGGATGTCGTTCAAGGAGGTCTCTGAATTAATTGGAAAGTAGTATGCTCTCTAGGATAGCACCGTTTGTCAAGTATTGATTATCAAGTCCTTATTTTTATTACGTTATAATCCGCCTAAAAATTTGATGCCTTAAAACACAATGATATGATTAATAACGCTTAAATAGAAAAACAGGTGTTTTAAGGCCATTGCGTATTCAACGCGATGAGTGCTATTTAATTAATCACATGGCTTCATAATTTTAATTCAGACCGATATAAAATGTCATCTTTAGTTATTAAGGGTTATTAACCGTATTTAGTTCTGTGGTAGGTGCTTGTTTTTCATTATTAATTGCTTGTTTAGATGCCGTTGTTTCCATCACGCTAGGAATGTCCGCCGATGCATCCAAAGGTATTTTATCAGGGCTGATTTTTTTAGACTGTAGCGCCTCTAACTCCAATTGTTTTTGTCGTGTTCCTTCGCCAAATAAAGTAGCTCCCACCATAGCAAAGATGATAAACACAATGATAATAGGCCAACGACCGGGACTATCTAGCCAAAAAAGAATTATTTTAGGTCGCCATAAACCCACTAAAAGAAGAAGGATACCCAAAAGTAAAATGTTAATTGCTGCATGAATCATCATAGTATTACCAATTAATCGTATACAAAGTTAATAGAGATACATTATTATTAGATAATCGTTGTTTATTTGCAACAGGTTGTCTAGTTTTATTCGTTTATAAATTAAGGAGACTGTTATGATTGTATTTGCACTCGTTGCTGCTGTGGTGGTTATTTTAGGTTTATTTTTAACTATCAAGGCCGTGCCTCAAGGAGCAGAATATACGGTTGAGCGTTTTGGAAAATATACTAAAACCTTAACCCCTGGATTAAATACTGTTTTCCCCGTGATGGACAGCATTGGAAGAAAACTCAATATGATGGAGCAAGTTAAAGATGTTCCCTCACAAGAGATTATTACCAAAGATAATGCGATGGTGACCGTGGATGGCGTGGTCTTTTTTCAAATTATGGATTCCCCTAAAGCGGCGTATGAAGTGAGTAATTTGGATTTGGCCATTTTAAATTTAGTCATGACCAATATTCGTACGGTCATGGGGTCAATGACTTTAGATGAGCTTTTATCTAAACGGGATGAAATTAATGCGCGTTTATTGGATGTGGTTGATGAAGCCACTCATCCTTGGGGCGTTAAAGTCACTCGAATTGAAATTAAAGACATCGCACCGCCTAAAGATTTAGTGGAAGCGATGGGGCGACAAATGAAAGCGGAACGTTTGAAAAGAGCTTCAATTTTAGAAGCTGAAGGTCAACGTGAATCTGAAATTTTACGCGCAGAAGGCGATAAGGCTTCCGCTATTTTAGAGGCCGAAGGGCGAAAAGAATCGGCCTTCCGAGATGCGGATGCACGAGAGCGATTAGCAAAAGCAGAAGCCAATGCAACCATCATGGTTTCAAAAGCAATCGCAGAAGGGGATGTTCAAGCGATTAATTATTTTGTCGCCCAAAAATACATTGAATCCTTAAAAGACATCGCCACCGCCGATAATAGTAAATTAATTTTAATGCCCCTAGAGGCTTCAAATGTGATTGGTGCATTAGGTGGCGTAAGTGAAATTGCAAAAGAAGTCTTTAATAAAAAAGGGTAAGTAATGATAGCAATTGAAATTTTGTTTTGGTATTGGTGGGTTATTGCCGTATTTCTACTTGGGGTAGAAATGCTGTCGGCAGGTTTTTTCTTTTTATGGATGTCCGTATCCGCGTTTATCACAGGGCTGTTATTATTATTGTTCCCGATGATCGTAGAAATACAATTATTTATTTTTTCAATTCTATCCGTTGGGTCTGTGGTCGCATGGAAGCGATATATGAGGAGTCACCCCATTAAGTCCGATCAGCCGCATTTAAATCAACGTAATGATCAATATATAGGCCGTGTCTTTACGTTGGTAACCGATATTGATGGGGGGGATGGTAAAATAAAAATTAATCGTTCCCATTGGAAGGTCGAAGGCGAAGATTGCCCAGTGGGAACACGCGTAAAAATAGTTTCCGTTAATGGCAATTTTTTTAACGTCAAACCTGTTGATTAAAAAATTTAATAATCCTTGTTGATTCAAACTAACCAATACCTTCGCCAAACGTATAAAGTAAGTTGAAACTCTACTTTTTAATATTATAACTACTTGATTTTATTAGAACCTAAATATTAGATTTTGAAAGATTCTGGCTCAAAACCTAAATTGGCGAAGGTATTGAACTAACAAGACCTAAATTTAATCCCATCATTGACTTATGAATCTATTTCACTTTATAAAATACGTTACCATTGATCCTGTTAACTTAAGTATTAAAGCGAAACTTGTTTCTTTGATCGCTTGTTTTTGTTCCATTTTTTTTATTGCCTTGATAACTAAAATTATCTCACCTTGGCAAGGATACCCGATGATTGTCGCCTCAATGGGGGCCTCATCCGTTATTTTATTTTTTATTCCCAGCAGCCCATTAGCCCAACCGTGGCCTTTTGCAGGCGGACAATTAGTTTCTGCTATTGTTGGGGTTGCCTGTGCCTTAAACATACCTGAAATTGCAACAGCCGCCGCCACAGCCGTTGGCGGTTCTATCTTTATGATGCTTATTTTACGCTGCTTACATCCTCCTGCAGCCGCAACGAGTTTAACCCCCATCATGGCAGGGCCTTCCATTATTAATTTAGGGTATTCTTTTGTACTGGTCCCTGTGGCAATTAATGTTGTTACCTTATTATTACTGACGGTTATCATTAATCGTTGGGTCATGCGAAGACGCTACCCAAGTTCACTGCCTGTAAAAAATTCCCCCCGTCAACGCCATATTATTAGCCAACCGAGTCATCATATTGGTTTTTCCGAACAGGATCTTAATTTAGCGTTAAGTGAGAGTGATGTTTTTATTGATATGACCTATTCCGAATTGAGTCACTTATTAAGTCAGGCCGAAATAAATTCCTTTAAGCGACTTAAAACCGATATTATTTGTGCAGATATTATGATTACAAATATAACGACCGTTGAGTTTGGAACGGAAGTTGAAGACGCTTGGAAATTGATGATAAAAAAGCAGCTCAAAGCGATGCCTGTTATTGACAAAGCAGGACGGGTGATTGGGATGATTACTTGGAATGATTTTTTTAAATTTATAGATTTAAGTTTATATGATAATTTTCAAGATAATTTACGCGCATTTATTCGCCGAACCCCGCGTATATCGGCAACAAAACCTGAAGCGGTAGGGCTTATTATGAGTACCCAAGTCATGACATTACCCGAAACAGCGCATATTGTTGAGCTAATTGGTTTAATGTCTACTCATGGGCGACGACAAATCCCTATTATTAATGCTGAACGAGGTTTAGTCGGCATGGTCTATCAAGCCAATTTAATTGCCGCCCTGTATAACCAACAGTTAGCCCATAAACTCTGAATTATTTGGCGACCAACTTAAGACGAAACACCTGAAAGTTTATTCCATGTAGAAATTAAACAGACGGTCTCCACGATTTTAAAAACTTCGGAGGTCTAAATGCAACCGTCTCGCCTTAAGTGAGTAGCCCATTATTTAAAACAATTTAATGCCAACCGCCATACTGTTTTGTTGGATCCCCTCTAAAACCGCGTGTGCTTTTATTATCATCAGGAATTTTTACCATACTTTCAGCAGCAACGACCATATTAGAATGCGTATAACCCCCAAGTTTTTTCGCTTTTTCGGCAATTTTTGTAGATAAAGGGTTAATATCAAATTTTGTCATGGAAGTATAAATAATCGCTGCCGTTAATTCTTTATTTTCTGCCTTATCATTCGCTAAAGACACCTTTAATAAAATAGGGAGAACGGTTAATGCGGGGATTTCAATCTTATAATAACCATCCTCTTGAACACTTGCGGTTGCAATCACCTTCTTTTTATCATTAATCGCGCTAATTTTCCCTGCTTTTATGCGTCCTTTATCATCAGAAACCAACCCTTTTAGTATTTTTGCCTGTTTAAATATTTTTACAGTCTTAACGGATGTTTGCGTTTTTTTAGAGTCACTATCACCACAGCCATAAAGAAAACAACTGGTGGTTAATAAAATAAACCCCGTATTAAGAAGTGTACGTTTTATCATAAAATATGCCTTAACGATTGAAATGAAAACTAGTTAGTGTATTTTTTCTAAGTAATCCACTTTTAGTTGTAATGTTCGTTGCCCTCGGTATTCATTAATATCCAGTTTATACGCCGCTTTAATTTGTCGAATACCTAACCAATTTTCAGCGCGTTCAACAAAAAAAGCAATGCCATCAATAAAGACATCTTCTGAAGGTTGCCTTAAAACCAATTTAAGATGATTTCCGCCGACAATACGACATTGAATCACATCAAATAGCCCATGAAAAACAGGCTCTGGAAACCCTTGACCCCACGTTGCTACAGTTTGTAAACTTTCAGCAAATTCAAGGGTTAAGTACTTTGCGGACAATTCACCGTCAGAGTAAATTTTTTGCTGTAAATTCATCCCATGTAAAGACTTGCCGACCCGTTCATCAAACGCTAAGGCAAACGCAGGATAATCATGGGTTTTAATACTTAACCCTGCGGCCATCGCATGTCCCCCAAATTTACTTAATAAGGCGGGATGTTCTGTCGCTATATCGGCTAACACATCACGAATATGAACCCCTTCAATCGAACGGGCCGAACCTTTCATTTCACCCTCATCTGCGGGTGCAAATGCAATCACAGGTCGATGTTCACTTTCTTTTATTCGTGAGGCTAAAATACCAATAACCCCCTGATGCCACGCTTCATCGTATAAACAAATACCCGACATCAAACGATGTTTATCATTTGGACGCATGACATCCAATAATAAAGTCGCCTGTTGTTTCATTTCCGCTTCGACTTCTTTACGTTGCTGATTAAATTGATCGAGTTGCTGCATAATGGCGTAGGCTAATTGCGGATCATCTGTTAAAAAACCTTGAATCCCTAAACTCATATCATCCATTCGACCCACAGCATTGAGTCGAGGGCCTAATGCAAAGCCTAAATCAGCAGGCGTTAAATTTTTAGGATCCCGTTTAGCCACTAACATTAAACTTTTAAGACCCGTATGAGCGTGACCTGAACGCATTCGTAATAAGCCTTGATGGACTAAAATACGATTAACCTCATCCAACTGCACGACATCCGCAACCGTTCCTAATGCCACAAAATCTAATAATTGAGCTAAATTAGGTTCAGGAAAATTAATAAAATAATCCAATTCACGTAAACGCGCGCGTAAGGCCATTAAGACATAAAAAATAACCCCCACGCCTGCAATATTTTTACTGGGAAATTTATCATCGACTACGTTAGGATTCACAATCGCATCCGCAACGGGAAGTTCATTCGCAGGTAAATGATGATCGGTGACTAAGACTTTAATCCCTAATGCTTTAGCCGCCTTAACTCCTTCATGACTGGATATACCATTATCAACTGTGACAATAACGTCAACATCCTCATTACGCGCTTTGACTAAATCAACAATTTCAGGTGTGAGTCCATAACCGTATTTAAAACGATTAGGAACAACAAAATTAAGATTTGTCGCCCCTAATAAATAAAGCCCACGAATCGCAACCGCACAACTGGTTGCGCCATCGGCATCAAAATCAGCAACAA
Organism: Methylococcales bacterium; assembly: GCA_030949405.1. NCBI lineage: Bacteria > Pseudomonadati > Pseudomonadota > Gammaproteobacteria > Methylococcales > Methylococcales bacterium. Next base: position 1,845,013 of record JAUZSN010000002.1, on the reverse strand, counting down.
TAACAATTTTTTGCTGGTTTTTAAGCGCGGTTATTAAATGAGAAACCATCGCTTCCATCCCTGATAATAACCACGGTGAGGGAAGTTTGGCTAAATTCCTATCTAATGCATTGACCGATGTAATGCCCCGTGCCGTAAAAATACGCTGTAAAAGAGGGTCTAAATGCGAGAGGTCTGTCGCTCTGTTTTCAACTTTACGGAGGATTATTTTCTTTTTAACAGGAATTTTTTCCATCACATACCTACTGATAAATTCAAACTATTAATAAATAACTGCTTGTTCCTTCAACGTGCTATAAATTTGTTCAATTGTTTGCTTATCGCAATCAAAACTTAATTCAGCATCCGCATTAACACACAAGCCAATTAAGCCCGCATTTTTTATTACACCGATATAATCAGGGGTTACTTTTTCTAAAATGGTTGCCGCATGACCGTTATCAAATAAATGCCGTTCCAATTGATAAACAATTTCCGCCGCCTTCTCACCGTTCAACGCAATCATCGTCGGTTGCTGACTAAAACGAGCGGCACGTTCTGCGGGGGTCACGGCTGTAAAATCACTCGCTTCCGTTCCGCCTAAAATCATACCCGCGCCAACCGTTACATTGGTTAGACGATCGACAATAATAAACGAACCCGTGCCTTTCGTTTTGGCGTAAGGGTCAAAAACAACAGGGGCATTAACAGAGACATTACAACAGCCAATTTCATTAAGTTCTAACTGCTCGGCATCGTGATGTTCTAAGGTGTTAACATCAATTCGATGATGAATAGATGAAATAGACCCTGAAACACTGCGCGTGGCTAATTTTATTAAATATTGTCGCCCAGGAATCATGGCTTTTTCAGTCATCCAAACCAAGACAGCTTTAAAACTATCTGCAATCATAGGAGGACTATCACCACTAACCAGAGTATCACCTCGGCTAACATCTATTTCATCATCAAGCGTTAAGGTAACGGCCATCGGTGGAAAGGCTTGTTCTAATTCACCGTCATAAGTCACAATGGATTTAATAGTGCTGCTTTTTCCAGAAGGGAGGGCGGTAATTTTATCGCCTTTATGAAATACCCCTGACGCGACAGTGCCACAAAAGCCTCTAAAATCAAGATTAGGCCGATTAACATATTGCACAGGAAAACGGGCTTCAACAAAATTATGGTCATCGGTAATTTTAATTGTTTCCAAGGATTCCATCATTGAAATCCCTTGATACCAAGGCATGTTAGCACTTTTATTGACGACATTATCGCCATCTAAGGCTGACATCGGAATAAAGTGAACATCCTCTAATTCTAGCGTGGAAATAAAACTTTGATAGTCTTGTTGGATTCTTAAATAGATTTCTTCGCTGTAATCAACTAAATCCATTTTGTTGATGGCAACAATAATATGTTTAATCCCTAATAAAGAGGCGATGAAACTATGGCGTTTAGTTTGTGTTTGCACGCCATAACGCGCATCAATTAAGATGACGGCTAAATCACAGGTTGAAGCTCCTGTTGCCATATTACGGGTGTATTGTTCATGCCCTGGTGTATCGGCAATAATAAATTTACGATTTTTAGTTGAGAAATAACGATAGGCCACATCAATGGTGATACCTTGTTCACGTTCGGCTTGTAATCCATCAACTAATAAGGCTAAATCAACTTTACCCGCGCCTGTTGTCCCTGATTTGACACTATCGGCTTGGACAGCGGCCAGTTGATCTTCGTAGATCATTTTTGAATCGTATAAGAGTCGCCCGATGAGGGTACTTTTACCGTCATCAACGTTACCGCAGGTTAAAAAACGTAAGAGTTCTTTACGTTCATGTTGAGCAAGATAGGCGTTTATATCGGTGCTGATTAAATCGGATTGGTGGGACATGGTATTCCTAAGTAATAACTATAATTTTTAATAAAGGAAGATAAAAGACGACGTTAGCTTGATTGGGAGTTTAACCAGCTTTGATAAAGATTTTCTAATTTTTCCAAATCACTATCATTTGAACATAACTCAAGCTCATTACATTTAGCGGTTGCAAGATGAAAAACATCAAAACTTCGTTTATCAACTAAGGCATTTTTTCCTGCTTCTTTTTTTGACTGAGAAAGGCGAAATAAATTAGACGATAATGCCGCTATATCACAACCAATATCAAATTCCTCAAAACCATTAAGAATAGAATTTAAATTATCATATCTTTCATGATGAGAATATGAAACGCCCCTTAAAACTTCATAACGAATTAAAGGACTAATGGCTAACGCCACATTTTCATCACCTAATAATTCTTTAATTTGATTGATCGCTTTTTGATTCTTCGTATCAAATGCAGCGATAATCAAATTGGTATCTAATAATACTTTTCTTTCCATTCGTTAAGTCTCTTCTTGTATTAAAAAATCAAGAAGTTTCTTTTTTGCCTCTTGCTGCTGTTTAGCAGACATATTGTCACGCTTCATTTTATTTAAATCAATATCAAACGCATCTTTAAGCACATCAATTAAAGCCGCTTTATTGGGTGCAATAATAGGCGAAGAACGTACAACACCATCATTCTCACGGTTTAATTTATACGCTTCACCTTCTTCAAGTTGTGTTAAAACAATAGATGAATGGGTGGTAATATAAAACGTGGTATTGGGAAATAATTTTTTTAATAAGGGAATAATTTTAGCTTGCCATGAAAGATGGAAATGACTTTCTATTTCATCTATTAAAACAATGCCTTTTACTTGCTGTAAGTTTTGCTCATTAGTAAAATTTCCATAACCTGCTACGATGGACTGAATAATTTTTAAAATGGATGCAAACCCTGTACTTAATTGGGATAACTGTCTTTTATTACCATTAATATCTATAAAAACCCGATTGTCACCGCTAATTTCAAGAAAATTTTCATCAATTCGAGTATCTAATTGATGTAATAATTTTAAAACAATTTGTAATTCTGCCACTCGGTTATCCGCTTGTTTTTGATAACTATTTGAAGATTGAGCGCGAGTAATAAACCATTGCTCAATATCATTTTCCATATTTAGGTTAGAAAAATTTTGCTGCATTCCTTGAAATAAAGAATCAATGTAACGTTTTCTTCTATCTGAAAAATTACCAATAGCTTTTGTTGCTTGTTGCTGGTGTTTTATAAATCCTCGGTTTTGTGATGCCATGTAAACGATGGGTAAATTATGTTGCTTAATATTATTAAAAAGACACTTATAACTAAAACTGCTTTTTGGAAATATAAACCTTATATCATCCACTTGTGCAGTAGTTAAAACAAATAACTCAGACAAATAACGCTCATTAGTTATTGTTGTTAACAGTTCATGAGAACCTAAAAATATTTGAAACAATGACTCTAAAAGTTTAGTTTTCCCTACGCCATTTTCAGCAATGAATGTATATACTTTTTTTTCAGGTATAAGGTCTAAGCCTATCGTACCTACACCTTTTACACCTTTTAGTAAAACTTTAGAAAAAATCATAATTATTTCACACCATCAAAACTATCAATAACAACCTGCCAAACCCCTAATAATTCAGATAAATTTTTAATCCCATAACGATGAATATCAAGTATGACCTCTTTATTCTCAAGCCTCAAAAAAATCCATTCGTAACCATTGGTAATTGAGCCATAAATAGCCGTGATTTTTTCCTCATTTTTTTCATTGTATAATTGAGCGGCATACATTTCAGCAATACATTGAGGTGATGCATCCGGTAAATCTTGGTTACTTTTAACTTCAACAACCGCAACAAGCGGGCTTTCTATAAATACAGCATTATATTTTTTTGAAATAATAAAATCGCAAAAACCTTTTAAACCTAACTGACTATCTACATTAAATTGATAGCCTGAAAAACAAGTAAACTTTTTAGGGTTTTTTACCTGTATTTCAGTCAAAATAGGGACAATCAAGTATTCCGATTTCGCTTTTTCAGATTCAATAGGAAACTCTTGATTAATTGCCAACGTATCAAGCAAAAACTGGGAAGGTTCTAAACGTTTTATTGAGTTAAATATTTTTCCTCGAATAAAACTTAATCCCAAGTTTTTAATATCATCAGGCTTAAATTGAGAATACGATTTTTTCATCATTCTTCACCAATTAAAATTAAAAATACCCTTCACGCTTTTTCTGTTCCATAGACCCAGATTGGTCATGGTCAATTAAACGCCCTTGCCGCTCAGAGGTTGTGGTTAATAACATTTCTTGAATAATTTCAGGCAACGTTGTTGCCGTGGATTCCACCGCCCCCGTTAAAGGGTAACAACCTAATGTGCGAAAACGAACCATTTTCATTTCAACTTTTTCATTTTCACCAATGGGCATACGCTCATCATCAACCATTATTAACATCCCATCTTTCTCAACCACAGGACGTTCTTTAGCAAAATATAACGGTACAATCGGAATATTTTCTAAATAAATATATTGCCAAATATCTAATTCAGTCCAATTTGATAACGGAAAAACACGAATACTTTCATCCTGATCTAATTTACCATTATAAATATTCCATAACTCAGGCCGTTGATTCTTAGGATCCCAACGATGATTTTTATCTCTAAACGAATAAACCCGTTCCTTTGCTCGTGATTTTTCTTCATCACGCCGCGCACCGCCAAAAGCGGCATCAAACTTATATTTATTTAAGCCTTGTTTTAACGCATCGGTTTTCATCACATCCGTATGCTTTTTACTTCCATGCGTAAAAGGCCCGACCCCTTGATCTATCCCTTCTTGATTACTATGGACTAATAACTCTAAGCCTAAATCGTCAATCAATTTATCACGAAAAGAAATCATTTCCTTAAATTTCCATGTCGTATCAACGTGCATTAATGGAAAGGGCAGTTTTCCTGGATAAAAAGCTTTCATCGCTAAATGCAGCATTACCGCAGAATCTTTACCTACGGAATAAAGCATCACAGGTCGCTCAAATTCAGCGGCCACTTCACGAATAATATGGATACTTTCAGCTTCCAATTGTTTAAGGTGGGTTAATTTATAATCAGTCATGGAATATCCGTAAAGAACAGAAAAAAGTGAGTAAACGAACTATTCTAATTTGAACCGAGGATGAAAGCTATAGTGTGATGAAAATTATTAATCAACACAAAAGCATCATCTGAAGAAATCAATGCTCAGAGTACAGTTAATTACTGTACTCTGAACACGATAACAAGTGAGGAATTTAGATAAATAATTATGGGGAAAGATCAAATAAATATTGTTCCACTTTCGCATCAATCATAGTGTCATAATGGTGTTTTAAAGCCGAGTCTTCTGGCCGCTCAGCCTGTTCAGATTCGATAATAGAACGAACATGCGTTAAATAATGCCGTCTTAACATTGAATCTTGAGGAAGGTTTTTATCTATTTTAGTTGCGTATTTCGTTTGTAAATTCGGTTTAGCGATGACTTCTATTACAGGATCTAACGTTAACTTAGTTTCAATCGGGGTTCAATTTCTGACGCTATAATAGGTTCTGGCGTTATTTCTTTGGCGGCAATGGTTTCTTTTTCTAATAAGCGGGCTTCTTTTTTAGCAAACCGTTTCCGCCCTAGAATATAAGTAACGACTAATAATAAAGCCAAAAAGCCGCCGAGTATGTATTCCGTTTCTATCATGACATTCTCCTATTTTTTTAAAATATGCAACGACTCGCGTCTCTGTCTAAATTAATAACATGAAAAATAAGTCATTACGAAAAACTATATTCGTACTTTTATATGAGTCCTTGAGAACTCAAAATACCCGCTGGCATGTTTATTTTGTAATCGTTACCGACCAGCTCTATATGGGCACTTCCATTCCATAACCCTGATTTATTGGTACCTATACTAAATAATCTTGTTGCTATACCACTTTTATTTAACACCATCGCCACTCCATCAACAGCAGCCTCATTAACAATCGTTATCCATTCTATTTTATTTTTTAAAACAGTTAATTTTCCCTTTGATAAAACTGTATTCATATTGACACCTTGGACAGGAGCTCCACCACTACCGACTAAAATTATTTCATCCCCTGCGCCTAAATTTGCACCTCCTGTCCATGGCGTGATTGTCGTAAAGACATCAGAATTACTATTAACCTTTATATAGAGCTTATAATCAACATTGGTCTTAAAGGTTCGGTTACTATGGGATGAGCTGTTACCTGTCGTCATATCAAAGACAACGATATTAGTATTAATTGCCGTCTCAAAAGAATAGTTATTCGCTGATAAACCCGCATAAGGGTTTCCTGCAAGATCCGTTATCGAACCTGCTCCAATAACAACATCATACGTTGACAAACCCTTCCCTAAATCATTATTCGGGTTGATTGTTAATACTTTGCCACTCACGGATAATTCAGATTCAGTAATCACTATATTATCCGAGCCACTGGTGAGTGTAATATTACTGGTTCCTACGGCAATATCTTCATTAAAGGTTAAAGTAATATTACTATCAACGGTGATTCCTGTCGCCCCGTCTATAGGTAAACGCCCTTCCGTGGTTAATAAAGGCGCGACGTTATCTAAAACAATCGCTTTACTTCCTGCTAATGACTTAGCTGAGGCTAGCACCGCTAAGGTTAAGATCGCATCATTTCCTGATTCATCTTTAATTGAACCGCCATTTAAACCTAATGCGGCTGTACTCGCATAATCTAAATCGCTCGTTGCATCCTCAGCAGCCACGATATAATCAAATGTTAATGTATTACTACCCGCCCCTGAAAGATAATTAATTGTTTTTTCAATTTCGCCAATTTTTAAGGTTAATGTCGGGGTTCCTGTCACGAAAATTATCTCACTAAACGCCACGGTAACTGCAATCACATCCCCTACTTTATAACTTCCATCCGCTGTTGTTGAACTTACGGCACTGACAGTAGGTACGATCTCATCAACGTCATTAATTTTTAAGGTCACCGCTCTTTCATTCTTATTTCCAGCGGTATCACTACTCACGGCGGTAAAACGATAATCGGGCTTAGTTTCAAAATCAGGATTACTAATAAGCCTTACGATACCTGTACTACCGTCAACAGAGAAAAAATCACGATCGCCTGTGTTTTTTAAACTATACAGGGCATTAACATCATTAGAGACAATGGAGTAAACTGCCTGACCTGCCCCACTATTTTCATCAATCGCAAAAGCCACATCTTCTGAGGTCAAAGCGGGGGCATTATCAACCACAAATAACGTATTTGTAGCAATAACGTCTGTAATCGTTTCGGTCTGCACCGCTTTGGTATTAATAATAACTGTTCCCGTAAAATCCCCCGATGGAACGGCTAAATCATAATAATAGGTAATGTTACTAATATTTGCCATACTCGCAAAACTAATCACATCACTGGTGCCATTATTAATACTTATGACGGGGATTGTTTCTATTTGGATAGGTTCGTCAAAGGTCACGAAAATACGCAAGATTTGAGGCTCTCTAACCGTAATCGTATTTTCATCAACAGGCGGAACAGAGCCTGTGGTATAACGTAAAGAACTGCTAAGCGGTTTAGTCGTCGTTTGAATAATCGAAGTCCCCCCCTCAACCGTTACCGTTCCTTCTACTAATTGGCTGGTTGAAATATCAATCCCGCCAAAAGCCACTATCTTTCCTTCAAACGTTTCATCCCCTACAAATGACCAGCGACCTGAATTATCTGTTTTAGTAGAAAGTTCGCCCTCATCCAATAGATCATTATCATTTTTATCAATAAAAACGGTCGCGTCAGCAATAGCACCACTGCCAATCACCGTTCCTTTACTAATTAAATGAGGAATAGGTTCCCCTTTATAATCATCATTCAAATAAAGACGACCAATAAGAGCAACGGGGTCACTTTCTTCGATGGCTTCACTCAACTCTTGATCTGTTGGCTCTCGACCTAAAATAGAAAAATACTTTAAGGTTATATTTATTTTTTCACCATGATTTTTTTCAAATTCTGGCAATTTCGAGGCCCTGATGACTAAATCATTCCATTGCAACCCCTTATCAAGCGCATTTAATAAAAAAGTAAGTTCATTTGAATTGGGTAAATGATCAAACGTATTACTATAAAGTTGCTTTAAGTAGGCCTCATTCCCTGATAAATGTGAATAGCTTGTGTCAAATTCAGAAGACGTTAAAAGGGCACTCGCAATATCATCTAGTGAAATTCCTTGGTTAAATTTCTCTATCCAAAATAAAAGCCCTGTAACATCAGGAAGACGTTCAAAAATTGTAAAATAAAGCCGAGCAATAGGAACCACGGTTTCCGTAAAATAAGCATCATTGATAAAAACCTCGGTCACTTCAAAAGCAGTCGCCACCTGCTTATCAATTTTATCAACCCAAAATAAACTTTCTCCCTCTAGGGAGCCTCGCCCTAAATATATTCGATAAAGTTGCTCAACAAAATCTTTGGTATTCATTGGATAAATCCATCATCAGAAACTTGAAAAAAATCATAGGTTATTACTCTACTCGTAAGTAGAGTGACTCTCATTAAAAAGATTACAATTAGTTGATATTCATCCCAAAAATATCAACACAACGCACCTAAAACAGCTTAATTTTGTAATTCTTTTAAAACAGCTTGCATACTGTCATTCGCATCACCAAATAACATTCGTGTATTCTCTAAAACAAACAAAGGATTACCCACTCCCGCATACCCTGATGCCATGCTACGTTTTAACACAATAGTGGTCTGACCTTTCCAACATTCTAATACGGGCATTCCTGCAATCGGGCTGTTTGGATCATCTAGTGCAGAAGGATTAACAATATCGTTGGCACCAATCACAATAGTGACATCAATTTTATCAAAATCGTCATTAATTTCATCCATTTCAAACACAATATCGTACGGAACTTTGGCTTCGGCTAATAAAACATTCATGTGACCGGGCATTCGCCCTGCAACAGGATGAATACCAAAACTGACTGTTTTACCTTCATTGCGTAGTAATTTAGTCATTTCATTAACCGTATGCTGTGCTTGTGCCACTGCCATTCCATAGCCTGGGATAATCATAATATTTTTAGCTTCAGCTAAGAGTTGCGCCGTTTCAGACACATCAATGGGCTGAACATCGCCTTCAACTTCAGCCGCCTCGCCTCCTGCCGAACCAAATCCGCCCGCTATCACACTTAAAAAATGTCGATTCATTGCACGGCACATGATATAGCTTAAAATGGCCCCGCTACTCCCCACTAAGGCCCCTGTTACAATCAACAAATCATTGCTTAACATAAAACCTGTGGCTGCCGCTGCCCAACCTGAGTAACTATTCAGCATAGAGACAACAACAGGCATATCAGCGCCCCCAATTGCCATCACCATGTGAACCCCAAAAGCTAATGCAATCAAGGTCATTAAGATTAATGCAATCGTACCGCCCCCGTCTTCGGCACCGTCTAAAAATAGAGTTCCCAACCCAATACACGCTACTAAAATACCGAGATTTAACCCATGTCGCATAGGTAACAAAACAGGTTTACCTGAAATTTTTCCGCATAATTTTCCAAACGCAATCACTGAACCTGAAAAAGTAACCGCACCAATTAAGATACCGATATAAATTTCTACTTCATGAATGGTTTTTTCAGCCCCTTCCAAAACTAAGGTACTGTCCATAAAATTAGCATACCCCACTAAGACTGCCGCCATTCCTACTAAGCTGTGCATTAAGGCGACTAACTCAGGCATCTGGGTCATTTCAACATTTAAAGCCGCTTTAGTACCAATAAAGCCACCCACAATTAAAGCAATGATTAAAATGGCATACGAGGTCACCGCATCACTTAACACGGTGGCTAAAATGGCAATCACCATCCCTACCATCCCGTAGTAATTACCTCGCCGTGCAGTTTCTTGGTTGCTTAACCCACTTAAACTTAAAATGAATAAAATGGATGCCGCAACATAAGACATTGAAACTAAACTTTCTGACATGATTCTATCTCCGTTATTTTCTAAACATTTCAAGCATACGGCGCGTCACTAAAAAGCCCCCTGAAATATTGATTGCAGCAATTAAAATGGCCAGTCCTGAAAAGAGACTAATCCAAAATCCTGTTGCAGAAATTTGTACCAATGCCCCCACAACAATAATACCGCTGATCGCATTTGTCACACTCATTAAGGGCGTATGAAGGGAGGCCGAAACACTCCAAATAACTTGATAACCTATAAAACAAGCCAGAATAAAAACAGTAAAATGCGACATAAAAGAGGCAGGGGCAACCGACCCGACTCCAAATAAAATAGCCCCTCCAATGATAACGGGTAAAAAAGGTTTTACAGAGTCAGGAATCCATGATTTTTTAGGCTCCTCATTAATAGCAGGAACTTCTGTTTGAGGCGGTGGCGCGACTGAAATTTTAGGCGGCGGGGGTGGCCATGTGATTTTTCCTTCTTTAATCACCGTTGCCCCACGAATCACCTCATCTTCCATGTTAACATTAATATGACCGTCTTTTTCAGGGGTTAATTCCGTTAATAAATGACGCAAATTAGTGGAATACAGTTGACTGGATTGATTGGCCAAACGACTGGGTAAATTCGTGTAACCAATAATCGTTACCCCATACTTAACCACCACCTTATCTTTTTCAGTTAAAGCACAGTTCCCGCCTCGCTCGGCGGCAAGATCAACAATCACACTCCCCGCTTTCATCGATTCAACCATACCCGTTGTAATCAATTCAGGCGCAGGTTTACCAGGGATCAACGCGGTGGTAATAATAATATCCACCTCCATTGCTTGACGTGCAAACAAGGCCATTTCCGCGTCAATAAATTCTTTTGACATGGTTTTAGCATAGCCGCCAGCCCCCGAACCTTCCTCTTTAAAATCCAGCATTAAAAATTCAGCATCCATGCTTTCAATTTGTTCTTTCACTTCGGGGCGCGTATCAAAGGCCCTAACAATTGCCCCCATACTTTTAGCCGTCCCAATAGCAGCAAGTCCTGCCACACCTGCACCAATAACCATAACTTTAGCGGGATTAACTTTACCTGCAGCGGTAATTTGCCCTGTAAAAAAACGTCCAAAATGCTGCGCTGCTTCAATAACCGCCCGATAACCTGCAATGTTTGCCATTGAGCTTAACCCGTCCAGTTTTTGCGCCCTCGAAATTCGTGGCACACTATCAATGGCTAAAACAGTCACTTTTTTGGATGATAGCTTCTTCATTAATGCTTTATTTTGTGCGGGCCAAATAAAGCTAATTAAGGTACTGCCTTCTTTTAATAAACCCGTCTCACTATTTTCTGGGGGACGAACCTTCATTACGATGTCCGCATTTTTCCATAAGGCTTTACTGGTTTTAACAATTTTCACCCCCACTTCTTGATAAGCTTCATTAGAAATATCGGCAGCCTCCCCTGCTCCTGATTCAACGCTGATCTCAAAGCCCATTTTTATAATTTTTTCAGCGGCCTCGGGCGTTGTGGCAACCCGCTTTTCACCTTTATGGATTTCTTTTGGAATACCAATTTTCATACAATCCTCATTTCGTTGTGTTTATTTATACGTTAGGCGCAATAAAACTATTCGATTCTAAACTGAGTTTATAATATTGTAACTGAGGATATGAGAAAAATTATTTTTTTTCAATCCCTAAATCAATACACTAACGTATCGTTCTATTATAGGAGAATTTTTTACCCCCTAACGCCTCATTTAAAACCGTATAAACGTTATAATATTCCCACTTTAAACTATTAAACATAATTTAAAGCTAAACGACCTTCATTCCCTAAATTACGTTTAAAACTATGCAACAATATTTACAACTTCTGGAAAAAATCTTAACCGATGGCGCACTAAAAGGCGACCGAACGGGCAGCGGTACACGCTCTATCTTTGGGCATCAAATGCGTTTTGATTTGCAAGCAGGCTTTCCTTTATTGACCACTAAAAAAGTCCATTTAAAATCCATTATTCATGAATTACTGTGGTTTTTAAAAGGGGATACCCAACTCGATTATTTACATCAACACGACGTTAAAATATGGAATGGCTGGGCGGATGAGCAAGGAAACTTAGGGCCTGTTTATGGCGAACAATGGCGTTCATGGTCGTCACCAAATGGGGAAAAAATTGATCAAATAGCCCAAATTATGCAGCAATTAAAGCAAACCCCTAATAGTCGACGAATCATTGTATCTGCATGGAATGTAGCCGATTTACCTGATGAATCCATTACTCCACAAGCTAATGTCAAGCAAGGAAAAATGGCCTTAGCGGCTTGCCACGCCCTCTTTCAATTTTATGTTGCCGATGGAAAATTATCGTGTCAACTGTATCAACGCTCTTGTGACACTTTTTTAGGACTGCCCTTTAATATTGCCAGTTATGCCTTATTAACACAGATGGTCGCCCAGCAAACAGGATTAGCTTTAGGGGATTTTATTTGGACAGGCGGCGATGTACATTTGTATTTAAATCATTTAGAACAAGCGCAACAACAACGACAACGCCAACCCAAGGCACTGCCTCAATTAATCATTAAACGTAAACCCGATTCTATTTTTGATTACCATTATAATGATTTTGAAATAACCCATTACAATCCGCATCCTGCGATTAAAGCCCCTATTTCAATTTAAAATCTGGGGGTTATTTTTTAGGATAAAGATAACCCTGCAACCAAGACCCTGTCACGAATGCAAGCATAAAAATAGCAGGGTCCACTAAGCCTAGCCCTAAACTTGCGAGTGCAGGCCCTGGACAAAACCCCGCAATGCCCCAGCCAATACCAAATAAAGAAGCACCGATGACTAACGGCCGATCAATATCGGTTCGTGTGGGTATGCGAAATTTAAGATCAAAAATAGGTTGGCTTCGTTTTAAAACCAATCTAAAACTGATCGTCGTCACCAGTAAAGCCCCTCCCATTACGAGGGCTAAACTCGGATCCCAGTGACCTGTCACATCTAAAAAGTTAAGCACTTTGTTAGGGTCAATCATTTTTGAAAGAGCCAACCCTATGCCAAAAATAAAACCTGCAACTAAGGCCGCTAGATTTTTTTTCATGACGACAGACCGATGACATGTCGAATAACAAAAACAGATAATCCACCTGAAAATATAAAAACGACAGTTGCCACTAAAGAACGTATCGAAAAACGAGCGATACCACAAACCCCATGACCGCTGGTACACCCATTGCCCAAACGCGTGCCAAACCCAACTAAAAAACCCCCGATAATTAATAATAATGGCGAAAAATTTTCACGCGCACTAAAGGATTCAGGAAAAAAGAAAACAAAAGCACTTGCCCCTATCATCATCCCAAAAATAAAGGCTAAACGCCAAAGTGACTCCCCTTTATCGGGTGATATTAAACCTGAAACCATTCCGCTAATACCTGTAATACGACCATTGAGTAACAACATTATCGTTGCACTTAACCCAATAAATAAGCCGCCAACCAGTGAGGCATAAGGTGTGAAATTTTCCATTAACGCTCCCAAAAAATAATAAACCCCCAACCGTTTAAATTAGGGAAACTTGCTATGTTACTTTAAAATAAATTTAATTATCAACAGTGTCATCGCTGGCTACCAACTTAAGACGGGGCAAGTTGAGGTTAAGCCGTAATGTCCCGTCTTAAGTTGGTCGTCGTCATCGCTAAAATTATTTTATCTCACCTTCTATGCAAAAAAATATCAAGACTTAATTTTTTCAACCCTCTTTTTTGGCATTTTTATATTTTGTTACCAAAAAATTAGAACGGACTATTTTGAAGTTATTGCTTATAACCCATCTACCCGCTTAATCTCCATTAGTGTACTTTGGATATTAACAACCTATTTATTGACGACGTATACCAAGGTATTATTCTGGCAGTTATCATTGAAAATAAAGACGAAAATATTAAATCCATTGATCACTTAAAAGTCGGTGATGTCTTTGGCGAAAACTCATTATTAACGGGTGAACCCCGTAATGCAACCATTATCCCTATCGTGGATAGTATTGTTTATGAAATAGATAAACAAATCATTGAGCCTTATTTCCACCGTTATCCTGTTTTTTTAGAGCATATCGAGTCTCTTTTAACAGAACGTAAATTGCATAATATGCAAATGATGACACTTTTTAATGAAGAAAAAACTAACGAAATAAAAGCGAGTATTTTAATAGATGTTAAGCAAAAAATTCGGCGATTTTTTAATCTTAAAAATGATTTACCCGCTTAAGTTAAATGCCTCTAAAACCTGAAGCACATTACAGCCGCCTTCCTTTATTACCGATTACAATACCTTCGCCAAACGTATAAAGTAAGTTGAAACTCTACTTTTTAATATTGTAACTACTTGATTTTGTTAGAACCTAAATATTAGATATTTGAAATATTCTGGCTCAAAACCTAAATTGGCGAAGGTATTGCTATTAAAGAGAGTTTTTTTAATTATCTAATGATAATAAATGCCGCATTTTTTTTACTTTTGTTTTTAAATAGCCTTGGTTATCTGAGTGAACGGGTGATTCTAAAGGAATACGTTGCTCAACGTTAATCCCTAATTCTATTAATGCTTCAATTTTTTTAGGATTATTAGTCATTAAGTTGACCGAAACCACTCCCAACGTTTGCAACATTAGAGCGGCAATATCATATTCCCGTTCATCGGCTAAATGCCCTAAATGTAGATTGGCATCAACAGTATCTAAACCGTCATCTTGTAAGTTATAAGCTTCGAGTTTTTTTAATAAGCCAATGCCCCGCCCTTCTTGACGTAAATATAACAAAACACCACTGCCTGCCTCAGAAATCATCCGTAAAGCCATATCAAGTTGCTCACCACAATCACAGCGGCGTGAACCTAGTACATCGCCTGTAAAACACTCAGAGTGAATACGAACAAGTACATTTTTTTTATGCAGGACATCGCCTTTAACAAAAGCAAGATGTTCTTTGTTATCTAGCAGGTTATTGTAGTAATGGAGTGTAAATTCGCCATATTGAGTAGGAATTCGAGTTTGAACTAAAGTTTCTAATTTTTCTTTCACGAGGGTAACGACATCAAAAAAGAGGGGTCATTTTACTACTGTTAAATAAAAAAAGGGAATAAGTTATTTTACAATCTCTATTTAACGACTAAACACCCATTCAGTAGCGGTCGATAATGACGCATTAAAATGATAATTTGCCTCCTTAAACGCTTTAAGTGATTCCGCTTCGGTTAAGTGATTTTTTATAATAAAATTAACCATTAACCCACGTGCGCGTTTAGCATAAATAGCAACTACCTTATAAATACCCTGTTTATTTTCTTTAAAAGAAAGGGTTAAAATTTTAGCGTTTAAATGGTTAGGTACAACAGCTTTAAAATATTCATTAGAGGCTAAGTTAACCAATAATGGCGACGTATTTGCTAAATCTTGATTCAGTATTTCAGTAATTTGAGTCCCCCAAAAATTATACAACTGTTTGCCCGCCTTATTTTCAAGCCGTGTCCCCATTTCTAAGCGATATGGCTGCATTAAATCCAAAGGACGTAACACGCCATAGAGTCCTGATAAGACGCGCAAATGCTGCTGTGCAAACTTAAAATCGTCATCACTATAAGCCGCTGTATCAATCCCTTGATAAACATCGCCTTTAAAGGCTAATAAGGCTTGTTTAGCATTTTCAAGCGAAAAAGGCGACTTAAACGATTGAAAACGTTGCCAGTTAAGATGACTTAATTTTTCACTTATTTTCATTAATTTGGCTAAATCCTCGGGTGATAATTGAATTAACTGTTCAATAAGTTGCTCGCTTTGATCTAATTGTCGAGGGATACTAAAATTAGTCTGTGTCGTCGATGAAAAATCTTGTGTTTTAGAAGGAGATATAACAACAATCATTAAAAAATAGCCATAGAAAAAATAGAAAAACGTAATTATCACTATAAATTAAACAAATTCCTAAATCTTGCCTTTTATTTTTTAAATAAAGAAATTTATGCTATTGTTGAATTATTTGCAACCAATCACGTCAATGAAAACCCTACCTGCACCCAGTTGGATTAATTTACCGAGCTTAGGTCTAAGTTTAAAAACATTATTTAGTAGTTATCTCATTATTATTGGTTTTGGTGCCTTGCTTGCCAGCGCGCAATTATTAATGACGCATGGCATGGCTGATGGCAAATTAGGTCTCTCTATCGACGATATTGTCTATAGTTATCACGGAGATCCCAAGCACAGTAAAATTGAAATAAAACTTAATGGTTCTATGAAGGATAAAGCCCCTCAAAAAGAGCGCGTGAAAATTATAAAGTGGATACATAATGGCACGTCTAACGAAGAATGGCATAATGAAATCAAAACAATTTTTGATAACCGCTGTATCTCCTGTCACAGTACTATACCTGGACTACCTGATTTTACGCAATTAGAACAAGTCTTAGCGGTCTCTAAACATAGCAAAGGCATTTCTGCTTCAACATTAACCCGTGTTTCTCATATTCATATTTTTGCCATTGCTTTTATCTTTTTTTTTAACGGTCTTATTTTTAGTTTATCGGTCGGTATCAATCGCGAATTTAAGGCATTAATGATTAGCCTCCCTTTTTTCTGTTTGATTTTTGATGTTTTTTCATGGTGGTTAACTAAAATTAATCCTGAATTTGCGTGGATAACCATGGTTAGCGGGATTAGTTACACCTTAATTTCTGCGTATACATGGACTGTTTCGATGTATCAAATGTGGATTTTGCCATTGAAGGGTAAAAAATATACGATCAATGCTTGGCGAAACTAATTTTTATACGTCACTATTTCTTCTTTAAATTTTATGAAACTAATTACATTTACCCATAATCAACAAACCCGTATTGGTGCGGTTATTAACAATAAAGTTATTGATACCTTAGATAACCCGAATATAGCGACTAGCATGATAGAGTTTCTCGCCCAAGGTGATGACGCATTAACTCAAATACGGCAACAAATAAAGACGGCCACGACTTATTTAAACTTAAATGAGGTTAAGTTACTTGCCCCTATTCCGAATCCCAGTAAGTTTTTGGGTATTGGATTAAACTATGCCGACCATGTTAATGAAACAGAACGTAGTCAGCCTGAGTTTCCTGTCTTTTTTAATAAACAACCGAGCTGTATTATTGCCCATGGTGAGGCCATTCATTTACCGAAAGTGTCTGATAAATTAGATTATGAATGTGAATTAGCCTTTGTGATTGGAAAACGCTGTCGTCATGTGCCTAAAAATAAAGCCCATTTAGTTATTGCAGGGTATACGATTGTAAATGATGTCACCGTCCGTGATTGGCAAATTCGCACACCAACGTGGACTATGGGAAAATCTTTTGATACGCATGGGCCTATAGGGCCTTATTTAGTGACTGCTGATGAAATTAGCGACCCACATCAATTAAATTTAAAAACATGGGTCGATGGCCAATTACGACAAAGTTCAAATACCGCACACATGTTATTTAATTGTTATGAAATGATCGCTTATTTAACGACCGTGATGACGTTGGAGCCAGGCGATATTATTTCGACAGGTACGCCAGCGGGAGTTGGGGTTAAAATGAGTCCACGTGGTTATTTAAAAGCAGGGCAAACTGTAAAAATTGAAATTGAAAAAATAGGTATTTTATCCAATCCTGTTATTGATGAACCTGATAATTTAGCCCTGTATTAGTCCTTTTTTTCACCAAGACAAGCATTCATTAATACGTTTTTTATCTAACGCATTAATAGATTTCACTATTTTAAAACACTTGAGTTCAACGCATAAAAAAAGGAAGCTAACCTAAATTAGTCCCCTTTCTTATTATAGATAAAATTATATCCTAAAACATAATTATCTAACTCTTGTCGATCTATGCAGCAACTAGTGCTTGACCTTTCTTTCGTTTTTTAGACAAACCAATCAAACCTAAACCAGAACCAAATAACCAAATTGCGGCTGGAATGGGAGTAACCACACCAATGTTATCAAGTGTTAAATCAACGGCATTAGCTGATTGAGTCACATTAAGCTGAATAGAATCAACTGAACCCCAATTAAAAGCTGCATTTGAAAATGAACTAAAACTCACTCGCTGATCATCGCCTTGAATTAAATTATTACCCGAGACAGTTGTAGTTTGACCAAATGTATCACGTAGAACCAACCCAAGAATCACCTCTCCTTGATCAATGCTTAAAATATCAAATGTAAACGCCCCTTTACTTACATCAGAAACACCCTGTAAAAGGTTTTTTCCGCCAAGACCCGCTCCATTTGCATCCCAAGTTACTGAACTACGGATTTTTGTACCCGAATCAGAACTATACGCAAAAACACCAGCAACTACTGCTGTATTTCCACCTAAGTTTCCTGATACATAATTTGTATCAGTAGTTCGGTAATCACCAATAATCTGATCGCTAGGTGTTGCTTGAGTTGTTCCACCTGCATTTTGATTACCAACACCAACCCGATATACTTCAACACTGGGAAGAGCAGGTGTATCAAATGTATCAATCATCAACCGACTTCCCGCTCCAACAACAGATGCAGAAGCTTGACCAGCCAGAGCAAGAGTCGCAACAGTCGCTACTAAAAGTAACTTTTTCATGACTTTCTCCTTAAAAAATAATTTTAAAAAAATTCCAATAAATATTTTCAATGTTTACAGAAAATTCTCGGAATCTCTAGGCCGATTATATTGTAATTACATAATTCAAAGCAACCCTAATTTTTATATCATGAGTAATTCGTTCATTTAAAATTAATTATAACAAATAACAAACCTTACTATCTTTATTGTTTACAGTATTTTTTAACTTATTTATCAGTAGGTTATATTAAAAAACCGGAGGATCTTCATATTTTATATGATAAAAAATCACATTTTTTTTACTATTTATATTTAAAAATAACATTTTTAAAAAAGGAATCAAGCAAGCAATGCCACTTATATTAAAAGCCAGAGTTTTTAAAGAAATCAAGATTTTTTCATTGATTTTATGATCAAAGTACCATCCCGCTTAAAATAATTATCACGCTTTATTATAAGAATAATGCCTCTCAGATAGCTAACTTCGCTCATCACTCCTTAAGTTGTAACGAAGGCTGATTTAAGGCGATGAGTGATAATTCGATGCCATTTGTTTTTAAATACTTATGTATCTTATGACTTAAATTAGTAAGCGTTAATTTTTTTTCATTAAGCTGTTGATATTTAATCATCAACAAAAGTTGGCCTAAAAATTTATTCTCGACATAATCAACTTGTTTAAAATTAAGAGTAATCGTCTTATTTTTTTTCAAGCTTTCTATGAAAATATCCCTTATTTCATCTTTATTTTTAAGCGTTAAATGACTTGCTAAAATAATTTCAAGCTCGCCATTACTTTCGATTAACGTATAAGGTTTAACCTCGGCCTCTGAAACAAGATTTTTGCTTGCCAATGCATAATTCGTGAGTATTTTAATAAATCCTAACCCATCAAAAAGATAACGCGTAAATAATTTAGGTTCTTTTAGAATACGCCAAACCCATTCTAAGCCTATTTTTTGAACATTTTCGGGCGCTCTTTTTAATGTATTCGTAAGAAAATGAATCGTAGCCCCTAAATAACTAATAATCGGAGCATTAATTTTATATTTATTTTCCATAATCCACTTTTGACCTTTATTAGCACCCAATGCAACCAATACAAAATCAGGTTTTGAATCATTAATATCATCAATGTTTTTAGGTCTACTTTGTTCTTTAACCGACCCAAATCCTGGGTCTTTTGCCCCTGCGTAGTTTATTCCTGATTGAGTCTGGCTGAATTTTTCTTTAAGCTTATCCAATGTCGCTTTTTCACCTCCAAAAAAATACATTGAAACAGAATGACGACCCTGATTAATTTTTTCAGCCAGCGTTGAGCCTTGAACAACCTCAACCAAAGGTAAACCAATTCTTTGAGCCAACCAAAGTAAAGGCACGCCATCTATGCTACAAAGTTCACTTAAGAGTATACTTTTTCTAAACTGCTGATCGCTCAATGACAAAATAAGTAAATTAATATTAATCGTTGTCAATACGGTTTTAGTCTTACTTTCAATTCGCTTATGAATAGTTTCAATTGTTTCTTCTAAGGTTAAATTATCAATAGGCAGACCATGTAAGCACCATATATCCCGATTGAAATCGTGTTGCAACGCATTATCATCATAATTCATTATTCTATTCCTAAAAATCAAGCAAGTATCGTTTAAGAGCGACTCGAATCATCTCGTTCCCAGACAGTTATTTTTCTTATTATTTGGTATTTTGCACGAACTCTAGTAATGATATTTATCCCAACATAAACCATAATTTTTGGCCATTGTTTGAAATTTAATAAAAAATCAATGAGTGCTGTTTGATAATTTTTAGCTTCGTTAGAAATTAAATCAGGAAATTTTTCTCGTAATTCATAGCACCCAACCCGACTACGGGTCGTAATCTTAATTAGACTCATTAAATCATGAGGCGCCGTAACGGTTGAATAACAATCGACTGTTAAAGGTCGTTCCGATTCGGTAAATAGACAACGAACATAACCATCATCTGCAATAATATCAGGAAATTTTTGAAAACGTTCACGGCCTTTTTTAGAAAGGGCATAAACACCACTTCCAATCATACCCGCCTTACAATAAGGTAAATTCAGCCAAACCTCATAAAAAGCACGCACAAACCACGAGCTTGAGTCTAAATCCATCTTAATGCAACTTGAGGTCGCCAAAAATTTTTCATCCGTCAGAGTTAAACAAAGCGCGTTAACCGCCTCAATCGTTAAAATAACATCGGCATCTAAATAAATTCGAGGATAAAATGTGGCCACTTCATCCCCTAAATTCAACGCGTGACTTTTAGAGGCAACCTCCGTTTCTAAACAGGTAATTGTTGAATCAAAGGCATTAACAAGGTCGGCGGTTTTATCATGACAGCCATTACAGACCACAATAATTTGCACCTTATAATCCGAATTAGGACGGGTTAGCGCACTTAAACACCGATTAATACTGGCTTCTTCATTATGGGCTGGAATAATAATTGAAATATTTTTTTGATCCATAACTTTAAACTCTAATTTTAGAACGCAACTGTTTGTATAATTTTTCAAGACCCAAGGTCAATATTCCCTTTAAACCTGACTGTATTTGAAACACAGGGGTGACTTCCGTTTCCTCGCCGCCCATGCGTTTTTTAAATTGATAAACAGGGGGGTTTTCTTCAGGGTTGATTCCCCCTAAATCATACCATTGGCATCCTTGTTTTTTTGATTCTTCGATCACATGCCATTGCAACAAATAAGCCGCCCCTAATTTTCTTCCGACATCATTAGTTGCCCCTAAAATATAAACCGAGGTATCTCCACTTATACTTGAGACATGACCCGATATAGGCAATTCATCCTTGTAAGCAATCGCAATGTGAAATTTTTCTTGCTCAGGCGAATTTTCCTGAACCGCTTTAAAAAAATGATTATCCATATCAATATCCAGTCCTTTTCTCTGCAATAAATCCGTAAAAAGACCTTCAAAATCGGTAAAAAGACTGAGTTCATTACCCGCAACCACGGTAATTTCTTGCTTTTCACTTTTATTTAATATATTTCGCCATTTTTGATGGAGGTTTTTCCGAATTAACGCAAGATCAGGCGATAAATCAACCAATATAGTGGCATTGGTTTTTCCCTGTTCAATAAAACCCAATTGATGATAAATAGTCGCTTCATCTGCAAACATGGAGGCCGTTTTAGGTCGTAAAAAAATGCGTAAAACTAGGCCGCGTTTCGTTACATAGGCTTGTTTAATCACCGTTAATACGGCCGTTAATGTCGTGCCAAGATCTGTTTGACCTTTATCAATCATTGCGCCACCACTGATATAAGCAATGCCGCCTAATTCAAAGGGGATTTTTTTAACTCGTACATTAAACATCGCCACTATCTTTTGATTTTCATCAAGCACGGCTATTTGATCCGAATCGGCATTAACTCGTTTTGCAGCCTGTTCCCCATACGCCCAATAGTGCATATAGCCATAATCATTAAATTCTTTTGCCGCTGAAAGCCAGTCTGTTTGATTTAATTGTTGTAATTGATAGGTCATTATTTCCCCAATCCTTTTTTTAATACCTTAATCAGGTGTCTAAAATAAAACAACCACGCATAAGAACCCGCCACCGTTAACCGAAATTCAATCGGCCAAACCGAAGGTTCCATGATAAATCGTCCCATTTTTCCTTGAGATTGCGTATTATCCAGCAATTTTTCTTCAAGGGTTAATAAGTGGGTTAAACCACAACGCGTTGCGACATTGGAAACCTCCGCATTAAACGCCCCATGCGGAAAAGCTAACACCGTTACTTTTTGAGTTATTAACGCCTCTAAAATTTCTTTAGAGTCTTTTAATTCATTTTCCAATGATTCCGCATTAAGTGTTGTTAAACTGGGGTGGGTATGAGTGTGGCTCCCTATAGAAATTAAAGGATTTTTTGCCAATTCCGTTATCTGCTCTTTTGTCATCAACCTTTCATGCTCATCATGATGTCCCGTATTTTTTAACCAAGCGGGTTTCCCTCCTAGATAATCCGTGACCACATAAATCGAAATAGGAATTTGATAATCCTCAATCACAGGGATTACATTCGTTAATACATTTTCAAACGCATCATCAAAAGTTAAAACAATTGAAGGTAATACGGAGGACGCTTGTTCTGAATGGTCGTTTTCTAAAGCCACCACTCGCGGAGCAATCTGCGCTATTTGACGACGAAAAGCCGCCGCATCCTGATCCGTTATTCCATGATAACAAAGTACCACGCGTTTAGATTTAAACAGTAATCCACCTAACGAGACACCCCAAACCATCGTTGAAACAATAAGATATAAAAATCGAACGATTTCACCTCGATTACTATAAACCATTTAACCTTCCTCCAATTCCAATAATGTTTGTTCAATTAACGCTTCTCTTTTTAAATCAAATAGTTTTGAGGGCGAGGGTTTAATCGTTGTCACTAAAGGTTGCCGAACGTTTAATTTACCGATTGAGGGCTTAAGAAAAGAAGCAATTTCTTCAACAACTAATGTGGGCTGTAAACACAGTTTTTCGTAGTTTACGATTAGTCGTCTATTTTCACCAATGACTTTAAACCCCGCCTCACTGTCTTTTCGTAAAAAAATAAGTTGCGCGCACGCTTGTTCTTCTAATGACCGACCACACCATTGATCGACATTACGAGGCTTAACCGACCACCAACCTTCCTTGTCCGCTTTAGGGCCCGCTTCATACTCACGCGCTCGAACGATGGACCGAACATTCGCTTTCATCTCTCGCCGAAGATCTATAAATAAACAATTTGGAAAAGCCGCATTAAGAAATTCTATATGCACGCTGTGCATCACATTTTTATTAATAAAAGGGGCTTGTTGAATATGTTGTAATTTTTGTATCACCTGAGCCGCTTCCGATAGGCTCTTTCTACGCGACTCAATCTCTTCTTTACCTAAATAGCCAAACTCAGGAATCCAGCGATCCCATAAACTGCCGGCTTCACTGGGCGCACCGAAGCCTTTAACATAACCAAATTCACTTTTTTGTCCCCCTTGCCAATGGGTTTTAAAACGATGACTTAATTTGGAAATAGCTAAGGGGGTTTGAGGAAAGGTATTTGCTAAATTAGTAAAATACGAAAAGGTATAATGACTAATTAATAACTCATAAAGTAAGGTTGTCCCTGATCGTGGTGCTCCTAATATAAAAACAGGCGGCGAAAGCGGCTCAGAAGAATCGGAGTTAAGCAATAGCGTTTCTAAAGGTGATAATAGTTGCTGTACACTGCCTCGAATGGCTGATTTTAAAATTTTTTTCACGGTTAAATCTCTTTTTCAATACCGATTAAATACTGAAGCAAATAAATAAATCGAAGCGGGGATATTTTTAAGGATTCCATTTTATCGGCCTTTTTAGGAACTAATAATTTACAAACCAAAAAAATACAAGCACGAGGCCCATCTCGCAGCAGCATAAGTAAATTAGCAATCGTTGCCACTAAAGCTCCGCGTGTTTTTTTAAAAACCATCAATCCGCCTTTGGCAATTAAGAGTTCTTTTCGATAGGACAACGTCGAGCTACAACCGCCCCCCGTATGAATGATCGTATTTTCAGGATAATAACGAATTTTTTTACCCGTTTGGCTAATGCGCCAACACCATTCTATTTCTTCCCCAAACATAAAAAAATCATCATCCATCCCCCCCACCTCATCAATAATCACATGGGGCAACAACATAAAACACCCTGCAACCACATCAACATCATGGTGTAAATTCGTATCAATCCCTGCATAACGCGAACGACCTAAATAAGGCAGTGTGCGCATTATTTTATAAGGGATAAATAAATTAATCAAAATACTGGTTAAAGCAGGAAAACGAATCAATGTCGATTGAATTTCCCCCGTTTCCCATAAGACTTTACACCCTAAAACACCCACTTCAGGATGATCCATAAGATAGGTAAGCGAATAATCAATCGCTCTATCCGTAATTAAAGTATCAGGGTTAAGCACTAAAATATAGTCGCCTTTGGCGGCCTCAAACCCAATATTATTACCCGCAGCAAATCCTAAATTAGCCCCTGTTTCAATCACATTAACGCTTGGAAACTTATTTTTAATCACAGCGATGGACTCATCGGATGAATCATTATCAACCACAATAATTTCGTAGCTATTATTTCTAGTTTCTTTAATAATGGATTCAATACACGCGGTAATTAATTCACCCGCATTAAAATTCACAATCACAATCGAGACTAACATTTTATTATCCTTTAATCCGTAGTTTTTCTTTGGCCGCTTGTTTTGCATCGTTAATAACGGTAGCCGCAACCGACACGCTTGCCCCCGTCAATAAAAAAAAAGCAATGTTAGTTTGTCCAAAATAAGCGGCTGCAAAAAAGCTCATCGTATGTGTAAATAACATCACGCCCGATGCCCATAAAATCCATAAATCAGATTTTGAAGCCGCTTTACGTTGCGCTTCGCCTAAAATCCCATAAGTCCGTTTAATAAACGTAATAAACAAGATCATGCCGACAATCCCACCCCGCACGCCTTCCAATAAATATTGATTGGTCATATCCTGCATCCCAAATGCCCAATGTCGGGTTGATAACGTCCCTACCATCCACCATTCATTGAAATGATTAATAGATTGCTGAATTAAATTAGAACGATGCCAACCTGTCGATCCCCCACTTAAATCAATTCGAGAAATAAGATCCCATATCGGAGCTTTCATTGCAAAATGAAGGGTCACTAAGAAAATAAATAATAATTTTCTCATCATGCGCATTTGATGGCGCACTTTAAAGGCCATAAATCCTAAAACAGTGAATAAAATAACCATAATAGGGGTACTTGAAGCCGTATTAGCCACAATAATAAAAATACAGATCATATAAAGCATGACCCGTGATTTCGAGGCAAATTTTCCATACCAAATCCCCCCCAGCCACGGCAATAACGAGGCCCAAAAAACCCCCGCCATAATCGGATGTGAAAAGGGCCCTTGACAGCGAAGTCTACCCTTACGAATCATGGTGTTTTCAGGAACCCCGCCCAAGACATGAAACATATTTTTTCCCGTTGCACGCTCAATCAGAAAAAAAAAAATAACATTGGAATTGCAATAGCACCGATGGCTAAGGATAAACGTTTAATATCCTCCGTCGTACGAATGTAAACCCGCCCAACATAGTAAGCTCCAACCGTATCAAGCATATAACCCGTTCGGGTAATAACCCCTGATGGCCCTCCTTTTAAAATTCCGTAGGTAATAATGCCAAAACCCATCCACCAAAATAATACTTTATCAGGCTTTTGTATCTTAAAATAACGACTTTCCCCGGTCATAAACATCCGTGCGAGTGAGACCATCACTAAAATCCGCACAAAACTAAAATCAAGGGTTGCAATCACCAATCGCTGCGCACTTGGAATCGAGACCATAAACAAAACCATCGGTAAAACAACCCGCTCACGGGGCTGTTTAAAAATAGCAATCGCACAAATAACTAAGAGCGCAATGCCGATGGGGTGAGCAATAGTTTCGCCCCCAATCGTATGTCCCTTACCAAACTGAGTTGTAGACATATTATGAGTGGTCGAGCGTCATTATTAAGTGAGTTCTTTGTATCATCTCTTTATTTTTATTACGCATGAAATTTGGGCTTATTTATGTAAAATACGGTGTTTTAATTGACGATAAATACTAATTAATGAACACGGCGCTAATGCGTAAAGCAACGGTTTAACATAATAAAAATCGAGCGGGTGCAGAATAAAACACTGCCAACCGACATAAAAAGCCTCACCTAATCGTTGTTTACTTTTTAGGTTTAAGACACTTTTCATGCAATGTGGAATAATATGGGTATCCGCATCACGATGTTTGAAAAAAGTCGATGGTTTTTGAAATGAAATTTTAAATTTTTCAAAATCCAATTGCCGCCGCTGACAGGCTTTTTCACGGACACTATTAATATGGCGGTTATTCTTAGTGGCATCTTGACGAATCGTTGAATCATAGTTGATTCGGTAAGTATAAAGACATTCCCCCAAACACATCATCGGAAATTGCTCACCAATGCGTAAAACAAAATCTACGCCTTGACCAATTCTTAGGGATTTATCAAAACGCATTCCCTTTATCAGTGAAAGTCGATACATCCCTGTCGCATCATGGGCTGGAATTTTAAATGCTTTAATCATTTCATCACAATCTGTGGCACTCAGTTCCTCAAAACTGGGTGCAAATTGTATTTTACCCAAAATAAGATCATGTCCAATATAAACGGCGGCTAATTCAGGGTAGCGAAATAAGCACTCTAATTGTTTTTCAATACGCTGTGGATCACTTTTATCATCCGCATCTTGAATAATAAAATAATCCCCTTGCAATTCGTCAAAAGCTCGGTTTAAAGCGGCGGCTTTTCCTTGATTTTCTTGATAAATAATTCGTAGGCGAGCCTCCTTTAAATCACCGATCGTTTCCAGACAACCATCGGTACTGCCATCATTGATGATGATAATTTCAAGCTCGGTATAGCTTTGATTGATAATACTTAAAACCGCTTCTTTAAGGTAATCCCCTGCGTTATACACAGGAATTAAAACGGAAACTAACGGGGCTTTTTTTAACATATTAATTTTTCTCGGCAGACGATTCTATTTTTCTAATAACTCTTGCAGGAATTCCTCCAACAACAGTATAGGGGGGAACATCTCGCGTTACCACGGCATTTGCACCGATAACGGCGCGCTTTCCAATCGTGACTCCTTTTAAAATAGCAACGCCTTCACCAATCCAAACTTCATCTTCAATAACCACAGGCGTGGTTGTTAACCCACTACGAATGGGGGGAACCGCTAAGTCATCTATTTCATGGTCATGATCTGAAATATAAACACGTCCCGCAATTAAAACATCGTTACCAATCGTAACCGATTCCGCTGCACCACAATGAAAATAAAATTGAATCGAGGTTCTATCACCGATCACTAATTTAGGGGTTTTACCCGCCCAATCACCAATCGTTTCAAGCCTTGCTCCTTTACGAATATTAACCCGATCACCCACTTGTATTGCCTGAGGTTGAAATAACAAATCAGGTTTATGTAATACGGCTCGCGTTCCCCACGAATAAAATCGTTTGGAATAAAAAATATAACTGCTCAGTAATAAGGTTAATCTCTTTATTTTTTGGATTATTTTCATGTTTAACCATAAATTTGTTTGTGTAAGTCACTTGAGTCACTTGTATTACTTAGGAAAAACAAAACCAACTTTAATTCCATAAGGCCACAAGCCATTGATAGGTAGCTATCTGGAGCGGATTGACAGGGATAATATTGAGATAGGTAAACGAAACAACAGCAATCAGGATAACAAGACCAAAAGCGGCAAAAAATATATTTTCATGATTATATTTTATAATGCCGAGGCAGTTATCAATTTTAAAACGCAGCGGTTTAAATGTAATAATTTTAAAATAAGGGATAATCATGACCCCCATAATTAGAGTCACCGCGATACCAATTCCAATTAGGGTGATAAATTCATTTTTTACCGTGCCAACCCAAATTAAATAGGTCATGCTAAACAAAACAATAGCATAAGAAAAAATTCGTCGCATAGATTGCAAATAGACTTTACCACTCATTTCTATTGATTCAAGGGTCATTATTTTTAAAACAACATAATAGAAGGACAATATAACGCTATAAGCCATTGCCATCCCAATAATACCCATTTTATCAACGATATAATAGCCGACAACCAATAACAACAATGACATCAATAGTTTAACAATATTTAAGGGAACAATTTTTCCCTTAATCATTAACACAGGTTCATCTGCAAAGGAAAAGCTCAAAAATAAAATATACACACTAAATATTTTAATCAGGGGAACCGCCCCTAACCACTTTTCCCCCACCACTAAAACCACTAAAGGTTCGGTGGTAAAAAATAAAAAAAACTAAAAAAGGCACGGTAATTAAGGCGACAAAGGCTGAGATCCGCAAAACATTGGTTCGAATCTGTTCTGGGTTATCTTGCATTAAGGCAAATGCAGGCATCAGCATTCGTCCTAAAACGGGCCCCATTTTTTCAATCGGGTAGCGTGAAAGCCGAAACGCCATCGTATAGATCCCTAATGCTTCTGAGCCTAATAATTTCCCGACTAAAAGGTAGTCTATGTTTTCTGAAAAAAAACCGAATTAAATTATTAACCGTTACATGCATTCCAAAGCCAAATAAGTCTTTAAACCGCGCATAGGAAAATCGAAATTTTGGCTTCCAGCTCATCCAAAAAAAGGTGGCAACTACTGTAACAATTTTCATACTCAACTGCTGAAAGACCAAGGCCCAAACCCCTGCCCCTCGTACCGCAAAGTAAATTGCAACACAGCCTGAAACAAGCAAACTAATCAGGCGAATAATGGAGAGCTTTTTATACTGTAATTTTTTTTGTTCTAATGCAAAAGGGACAAAGGTGTAAGAGCCTATAATAAAGGCCAAAGCCAAGACACGCGAAAGATCCGTTAATTCAGGTTGATTGTAAAACTGGGAAATATAAGGTGAAATTGCGTAAATAAACACATAAACAATCACCCCAAAAACAATCCCACCCCAAAACGCCGTATCACAATCTAACGCATCAATTTCTTTTTTCTTAATAATACTATAAATTAAGCCACATTCTGAAAAATACCCAAAAAAACCGGTAATAACGGACACCATCCCCAGTAAACCAAATTCTTCAGGCGACAGAAAGCGAGCCAGTACTAAGATTAAAACAAAACTAATTCCTTGTGCGCCGAACTGAGAAATTCCATTCCAAAGCCCTCCATTAATTATTTTCTTTTTTAAACTCATACGTCTCTAACGGTAATTTTCAGGAGGGTTCGGCAACATAATTTCAACGTGAAACGTTATAAATAATCGTGATAATGACTTGGGATGCTTTCAGACTTATTTAATACCGTGCCTAATAAGCTAACTTCTGAGAGCATTTTCAAGCTATTCTTTACCTCTTCAGCCGTATTTCCCCCCTCTTCAATAACGAGTAACATCGCATCATAATAATCTATACTGGCTAAGACATCATCCGACCCTAGAATGGGCGGTAAATCAAACAATGTAATTTGGGGATGATAAATATTTTTTAATTCCCGAACTAAACGTTGCATTTTAGGCGCTGTCATCATTTCTGATGAATTGCTTATTTGACCCCGACCGGGAAGTACCGCCAAACGATCAATTTGAGGGGTAATTAATATGTCTTCCAGCGACGTATCTGAAACTAAAAAATCCTTAACCCCTAAAGTGACCTCTAAATCAAAATAGTGATGAATTTTTGGGTTTCTTAAATTCATATCCACCAATAGAATAGTTTGATTAAGCTCCATTGCCATAACCATAGCAAGATTAACCGCAACCATTGTTTTTCCCGAATTTTTCGTTGGGGCGGTAATGGCAAAACTAGTCCACTGATTATCTTTTAATTTTTTAAGTATTTTAGTTCTCAATATCTTAAACGTATTAATTTCTAAGGTATTATTTTGCATAGCAACAATACGACGCTGCTTTAAAATATCGTCACTCATAGGAAGCGATTTAGAATCTGTTTTCATACGATCTATTTTTTATTTTATTCATAGTAAAAATTACCAAAAAAATTAAAGATTACCCAAAGAAACCAGTAAATCACTCCAAAGAAAGTAGAGTTTCCTATAAACAACGTGAATAGCAAGGGTAACAATGATTAATACGCTAAAGCTAAAGACAATAAGTCCCAGGCTTCTTTTATCTTTCTTTTTTCTATCTAAATCAAGTTGATTACTAATATAAGGAATTACAACGAGCGGATCTACCCCTGTTATAGCGGTGATATTTTTATAACTTCTAATTTTTCCATCTAATAGTTCAACTAAAAAGCCTAAAACGAGTCCAACCCCGATAGCGCCGCCCAATCCCATTAATAAAAATTTAAGTCGTTTAGGACTTTCTGGTTTCGTCGGCTTTACAGGCTGTTCCAGTAATACAAATTTTTCGGCCTTCTGTTCTTCTTCTAATGATTGCGATAAACGGGCCGCTAAGGCTTTGGATTTTAATTCTTGATATTTAGTTTTATAGTTCTCAAGGTCACGAACATAAGCATGATAACCTCGCTCAACCTGTGCGGTTGCTTCCACATAGGATTCTGTTTTTTCTAATTTTTTCTTCAAACGTTCTTTCTGCTTCACAATTTCTTGTAAGCGAATTTCCGCAAGTTTTATTTCATCTTGTACCTGTAAATAGGGCGGATTATTAATGGTTATCCCTGTTTTTTTAGTCTGTCCATACCCACTACTGGTTTCTTTTTGCTTAAAATTATCAATGCGCCGTTGTAACGATTTAATATCAGGGTGTGCCTTTGAATATTTAGTTGATAAACTTTCAAGTTTCGCCATCAGCATAGGTAATGTAATAATAGCCTCAGTCTCATTCCCCGTATTAATAGCCAACACAGGGCTAATTGATAATAACTGTGTTCGCAAGGTAATTTCCCTTGCCACTAACATGGTTCTCTCTAATCTCAACTGGGACAAATTAGTTTCTATTCGATTAATGGATGATAAATTAGTCGCGAGTAATTCAGGCAAACTATATTTGTTTTTTGCCTTATATTCCGCCATTTTTGTTTCAGTTTTTTCAATTTCGAGAATAAATTTGTGAGCTTCATCATCAAAAAAGGTCGTAGTATCCAAGGCATTTCGCTTTCTGGTTTTTCTATTTTCTTCCAAAAATAAAGTAACCAATTCAAAGGCTATTTTTTGAGCTATGCGTGGATTTTTATGATCAAACGAAAGTTTAAATGACAAGGTGGCTTTTGACTTTTTCCCTCGAACAATCACATCTTGTGGTTTGACTTCAAAATTAGTATGACTTCTAAATATATCCGCTAAATCGGAAATATTTAACTTCTTGTACTGTTCTGAATAAAGATTAAATTTATTAATAATTTTACTTAAATTATTAACAGTCATTAGTTTTTGTCTATTTTGCTCAATACGTTGACTTACATAACTTACAACCGATGTTTTCACATCCAATGGAATACTTTGTTGTTCAATCGCAATCGTCGCTTCTGAGCGATATAAAGGGGGTAAACTAAGCGCGATAATGATGCTTATTTCCAATATAATTAATATCGGAATAATAATAATTCGTTTGCGTCGTTTAAGTATATTGACATAATCTGCTAACGATTTGCCATTTTGTGCTGTTTCTTCTTCTGTTTCCATGTTTATCTCGCGATACTCAAACCCTGCCAATTATAATTAATCGACACCATAACAGAATTAGAGGCAACGACCGCTGAATCACTGCCTCTATCTTGTTGTCGATAACGATAATTCGCCGAAATTCGCCAGTCTCGTGCTATTTTCCAGTTAATTGAAGGTTGTAATACGCTATTTTTACGGACGCTTGTTTGATCTGAATTTGAGCTTGCCGATTTACTTACTTGATAAGAGACTAAAAATCCTGCGGTTAGATGCTCACTTAAATCATAATCTAAATTTAAACTCACTCGGTTTTGCTCATTTAATTGTCCCGTACTTGAGGGAACGAGAGAACGACTGACATTTAATTTAACGCGGTATAGTTCAGCCTTGTAATTGATCGCTGTGTTGGATAAAAACCCCATGCCTTTCGTTTTATCTACAAAATTTGCCAGCCTATTTTCGGAAGCGGTCATTCTTACGCCTAAAGAACTTGAGAGCTGTAAATTTTCAGACCACCAATAAGTACTCGAATAATTAATGCCATAACTATTACTGAGTGTTGCTCGAG
Organism: Methylococcales bacterium; assembly: GCA_030949405.1. NCBI lineage: Bacteria > Pseudomonadati > Pseudomonadota > Gammaproteobacteria > Methylococcales > Methylococcales bacterium. The sequence goes on along the minus strand of JAUZSN010000002.1, from coordinate 1,812,611 downwards.
TTGAATTTTGTGAACTAAACGTTGAATAAAAAACACTGATTGAACTTGAATAACGTTCTGTCCATTCGTGCGACCACGCAAGACTTATATTTGAATTTTTATTATCACTAAAATCGCCTTTTGAATAAGTATTTTCTGAGTAACTAGGTAATAACGTCAACCGATCAAGTTCAGTAAGCTGGTAGGCATAAAATAGGGCGACGGAACGCGTCATTTTTTCAGCATTTGACGTGAAATTACCCGAATCCTCTTCTGCGGTATTTCTAACGGGAGCCATATTTAAACTCACATTTCCGCTCCAATAACTTCGTTCTGTTTTATAATTCCCTTTGAGCTGATATTTTTGTGAATCTTGATTAAATGAACTGATACTTAAATAACGCTGTATCCCGTAATTAATGCTGCCACTAATTTCAGAAATCTCCGTTTTATGTGAGAAATTTAGGGCGGGGGTTAGCTTGTAAATAAGCGATCCTTTCCCGTTTTCTTCCATTCTTACATTATCATCATAAGACGTAGACTGCTTAATTTTTGCATCCATCGACCATTCAGCAGAGTGAACCGTGGGTATTACTGTCATCATGATAAAAAAACACAATAGCGGTTTAACGTGTAAAAACATTACATTACAAAAATAACATTAAGTATATAGACATAAGTGCTTTAATAACCGAAAAAATAAATAGGCGTTAACAATAACGATTTAAAAATGTAACGTGTCCTGCATCTAATCGCTTACTATAACTGATTTTAAGGAACAACAATCACATCCCCTGTTTTTAACAGATGATTTTCTTTTAATGATTCACCGTCTTCTATATCGCCATAACGAAAGGGGATTGAATCAGAAATTCCATTTTTCCGACGTAATATTAAAATATCATTTGACTTTGCAAAGGGTGTTAACCCACCCGCAAGACTTAATACTTGCATCACATCCATCGGTTGATACATTAAAAAATGACCTGGTTTTTTAACTTGCCCAATAACATAGACAAAATTTCCTTCGGCTAATTTAACTGATACATTAACCGTGGGATCAGGAATTGTTTCTGATATTTTTTCAGTCAATTCGAGTTGAACATCATTAACGGTTTTACCCGCCACGACAATGACACCGACAAGAGGAAAACTAATACTTCCATCCGGTAAAACGCGTAATTCACGCAACATTCCTTCTTCTTTCCAAACAGAAACATCTAAAATATCACCGGCATGAATTTTATATTGATAAGGTTCTGCCTGTGTAGTAGGCAACCATAATGCGATAAATAAAAAACCTAAAAATTTCATAAGCGAATGCATAAAATATATCAATAATTAAGGGCTTTAATTATAGCCTAAAGTTTTTTTTTCGTACGATTTTTCACCCAAGAATAGGAAATAAATAACTGATGGACGCTTATTTTTTCAATATTTGCACTATTTCTTCGCTCTAACCTATAATGCTTAAAAAATACAAATGCTTGAGAGACTTAATTTATTATCATCCTTATCTTAAGTGACTAGCCTATCAACTAAAAATATCTATTTTTTACTTCATTAGGTCACATTCATTATTTTCCATTTTTCAATTTTAAAGTTAAGTACCTAACGTAAATATTTTCGGGTCTTTTTAACGTTCAAAACATGTTTTTAACGCTAATTTTCACGATAAATTTTTAAACTCTATGAAAATTCATACTCGATTACTTAAAATCTAAAAATACTCAGTTACTTTAAAAGGTCAACAAAGTCAATACTTCGGACAGTTTTAAAAAAGATAGCGGTCTTAATTCTATAAGGCATTGATTTTAAAGGGTTTTATATTTACGAGATGTGTTGGTAAATTCTTTTTTAAATCAATGGGTTACAAAAACTGTCCGAACTATTGCAAAGTATGTCTTTATATTATTAATATTATTAAATTATTCCCATGCGTAAATTTCTATTCCAATGGTTACCTTCAATTCTTGTTATTTTGATAGCAGGAGGTCTTTCTTATTATTGGATGAGTTCAAAACCTCAAGCCAATCGTACCTCGTCTAAAAAAACAACGATGCTGGTTGAGCTAATAACGCCTGAATTTAAAAATCATACGTTAAGTGTTTATGCAATGGGAACCGTCATTGCCGCACAAGAAGTTAACTTAACCTCACGAATTAGCGGAATGGTGTTAAAAACTAACCCTAATTTTGTTGAAGGCGGAATTCTAAAAAAAGGCGAGCAAATTGTAAGCCTAGATCCAACGGACTATAAATTAGTCATTGCACAGCGAAAAAGTGACCTAGAAAAAGCGCGTTTTAATTTAAAGCTCGAACAAGGGCAACAAGCGATTGCGCTGCGAGAATTCCAATTACTCGGCTCAAAACTCGCCCCACAAGAAAAAGAGCTGGTTTTACGAAAGCCCCATTTACAAGCGGCTAAAGCCGCGTTAAATGCGGCAGAAGCCTCATTAAAACAAGCGCAATTAGACTTAGAACGAACGCGCCCTTATTCCCCTTTTGATGCTATTGTTATTAGTCGAAATGCCAATGTAGGCTCTTGGATTTCAACCTTTTCAACAGGAACACCCTTAGCAAAATTAGTCGGTATTAAAAATTTTTGGATTGATGTTTCCCTTCCCGTTGATAAATTGCGTTGGATAAATGTACCTGGAATTAACAGTAAAAAGGGAGCCAGTGTCCGCATTGCCTATGAAACAGGCTGGGGAAAAGGTATTTATCGTCAAGGTGAAATTACACGTTTAAAAGCCTCTGTTGAAAAGGAAGGCCGAATGGCTAAACTTGTGGTTGAAGTGAATGACCCCCTTAGTCAAAAACCTAACAATAAAAATTCGCCGCCGCTCATGTTAGGGACATTTGTACGTTTAAAAATACAAGGCCATACTTTAAACAACGTTGCCGCATTACCTGAAAGCCTTTTACATGAAGGCAATAAGCTGTGGTTGATGACCCCCGATAATAAATTAGCCATTCACCCTGTCACGCCTATTTGGAGAGAGCAAGGCTTAGTTTATTTTTCAATAGATGCGTTACCTCAGAATACACAGATTATTAAAAGTAACTTATCAACCCCCGTACAAGGAATGGATTTACGTGAAGCAACGCCAGTAACGAAGGATAACACCTAATGTCTTCAAAACAAAAGTCACAACCCTTAGGGGCCATTAGTTGGATGGCAGCGCATTCAATTGCCCCTAATTTAATTATGTTTGCCTGCATTATTGGTGGGTTGATGTTTTTACAAACCATGAAGCAAGAGGTCTTTCCTGATTTTGAACTTGATAAAGTCAGTATTAAAGTGATCTATCCAGGAGCAAGTCCTGAAGAAATTGAAAGTGGCCTATTATTGTCGATTGAGGATGCGATAAGTGGTTTAGATGGCATTGATGAAATTCGCTCAACAGCAACCGAAGGGTTAGCCATGGTTGTGGTCGATGCCTTGGCAGGTAGTGATATTCAACGCCTTGTTCAGGAAGTAGAAAAAGAAGTTGATCGAATTACGACCTTTCCAGAAGATGCTGAAGTCCCTCAAGTTTCCATTATCTCAGAAAAACAACAAGTGCTGACAATGGTCCTGTATGGTGACACCAATGAAAAGGTACTCCATCAATTAGGCGAAGATTTTCGAAAACAATTATTACAAAGTAAAGAGATTACCCAAGTTGAATTATCGGGGGTAAGACCACTGGAAATTAGTATCGAAGTTAGCCAAGAAAATTTACGTCGCTATAAAATTTCATTGGCCACCATTTCCCAGCGCATTAAAGAGGCGAGCTTAGATTTACCTGGGGGAAGCGTTAAAACTCAAGCGGGTGAAATTTTAATTCGCATGAAAGAGCGTAAAGATTATCAACAACAATTTGCGCGTTTACCGATCATTATTACCGCGGATGGCAGTGAAGTTTTACTTGAAGATATTGCCGTCATCAAAGATGGCTATCAAGAAACCGATTACTCAGCCACCTATAATGGTAAACCCGCCATCATGCTATTGGCCTTTAGTGTGGGTAACCAAACCCCTATCAGTGTTTCAGATGCGGTCAAAGCCAAAATTAAAACGTCAAAACAAAGCTTGCCCGCAGGGATCCATGCTGAAATTCGTTTTGATATGTCAGAAATTTATGCGCAACGGGTTGATTTATTATTACGCAACAGCGCTATGGGATTGCTCTTAGTTTTTTTTACGTTGGCCTTATTTTTAGAATTACGCCTCGCATTTTGGGTGATGATGGGGATTCCCATTGCTTTTTTAGGTTCATTTTTAGTTTTACCTTTATTAGGCGTAACGATCAACATGATTTCGTTACTTGCCTTTATTATTGCCTTGGGTATCGTTGTTGATGATGCGATTATCATTGGGGAAAATATTTATCATCACCGTCAAAACGGACTCCCCCCTTTAGAAGCGGCAATCAAAGGAGCCCGTGATATGGCGCAACCTGTTACCTTTAGTATTTTGACAAATATAGCAACGTTCATGCCACTATTTTTTATTCCAGGTCTCATTGGAAAAATGTTCTTCATGATTCCGTTGGTTGTCGTGACTGTTTTTTTATTGTCCTTAGCCGAAAGCTTATTAATTCTTCCCAATCACCTAGGGCATTTAAAACCATTAAAACGGACAGGATTTCAACGTTGGTTATTTGATAACCAACAAAAATTTAGTGATGCCTTTAAAGAATGGACGATCCATCGTTATGGCGGAGCCTTAGAGGGTATTTTAAAACATCGCTATCTAACCACCATTATTGCGTTTTCATTATTAGTCGCGGTCTTATCTTATGCCGCGAGTGGCCGCATGGGAATGAGTTTATTTCCAAAAACAGAATCTAATTTTTCCCAAGCAACCATTACCTTACCTTACGGAACCCCCATTGAAAAAACCCAAGCCGCCGTTAAAATATTAACCCAACATGCACGGCAGGTTATCAAAGATGTTCCTGATGGCGATCAATTAATCAAAGGCATTTTTTCTCAAATTGGTAAAAACGGCACCCATGTCGCATCCATCAAAGTGTATTTAGCCGCACCTGAAATTCGTGAAAGAATCATGGGGACGGATGAGTTTAGTCGGCGTTGGCGTAAATTAACAGGTGAATTAGTCGGAGTAGACTCCTTATTATTTGAATCCAATGCGGGCGGACCTGGGGCAGGCGCGGCTCTTACCATCGAATTAAACCATCAAGATATGGCTATCCTTGAAAAAGCCAGTAAAAAATTGGCCGATGCCATACGCTCCTACCCTATTACTAAGGATATTGATGATGGCTTTAGTTTGGGTAAACCCCAGTTAGATTTTAAATTGTTACCTGAGGGATTAAGTTTAGGCTTTAGTGCGCAAAATGTTGCTCGCCAAATCCGCAATGCATTTTATGGAAGTGAAGTCGCTCGCCAACAACGCGGACGTAATGAAATTAAAATTATGGTAAGACTTCCTAAAAATGAGCGTATTTTAGAACAAAACATTACCGACTTATTATTATGGACCGATTCGGGAAAAGAAATCCCTTTAACAGAGGTCGTTAAAATAGAACGAGGACGCGCTTATACTGAAATTAATCGTCGTAATGGTCAGCGTAATGTTCAAGTAAAAGCGGGAGTTTCTCCTAAAACAAAAACAGGCGATGTTATTAATAGTCTGAAAGCAACCGATTTGCCCGAACTGCTCAAACAGTTTCCAGGATTAAATTATAGTTTTCAAGGCGAGCAAGCTGAAATGACCGATAGTTTAGGCAGTTTAAAACTAAGTTTTGTGATTGCCGTTATTATTATCTATGCCATGTTAGCCATTCCATTTCAAAGTTATATTTTACCTTTTATTGTTATTATTAGTATCCCTTTTGGCATTATTGGCGCTATTTTTGGCCATTTAATCATGAGTTATGATTTAAGTGTTTTAAGTTTATTAGGGGTTGTGGCACTTTCTGGAATTGTCGTGAATGACTCATTGGTCTTAATTGATTCAGCCAATCAAATGCGAGCTAAAACGCAAAAACCAGCCTTTGAAGTAATTAAAATGGCGGCTATCCAACGATTTAGACCCATTATTTTAACCACGATGACCACTTTTTTAGGCTTGTTTCCAATGATATTAGAAACATCACGGCAGGCTAAAATATTAATCCCTATGGCCATTTCAATCGGTTTTGGAATTTTATTTGCAACCTTTATTACTCTCGTATTACTCCCGTCATTATATTTAATTATTGATGATATTGCCGTTTTATGGAAACGTATCAAATCCAATGACTAAAAAATAATCCTATTTTTAAGAGACGCGAACGATCGCGTCTCTTAAAAACTGATGTTACGCAGAGAAGTGAAAATCAAATTTTTTTACGTTTGCATATATCGACGGAGTCCAATACTTCGATTTTAAAGGTCTGTGAAAAAACTTGTTTTTTCACTCCAAATAACAAAAATGTTTATTGCCTATTATTTAACTATTTATAATTTTTTGCGTAACATCCATTAAAAACTACAAATCATAAATAACACTATTACCGGTATCACGAGTATCTGTTTTTTTCTTACGTTTGTTTTGATCCAGTCTTTCCTGTGCATAATGACTAATCATTTGATCCCAATTATCAAATTGGTCATAGTTTTTATAGCCTTCATTTTTACGTTTTTGATATAATGCTTTACCTAATTCAATGAGCTCCTCGGCGGAACTGCCTCCGACCTCATCAAGAAAGTCACTCTGATCTTTAATTTCATCTTTCAACATCCAAAAGGACATCTCAAATTCAATCCGCATTTCAGTAGACAAACGACTTTTAATATAATTTACCGAACGATAAGCACTGCGCATACTACGTCCACTGACTTCGCTACCTTTATTGCACCCTAATAAAGAAAGTAAAGCAAAAACAAGCACTAACATCGAAATTTTTTTCATTCATTTATCCTCAAAAATTATTAATTACACTATAAGCCAAAGTAAAAAACTTGGTTATTATAAACCTAAGCCTATTTTTTATGCTGAATTTTATCACCCTTTTAAGACAACGCTACCAAACACTTTTATCCCAATTAGATCATAAAAGCGCACATGCCATAACCTTTCAGCAGCGACTTGAACAACTTATTTTTGCCGAAGCATTTATCCGTAAGGGCGATCTTTTAGACGCTGAATTCAAGCTTCCTTTACAAATTGCCGTCATAGGACCGACGCAAGCAGGTAAAAGCTCGGTGTGCAATGGTCTACTTAATAATCCGCTTGCAGGGGTGAGTGCCTTGGCAGGTTATACCGTTCATCCCCAAGGTTTTTGTGCGGGTGTTTCATTAAACGCGACAACCGCTTTACAGCATTATTTTGGTCGCTACCAACAACTGGCCCCATCAGAATTATCCGCTAATCGGTATGATTGTTTTGCCCTTTCTGAAAACTTAATCGACGCGCCTTTATTACCCCCTTGTATTTTATGGGATACGCCCGATTTTGATTCGATCCACGCCCCTGATTATAAAGAAGGGGTCATTCGTACGATCGCATTAGCGGATATTATTATTTTAGTGTTAAGCAAAGAAAAATATGCCGATCAATCGGTTTGGGAAATGATATCATTGATTGAAGCCTTTAATCAGCCCACTTTAATTTGTATTAATAAATTACCTGAAAACACCGAAAACATAATCACGCGTTCACTCAAACAAAAATGGCAACAGGCACGAACCGATGTTTTTCCTGAAACGATTCCCCTGTTTTATGATAAACAAACAAATCGCCCGCATTGGCAACAAAAATATGACGATCTTATTTACCAATTAGCGAAAAAAGCGGTTAAACGTAACCATTTTCGGTACCAATCTAACTTAATTCGTCGTTATTGGTCTACGTGGCTCGCACCCGTTATTGCTGAGCATCAAGCCGCCGATGAATGGCAACGTCTCGTTTCCAAACAAATTGATCGCGCCTTAATTGGCTACCAACGAGATTATTTGAATCACCCCCATTATTATGAAACCTTTCAACAAACCTTAATAGAGTTACTTAATTTATTAGAAATTCCAGGTATTGCAACTGTATTAACCCAAACACGTCGTATTTTAACCTGGCCGATTAGAAGTTTATTACGCTTAAAAAAAACCACACCCCAGCACGGTCTTCATTCGAAAGAGTTAATTTTATTAAACCAACAAGCGGAACACTTATTCATTCAACTCACCGAACACTTGTTAGATAAAATAGATACCGACTCTCAAAAAAATAGCTGGTGGAAAGAAAATTATCGTTTATTACGACAACAACGTAAGCAAATACTAGAAGATTTTAGCTTACAAGTAGACCATTATCATGAAAATTTTCAACAAGATATTGAAGCCACGGCCCACCGTTTATATAAAAAATTGCAGCAAAAACCCCTAATATTAAATAGTTTACGAACCACCCGTTTAAGTGTCGATGCGGCAACGATTGCATTAGTGATAAAAACGGGGGGGATTGGTATTCATGACTTAGTGCTAACCCCCGCCATGTTATCATTGACCTCGCTGTTAACGGAAACAGCCCTCGGGAGTTATATGAATAAAACCGAAAAACAATTGAAAACACATCAACTTGAAACCGTTAAACAACAGCTTTTTATTGATTGCCTACAACACTGGCTTTATCAATTACCCGAACAAATGACAACAGATAATCACTTTAATATTTCTCCTGAGCAACTCGCAATGGCTGAGAAACAGCGTGTAGAAAAAAAACATGGATTACAAATACTCTGAATTAGTACAACAAAGTAAAGACTGGGCATTACAGGTAGAAAAAAACCATTGGCTAGAAACCGAGCAATTAGCCCCTCTTTTAACCATTGAACAAGCCTCACCGCAATCGTTACTGTCCTCAACGGATGAAAGACCTTTAATTGTCGCCTTTATGGGCGGAACAGGGGTGGGTAAAAGTACGTTGTTAAATCGTCTAGCGAAACAGGCCATCGCGAAAACAGGAATTGAAAGACCGACCTCCTATGAAGTAACCTTGTATCATCATTATTCCTTATCGCTCCAAAGCCTTCCTGAAAAATTTCCTTTAGATAAAATTAAAACCGCCTCACATACGGATGACACCCATAAAAATATCATCTGGGTTGATATGCCTGATTTTGATAGTACGGAATTAGCCAATAAACAGTTGGTCTTACAATGGCTCCCTCACATCGATGTACTCATTTATGTCGTGAGTCCTGATCGTTACCGTGACCATAAAGCATGGCAATTATTACTTTCTGAAGGTCAAAAACATGGCTGGTTATTTGTTTTCAATCAATGGGATTTAGGGCAAATTGAACAATATGAGGATTTTAAAAATCAACTTACAGAAGCGGGATTTAATGATCCCCTTATTTTTCGGAGTAGTTGTACCGAGCAAGCCGATGATGAGTTCCCCCCCCTCCTAGAGACTATAACCGCCTTAGCCACTAAAAATACCATTAGTCAATTAGAACAACAGAGTTCACACATTAAAAAGCAACAGCTACAACAGCAACTGCAACACTATTTACCTTTATTAGGGAGTGAGCAGGATTTCATTGAATTACGCCAGCACTGGAAACAACAATGGCTGTCTACAAAAAATAGTTTGAGTGACGGGTTTAGTTGGGAAATGAGTCAATATGCCAGCCAATATGCTGAAAAAGAAGGGCAATTATCGGCTAAAAAAAATCCACTTTATTTATGGGGAACATGGGCGCAGAATCGTTTTGATGATGTTTTAGATGAACTTATATTAACGGCGGACCAGTTAAAGCTTGCAACCATTCCATTACGAAAAAATTTAACCCCCATCCGAACCCGTGTCGGAGACACCCTAGATCAGCAAGTAGAATTACGTTGTCGGCAGGCCTTAATTAATCCGGGAAATATTCTTCATCGTGGGTTATTAAAACTGAGTCGATTTTGTGAAATTGTATTTCCATTACTCACCATGAGTGGCGTGGGTTATCAGCTATTTTTAGGGTTTTATCAAAGTGCGCAAGATAAGCAAGATTATTTAGGCATTGATTTTGCCGTACACAGCAGCTTATTAATCGGTATTAGTTGGCTCTTACCTTATTTTATCCATAAAAAGATGCAACCCTCCCTTCAAAAAGCCGCCTTAAGAGGATTGAATCAAGGATTAGAATTAGCGACCGATCATATTGGCGAGGCCGTTGATTTAACATTAGAAGGGATGCAACAACAACAAGAGCAGTTTATAGTGGAATTAACCCTGACTATTCAACAATGTGGCCTTAATAATGAAATTCCTGATAAAAAAGGCGTATTGACTCGAATTATACCTAAATAAAGAACGCGTAAGAATGGCTGACTCGCCATATAAAATCAACCCCTCGTTACAGAATGGTATAATTTAGTGATCTTTAAATTCCGCCATCTCGCTTCATTTTAAAATTTTTATTAATCCCATGACAAACACATCAACTATTTTTGACCTTGCTCTAAAGGGCGTACAACAACTTATTCCTTATACACCGGGTAAGCCGATTGATGAGTTAAAGCGTGAATTAAACTTAAGAAAAATTGTTAAGCTAGCCTCAAATGAAAGTCCTTTAGGCATAAACCCTACTATAACCCAAGCTATTACTAAAGTTTTACCTGAATTAAGTCGTTACCCAGATGGCAGTGGTTTTAATTTAAAAACGGCCTTATCTAAAAAATTAAGCGTGGGCATTGAACAAATTACCTTGGGTAATGGCTCAAATGATTTATTAGAAATTATTACTCGCACCTTTGTTAATCCTGATTTAGAAATTATTTATTCACAACATGCGTTTGCGGTGTATCCGATTGTTACGCAAGCAGTGGGGGCAACGGCACGAGTAATTCCTGCTAAAAACTATGGGCATGATTTAGAGGCGATGCTAAACGCGGTCAATAATAAAACCCGCTTAGTATTTATTGCCAACCCTAATAATCCGACGGGAACATTATTAAAACCTGAAGCGATTAAAGCCTTTATAAGTGCATTACCTAAAACCGTATTATGTGTGTTAGATGAAGCTTATTTTGAATTTATCGCTGATGATAAACGCGCGGATTCGATTAGTGGGTTGAGCGAATTTCCTAATTTAATCATCACTAGAACATTTTCTAAAGCTTATGGACTCGCTGGATTAAGGATAGGTTATAGTTTATCTAGTCCAGAAATTGCGGATTTATTAAATCGAGTTCGCCAACCGTTTAATAATAATGTCTTAGCATTAGTTGCCGCAGAAACCGCTTTAGCCGATGAAAAGTATTTACAATTAGCGGTAGAAACCAATAATAAAGGCATGAAACAATTAACCACAGCTTTTGAATTTTTAGATTTAAAATGGATACCGTCGGCGGGTAATTTTGTCAGTATTGATTTTAAACAGCCTGCGATGCCAATTTATGAAGCCTTATTACAAAAAGGGGTGATTGTGCGTCCTGTTGGGGGAATTTATGAAATGCCGAATCATTTACGCATTAGTATTGGAACTGAAAAAGAAAATCAGTTTTTTATTAATAGCTTAAAAACTAGTCTAACGGATATTTAATCATGACTGAATCTATAGATAATCAAATTACACATTTAACTAAGTTAGAAATAACAGGACTTTTGGGGAAATACGATATTGTTTGGAATTTGAATCCTGATGTTAATGTGCTTGCAGGGGGGAATGGGAGTGGGAAGTCAACTATTTTAAATAGCCTTTACCAAGCATTATCGGTTAAATCTAATATATATTCTGAAAGATTAGATCATATTAAATTATTTCTAAACAATGGAGTGTGGCTTCGTTTAAAAAGTTTTACGATACCAGATGATGAAGAAACATCAGGTAAACCAAAATTTGAAATTAAAACGAACTCCCCCCAGCAACCACCACATGAGCTTAAGAAAAGAATTAATATAGATTTTATTAGCACTTTTGATACAGAAGCAAAGCCACTAGAACTTTTACAAAAAGCAGGTAGACACGTTCAAACAGAATTAGATTGGGAATTATGGTTACTACAACAAGAATATACAAAATATCAAGTCAGAATTTATAAAACAAATTCTGAAGTTAATCGTGCTACACATATTCGTTTTTTAGCTATTATTGATGAGTTGTTTTTGGAAACTCATAAAAGAGTTAATGCCAATAAAGAAGAACTAGCATTTTTATTAGACAATAAAGAAATTAATACTTATCAATTATCCTCAGGTGAAAAACAGCTTTTAATTATCTTATTAACGGTTCTTATCCAAGATAATAAACCATTTATTTTATTTATGGATGAACCTGAAATATCATTACATATAGAATGGCAAAGAAAACTGATTAAATATATTCGTGAACTTAACCCTAATGTACAACTCATTATTGCAACCCATTCGCCCGATATTATCGTACATGGATGGCTAGATAACGTATTCAACCTTCAAGATCTCATTGTTAAGGATAACACGCGGCTATGACCCCTTTTGAAAATTACGCGCTTGATTCTGAACGGAGAAATGCGTTTAATCGTACTCAACAAAAATCTAAGCCAGCAGAAATTCTTGTTTATGTTGAAGGGTTTTCTGATGTTGGATTTTGGCATGGTATTTTAAGTCCTTATGAAAAACAAAATAATATTAAATTTGATATTTCACCTTATTCAGAAAATAACCTTACAACAGGGAAGGATAAGCTAATAAAGTTATTTTCACAAACCGCTCAAAATTTTATTATTTGTTTAGACAGTGATTATGACTATCTTTTAAAATCAAAAATTGCTAACCAAATTAATCATAACCCCTATATTTTTCAAACTTATGCGTATGCCATAGAAAATTTAAAATGCTACGCAGAAAGTCTTAACTCTCTTTGTATCAGAGCAACTAATAACACAGATGATACCGTAAATTTAGCTGAGTTTTTAAAAGATTATTCTGGCATTATCTACAATTTTCTTGTTTGTAACTTATATTATTACAGTATAGGTGATGAATCTACTTTTTCAAGAGATGAGTTTGGTAAAATTGTAACTTTTGGGGATAAAAAACCTAAAGACTACACTATAAATTCTAATAATTGGAAAGAAAAAATAAACCTTATTGAAAAATCTATTTCTGAAAAATCAAAAACATTAATTGATAAAGATATTCCTATTGAATTTTCTAAGCAACTAGATGAATTAGGTTTGAATAGAGAGAATGCCTATTTATTTATGCGCGGTCATAACCTTTATGACTTTATTTCAAAATTTCTTGTCGTCATTTGTAATACACTAAAAAACCAATACGAAGAATACATTACAACTTTAGCTAAAGACGAAGCTGAATTAAAGACTAATAAAGGTGGTCTTCATAATTCAAGTACTCATGTTACCTGTCTTTTAGCTAACAATGATAAATTTAAAGGTTGTAATTTATACCAAAAAATAGAAGATGATATTCAAGCCTACTTAGAAATTCTTAAAACATCAGAGACTCATGTTTAATAAATTATGTATCATCGGAGTTGGTCTAATCGGCGGTTCAATTGCTAAATCTGCTCGTCAAAAAAAATTAGCCAAAACCATTGTCGGTTTTGGTCGCCCAGAAGATTTTGAAAACTTAAAACACGCTCAAAAACTAAAAATCATAGACCATTATTACACCGATATTCAACTCGCTGTTGAAAATGCAAATTGCGTCATCATTGCAACCCCAGTCGGCAGTTTTGAACGCATTTTTAAACAATTAAAACCACATTGGTCAAAAGAAACTATTTACACCGATGCAGGCAGCACTAAAGGCAGTGTCATTAAAGCCGCACAAACTGTTTTTGGTTTTGTCCCCACTAACTTTGTCCCCGCACACCCGATTGCAGGGGCTGAAAAAAGTGGCGCAGAGGCCGCACAAATAGAATTATATAAAAATAAACGCTTAATTATTACCCCTTTAAAAGAGACCAACAAAAAGGCGTTATCCACTATCCAAACATTTTGGGAAGCTATCGGTTCGTATGTTTCATTCATGGACATCAAACATCACGATACCGTATTAGGGGCGACTAGCCATTTACCCCACATTTTAGCCTACGCTCTTACCGATTTATTAGGTCAAAAAAATGAAACTATCGAAATTTTTAAATATGCCGCAGGCGGATTTAATGATTTTACCCGCATCGCCTCCAGCGACCCCACCATGTGGCTAGATATTTGTATGGCAAATAAAGATGAAATTATTCCTTTACTCTTTGAATTTCGTCATAAATTAGAACAAATTGAAATCATGTTGCAAGACAATAAAACGCACGACTTATTTGAAACCTTTAGTTATGCTCAAAATTCCAGACAACAGTTTCTCGACCAACAAAAATAAGTTACCGTTAAACGATCAATCATGACTCACACCCTCCTTCAATAATAAAGCCTGCTGATATAATGTTTTTTTACGAATCCCTGTTATTTGAGCCGCCAATGAAGCCGCCGTTTTAATCGAACATTCACTTAATAAAATCTGTAATAAGTCCGTCTGTTCCTTCGTTATTGTTTGTTCTTTTTTATCAATTTTAACGCCCTCAACAATCACCACAAATTCACCTTTTTGCATATTGGGATCATTTTTAACCTGCGCCAACAAATTAACTAAGGTATCTTTAACGATTGTTTCATGCAGCTTTGTCATCTCTCTTGCAATCACCACAACCCTATCTAAAGGTAAAATAGCCACCATATCTTCCAAACACGCTAAAATTCGATGACTTGATTCATAAAAAACCCACGTTATCGACCAATCTAACCGCTCTGAAAAAAAGTTTTGTCGCGCATTGGATGTTCTTGGTAAAAAACCTTCAAAACAAAAACGATTAATCGGTAATCCTGCAACTGATAAGGCTGAAATCACCGCGCAAGCCCCAGGAATAGGGGAAACTTTAACTCCCTGTTCTTTAGCTAATCGAACCAAAGGCATCCCTGGATCACTTAATAAAGGGGTTCCTGCATCTGAAACTAACGCTACCGATAAGCCTTGCTGAATTTTCTCAACTAATTGCGGAGCAACATGGGCTTCATTATGTTGATGTAGCGAGACGACTCGTGTGGTGATACCATACTGTTGTAATAAAATTTTTACATGCCGCGTATCTTCAGCCGCAATTAATTCAACCTGTCGTAAAGTATCTACCGCGCGATAACTAAAATCTGCTAAATTGCCTATTGGGGTTGCAACAACGTATAATTCGCCGTAACTCTCTGACATTTAGTCTCCTTCATTTAAATTACAATAGACCCTTATGATACACCGTTATTTGATATTGTTAATTATTAGCTTACCCCTTTTTTATGGTTGTTCATTAGCAACACAAATAATGTATAACCCTGAAATTAATCAAGCCGAAGCATTTCTTAAACAAGGTAAAAATAAAGAAGCTGCTACGATTTACAAAAAGTTAGCCACCCTTAATACCAACCAGCGTAACCAGTTCAATTTATTAGCCGCCGATGCGTTAATTGGTTCAGGCGATGCCGAGCAAGGTAAAAAATATATTACCGTTATTGATTCCTCTAAATTAACGCCTGCGCAGTACAATCATCTAAAATTATTACAAGCACAAATTGCTCTGAGTGTGGGCGAGGCCAAAAAATCACTCAATTTATTTGAAACAATGGAAGTCAAATCCTTAGATACGCGCTCTAAATTTGCCTACTATGACTCCTTAGCTTTAAGCCATTCTTTACTCGGTAGTCCCCTAAAAAGTGTGCAAGCATTAGTCGCCTTAACACCCTTTATCGTTTCATCTGAAAAACGGTTACACCATTACGATAGAATTTTAGACATCTTAATGAAAACGTCCGTTACCGCATTAAACAAACGACCTGTTGCGGCCACAAAAAACTTTAATGGCTGGGTAGCCTTAGTCAAATTATTACGTTCTAATAACGTAAACCTGTCTACAAGCTTGGCTAAATGGCGACAAACCCACCCTAATCATCCAGTAACATCGGACTTATTACTGTCTTACGAAAAAAAATATCAGAACCAGTTTTCGCCTCCTGCATCCATCGCACTATTTTTACCTAAATCAGGACGTTATGCAGAAGCCGCTCGTGTTATTAAACAAGGTTTTATGGCGGCATACAACTTAGCCGTTCGTAGCAACCCTAATCAACCTAAAGTGGTTTCTTATGATACTGAAAGTGCAAGTATTACTGATTTATACAGCAAAGCCATCAATAACGGCGCGCAATTAATCGTCGGGCCGTTAAATAAAAAATACCTGCGTCGATTAGCAACCCATCCCGCTTTAAATATTCCTGTTCTGGCTCTAAATCATGATGAAGGTTTAAGCCATCCCCGTCTTTATCAGTTTGGTTTAAGTCCGATTGATGATGCCGAACAAGTAGCTTATAAAGCCTATCAAGATGGTCATAACAATGCGTTACTCTTAATTCCTAACTCAAAACGGGGACAACGTATTCAACATTATTTTACGAGCCATTGGCAACATCTAGGCGCGTCGATTGCGAGCGTTCA
Organism: Methylococcales bacterium; assembly: GCA_030949405.1. NCBI lineage: Bacteria > Pseudomonadati > Pseudomonadota > Gammaproteobacteria > Methylococcales > Methylococcales bacterium. Next base: position 1,796,171 of record JAUZSN010000002.1, on the reverse strand, counting down.
TAATTATGATCCCGCTGCCGACGATTTGCGTCCCGTTATAAAGCAAGTGGCCCATAAACTATTAGAAAATAAAACGACTAATGTTATTTTTATGAATGCTTATTCAAAACAAGCGGGTGTTTTAAACCCATTGTTACGCTATAAAAAGACAACATCGAATATCCCCATTTATGCAACGTCAAATATTTATTTAGGCTCACCTAATAAATTTCGTGATGAAACCCTTAATGGTATTATATTTTGTGATATTCCTTGGGTCTTTGAAAAAGTTTATACAGGGGCATTAAGCAAAACGGCTTTGTATACACGATGGAGTGAGTTAAACCCCCTTTATCTACGGTTATTACCTCTAGGGATTGATGCTTATAATTTAACGTCTTATTTAGACCAATTAAAAACAGAAGCCTACCCTGGTGCAACAGGTCAATTAACATTAGGTGCCGATAATCGAATTAATCGTGAATTATTTTGTGCTAAATTTGTTAATGGCGAACCCCACTTACTTAACTTTTCCAGTAAAAAAACACCTTTTGTTCCATAAACATTTCGCTTAAATTAGAACGGGCGGGATTTAAAATCACGTCCGCTTCTAAAACGAGTCGATAAATTCCTGTTTCGACTCCAAAAAATAAAATCTGTTTCAAGTTTGCGTTATAATGCGGCAGTTAAAATTTATTTCACCTGTTAATTTTATAAAAATTAATACTATCAAACTCTTGATTCTGCTAAAAAATTATTATGAAAAAAATCAATGTCGCCCTTGTCAGATTACTCCAATTTATTGTTTTCGTTATTTTTACGTTTACAGTATTAAGTTATTTTTCAGCGATGGTATTACTCCCTTTAGAATTTGTCGCGTTACTGATTAAACTTTTAGGATTATTCGGTCTTAGTAGCTTAATCGCTGCATTAATCGCCATTCCTTTAATTGGGTACTTATCATTTTCTGCCTATAAAATACCTGGCTTAGGCAAAATGGTTGTTGATACCGGTGTTGATCTAATGCACATCGGTAAAGCACGTATTGAAGCCTTTAATGAAATTGCCGAACAAGTTAAAGAAGGCTAGTTTGACCTTATTATGAAGACGTGATACGTTACGTTTTCATAATAAAAAATTATTTTATTTCAAGCCTTGGAACCCGTGCAGTTACCCCACAGACCAACGTGTAAGCAATTGTTCCCGCACACGTCGCAATATCTTCAACAGCCAGATCATCCCCCCAAAGCATCACAGAATCATAAACGGCCGCCTCCAATTGGGAGGATAAATCAACAGTTATCATATCCATTGATACGCGCCCGACTAAAGGAACCTGTTTCCCTTTAATTAACATAGGGGTTCCCGTTTTAGCATGACGTGGATAGCCATCACCATAGCCTATGCCCACAATGCCTATACGGGTCGTTTTCTCAGCAATCCATGTCGATCCATAACCCACGGTTTCCCCTTTTTGAAGGGTTTTAATCGCAATGAGTTGTGAATAAAGACTCATGACAGGTTTTAAATTAAATTGTTTGCCTATTTCATTCTCAAAAGGAGAAATTCCATAGAGCATTAAACCAGGACGAACCCAATCACTTAAGGCCGCCGTCCATTCCAAAATTCCTGCTGAATTAGCCATACTACGCTGTCCTTTAACCCCCTTAATGATCGTTTTAAATAAATCAATTTGCGCTAAAGTTTTAGTATCTTTTTTATCATCTGCATTAGCAAGATGAGTCATTACGTTAATTTTAGTCTCATCCTTCACACAATCCTTTACTCGTTGATAAATATATGAAAAATCAGCGGATTTAAACCCCAAACGATTCATGCCTGTATCTAATTTTAACCAAACGAATAAGCTTGTTTCTGCTTTTTTTTCCAATAACGCCACTTGCTCAACACAATGAACAACGGGGTCTAAGTTATACTGAATAAATACATCAAGTTCTTCCGCATTCATAAAACCTTCCAAAACCACTAACCGTTGCTTAAAACCCGCATAACGTAAACGCATGGCTTCATTAATTCGTGCAACAGCAAATGCATCAGCGTGTTTTAACGCCTCGGCAACCTGTAATAAACCATGCCCATAACCATCGGCTTTAATCACTGCCATGATTTGAGCTTTAGGCGCATAATAACGAACCCTCGTTAGGTTATGCTCAATGGCCGATAAATTAATGGTCGCATAAGTAATTGGCGTCATTCGTCATAGCCCTCATTATCCCCATAAGGATCCCCCGCATAATTTTCAAATTTTGTGTATTGCCCTAAAAAAGTTAACCGTACGGTTCCTAAAGGGCCGTTACGTTGTTTACCAATAATAATTTCGGCAATCCCCTTATCAGGGCTATCTTCGTTATAAACCTCATCTCTATAAACAAATACAATTAAATCAGCATCTTGCTCAAGCGCACCACTCTCCCGCAAATCAGACATTACGGGGCGTTTATTCGGACGTTGCTCCAAATTACGATTTAATTGCGATAACGCAACAACGGGGACTTCCATTTCTTTAGCTAACGCTTTTAATCCACGTGAAATATCAGAAATTTGTTGAACTCTATTTTCACCACTACTCGGTGATTGCATTAATTGAATATAATCTAAAACAATAAGCCCTAATGGCCCATGATCTCGCGCTAAACGCCGTGATCTTGAACGAACTTCAGTCGGCGTTAACGCAGGTGTATCATCAATAAAAATATTCGTTTCAGCAAGCATATTAATAGCCGATGTCAAACGAGGCCATTCATCTTCTTCAAGCTGACCTGTACGCACTTTATGTTGATCAATACGTCCTATCGAAGACATCATTCGCATCGCCAAAGAGTCGCCAGGCATTTCCATACTAAAGACAGCGACATTTTTTTTGCCTGCAATGGCAATATTTTCAGCCATATTCATCGCTATGCTTGTATTATGAACAACCGTCATATCCTCCAATAAAAACAACCCATTCCCTTCAATCTCAAAGCCATAATAATCATCCACCTCTCCTTTTTCAAGAGAGATCTCTGTTTGATTCCAACTTCGACTGCACGTCCAAGGACGTGCTTTTTTTCTAACCACTTTGACAGGAATCGTATCAACATTACCCAACAAACGAACGCAATAAACCTCACAACTATAATTTTTATCAGCTTGTTTACTCATAAGTGACGTTCGGAAACCTAAGCTATCACATAAAAATTTAATGTGTTCTGTAAGGGATTTATTTTTCTGAGTAATTTCATACCCTCCAAACACATCCTCATAATGCCCAACGCTATCAATTAACCCAGCTAATAGCTCCAATCTATTTTCATAACTATTAATTAAAAACGACTTGGGAATATGTTTATTATTGAGAAGGTTTGATTCCCGAAAAACCCCCTGTAAACTAAATCGAAGGTTGGAATTTTCCCCCGCAATTCCCGAAGTAATCGTATAAAAAGGACATTTTCCTATTGTTTTTTTAACGGTTAATTGCAACCCTAGGTCTTTGGCATAATTAAATAAGTAATCAGCAACTTCTTTATCTTGATTAAAAATACTAATGCCTTTACTTTCACCCTCACCCAACCATAATCCTAAAAAATAAGGATCGAACGCTAACGATTGCACGGGGAAATCAACCGCCACTTTATAGCCCTCATAATTTGATTGAAACTTGGTTGATGAAGCTAAATAATCCATTAAAGCAATATTTAATAGGTCTCCATGCGGATGTTTTCCTTCATTACAACTACGTTTTAAAGACAAAATATGAGATTCATTCACGCAGTAATCCATTGCCTTGTTTTGTCTAACCCAATACATATTTTCTCGACCTTGTGCGAGAGAAAGTACTTTTCTAGGGGTTGAATCATCCCCCATTAACACATCGCCAAGTTTTATATTCTCAATAGATTTAACCTCACCTGAAAATAATAAAACGTTCGTTCCTTTAGCAAAACACTTTCCCATCGACGGACGACCTGCAACAATAATTAAATCCCCCGGTTGCAATCCTGACGTTTTCTCATCAAAATCCGTAAACCCCGTTGCCGCCCCCGTAATATTGCCCTCTTGTTCAAATAAGGTTTCGATTTTATCAACCGCTGAGGCTAACAATGATTTAATCGGCTCAAACCCCCCCTGCCCTTTTTGACGTTGCTCCGCAATTTTAAAGACATTACGTTCCGCATTTTCCAACAATTCAGCCGTTTCTCGCCCGTCAGGTGAAAAGGCGGAATCAGAAATATCGGTTCCTACGTGAATGAGTTGTCGTAAAATAGAGCGATCACGAACAATAGCGGCATAAGCGGCTATATTCGCTGCACTGGGCGTATCTTTGACCAACATTCCCAAATACGCAAGTCCACCTACTTCGGCTAATTGATGGGTTGTCTCCAGCACTTCTGAAAGCGTCACTACATCGAAAGGATCTTGTCGTTCGGCTAGCCGTGCAATGGACTTAAAAATTAACCGATGATCTCTACGATAAAAATCTATTTCAGTTAACTTATCAGCAACGGAATCCCACGTTTGATTATCTAACATTAACCCGCCTAAAACAGATTGTTCTGCCTGAATAGAATTGGGAGGAACTTTAAGCGCGGCAACGTCTAAGTCACCCGAGGGGTAAAAATCTTCGGACATAGAGTAATTTTAAAATGATAAAAAGGGAGAGATAACCTCACAACGATTATGAGCGGTTATTATTTAAGAGATATTAATGATTTAGGTTAATCATTGTAACGTAAAGACGTGATGATTCACGTCTTTACGACAAAGGAGTGCCTGATAATTTTATGGCTTAAGAATACTAATTGCTTTCAATAAATTTAAAGCTTCATGTAACGCATAATCACGTATTTCTTCAGAGGATGAGCCATCCTTAGTTTCTTTTTTAAGCGTTTTTTTATCCTCTACTTTTTTAGACGTTGATTTTGTCTCACGTTCGCCCTTATCTAAATGGCCTGATAAATCAGCTTCTTTAATAGATTCAAAATTAGAGGGCTTTAAGGATTCTAATTTAAGCTTCTTCAAAGGAATATCAGGCTCAATCCCTTCCGCTTGAATTGAACGACCTAACGGTGTGAAATAACGCGCTGTGGTTAATTTAACCGCCGCACCACTACTGGTGGGTAAAATAGTTTGTACTGAGCCTTTTCCAAAGGATTTTTCCCCCATAATAACCGCACGTTTATGGTCTTGCAATGCGCCTGCAACAATTTCAGAGGCGGATGCTGATCCTCCATTAACCAAGACAACTAAAGGAGCTTTATCAATCACATCCCCTCTTTCCGCATTAAAACGCATTTGTGAGTTTTTAATCCGCCCTTCCGTATAAACAATTAAACCCTCATCTAAAAAAGCATCACTAACGTCTACAGCCGCCTGTAAAACGCCACCTGGATTATTACGTAAATCCAATACTAATCCATTTAATTTTCCTTCATTTTCTTCAATTAAATCATTAATGGCTTCGGATAAATTTTCACCGGTTCTTGATTGAAAACTACTAATTCGCAAATAACCGTAATTTTTCTCTAGCAAACGACTTTTAACACTTTTAACTTTAATAATGTCGCGTGTCACCACCGTAACAATCGGTGCATCGGCACCTTCTCGGATAATGGTTAATGAAATATCTTCACCAGGATCCCCGCGCATTATTTTGACCGCATCCCCTAGTGACATCCCTTTGACAGGTTGCTCATCTAATTTGACAATTAAATCACCCGCCTGTAAACCTGCACGTTGAGCGGGGGTATCATCAATCGGTGAAACGACTTTAACAAACCCATTTTCCATCGTTACTTCAATCCCTAACCCACCAAACTGCCCACTTGTTCCTTCTCTTAATTCCTTATAATCCTCAATATCAAGATAAGCTGAATGAGGGTCTAAGCCTGTTAACATGCCTCTAATCGCATCTTCCAATAATTTTTTATCCGCAACAGGTTCAACATAATCTCTTTTTATACGTCCGAATATTTCTGTAAACGCACGTAATTCATCATACGGCAAAGCCTCTTGAATAACGCTATCTTCGCTACGTTCAGCCAGCACATTGCTGCTGGTTGCAACAAAAACCCCTAAAGAAAAGCCAAGGGATAAAATTAATATATTTTTCTTTTTAAGCATTTGCTTTCTAGTTTCCTAAAATTAATCGTTAATGATTAGTTTTTTAAATTCAAATTTATTGAGGTAAAAAATACTTTTTTACCCGACATAACCGCTTCGTATTTTTTGACACCAACGGGCAGGATTAATTGATTTCCCTTGAAATCGAACCCCAAAATAAAGTCCTGCCTGACTACGCCCCCCACTTTTCCCAACCGAGGCAATAACCATTCCAGTCTTCACTTTATCGCCAACTTTTTTATTAAGACTTTGATTAAACGCATATAAACTCATATAACCCGAACCATGATCAATAATAACCAACAATCCATAACCTCGCAACCAGTCTGCATAAATAACCTGCCCATCCGTAATCGCATGAATACTCGCGCCTTCTTTTGCTGAAATTAAAAAGCCGTCCCAACGCCCGTCATCACGCCTACTTCCAAATTTTTTCACAACCTTACCTTTTAAAGGCCACGGTAATTTTCCTTTTAGCTTCCGAAAAGACAAACCCGACTGCGTATAAGCAAGCATTTTCTGTTTAGCTTTTATTTTTTTCGGCTTATCCGTCTTAACAAGAAGTGTCTCAGCGTCATGTTGACTCATGACAGGCTCTCCTCCTCGACCTAATGAAACAATTAAATCACGCAATTGTTTTTCATTACCTTTTAATTGCGTTAGTTGTTGTGATTTTAAACTCATATCTTCATCCAATAAAGATAATAAATGTTGACGCTGACGCTTGGTTTTAATTAATTTATTTTGCTGGTTTTTTTTAACACTTGATGTTTTTTGTAACTGTTTTTTTTCTTGTTTTCTTTCTTGCCCTAGCTGCTCCAACACAGCAATATGCTTTTTTAACGTAATCAATTTTGTTAGTCGCGCCTTATTTAAATAATGATAATACATCATCATTCGACTGGCTAAGGCAGGGTCTTGCTGGTTGAGCAATAACTTTAGCTTTTCTCTTTTTCCCATAATATGAGTAGCTTTAAGCTGACCATTTAACTCATGATTTTCAATATCAAGCTTTTTTTGTCTTATACTTATTTCTTTATTAATTTCTTTTAATCGTCGCCGTTTACCATCAATTTTTTGTGTCAATGATTTAAGTAAATTAGTCGTTTTTCCATATTGTTTTTCAATCTGGCCTAACTTATTTGATAAATGCGTTCGCTTAACAGAGATCTGTTCTATAGTTTGATTAACATCTTTAATATCTGTTTGTAATTCATTCAGCTTTTCTATTTTCTCATTCGCCGACAACGGCAAATGACCACTGATAATAAAAAAAGCAACGATTAAAAAGAAGTGCATTGCTTTAATCAGCTAACAAGGAACGACCTGTCATTTCATCAGGTTGCTTAACCCCTAAAATAGCCAATAAGGTCGGGGCTAAGTCGGATAATCCGCCGCCATGACTCAAGCCTTGTTTTCCCCCGACATAAAGTAAAGGGACTTTATTAATCGTATGAGCCGTATGCGCCTGCTCCGTTTCAGCATTTATCATTTGTTCAATATTACCGTGATCGGCGGTAATTAACATTTGTCCATCAACCTCGTTGAGTGCATTCACAACACGCTCTAAACAGTGATCAATCGTTTCAACTGCTTTTAAGGCTGCATCCCAAACCCCCGTGTGTCCCACCATATCGCAATTTGCATAGTTACAAATAATGATGTCAAAGTCACCTGATTTAATTGAATCAACTAAATGATCGGTCACTTCAGGCGCATTCATTTCTGGCTGTAAGTCGTAAGTTTTTACCTGTGGAGACGGGACTAAAATACGCTTTTCTCCTTCAAAAGGTTCATCACGCCCTCCATTTAAGAAAAAAGTAACATGGGCATATTTTTCAGTTTCCGCTAAGCGTAATTGTGTTCGCCCCGCATTCGCTAAGACTTCGCCTAATCCATTTTCTATATCCGTTGGAGGATAAGCCACAGGATAAGGGAAATCTTGGTGATATTTAGTTAAGGTTGCAAAATGCCCTGTATGGGGTTCACATCCTCGTTCAAATTCAGAAAAATCTGTTTGAGTTAAGGCTCTGGAAATCTCACGCGCACGATCGGCTCTAAAATTCATAAACACGATTGAATCCTGTGAATCCAATGCTATTGCATTTTCACCAATCGCCGTGGCTTGTACGAATTCATCGCTTTCATCGCGTTGATAAGCCGCGTCCAATGCCTCTAAAGCTGTTTTAGCGGTAAATTCACTTTCACCTTTAGCAATTAAATTATAAGCAGGTTGCACGCGTTCCCAGCGGTTATCTCTATCCATCGCATAAAAACGCCCTGTTAATGAAACTATTTTCCCCACACCCAAGGCTTTAAACGTTTCTTCAATAAAGGCAATCGAACTTGCTGCACTTTTAGGAGCCACATCACGTCCATCTAAAAAGGCGTGTAAATAAATCTTTTTTAAGCCTCGTTTAGCCGCCAATTCAATCATGCCAGCAATTTGCTTTTCATGACTATGAACGCCGCCTGGGGAGAGCAAGCCTAATATATGCAGGGCTTTATCATTTTCTAAAGCTTTATCAACCGCTGTTTGCAAGACTTTATTATCAAAAAAACAACCGTCTTCAATCGCATTATTTATTTTAGGTAAATCTTGAAAAACAAAACGCCCACTGCCGATATGTAAATGCCCTACTTCAGAATTTCCCATTTGACCTTCAGGTAATCCGACTAAAGCCCCTGCGCAATCTAATAACGTTTTAGGGTTAGTTTGTTGTAATTGATCCCAAAAAGGTGTTTTAGCGGCTGCAATCGCATTATGATCGTGTTCTTCTCTATGTCCAAAGCCATCAAGAATTAATAAAACTAAGGGGGTAGGTCGTTTTAACATATTTTTATAATTTTCCGTATTAGTATTTGATTATTATAATCTATTTTTATTTATTATGACTGTATTGTCCAATAATCGATGACAAAACTGCTAAAAATTTAGGCCGTTCGGTAAACGTTAGTTTAAATTTAACGGTAAGACATTTTTATTTTATCCCCTAAAACGTTATACATTCGCTTTAGATTCAATAACACCGCCTCCGAGACAAACATCACCTTGATAAAAAACCACAGACTGCCCAGGCGTAATTGCCCGTTGAGGGTGTTCAAACGTAGCACGACAGCGATTATTTTCTAAAGGCTCTAAATAACAGGCTTGGTCTTGCTGACGATAACGAGTTTTAGCATGGCATTGTTTTGCCTCAGTTAAAGGTTGATTATCACACCAATCTAACTGCCCCGCTTCCAAGGAATTATGCAGCATCAAAGGGTGTTCATGCCCTTGCCCCACGATTAGAATATTAGTAGCTAAGTCTTTTTCTAAAACATACCAAGGCTCATCAGGGGCATTTTTAACCCCACCAATCCCTAATCCTTGTCGCTGTCCTAGTGTGTAATACATCAACCCGTGATGCTTACCAATGAATTGACCTTCAGGCGTTCGCATTTCACCGGCTTGTGTCGGTAAATAGCGTTGTAAAAATTCTTTAAACTTACGCTCACCAATAAAACAAATGCCAGTACTGTCTTTCTTTTTATAATTATCAAACCCAGCTTTTTTCGCCAAAGCACGCAATTCAGGCTTCATCATGGCACCAATGGGAAATAAGGTCTTAGATAAGGCTTTTTGCCCTAACGTATATAAAAAATAACTTTGTTCCTTATTCGGGTCTAAGCCTTTTAATAATTGATGATAATTAGCTTGAAAACCCACACGGGCATAATGCCCCGTAGCAATATATTCAGCCCCTAAATCATCAATCGCATAATTTAAAAAGGCTTTAAACTTAACATGTTTATTGCACAAAATATCAGGATTAGGCGTACGCCCTAATTTGAATTCAGATAAAAAAACTTCAAAAACCTCATCCCAATATTCAGCCGCAAAATTAACCGTTTTTAATTCAATGCCTAATTTATCACAAACTTGTTGAGCATCGGCTAAATCTTCCAGTGCGGTACAATAATCAGTGCCATCATCTTCTTCCCAGTTTTTCATGAACAAACCAGTCACCTGATGACCTTGTTCTAATAAAACCAAGGCTGTCACCGAAGAATCAACCCCCCCCGACATACCCACAATGATATTTTTTTTATTCATAATCCTAAACGAGACCTCACTAATGAAAGGGGATAAAAATGTCCTTCAAGATACTCATCAATGGACTCTAAAACTAAAGAACTGCGCAATAAAGAGGCTTTTTCAGCCACTTCATCACGCGTTAACCAATGCGTTTGAACAATCCCCTCATCCAAACATTGTTCACGATTATGACTATGAACGTTACCTGAAAAACAGACTCTTAGAAAACTGTCGGCCTCTGAATTTTTTCGCCAAAGTTGAATAGACATCAGTTTCTCAGGTTCAAATTGCCATGCGGTTTCTTCGAGTACTTCACGTTTAATCGCTTCAATAAGCGTTTCCCCTTCTTCTAAATGACCTGCGGGTTGATTAAAAGCAAGTCCAGAGGATACCTGTTCTTCAACTAATAAAAATCGTTGCTGGTTTTCAATAACGGCGGCAACGGTGACATGAGGTTTCCAAATCATAGCAAAGGTTAATCGCAAAAACGCGTCATTTTACTTGATTTATAACAATTATGTGTCTAAAGATTGAAATTTATTACATTTAGCATTATGGTAAGGTGTAATGATGTTTATTAATCTAATAATTATGAGAGCAATGTCAAATAGCAACCCTTTTGATGATGATGGTGATCTAGCCATTCAAGAAAGTAAACCACAATTAAAACGCCCCCCTTTGTATAAGGTCTTGTTATTAAATGATGATTTTACCCCCATGGACTTTGTTGTTGAAATTTTAACCGATTTTTTCAATTTAGATTTTGAAAAAGCCACCCTAGTTATGTTACAAGTTCATCACGATGGTGTCGGCGTTTGTGGAACCTTTTCTAAGGATGTGGCCGAAACTAAAGTTCATTTTGTAAACGAATACTCGCGTGAGAATCATCACCCTTTAATGTGTTCCATGGAAAAAGCGTAAACGAGGAAAATTAAAATGTTAAGTAGAGAAATAGAAGTTACGTTAAATCAAGCCTTTACAACCGCTCATAGCTTGCGCCATGAGTTTATTACCGTTGAACATTTATTATTGGCTTTATTAACAACCCCTTCAGTTGAGCCCATTTTAAAATCCTGTGCTTGCGATATACCCATGTTAGCGGATGAGTTAACTCAATATATTAAGGATACCATTTCTTTAATTCCCGCAGAAATAGACCGTGAAACCCAACCCACTTTAGGTTTTCAACGGGTTTTACAACGGGCTGTTTTTCATGTCCAAGCCTCTGATAAAAAAGAAGTCTCGGGTGAAAATATTTTTGTCGCTCTCTTTAGCGAGCAAGAATCTCATTCGGTTTTTTTGCTAAAAAAACAAGATATTACTCGATTAGACGTGGTTAATTACTTAGCTCACGGCATTTCAAAAATTGAGCAAGAAGAAAATGAAAATATAGAAAAAACTAACGCGAACAAAGAGACGGAACAATCGGCTAACAACCCCTTAGAAAAATACACCCTTAATCTGAATGAAGAGGCCAAGAAAGATAGAATCGACCCTTTAATTGGGCGAGAACTTGAAATTGAACGAACCATTCAAACCCTCTGCCGCCGCCGTAAAAATAATCCGCTTTTAGTCGGTGAAGCAGGTGTCGGTAAAACGGCTATTGCCGAAGGCTTAGCCAAACGAATTGTAGAGGGTGAAGTTCCTCAAATTTTAAACGATAATATTATTTATTCGTTAGATTTAGGCGCATTAGTTGCTGGAACAAAATACCGAGGGGATTTTGAAAAACGCTTAAAAGCCTTAATGAATCAACTCAAAAAACAGCCTGAATCTATTTTGTTTATTGATGAAATCCATACTATTATTGGCGCAGGTTCTGCCTCTGGCGGGGTTATGGATGCCTCTAACTTAATTAAACCGATGCTTGCTTCAGGCCAGCTACGCTGTATAGGCTCCACGACTTATCAGGAATACCGTAGTATTTTTGAAAAAGATCATGCACTGGCACGCCGTTTCCAAAAAATTGATATTATTGAACCGTCTGTAGAAGAAACTTTTCAAATTTTACAAGGATTAAAATTTCGTTTTGAAGCCCATCATCAAATAAAATACAGTGATGAAGCCTTACAGTCGGCGGCTGAATTATCAGAACGCTTTATTACAGATCGTTTTTTACCTGACAAAGCCATCGATGTGATTGATGAAGCGGGTGCAAAGCAACGCATTACCGATAAATCTCAACGTAAAGAAACCATTAATTCCGCCGAAATTGAAGAGATTATTGCAAAAATTGCCCGCATCCCTGAAAAATCTGTTTCAACAAAAGATAAAAAGACCCTAGAGAATTTAGAAAAAAATCTAAAAATGCTAGTCTTTGGTCAAGATGAAGCGATTAACTCATTAGCCTCGGCAATTAAACTATCACGTGCGGGGTTGCGTGATAAATCCAAAACCATTGGCTCATTTTTATTTGCAGGCCCCACAGGCGTAGGGAAAACAGAAGTTACACGACAACTGGCTAAAGTACTTGGGGTTGAATTAATTCGCTTTGATATGTCTGAATATATGGAAAGCCATACCGTTTCCCGTTTAATCGGCGCGCCCCCAGGGTATGTCGGGTTTGATCAAGGAGGGTTATTAACCGAGAAAGTCACCAAAAATCCTCATGCCGTCTTACTACTGGATGAAATTGAAAAAGCCCATCCTGATGTTTTTAATTTATTATTACAAGTTATGGATCATGGAACCTTAACCGATAATAATGGACGTAAAGCTGATTTTAGAAATATTATTCTCGTCATGACGACCAATGCAGGGGCAGCCGAAGGCAGTCGTGCATCAATTGGCTTTACACAACAAAATCATGCCACTGACAATTTGAAAGCCATCGAAAAAAGTTTTTCACCTGAATTTCGTAATCGTTTAGATGCGATTGTCCAGTTCAAGGCACTGGATATACTAATCGTAGGTAATGTTGTCGATAAATTTATTTTTGAATTGGAAGCATTATTAGATGAAAAGCATGTAACCCTTGCACTGACTGCAGATGCACGTTTATGGTTAGCAGAAAATGGGTGCGACCCCAAAATGGGAGCAAGACCGATGGCTCGTTTAATTCAAGAAACAATTAAAAAGCCACTCGCCAATGATTTATTATTCGGAAAACTTGCACAGGGCGGTCATGTTCGTATTTTTATCGAAAACAAAAAACTTTGCTTTGCGATTGAAAGTAAAAGTTTAAGTATCACCGAGAAAAATTAAACGATCCCTAATAAAATGCGCTATTCTTCTATGGATAATAAGATTAGCGCATACGAAAAGTAATCCGCCCCTTTGATAAATCATAAGGGGTCATTTCTACTTTTACTTTATCACCCGTTAAAATACGAATATAATGCTTACGCATTTTTCCAGAAATATGTGCGGTAACCACGTGTCCATTTTCAAGTTCAACCCGAAACATGGTATTAGGTAAGGTATCAATTACTTTACCTTCCATTTCTATCTGATCTTCTTTTGCCATCACAGTTCTCCAATTAATTTAAAACCGCCCATAATAGCATAAGTCTTCAACTAGCAGTAGATAGGGTTATATTTATTTGATGTTAACCTGTTTATATTGCCTTTTAAACTTAAAACATCAACGTTTTTTAAGCCGAATCATTTTTCAATAAAAATAACGTTAAAATCTATGATAGCCCCTAAAAAAGAGCATTTTAAAACGATAAAGACTTACAATAACCGTATTTTAGCCAATTACCAACGTAAGATAAATCAACAGAATCACCTGCTCATGTTAGTCAAAAAACCCTTACCCGATTTAATGGCTAAACACCTTTTATATTGTGTGGTTTTAAACAAAAAACTCCATATTTATACCGATTCTGCCGCGTGGTCTTCCCAATTACGCTTTTATCAACAGGCGATGTTAGAGGCGATCGTTAATGCCAAAATAACCCAAATCAGTAGTCTAAAAATTCAACTAATTCCATCAATTCATAAGCCAAAAAAAAACCAGCACAGTTTAAAAAAAACACCCTCTAAGCGTAATATTGAACTGTTAGATTATTGCAGCGAATCCATTCATGATAAAAAATTAAAGCAATCTTTAGTGAACTTAAGCCAAACGTTAAAAAAATTACTCCCTAAAACTAACGCATAAGCGTCTTATTATTCCGTAACGGGTGGGGGCTGTGAAAAATAAATAGAGGCTTTTTCTCCATTTTCAAACGTGACCATTTCCCAAGCATCTTCATTTGCTAATAAAGCCCGTAACAATTTATTATTTAAGGTATGCCCTGATTTATACCCTTTAAAGTGTCCAATTAAACTATGACCCAATAAATATAAATCACCAATGGCATCTAAAATTTTATGTTTAACAAATTCATCGGCATAACGTAACCCCCCTTCATTTAAAACTTTGTCATCATCAATAATAATGGCATTATCAAGACTTCCCCCTAGTGCTAAGTTATTTTCTCTTAAAAATTCAATATCTTTCATAAAACCAAAGGTTCTAGCGCGACTCACTTCTTTAACAAACGTCGTTGATGAGAAATCCATGGTTGCCATTTTTAAATGATCCGCAAAGGCTGGGTGTTCAAAATCAATCGTAAAAGAGACTTTAAAACTTTCAAGCGGTTCAAATTCTGCCCATTTATCCCCCTCACTGACTCGAATAATACGCTTTATACGAATATATTTCTTAGGCGCGTTTTGTTCAGTAATTCCCGCTGATTGAATCAAAAAAACAAAAGGGCCTGCACTTCCATCCATAATAGGCACTTCTGCCGAACTGACATCAATAATCGCATTATCAATGCCTAAGCCTGCTAATGCTGATAGCAAATGCTCAACGGTCGATATTTTTATTTCATTTTGCACTAAGGTGGTTGACAGCAGTGTTTCACCCACATTCTCAGGGGTTGCCTGAATAGTCACAGGCGGTGTTAAATCTACTCGTCGAAAGCAAATTCCCGTATTAACCTCCGCGGGGTGTAAGGTCAGATAAACCTTATCACCGGTATGTAAACCCACACCTGTGGCTCTAATCGTATTTTTTAATGTTTGTTGTTTTATCATAAATATAAATGTGTTAAGTCAGCTAACGATACGTTTTAATCGGCTTGTCTACGTAAAAAAGCAGGAATATCCAGATAATCCAAATCCATATCACCGTTCTTTTGAGGTTGTGCGCCAAACCGTGTTTCTTTGGTTTCTGTTGTCTTATTGCGAAGAATCGTCGGTCTATCTAAAACATCGTAGCTAACATCACCGACTGCCGCTTTTTGAACTAATTTAACAGGATCTACCATCACTCGATCCTCACTTCCCATCCCCGTTGCGACCACGGTTACTTTAATTTCATCGCCCATTTCAGAATTAATGGCCGTTCCAATTTTCATATCCGCATCATCTGAGGCAAATGAGTGCATAATATTACCGACTTCATTAAATTCAGTTAAGTCCATGTCGGAAGCCGTAATATTCACTAAAATTCCTTTCGCGCCTTGTAGACTAATATCCTCTAATAAAGGACAGGCTATCGCTTTTTCTGCCGCTTCTCTCGCACGATTTTCACCCGATGCGGAACCTGATCCCATGATAGCTGTTCCCATATTAGTCATCACCGTTTCTACATCGGCAAAATCAACGTTAATGAGTCCTGGATGGGTTATTAATTCAGTGATCCCCTGTACGGCATCAAGCAATACATCATTAGCGGCTTTAAACGCATTGACTAAAGAAAGATTATTACCTAAAACAGGTAATAATTTTTGATTAGGAATAATAATTAAAGAATCAACATGCTCTTCTAATACTTTAATGCCCTCTTCTGCCACTAAAATTTTCTTTTTTCCTTCAAAATCAAATGGTTTTGTTACGACAGCAACAGTTAGAACTCCGAGTTCTTTGGCGATTTGAGCAATGACTGAAATAGCCCCTGTTCCTGTGCCGCCGCCCATTCCTGCGGTTAAAAAAACCATATCTGCGCCTTCAATAACTTCTTTGAGACGTTCTGAATTCTCTTCGGCGGCTTTTTTACCTACTTCGGGGCGAGTCCCTGCTCCAAGTCCATTTGTAAGCTCAATACCTATCTGTACCACCGTATCGACATTTAAACGTCTTAGTGCTTGCGCATCGGTATTAGCACAAATAAACTGTACGCCATCAATACTACTATCCACCATGTGATTAACCGCATTACCCCCACCGCCTCCAATACCAATAACCTTGATGATAGCATTCTCATTGCTTGCATCGACTAGTTCGTATTTCATTTTACCGCCCCTAAATAAAGCCTTATAAATTTTTAAAAGTTGCCCTGAAACCAATTTTTGATCATTGATAACAATCCAGAAGACTCCTCGCCTCTTTTATCAAAACCACCATGATGTTCACGCCCATAAAGTAATAAACCCACACCTGTTGAGTAAATTGGGTTTTGTACCACATCAGTTAACCCCGCAACATGTTGAGGCATTCCAACACGGACAGGAATATGAAAAATTGATTCGGCTAATTCAGTCAGTCCTTTTACTTTTGAACTTCCCCCTGTTAAGACAAGACCTGCAGTAATTAAATCTTCGTAACCACTTCGCCTTAATTCAGCCTGTACCAACAAGAGTAGTTCCTCATAACGGGGTTCAACCACTTCAGATAAATGTCTAACTGAAATTTCACGCGCTGATCTTTCGCCAATACTAGCCACTTCAAGAATGTCTTCATTACTTGTCATTTCTGTCAATGCGCAGGCATATTGACATTTTATTTGTTCCGCATTTTTAGTCGGGGTTCGTAAAGCAACGGCAATATCATTGGTCACCTGATCGCCTGCAATAGGAATCACGGCGGTATGTTTTATTGCGCCATCCGTAAAAATAGCAATATCGGTTGTTCCACCACCTATATCACATAATAAAACCCCTAATTCTTTTTCATCTTCAGTTAAAACTGAGGTACATGAGGCTAATTGCTCTAAAACAATATCATCGACATCTAAGCCACAACGACGAATACATTTTATAATATTTTGAGCCGCACTCACACTGCCTGTGACCATGTGAACTTTCGCCTCTAAACGAATCCCCGACATTCCAATCGGCTCTTTAATTCCATCTTGCTGATCAATTACAAACTCTTGAGGCAAGATATGTAATATTTTTTGATCGGCTGGAATAGCCACAGCTCTCGCCGAATCAATCACACGATCTATATCATGCTGTCTCACTTCTTTATCGCGGATAGCAACAATTCCGTGAGAATTAAGACTTTTAATATGACTCCCCGCAATCCCTGCAAAAACAGATTGAATTTGGCAGCCTGCCATTAACTCAGCCTCTTCAACAGCCCGTTGTATTGAATGAACGGTTGACTCTAAGTTAACCACTACGCCTTTTTTTAACCCACGCGAGGGAGCGGTTCCTATTCCAATAATTTCAAGATCATCTTCATAATCATATTCACCCACGATAGCGGCAACTTTTGATGTCCCTATATCTAATCCTACAACAATACTACGCTCTGTTTTTTTTGCCATTGTGCATACTCATTTTAAGTATTGATTATTTGCCAATTATATTTAATGATGTTCAGACAATTTTTATTGCCCACTAAAATTTAGTTGCTTTACGATCAATCAGGGTTTAAATTGTGTCCTACAGTGAAATAGTTTAGAAACTATAAATGCATTTCATAATGATTTTTAATCAACGCATTCCGCTGATTAAATACCCAAACGCCACAATACACTTATTAGGTTAATTATATAAACCATCAGGTTTTATACTTATAAATAATTACACAAATACGACTATTTCCAATAATTTAATTAAAACATCAACTAAAAACGCGACCCCATACGTTATAAAAATGTTTCAACCTATCTTTTTCTCTTAAGCCAAATTACAATTTTAAATAATCATTATTATCATTTTCCTTAGTTATAACATCAACATATAGAAATAAAAACGCAGAAACCATTAAATATAGGATACATTATTCCCCCTTATTTTTTGAATTTATTTTTATTTCGACTATTCTATATAAATAGATTTTAGATTCCAGCTAGCGAGCTTATTTCCATGTAACAGCATAACCATTAGAGTATCTTAAATCTACTTTTTCAATGGCTCTTCTTTGATTTTTTTTCAATATAGGTAACGTTATCAAGAAGCGATTCAATTTTTTAAGCGGGTTTTTTTGCCCTAATCTTAATTTTAATCCATTCGATAACCGTAAATCCCATGCACGGCGATCATTGACATTAAATGTCTGTAACACCAGTGACTGTTGCGCTAAAAGCCCTTGTAAACGTTTCATCATTGGCATTAATTTTTTTTCTAAGCCTTCAGGTCCTTTCAGTAAAGGTAATTTATTAAATTTTGCTAAATTATCAGGAATAAATAAATCCCCGTCTTCATTTAATAACCCTATATCTCCCCAACGGGCAATAGGATATTGTTCATATATTTTAACTTCAATGGTATCAGGCCATATACGCCTAACTTTAACTTGAGCAATCCAGGGTAAATCCAATAATTCAATTTGAATGGCCTGCATATCCGCATTTAAAAAACCCGTCAAAACTTGTTTAAGTAACGCCTGCTTTATATCATCTTTAACAATATGTTGGTAAATTCCTGCTATTCTAACATATTTAATTGGCAGTAAATCAGCTCCTTGCGCCTTTAATTCGTTCCAACCCGCCCAAGCTCCCCCGATAATGAACACGCTAATCGCTAGCCATTTTAAATTTATGTATTTCATCATCATTAATTAAAATAGCAAAAAAATTAATTCAAACTGGTTTCTAAAATCCGCCAAACTAAGTCATCAAAATCTATTCCAACTTTTTTAGCGGCCATCGGGACTAAACTATGATCCGTCATCCCAGGAACCGTATTAACTTCAATTAATTGAGGGGTATTATTTTGATCTATAAAAACATCAACACGTCCCCATCCCACGACACCCACACCCTCAGAAGCCTCTAAAGCTAATTGTTGCAAGTTTTTTTCTTGTTTAAAATCTAAACCACAAGGGCAATGATAAGCCGTTGTATTCGACTCATATTTTGCCTGATAATCGTAAAAATCATGCGTTGTTTCCAGTCTAATCACGGGTAACGCTTCCCCCTTTAAAACACCCACAGTATATTCATTACCTTGTACCCAGCTTTCAGCATAAACGTCACACTTATATTGAGATGCCTCCTTAAAAGCATCGACTAATTGTTGCGAGGTATTTACTTTATTCATTCCAAGGCTAGATCCTTCTAAGATGGGCTTCACCATCATCGGAAACCCTAATTTTTGAATACACGCATCAATCTCATCCAAAGATTTTAATAAAAACCATTCAGGCGTTGGTAAACCTAAGCCCCGCCAACATAATTTGGTTTTCAATTTATCCATTGTCAAAGCCGAAGCCATCACCCCACTTCCCGTGTAAGGTAGTTTCATCACGTCTAATGCGGCTTGCAAAATCCCATCTTCACCGCCTCGTCCATGAATACTATTGAAAACTCGTGTTATCTTTTGACCCTCTAATGCCAAAAAAGGATTATCATCTACATTAATGGCGACCACATCGACATTTTTACGTTTTAACGCATTAAATACCGCCGTCCCACTCTTGATAGAAACCGCTCTTTCTGCTGAACAGCCCCCCATTACGACCGCAACACGACCAAATTTAGCAGGATCATCAATCATTAACGGTTTCATAAACTGACTCCCACCTTACAAACCTCTGTTTGCAAGCGGATCCCCTGTTCCAGCTCTACCTGACATTGAACATAATCAATTAAGGCTTCAATATTAGCCGCAGTCGCGTGCTCTATATTAACAATAAAATTAGCATGTTTTTCAGAAACACACGCGCCCCCAATGCAATAACCTTTTAAACCTGTTTTTTCAATTAATCTCGCGGCATAATCCCCTTCAGGATTCTTAAAAACCGACCCACAACTCGGTAGATTAATGGGCTGAGTTGCCGAACGATTTTCCATAAAACCTTTAATGTTTTCTAAGCTATTTGAAGTATCCCCAGGATTCAATTGTAATTCTGTGGCTAAAAACCACGAATCCTTTAGGTTTTTAACAGTTCGATAACTGACTTCAAATTCATCAGCTTTTCGCCAAGAGGTCACGCCGTCACGATTTAACATTTCGGTACGTGCAACGATTTCCCAAGTCTCACTCCCGAAAGCCCCTGCATTCATTTTTAAGGCTCCGCCCATTGTTCCTGGAATGCCTGCTAAGAATTCAGCGCCCATTAAGCCGTTATCAACACAAAAACGAGCAACACGCGCACAAGGAACCCCCGATTCAACATAAATACGCCCCTCATCAAGCAGATACATTTTTTTTAAACGGCCCCGTGTATTAATAACCACCCCCGAAATTCCACCATCACGAACTAAGAGGTTACTACCCAGCCCTAACCAAAAAATCGCGCTATCTTGGGGTAATTTACGAATAAAGTTAATTAAATCGTCTTTGTCATGAGGAAAATACATTTTTTCAGCGTTTCCACCCACACGCCAACTCGTATATTTAGCCATTTTTTCATTTAACAATAATTTACCGGTTGTTTCTAAACGTTCATTCATCGGTTTAAAGCGTTCGCCAATTCATCAGGTAAGGTACTTGCAATTTGTCCGACATTGCCTGCACCCATAGTTAAAATAACGTCATTTTTTTGAACAATCCCTGTTAAAATTGAGACTAAATCATCGGTATTTTTTACAAAGACAGGATCCACTTGCCCACGCGTCCGAATAGCGCGACAAAGCGTCGTACCATCCGCACTCATAATCACCGCTTCCCCCGCTGAATAAATATCTAATAAAATCAACACATCCGCTGTCGATAAGGCATCAACAAAATCTTCAAATAAATCACGGGTTCGCGTATATCGATGGGGTTGAAAAATCACCACCGCCCGTCTAGTTGGCCATGTTTGACG
Source organism: Methylococcales bacterium (assembly GCA_030949405.1). NCBI lineage: Bacteria > Pseudomonadati > Pseudomonadota > Gammaproteobacteria > Methylococcales > Methylococcales bacterium. The sequence continues at coordinate 1,775,074 of JAUZSN010000002.1, read as the reverse complement.
CAAGGCATCCATCATAGCGGCTACTTCGCGTGGATGATGTCCATAATCATCAACAAGGGTAATAATGCCCTCCCCCATCGCAATATCACCTTGCAATTGAAAACGTCGGTCAATGCCTTTAAAGGTTGAAAGACTTTGAGTAATTGCGTTATCCTTTACTTTTAAATGCCTAGCAATGGCAATCGCCCCCAAAGCATTTAACATATTATGCCACCCCGGCATGTTTAAACTGACCTGCAAAGAAGAACCATCCTCTCTAAATAGGACTTTAAACGAAGTCGTTAAGCCTTGTTGCTTTATCTCTACAGCACGTACATCCGCTTGCTCATCAACACCATAAGTTATAATAGGTTTAGACACGTTCGGTAAGATTTCTTTCACCCCCGCATCATCTAAACACATAACCGCCATGCCATAAAAAGGTAAATGGTGTAAAAACTCAATAAACGTTTCCTTTAAACGTTCAAAACTGCCCGCATAGGTTTCCAAATGATCTTGATCTATATTTGTAACCACCGCAACCATTGGCTGTAAATATAAAAATGAGGCATCACTTTCATCGGCTTCGGCGACTAAATATTTTCCTGAGCCTAATTTAGCATTCGTTCCTACACTATTTAAACGCCCTCCAATAACAAAAGTGGGGTCTAAATCATCTTCGGCTAAAATACTGGCCACTAAACTCGTCGTCGTTGTTTTTCCATGCGTTCCTGCCACCGCGATTCCAAAACGAAACCGCATCAATTCAGCTAACATTTCAGCACGCGGAATCACTGGAATCCTCTGTTGATAGGCTTTATCGACTTCAGGATTACTACGATCTATCGCCGTTGAAACAACAACAACATCGGTATTTTTAATATGAGTCGAATGATGACCGATATAAATTTTAACCCCTTGTTTCTGTAAGCGTTGCGTTGCAGCTGATTCCTTTATATCAGACCCTGACACTTGATACCCTAAATTAGATAACACTTCTGCAATTCCGCTCATCCCCGTGCCGCCGATTCCGACAAAATGAATATTTTCTATGTTACCCAAGGCTTTTGTAGGGATTTGTGTTTCAACATTACTCATTAATTCGCTGCCTCAATACAAAGGGTGGCCACCGTTTTCGTTGCCTCTAATCGTGCTTTATTTTTTGATCGTTTTGCCATCGTCTCTAAATTAGTAGAAATTTCTGTAATTGCTGCCGCCAAACTTGCCGCAGTTAATTGTTTTTGGGTTAAAATCAACGCCGCGCCCTCATCTGCTAAATAGCGTGCATTGGCCGTTTGATGGTCATCAATGGCCTGAGGTAACGGAATAAAAATAGCGGGTAATCCACAGGCAGCCACTTCACTCACCGTCATCGCACCTGCCCGACAAACCATTAAATCCGCCCATTGATAGGCTGTCGGCATATCATCAATAAAGGCTTTAACCTCAGCAGTAACGCCCAACGCCTGATAACGTGATTCAACCGATTCCAACATCACCAGCCCCGTTTGGTGAGTTACAGTGATATTATCTAATAAAGCCGTCGATTGAGGAACTATTTCATTTAAAATTTGCGCCCCTTGACTGCCGCCGACCACTAATAATTTTAACGGCTCACCCATTTTTTTTATCAGCCTAGGCTTTAAATTCATAAAATCTTGACGTAATGGGTTCCCCGTAAAGATAGCCGCTACTTTAGTCGAAAAACTATCAGGAAATGCTTCTAACCGTCGCGTTGCAATTTTTGATAATAATTTATTGGTTGTTCCAACCACACGATTTTGTTCATGAATAACCAAAGGAATCCCCAACACCTTGGCCATCAATCCCCCTGGGCCTGCAACAAAGCCTCCCATCCCTAACACCACATGCGGTTTTCGATGACGTAAACAAGTAAATGCCTGCCAGCATGCTTTAATTAACAATAAAATGCTTTTAAATTTAAAGATAAGTCCTTTTCCACGCAATCCTGAAACCGATAACCAATCAATTTCAATCTGATGTGCGGGAACAACGCGGGCCTCTAAGCCTTTTTGAGTCCCTAACCAACTGACAGACCAACCCTCTGCGCGTAAATATTCGGCCACCGCTAAAGCAGGAAAAACATGACCTCCTGTCCCCCCTGCCATAATAACTATTCGTCGTCCCATTTTTTATTTCTCTTGGTTTGTTGACTCACTTGCTTCATTACTTCGTAATGAATTCGAAATAAAAGCCCAATCGCAGCGCACATGACAATGATGCTTCCTCCGCCATAGGACATAAAAGGTAAGGTAAGCCCTTTCGTGGGTAACATTCCCATATTAACCCCCATGTTAATGAACGATTGAAAGGCAAACCAAACGCCTAAGCCATAAGCCACAAAAGCTGAAAAACGCAATTTCATTTGTTCTGCTTTAATGCCAATAATAAACGCTCTTAAAATTAATAAGGTATATAAAATGATAACGCTTAAAACACCCGTTAGCCCAAGCTCCTCGGCTAAGACTGAAAATAAAAAATCCGTATGCGCCTCGGGAAGATAAAATATTTTCTGAATACCACTCCCTAAACCGACACCAAAATACTCGCCTCGTCCAAAAGCAATCAAAGCTTGTACTAATTGAAACCCTGTGTCTTGAGCATCCGCCCACGGATCTAAAAAACTGGTTATTCGAGCCAAACGATAGGCGGAGTTATAAATTAATTCTTTTGCCAATACCGAAATTACAGTAATTAAAATAACAAATTGCCATAATCGCGCCCCTCCTAGGTACATAACGGACATTGCAATGGTTAATAATACCACTGCTGAACCAAAATCTGGCTCTAATAATAATAAAACACAAGCCAATAAAAATAAGAGGAGCGGTTTTAATAAACCAAAAAAATCCGTCTCAACCACGGCCTGATGACGAACAACATAACCTGATACATAAATAACCGAGGCAAATTTCATTAACTCCGAGGTTTGTATTCTCACGCCCATTAAGGATAGCCAACGACTACTGCCGTTGACTTTAACACCTAAACCTGGCACCAGAACTAAGACCAGTAAAAACAAGCCAAAAATAAATAAAACCGAGCCGTATTTTTCCCAAACTTTCATCGGAATAAAAACAACAACCGACATGACAATAAAAGAAATAATAATATGGGTCAACTGCCTCATCGGGTAATAAAAACTATCCCCTGTTAATTTCACCCCCAAATGTAAAGAGGATGAAACCATCATCACATAGCCGATTCCAATTAATGAAAGCGTAACCGTAAATAAAAACCAATCAACATAAGTAGGAGAGGCCGTCGTATTACGTTGTCTTTTTTCAGCCACTAACCCGTCTCCAAAGCCTTCACTGCCGTCATAAAACAGTTTCCTCGATGTTGATAATTTTGATATTGATCTAAACTCGCACAAGCGGGTGAAAGCAAAATCGTATCGCCTCTAAACGCAATATTAGCCGCATACAAAACCGCCGCCGCCATTGAATCAGCATGATACACAGGAATACCGTTATTTAAAGCAGATTCCATTAGATTTGCATCCTTCCCCATTAAAATGATATTTTTTACCTTTTTATAAATACTGGCTTGCAACTCATTCATATCCGCGCCCTTTGCATCGCCTCCTGCGAGTAAAATAACCTTGTCCTTGTAACCGTCCAACGCCGCGATACACGCCCCTATATTCGTGGCTTTAGAATCATTAACCCACTTAACGCCATTAATTATCGCCACTTGCTGCATTCGATGCGCCAACCCTTGAAACCCGGCCAACGCTTGGCACATTGGCTTAATCGCTAACCCCGCTGCAAACCCTAATGCAAGCGCGGCTAACGCATTGGCGATATTATGCTGACCTTCCAACGATAAATGACGACAAGGCATTAAAAAATCATTATTATAAACAAGGTAATCTTGATTTTCTTTCGTTTCCACATGAAACCCCAAAGGCTGATGCACACCAAACCAAAGACAACGACGCGCTTGTTTGTGCATTGATTTTACGTTGGAATCATCTGCATTTAACACCATGATACCGTTACCTTTAAAAACTTTTTCTTTTTCAATGCAATAATTTTCAAACGTTTCATGACGATCAAGATGATCGGCACTCAAATTTAAAACAGTTGCCGCAACCGCCTTTAAAGCAGACGTTCGTTCAAGTTGAAAGCTGGATAATTCCAAAACATAAAGTTCCGCCTCTTGATTCAATAAATCCAACGCCGCCGTACCTAAATTTCCACCCATCCTTGTTTTTTTACCTGCGGCATTCCCCATTTCGCCCAACATCGTGGTCACGGTACTTTTTCCATTGGAGCCTGTAATCGCAATAATAGGTCTATTTGTCGAGAGCGCAAATAAGTCTATATCACTCACAAGCCGGACTCCCTTCAGACACGCCGATTTAATTTGAGGCGTTAATGCAATTCCCGGACTTACGATTAAATGCGTTGCCTCAGAAAAATCAAAATTCTCAAAATTGCCTGTTATTAAGTTAATATTAGGTAATTCATGGCTCAATTGTTCCGCCATCGGGGGATTACGGCGGCTATCAATCAGTTTAAATTCAAACGAATAATGACTTAAAAAACGAGCCACAGACAACCCTGTTGCGCCCAACCCAACAATAATTAATTTTGAATGCTTAGTCTGCAACCCAAAAAAATCATGGAGTTGGTCTAAAACGAGGTCATCGGCTAATCGCATAACTATCTTAATTTCAAACTGGATAAACCAATTAAGACCAAAATAAAAGTAATAATCCAAAAACGGACAATAATACGCGGTTCTGGCCACCCTTTTAATTCAAAATGATGATGAATCGGAGCCATTTTAAATACCCGCTTGCCTGTCATTTTAAATGAAATAACTTGAATGATAACGGACAGAGTTTCAATCACAAAAATTCCGCCCATAATCGCTAAGACTAGTTCTTGTCTAATTAAAATAGCTAAAACGCCTAATCCTGCCCCCAATGCTAACGAACCGACATCCCCCATGAAAACCATCGCAGGATAGGTGTTAAACCATAAAAATCCCAAACCTGCCCCGATTAACGCGCCACAAAAAATAATTAACTCGCCACTGTTAGGTAAATAAGGAATGCCTAAGTATTGTGCAAAATTAACATGTCCTGACAGATAAGCAAAAATCCCCATCCCCGCTGCAATCATGACGGTGGGCATAATCGCCAAGCCATCCAATCCATCGGTTAAGTTGACCGCGTTACTGGTTCCGACAATAACAAAATAACTTAAAAGAATATAACCCCAGCCTAATTCTAAAACAACATCTTTAAAAAACGGCACAATTAATTGGGTTTCTACGGGGAGTTCAGCCGAATAATACAAAAAAATGGAGGCTATTAAACCAATAACCGATTGAAATAAATATTTCATTCGTCCTGATAAGCCGTCGCTATTTCCCATCATGACTTTTTTATAATCATCAATAAAACCAATCACACCAAAGCCAATCGTCACTAATAAAATAACCCAAACATAACGATTGCCTAAATCAGCCCAAAGTAACGTACTTACACTGACTGCGACTAAAATGAGCGTCCCCCCCATTGTCGGCGTTCCCGCTTTTTTAAAATGTGTCTCAGGGCCATCATCACGCACACTTTGACCAATTTTATCGCGCGTTAATTTCTTAATCATCCAAGGGCCAATCAAAAAAGAAATAACTAACGCGGTTAATGCCCCCAAAATTGTTCTAAAGGTTAAATATTGAAAAACTCTAAAGCCGCCATCAAGTGACATTAAAAAATCAGTTAAATACAATAGCATCCGTTATTTCCTAAAATTATCTATTAATGCCGCTGCAACCTGTTCCATTCCTTGCGCGCGTGAACCTTTAATTAACAAAGCTTCCTCTCCTTTAAGCCCTGCTTTTAAACTCGTAATTAATGCGACTTGACTTTCAAAAAATAACGCCCCTTCTCCAAATTCCTCCACACTGTAACGCGCATCAGTCCCTATTGCAAACAACCGTTTAATCCCTTGTTCGCGAATTAAAACACCGAGCTGTTGATGAATTTCTTGGCTTTTATCTCCTAATTCACCTAACTCACCCAAAATTAACCATGAATCGCCCTGACAAAATTTTAAAACCTCTATCGCCACTTTCAGTGATGCAGGGTTAGCATTATAGCTATCATCAATAACAATATTCCCATAACGACTGACCCAAGGTTGCAATCGACCTTTAACGGGTAAAAGCTTTTCAAGACCTTGTTGAATTTGAACTAACGGTATATTAACGGTTAAAGCCGCTGTTGCCGCTGCCAGTGCATTATAAATATTATGTTGACCTGCTAATTTTAAACTAATGGCGATTTTTTCAGTCGCCGTATGTAAATTAAACGTCGTCACGAATGCATTATTTTCAATCGTGGACTCTATTTCAGTGGCATAAACATTAGCCGATTTATCATGAAGTGAAAAACTATAATGGCTTCGATTTGCGGCTATCTTTACCCAGAGTGAATAAAAGGGGTCGTCTTGATTAAGAATGGCTATGCCTGACGCTTTTAAACCCGCAACAATTTCACCTTTCGCTTTAGCAATCCCTTCTAATGAACCAAAGCCTTCAAGATGCGCTTCGGCCACATTATTAATGAGTGCAATATTCGCCAAGGCTGCGCGACTACTAAACGCAATTTCACCTCGATGATTGGCCCCCATTTCAATCACCGCATAACGATGATCGACCGATAATTTCAATAAGGTTAATGGAACCCCTATTTCATTATTTAAGTTTCCTTCCGTCGCTAAAACAGACGCATTAACGGACAGAATGATGGCAAGCATTTCTTTAACGGTGGTTTTACCATTACTTCCTGTGACCGAAAAAATAGTCGCCTTACTTTTTTGGCGGGCTAAACCTGCCAGTTCAGCCAACGCTAAACGGGTATTTTTAACCACTAATTGAGGTAATAAACTTTTTACTTGATGTTCAACTAATAACGCACAGGCCCCAGCTTTTTCAGCCGCTTCCGTAAAATTATGGCCATCAAAATTTTCACCGCTAATCGCGATATATAAGTCCCCTTTTTTCAACGTCCGACTATCAATGCTAACGGCGTTAATTTCAGTACTCACCCCAATTAAATGAGCATTGAGATGCAAGGCAACCGTATTTAAATTTAATTTCATGGGGCGACCCATTCCTGTAAAACCTGTTCAACAATTTCTTGATCACTGAACGAATAATGGGTCCCTTCAATGGTTTGATAATCTTCATGGCCTTTTCCCGCAATTAAAATACAGTCATCGGAAGACGCTTGCCTAATGGCGCGGGTTATCGCAGCTTTTCTATCGGTTATAATTGTCACTTTATCTCTATCACAGTCAGTTAAAATATCACAAATGATGGCTTGGTTATTTTCATAACGTGGATTATCATCGGTAATAATAATTCGATGAGCTTGCTGAGAGGCCACTTTTCCCATCTGCATTCGCTTGCCTTTATCTCTATTTCCTCCACAGCCAAAAACAAGTGAAATTTGTTGGTGATGATGCTGTTTTAACGCGGTGAGGCTTTTTAGTAGTGCATCAGGCGTATGTGCATAATCAACAAAAACTTGAGGCGATTTAGTGTTACTAAAACGCTCCATTCGTCCTGAAATAGCCTTTAAAGAAGTGGCTTTTTTTGCCGCCTCAGTCAACGATTCACCCAGTGCTAATAAAGTGGCCATCATTGCTAGAATGTTTTCAACATTAAATTCCCCATAAAAATCAGATGAAACGGTTACGCTCTCATTTTTATAACGAACCTCAAAACAAAGCCCTGTGGTCACGAATTGAATTTTTTCAGCCACCAATGAATTCCCTTGATTTAAGGTCTTTCCACGACAACTAAAAGTCCATAAAACAACGTGTTCAGACAATGCATCAATAATCCGTAAACCATAGGCATCATCTAAATTAACAATGGCAAATTCTAATTCTGGGCGTTTAAAAAGTGAACATTTAGCTTGAAAATAAGCCTCCATTGATGGATGGAAATCTAAATGATCTTGCGTTAAATTCGTAAAAATAGCCCCTTTAAATTTTACGTGCTTAACACGACCGAGTTCTAAACCATGAGACGAAACCTCAAGGGTTAATAATTTTTTTTTCTCATTAACACAATGTGCCAAAATGGCGTGTAATGAAAGGGCATCGGGGGTGGTATTTTGAGTTTTTTGTAATTTCCCCCATACGCCCCAGCCTAATGTTCCCACAACGATAGAGTCGGGTAACACTTGCGCCAAAAATTGACTGCAACTTGTTTTACCATTCGTCCCCGTAACACCAATAACAGCCAATTTTTGGGCAGGATAGCAATAAAAACGCGCTGCAATATCCGCAAGCTTGGACTCTAAATTTTCTATTTCAATCAAAGGGAAAGGGGTTAACTTCATTGCCAGTGCTTTACCGCCGCCTTTGGGGTCATAAATAATAACCCGCGCCCCTTGTTTTATAACTGGGTCCGCGTAATCTAATCCGTGAGAATGTTCACCGTTTAAGGCCATAAACGCATAACCCGAACTTACTTGCTGACTATTAAGAGCGAGTCCTAAAATTTCAATATCAATTGATCGTGTTGTAAACCCTATGAGTAATTCATCAAGCTTCATTTTATTTTATTCCGATGGGCAAAAAAATAATCTAGGAAGACACGCTTAACGTCTTATTCCTAGGCATATTAGCGTATTCAAGCGTGTCTTCTCGTCTATCTTTCTAAACACTGAGTCTTAACCCTATTTATCACTTAACTCTCATTAATCAAGGCATTTTTTTATCAGGTTCAACACCATAAATTCTAAGTGTACCCGCCATTACTTTAGAAAAAACTGGCGCGGCCACAAGTCCCCCATAAAATTTACGTTTAGGTTCATCCACCATAACTGCAATCACAAAGCGTGGATTACTCGCAGGAGCCATTCCAACAAACACTGAAAAATATTTTTTTGCAGAATACCCGCCTTTTTTAGCCTTTTTTGCGGTTCCCGTTTTTCCTGCCACCCGATAACCTGTAACCGCGGCACGTTTAGCGGTTCCACCTGGCTTAACAACCTCTTCAAGCATTGTTCTCACTTTTTTGGCCACATCCGCTGTGAAAATACGCTTCGCATTAGGATCCCGATCTCTTTTCAATAAACTCACGGAGTGTAAAATGCCATTATCAGCTAATGCCGTATACGCTTTGGCTAATTGTAATGTTGAGGTTGATAAACCATAACCAAACGAAAGCGTTGCTTGCGCAAAATCATTCCACTTCATTAAGGGCAATAAAATACCATGCGCTTCACCTGGAAAGCCAATCTCAGCCGACTGGCCAAAACCTAATTGCTTATAAATACGCCATAAATAATCATCGGGCATTAATAAAGCCACTTTACTCGCCCCCACATTACTTGATTTTTTTAACACATTGGTTAAACTTAGCACCCCATAATTATGACCATCTCTCACCCAATTAACCCCAATTTTGTACGATCCATTCGTACGAATTCGGGCATCTTCGGCAATGTATTTTCCATCTAAAGCGGCGGCAATCACAAATGGCTTCATGGTAGAACCGGGTTCAAAAACATCCGTAATCGCTCGATTTCTATAAACGCCACTTTTTAAATTTTTTCGACTATTAGGATTAAAGGCAGGCTGAGTTACAGCGGCCAAAACATCCCCTGTTTTAGCATCTAAGACCACCAGCGACGCTGATTTTGCTCGATATTTAATAAAGGCGTGTTGTAATTCTCTAAACGCTAAATATTGGATGCGACGATCAACACTCAAGGTCAAATCTTTACCGGGAACAGACTCTTCAAGATTTTCAAAATCCTCAACAATACGTCGCCGTCCATCTCTAATAATTCGTTTTAATCCCGCCTTACCTTTTAAATGATCTTCATAGGTTCTTTCGATGCCTTCTTGCCCAACATCATCAACATCGGTAAAGCCAATTAAATGCGCAGACATAACGCCAGCGGGGTAAAAACGTTTAAATTCTTGATCAAAATGAATGCCCTTAATCCCCATTTTTTTTACTTTCATCGCCAACCCAGGACTAATCCGCCGCTTCAAATACGAAAACCGCAATTTTGAATTTTTATCCTTTAATAATTTAATTTTAGACGCAGGCAAGCCTAAGACTTTAGTCATTTCCTCAATCTCTTGAGATTGATTGCGATCTAATTGCCGTGGATTAACCCAAATGGAGCGAACAGGCGAGCTAATCGCCATAATTTCCCCATATCGGTCAAAAATTTTTCCACGATAAGTAGAAACAGGAATTTTACTAATATACCGCTTCGCCCCTTGCTGTTGTAAAAATTGCTTATCAATGACTTGTAAATTAATGGCGCGCAAGACCAATGAAAGCATTCCTAATAAAATAAGAATGACTAAGAACCGTCGCCGAAGAGCAAACGTCTTTATTTTTTTTGAGGGGCGAGACGTATTGCCTCTAAAAAGATCATGCATATAGATAAAAATTAAATGAATCACTCACACGTATTCGCTCGGCCATGTAAACATTAATTTCCAATAAAGCCTGATTATTTTTCATCTTGCTTTAAATAAATAATTCGTTTTCGATACGGAAATACTAATCCTAAGTTTTCAATGGCTTCAATTTCAACGCGATTTTCAGAGGTTAACGTCGTTATTTCCAATTGAAGTTGTCCCCATTCAATCGCTTGTTTTTCTAAGTAACTTTGTTGTTGCTGTATCTCAAAAAACAATAACCTAGATTGATATTTGCTATAAACGACCCCCAATGCGGAAGCCATCAAAAAACTTACAAATAAAAACCAGATAAAAAACCGAGCAACCGTCACCTTATACTCGCTCGGCAATCCGCATAACAGCACTACGCGATCGAGGATTCAAAGAAACTTCCTCTTTTCCTGCTCGTATCATTTTTCCCACTTTGTTTAACAAGCCTCGTTCTAAATCAACTTCTTTAATGGGTAACTTTCCAGGGGGATTTTTATAACCCGATTCGCGACGAATAAATCGCTTCACAATTCTATCTTCAAGGGAATGAAATGAAATAACCACTAACCGTCCTTCGGGTTTTAAAATTGCCGTCGCTTGCTTTAACGTAGCCGTTAACTCACCTAATTCGTCATTAACCGCAATCCGAATAGCCTGAAAACTACGTGTCGCAGGATGCTTATGTTTTTCTTTAAAAGGAACCGCATCAGAAATTAACTTCGCCAACTGCAACGTTGAAACAAGAGGTGTTTCTTGACGTTCATTAACAATGGCCGCGGCAATTCGTCGGGCAAAACGCTCTTCACCATACTCAAATAAAACCTGTCTTAATTCAGCTTCCTCTATACCCGCCAACCATTCTGCGGCGGATAAACCTGCTTCTGTATTCATCCGCATATCCAAAGCCCCTTCTTTTAAAAAACTAAACCCCCGTTCAGCCGTATCCAATTGAGGGGATGAAACCCCTAGATCCATAAAAACACCCTCCACTAAACCCGCCTCAACCGTAGATTTTATTGTCGCTTCTAATTCCGTGAAACTACCATGATGTAAGGTAAAGCGTGAATCCTTGCTCATTTCTTTAGCTATCGGCGAATGAATCGCGTCTAAATCTTTGTCAAAAGCTAATAATTGGCCGTGTTCATTTAATTTTTCTAAAATACCTTGACTGTGTCCACCGCGCCCAAACGTACAATCAACATAAATGCCATTGGCTTTTATCTTTAGGGCGTGCAGGGATTCTGCATACATAACAGGGAGATGTTCCATAGAAGGCATTTATAAGCAAAACGTTCTACTATAATTTTCAATGCGTTAATAGTCAAGATAAAAAATCACAGGAAAAATTTAATCCTTTTCAATCGCCTGATACGCCTCATTTAAAAATCTCGGGGTACAAATAGCCAAAAAAACCAAACTTTCCGTTCCTGTATTTGTAATACGTTGACGACACTGAGGCGGAATTAACACCACATCCCCTGTTTTAACGTCTTTTGGCGGCAATGTTCCCACTTCCATAATGCCACACCCACTCAGAATATAATAATATTCAGCGGTGGCCGTAAGTCGATGCCAACAGGTTGTTATTCCTGGCTCAACTCGCGCCCTAGCTATTGATAAATCAGGATTATCAACGGTATTAAGAAGCTCTGTAATATAACATTTTTCTGGTGTATAAAACTCATCGTTACGCGAGAAGGGTTGAATAACGTCGCTCATTTAATCATCCTAAATTATAATTCCATTATGTCGCAATAACGCATCAATTTTAGGCTCACGACCCCGAAAATCTTTAAATAACGCAAGAGCATCGACACTTCCGCCTTTCTCTAAAATATGCGTTAAGAATGCCTCACCTGTTTCACGGTCAAAAATACCCTTTTCTTCAAAAAGAGAATAGGCATCACTGGATAAAACTTCCGCCCATTTATAACTGTAATAACCCGCGGCATAGCCGCCTGCAAAAATATGAGAAAACGCATGAGCAAAGCGGTTAAAATTAGGCGGTAAAACCACTGAAACCTGCTGTCTAATGTCATCCAAAATTTGATAAATACGCCCCCCTTGTTCAGGGTCAAAGGCTTGATGAATTTTAAAATCAAATAAACTAAATTCTAATTGCCGAACCATCATCATGCCTGCTTGAAAATTTTTCGCCGCCAGCATTTTGTTATATAAGCTTTCAGGTAAGGGTTCACCCGTTTGATAATGCGCTGACATCAGAGCTAACGCTTCTTTTTCCCAGCACCAGTTTTCCATGATTTGACTTGGTAGCTCGACCGCATCCCATTCCACTCCATTAATTCCTGAAACCCCTAAGTAATCAATTTGCGTCAACATGTGTTGCAAACCATGACCAAATTCATGAAATAAAGTCGTCACTTCATCATGCGTCAATAAGGCGGAAGCCTCTCCCATCGGCGGGGTAAAATTACAAACCAAATAAGCCACAGGAATTTGAATCACCTCACCTATTTTTTTACGTCCGACGCAATCATCCATCCAAGCGCCGCCTCTTTTCTGCCCTCGAGCATAAAGATCTAAGTAAAACTTTCCGCGAACCTCTTTATTTTTATCTTTAATTTCAAAAAAACGAACCTCATCATGATAACGATCAAACTCGCTTATTTCATTAATTTCAAGCCCATAAAGCTTATTCACCACCGAAAACAAACCACTCATTACTTTATCAACGGGAAAATACGCTTTCACCTCTTCCTGTGATAAGTCATAACGATGTTGACGCATTTTTTCTGAATAATAACCCACATCCCACGCCTCAAGTGCTTGTAATTCAAACGCTTGCAGAGAAAATTTCTTTAACTCATCTAAATCTTGACGGGCTTGCGGTAATGATTTTTTCGCTAAATCCTCTAAAAACAAAGTCACATCAGCGGGCTTATCCGCCATTTTGGTTGCTAAGGATAATTCTGCATAATTTTCAAAGCCTAACAAACACGCTTTTTCATGACGTAAGCTTAATATTTTTTCCATGACCTCCGAATTATCCCAATCGGAATTTGCGCCTAATTCAGAGGCTCGTGTTGCAAAGGCTTGATAATGTTCTTGGCGTAAATCTCGATTAGCCGCATACGTCATTACCGCAATGTAAGAGGGAAATTGTAAATTAATTAACCAGCCTTCATGACCTGCTTGTTCCGCCGCTTGTTTTGCTTGATCTAAGGCCGATTCGGGTAACCCGTTTAATTCGTCCTTATCCGTAATTAATTTCACCCAGTCATTGGTCGCATCCAATACATTATCACTGTAACGACTGCACAACTCAGAGAGTTGCTGACTAATTTCCTTGTAACGTTGTTGCTTACCCTGCTCTAAATTAATGCCTGACAGTTGAAAATCTTTCAACGCATTACTAATAATTTTTTTTTGAGCGACCTTTAAATCAACAAAGTCTGAACCTTCAGCAATCGCTTGATAAGCGTCAAAAAGAGTTTTATTTTGTCCCATTTCGGTTGAATATTCGCTTAATTTAGGTAAACAAGCCTTATAAGCATCACGCACCGCCTCATTATTACAAACTGAATTTAAGTGACTAATAGGGGACCATGCTTTACTTAGCTTATCCTCAACGGCCTCAATCGGTTCAATTAAGTTTTCCCATGTATGGATAGTTTGCTCTAAACACTCGCTAACAACAGCACGTGCCTGTGCTAACAAGTCATCCACTGCGGGGATAATATGCTCAGGTTTAATCTTGGAAAATTGAGGTAATGCGGTGGTTTCTAATAACGGATTGGACATATTTAATAACAAATTAGAGATAAAAAATAAAGCAGGATAAATAATCTAAATAGACGCGTTAAACTTAATTTAATGCGTTTATTTTAAGAAATCATTCGCGCTCTGACGCTACGACCTTTTACTTTGCCTTCGATAAAATAATTTAAAACTTTGCGTAAGGCCATGCGCTCAATGGCAATATAACTTTGCTTATCAAAAATATCAATTTTACCAATTTGAGGGCCTTTTAACCCCGCATCCCCCGTTAAAGCCCCTAAAATATCACCTGCACGGACTTTATTTTTTCGACCAGCATCAATTTGTAACGTCGCCATCTTCGGGTGAACAGAAAATTTAGCATCCCGATTTAAGTGCTTAAAATCCTCATAAACACAGGCTTTATCTTGATAGCCCTCAATCGCTGTGACCCGCATTTTTTCAGAGTCAATAAAAAGACTCAAGGCCATGCCAGTCTCTCCCGCTCGCCCCGTTCGTCCAATACGATGAACATAAATTTCAGGGTCTCGCGGTAATTCAAAATTAATCACTGCTGATAACGATTTAATATCTAAGCCTCGCGCAGCCACATCGGTTGCCACTAAAACCGAACAACTTTTGTTGGCAAAGCGAACTAATACTTGGTCACGATCACGTTGTTCTAAATCGCCATGAATCGCTAAAGCCTCAATAGCATGACCGTCTAAAAATCGGGCCACTTCATTACATTGAATTTTCGTATGACAAAAAACAACGGTTGTTTCAGGTTGATAATGCTCAAATAAGGCCAATAAACTATCAAAACGCTGCGATTCTTTTACAGAATAAAAGGTTTGCTTAATAATATTGGTTTGATGTTCCGATTCAACGCTAACCGTTATCGGGTTATCTAAAACAGAGTGACACATTTTTTTAATCGAATTAGGATAGGTCGCCGAAAAAAGTAAGGTCTGACGTGTCGCAGGCGTTTGATTAATAATGTCATTAATCACCTCCGAAAATCCCATATCCAACATTCGATCCGCTTCGTCTAACACGAAGGTTTTTAAACCCTTTAGGTCTAATGTTTCCCGTTTTAAATGATCTTGAATCCGTCCTGGTGTTCCAACAACAATATGCGCCCCATGCTGTAAGGAATCTTTTTGAAAGGCAAACGGCTTCCCGCCACAAAGGAGGACTACTTTTATATTGGGGATAGCGCGGGCTAATTTACGCAATTCTTTACCCACTTGATCGGCTAATTCACGCGTAGGGCATAAAACTAAACCTTGTACGCCAAAAAATCGCGGATTAAGTGCATTTAATAAACCAATACCAAAAGTTGCTGTTTTTCCACTTCCTGTTTTTGCCTGTGCAATTAAATCTTTCCCTTGTAAGACATGCGGCAAACCTTGTGCCTGAATGGCAGTCATTCGCTGGTAGCCCAGAGAATCTAAATTAGTTAGTTGGTTTTTACTCAGGGGAAGTGTTGAAAAACTATCGCGCGTCATAATGGTATTATTCTCATTTAAAGAGGGCAATTATAACAGTAATCAGGTATTTAATCGTTTCAATCCTTATCAAATGTCATAATCAAAAAAATCAAGGGGCAGTTTTAAAACAACACCGATTAATTTAAACTGCTAAGATTGTTACATTAATCAACTTTGATCCCATTTTTAAACATGTTTCAGCGTTTTTTACTTCGACTCTATTATAAAATTTATCGTTATGATCATTGGCGGCGTTATCACTTTAGCTTTAATGGCCACTTAATTTTATTAGTGATGTCGATGGCGATTGTGTTTGGTATTGATACCAAACAAAGTACAACTTATCAATTAGCGGCCTTTTTATTCGCTTTAATCTTACTGGCTTTCATCAATAGCCTTTTTAATCGTTTAAACGTCTCTAGTCACCGACAATTACCCCGCTATGCAACCGTAGGGGAGCGTTTTAGTTATAACATTATTCTAAAAAATTTAACCCCAAATACCTACGATCAATTAATTTTAATTGAACGCTTACACGTTTCTGCGCCGTTATTAAGCCAATTACACACATTTTATCAATCCAAACATCAACCTTTTTTTAAGCGTTTCATCGGCTTTAAAAAATGGTATCAGTTTTTAAATTACCAACGCGGTGGAATTCTTGATGAAACCCCCTTGCCCCCATTAAGTCAACGCCCGCTCTCCGTTAAAATCCACTTAACCCCAACACGACGGGGAAAATTAACCTTAGATAACAGCTATTTAGCAAAAACAGATCGCTTAGGTCTTTATCGACGACTTATTTTATTGAATAATAGCCAAAGTTTACTTATTTTACCCCAACGTTACCCGATAAACCCCTTGAATTTAAGCGGTCAACGTAAATATCAACAAGGGGGTGTTTCCTTAGCCAATTCAGTCGGTGATTCATCGGAATTTATGTCGTTACGTGATTATCAACAAGGCGATCCCTTAAATACCATTCACTGGAAAAGTTACGCTAAACAAGGCAAATTAATCGTTAAAGAATATCAAGATGAATATTTTGTACGTCGAGCCTTATTATTAGATACCTTTGTCGGATCACAGCCGAACGATCAGTTTGAAGCGGCGGTCTCTGTTGCCGCCTCTATTGCGATGAGCGAACGCCAAAATGAAGCCTTATTAGACTTAATGTTTGTCGGTCATCAAGCTTATTGTTTTACCACGGGAAGAGGCGTGGATCACTTACCACATTTACAAGAAATTTTAGCCGCCGTACAAACAAGCTCTGAAACTGCCTTTGAAAAATTACAACAGCATGTATTTTCACAGTTAGGACAGTGTAGCAGCTTTTTTTGTGTGTTAATGCACTGGGATAATGCGCGTCAATCATTCGTTAAGCAGTTATTAGCGCGCAACATACCCGTTGCCGTTTTTTTAATACACGGTGGAGAGCTAATTTTAGAGCAGTGTAATAATAAACCTGAGCATTTTTATTTAATTAATTATCATCACTTAGCCACCGAATTAGCAAAAATATAAACTCACACTCAATAAATTGGCCTAATTCCGACTTTCTTCGTGACTCCTATCACTCATTCATTTCTCTAATCACTCATTCATTTCTCTAAAATAAATGTTCAATTATTTTTTTCGGCCCTCTAAAAAACCGCAGCCTTCTCACCCCTTTAGCGTTGAAAAAGATGCTCTTAAAAAACGTTACCAACACTTAGTTCAGCAACATCATATTAAAACTGACCTCGCCCAAGTAGCTGTCCTCGAATCGTTACAACATCTGCTCTATGCAATGGCTGAACAAAGACACCCAGAAAAATCGGCCAAAAGTCTGTATATTTTTGGCGATGTGGGGCGCGGAAAATCCTTGTTAATGGAATTATTTTTTGAAGCTTGCCCAATTAAGCAAAAACGCCGCGTTCATTTTCATAATTTTATGCTCGAAGTTCATGCTTTTGTTCATCAATGGCGTAAAAATAATCAGAGCGATCCTCTCGCCGCTTTTGCCAAACAGTTACGCCATTCAACCTGGTTATTATGCTTCGATGAATTTAATGTCACCGATATTGCCGATGCGATGATATTAACCCGTTTATTTAATCATCTCTTTGCCGAAGGATTAATTTTCGTCGCTACGTCAAATTATCACCCCGATAATTTATACAAAGGGGGCTTACAACACGATTTATTTTTACCCTTTATTGCGCGATTAAAACAAGCCTCCGATATTTTAGAACTGGTGGCAATAAAAGATTACCGCTTACGCCCTATGGATGCGTTAAATTATAGTTTCCATATTGGCTTAGGTATTGATGCCAGTCATTTTTTAACCCAAAAGTTAGCCCAGTTAAGCCATAACGCGCTAACTCATCGATATTCATTAAACATACAACAACGAGAAGTAGTTTTTAACGCCGTCTCAGGCCGTATCCTATACAGTTCCTTTGATGAACTTTGTCATCGAAATTTAGGATCTGCTGATTATATTGAAATTTCTAACTGTTTTGATACCGTATTTATTGCTGAAATACCGCAATTATCAATAGAATGCCGCGACCAAGCACGACGTTTTGTTACCTTAATTGACGCGCTCTATGAGGCTAATATAAAATTAATTTGTAGCGCAGCCGTGGCTATTGACTCCCTTTATAAAGAGGATGGGGTCTTTGAATTTAGGCGAACTCAATCGCGATTAACTGAAATGCAATCGGCTGACTACCGACAAAGACGAAAATTATTACAAATCAACCCTTAGTTGCCCACTTCATTAATCATTTATCCATAAAGAAGGTATACTGTAGCGTTTTTATTTTATTGAGAATCACATGATGAGACCAAGCGGACGTTTACCTGAGCAATTAAGAGAAATTAAATTTACCTGTCATTTTACCAAACATGCCGAAGGCTCCGTATTGGTTGAGTATGGTGATACCCAAGTGTTATGTACCGCCAGTGTTGAACGCCGTGTTCCTCGGTTTTTAAAAGGGAAAGGCGAAGGCTGGGTTACCGCAGAGTACGGAATGCTCCCTCGTTCAACCCATGACCGTATGGGACGAGAGGCCACGCGAGGGAAACAAGGCGGACGAACCTTAGAAATTCAACGTTTAATTGGCCGTTCATTAAGAGCGGGAATTAATCTAAAAGCTTTAGGTGAAAATACCATCACGATTGATTGTGATGTTTTACAAGCCGATGGCGGAACCCGAACAGCCTCGGTTACAGGGGGGTTTATTGCTTTATCATTAGCCATTAATGCAATGCTAGCAAAAAAAACAATTAAGAAAAACCCTTTATTCGGGCAAATTGCGTCGGTTTCGGTGGGGATTTATGAGGGCGTTCCCGTCTTAGATTTAGACTATGCCGAAGACAGTCATGCTGAAACAGATATGAATATCGTCATGAATGATGCGGGGGCTTATATTGAAGTTCAAGGAACAGCCGAAGGTCATGCCTTTAGGAAAGAGGAACTTGATGCCATGTTAGCGTTAGCAAGTTCAGGCATTAAAATCTTATTAGAAAAACAGCAACAAGCCTTAGCAGGCAGCTAATGATACTTCCTAAAGACCAAAAAATCGTTCTTGCCAGTAATAATCAAGGCAAAATAAATGAGTTTCAAACCATGCTTGCCGATTATTCAATGGTTCCTCAAAGCAACTTTAATATTAAAGCCGTTGATGAAACGGGAACAACCTTTGTTGAAAATGCTATTTTAAAAGCCCGTCATGCCGCTTTTAAAAGCCAACTTCCTGCCATTGCGGATGATTCAGGACTCGTTGTTGATGCGTTGGGAGGGCAGCCAGGTATTATTTCAGCACGTTATGCAGGTCTTAATGCTAGTGATCATGACAACCGTTTAAAACTTATAAACGAAATCAAACAACAGCCCGATAAACCGACTAATGCACGATTTGTATGTGTGTTGGTCTTTATGCTACATGCGGATGATCCTTGCCCGCTTATTGCACAAGGAATATGGGAAGGAAATATTATTTCCCAAGCGGCAGGGGATAATGGGTTTGGCTATGATCCTATCTTTTTTGTTAATGAGTCTAACTGTACTTCTGCACAATTAAGTTCTGAACAAAAAAATAGCTTAAGCCATCGTGGGAAAGCCCTAAGCTTATTAAGGCAGCAATTAGAAAGCAAATGACAAAAAAAATCAGGACACTTAAAAAGTGTCCTGATAAATCAAAATCAAAAAAACGATTTATAGGTGAGCTTTTAAACCAGCAAATTTTTCAACTGCTTCTTCTAAAAGTTTACCTGATTCTTCTAATTTTCCTTTTTTAGCAAGTGATCTTGCTTTAGTTAAATTAGAATTTGCACGTTGACGTCTAACATCAACATTATCATTTGCATTGATTTCTTTACTATAGTCTTTAGCTTCTTTGATAATATTAGCAATATCCATATTATCGCCACCCGCTTTAATGGCTTCTTCAGCTTCTTTGATTTTGCTAACAACTAAATCAATTGCCTCGGCTGGTTCATATGAAATTCTACCTGCATCAGATTCAGCAAAAGCTACTGAAGAAACGCCTACTGAAGAAACAGCAAGAAAAAGACCTAAAGCAATATGTTTTAAAAGTTTCATTAATTACGAACCCTCGTGTTGTTTATATGATTATTAATACATAAGCTTCTAGCTCATGTAAGAGTTATTCTAACACAAAAAAATACAATTTAAATCATTCACTCAAAATTTTCCGCTTAGATAAAAAAGTTTCAAAATATTGATCGACGCAATTTTAAAATAAATTATTTAATTTCAGCATCGATTCAGTTTAATCCCATTACCCATAAAAATAACATGAAAATCGGCATCCTTCATTTAGCTCAAAAATAGTTTACACTTCATTCTTAAAAAATAGCGTGGAGTAAAATAACTTTAGCTATTTTCGTGACTCACCAACAGCTAAAGCTATTGGACTCCGATTTAAACTGTAAACCGAAAAATGAAGAATACCTGAAAATCAACTGATTATTCTATTTTTAATTTATTTTTTCTTGGCGATTTTTTAGTGATTTTACGACGATAATTCAATAGACTTGTTCTTTAAGAAGAAGTTAATATATCATGTTAAAATTCCATAGGATAGCCGCTAAAAAAGAAAATAAATCTTTTACACCTTCTTTTTTATTTCTAAACTTGTCAACTAGGCATCTATATCTTTTCATTCCACCGATTACATGCTCAACAATGACTCTTTCACGACTCATATCTTTGTTTTCTTTTTTTTTATTTTCTGTTAATGTTGGGTTTGGATTATGCTTAGATTTATTTGGTTTTTTATGAGGAATATTTACCGAATTAGTTTTATATTCATTATTAAACCCCAAATAACCTAAATCAATAAATATATTAAAATTACTAAACCAATTTAATTCTGGATTAAATTCTTTTTTAAACATTCCATAATCATGATTTTTACCTGGAAAACTAACCCCAATATATAAAATTAAATGACCTAAAGAAGCTATAGTGGTATTTTTAATTGTATGCTGTTTTTTTTACCACTGTAAAATTAATTTTGTTCTTCATAGTCACTAGGGCGTTGTACAGCACGCTCTGTAGCATCTATTATCAATGTTTGAACTCCGCCAAAAGCCTGCTGCATTTCTTCAGGGGTTGAAAAACTTGTTGCAGGTAAAACATTAAATATATCTAACGTCTTTATTAAAATTGGAAATAATTTGTATACATGAGTATGGGCGCATGATTTATTCATATTAAAAGAAAACCCTAAGTGATCGAAAGTAGAATAGCACTTCATATAATTTAATATAAATAATAATTTGTCTGCGGGTGTTTTTAATGTGCTATCTAAACCACTACCGTATTTTCTTTCTTTATTTTCATGTTTTTCTTTTTGATCTTCAATAAGGGTCTTTTCAAATAGAGATAATAGTAAAATAAAATGTTCTGTTTTTAATCCTGTTAAAGCTCTTAACTGTCTATCATCATAAATTCTTGGTAAAATTTCTTTTATTTTCATGTTATACTTTGATTTTTATTTTTTATAGAAATTTATTATAAAGCTTATTTATTATTTTTAATAATTTAATTTAAAGTTTATTTATTAGGCTGTATCAACTGATTGTGAATGTTATCAATTATATATAAGCAATTGATTTTAATATATTTTATTTAGAAGAACAAGTCTAATCTTTCAGCGGTCTCTAAGGTTAATAACTTCATAAATGTTTTTGCTTCATCATCACGTCCTGTCGGTGTTCCATTACCGCCCCCAAAAACATTCGTTGGAACCGCTCGTTTTGCATACGCTTGCGCCCAAATTGTTTGAATTTTAACCTCAGCGTCTAGCTTTTGCGCTAAGGCATCATCGGCTTCTAAAATAACTCGTTTTTGATACGCCTCAGCCTCTGCTAAAGTTTGTTTCGTTTCTGCATCAATACGCGCTTTTTCTAAGTTAATTTGGGCTGTTTCCCTGCCAATTTCAGATTCTGCTTTGAGTTTTAGGGCGTGAGTAATGGCTAATTGCTTTTCCGTTTCAGCTTCTGTGGTACGTTGAATTTGTACCACTTTAGCTTTTGCTTGTCTTTCAGCGACTTCACGTTCTCCTGTTGCAATGGCTAATAAACGCTGCTCTTCTTCTTGTATTCGCTGCTCTCTCGCAATCGCCCTATCAGCCGATGCTTTTTGCTTTAATTGCATTCGCTCAATAAATTTACTATTAGGGACTAAGTCAGTAATGCGTGCATCAATAACAGTCACGCCATAATCCCCAAATTTTTGTTTTTTACGTCGTGGAATACCGTGTTTATCAAGCAGTCGTGTTACCACGTAAATCATTTTAGAATCATTACCATAATTTTTTTGATTTTGACCTAATGCCGCATTAGCAGAACCCTTTATTTTTCGTTTGGTTTCAACTAATTTTTCTTCTCGCCTTACCACTAATAAACCTTGGGTAATTTGAGTTTCAAATTCATTATTAAACTCTGTTCGCCCGCCTAAATAATACTCTTCAGCAGACATTAATGAACCTGTTGCTTGTAATGTTTCTTTAAAGGCTGGGATTAGAGCTGTTCTTAATAAATTAGAAGGCGTTCGATATTCATGCGCCATTTTTAAAAAGGCTTCTCGATCGGTCGGCATCGAAAAACGTACGGTTGCTTCAATATTTGCATCCACCTGATCTAAAAAGATAATATTTAAGGGCGATAATACCGCACTAGCCGCTCCCGTATCCTTTTCTGCCTCTATCAAATCGTTAACCCCTTCAGCTCCCTTGGATCCTAAAATATTTTTTTGCTGAAATGAACTTGCTTGAACCGTCATGGCACGTTTCCAAGAATTATAACGTCCAAATAAATAACTGTTATACCCAACGTCACTAATTACTTTTTCTTGGCCTGTAATGGTACGAACATGATAAATATAACCCGGTTCAGCATAAAAAAATACCTTATTAAAAACACCCCTAATAATCATAATGCCTGCAAAAACACCTAGCATTGGAATCACAAACAAGGGCGGGGTAATTTTATTCGATAATTTAATAATAGCGATGCCAATGATCGCTATAAAGCCAAGAACCAATACGAATGTATCCATAATGACCTACCTTTTATTGAGTTAACGTTACTTAAGAATAAGCCATTAAAATTGACAGAGACCTAAAGAGTAGGGTCAATAACAATGGGATTTAGTGTTTATTGATTAATACGAGGAAAACTAATAAAAATTAGGCCCTTAAAAATAAGGTCTTAACTTATTACCCGTTGATTGATGGGTAAAAGAACGTGGATTGTAAGCGTGTTATTTAATTTTCAAAGACGCTTACGTTAGGAAGGGCTTGTAACTTTACGAACTAACGCCTTCTTTTTCACGAAAGGCTTCAATCTGCATTTCTTTAATAATAAAAGAAAGTTCTTTTCGTTGTTGTTTCAAAGGTTCTAATTCCAATTTAAGATGGGCAATATTTTCAGATACACTGCCTTTAGATTCGTTGATTTTTTTCAACATCTGTAAGCGACTTTCAATTTGTTTTTTGTGATCTTTAATTTGGTGCATTAAAGGGACTAATACGCCATTACTCCACGTTAACGAATCTTTGTAAGCTTGTTTTAAAATGTTTTTAGCTTTTGCTATCAATGTACTGTAGAGCTTATTAACCACAACGCTTTGTTCCGTCATGGTTGTTTTTGTGCTTGAACGAAAAGCCTCACCTTCCGAAAAAATAACCTCTAACTCTTCTTGATACTGTTTAATTGAAAAAAGTTTAGGTTCAATCTCTTTAAAACCATATTCATCATGAAACTTTTTATGAATCGCCTTCACTAAGCGACGCGTTTCATTGGTAATATCAATAGAATCTTGTAATAAATCACGCAGATCATCAAATAATTTACGAATATTTTTCTTCATTCCAAACGTGGTTAAACTTTTACTCATTTCCCCTTTCGTTTCCTGAACAATGATTTCAATTTTCTCTTTAGCAAAGGATTCAATTAAAATTTTAGCTTGCACCGTAAAAACACGACGACTTGCTTGAAAGTTTTCAACATTTGATGCATAAGCTTTTTGTCTGTCGCGTGTTTCCGACATTAACTTACCCGTCATATCTTTATTTTCAAAATCAACTTTTTTAAATTCTTCTAGCTGTTTAGTCGCATTAACTAACTTAGAATCCGTTAAATTGGACGATTCATTAATTAAAAAACCAATGTCTTTAAGAATGGTTGACATTAAAATTTTACGGCGCTGCTTTAAAATATCATCTGAAAGATAATTTTCCAAGCCCTTTAAGCGGCTTCGCTCTAACAGCGCAGCATTTGACTTCACTTTAGCTAATAACGCTTGTTTCGCTGAAACAGGAAATATTAATCGCTCTTCAATCTTTAAAATAGAGGATGAGCTGCTAATTTGCTTTTTGATTGAGTTTTCATAGCCTGCCTCACCTGCAAGATCATCCCACATGGAATCAATCTTATTCATCACCACGGCAAGACCTTGCTTGTTATTACGCGCACTACAAATATGACTTCGCCACATTTCAAGGTCACTTTTGGTCACGCCTGTATCTGCCGCAAGAACAAAAATAATCGCTTGCGCATTCGGCAGCATACTCAGGGTTAACTCAGGTTCGGTTCCTAAAGCATTAAGCCCTGGGGTATCAAGAATAGAGAGTCCCTCTTCTAACAAGGGATGGGGGAAACTAATTAATGCGTGTCGCCAACAAGGGATTTCAACTTCCGTCGCATTAGCAAGTCCTTGTTCTGCCGCTTCTCGTTCATTCCATAAACCTAATTTATCTGCAATCGCAACGGGAACGGTCTTAACGGCAACAAGCTGCTTAAACGCATCTTGCATTTGGGCGGGAGTTTTTTTCTCTAACGAAATCTGTTTCCAGCTTTCAGGCATTTCTTTGTATTCTACCAATGAAATATCTTCAAGCCGAGTATTTATATCTAAAACCCTAATGTAGGAGGATTTAGCTTTTTTATCATAAAATATTTCTGTCGGACACATTGTTGTCCGCCCAGGTGATGAGGGTAATAATCGAACCCCTGTTTCTGCAAAGAATAAAGAGTTAATTAACTCTGTTTTTCCACGTGAAAATTCTGCTGCAAAAGCTAAGGTAATTCGGTCATTATCTAACCCACTAAGGATATTTAATAACGTATCAGTGCTATGAACGTCGCTCATTCCATAACGGCGACGCCATTCTCTGTACATTTCTATAGAACTTGCAAGCTGTCCACGCCATTGTGCGTATTCATGTAGCTGTTCTTTGAATTTCAAGTTCCCCATGGCAAGCCTTTTCCCGCTGTCACTATAGTGTAAAAATTAACAAAAATATGGTCATCATCCTGGTCTATTGTAGACTAAATATTAAAATCTGTTTAACTAATCAAGTATTTTCATTTAATTTAAAGATAATTACTAAACACCATATTGTTTTTGATAATTTTTAATAATCATAAGCTGTTTTTGATCGCTATCATTTAAGTCTAAATATTCAATAATATCAGCTAAACAAATAATAGCAATCACAGGAATATTAAATCGCTGTTCAACTTCACGTGTTGCAGACAATGCGTTTTGTCCTTTTTCAGCTCTATCCAATGCAATAAGTACGCCAGAAGGCGTTGCATTTTCTTGAGTAATAATTTCGATGGATTCTCGAACCGACGTTCCTGCCGTAATAACATCATCAATAATAACCACATTACCCTGTAATGGCGACCCCACTAAAACGCCACCCTCCCCATGATCCTTAGCTTCTTTACGATTAAAGGCAAAAGGAATATCACAGCCTTTCAGTCTTGAATAAGCAATAGAGGTGGTACTAACGAGAGGAATCCCCTTGTAAGCAGGTCCATAAAGTATATCCACATTAACCGTTGATGCGATTAAAGCTTGGGCATAAAAGTGACCTAATTTGTCAAGTTTTGTCCCTGTATTAAATAAACCTGTATTAAAAAAATAGGGGCTTACGCGGCCAGATTTTAACTGAAAACGCCCAAATTTAAGAACATTACATTCAAGCGCGTATTCGATAAATTGTTTTTGATAATCCAGCATAAAGTTTTCACGAAAAAAAGATTACCCCTATTATAAGTGAAAACCTTATGAAATAAATTTTTCTAAGAGCGTATCCATAAAATCCCACCCTTTTTCAGTACAAAAATAATTTTTTTCGTGTTCATACAGCAATTTTTGAGCCAGCGAGTTTGTAAGCGCAGGCTCTAATGTCATTTTTGATAACTGGGTTGTTTTTTGATAATGTTCAAGAGAAAACCCTTGTTTTAAACGCAATTGATTCATCATAAATTCTAAAGGTATCTCTTTTACAGCAATGCGTTTACTGGTTTTCTTAGTTTTTTCTAAATAATCGTGAGGATTTTTTGGTTTCAACGTTCGATAGATTTTATTCGGCAGGCACTGACTAATTTTACCATGCGCACCCGCTCCTATCCCAATATAATCACCAAATTTCCAGTAATTAAGGTTATGTTGACACTGAGATCCCTTTTTTGAATACGCGGAAACCTCATATTGTTCAAACATTTGTTCACGTAATAAGTGCTGACAATTTTCTTGCATCGTAACAATTGATGAATCTTTCGGTAATTTAGGTGGAAATCGATGAAAATACGTATTCGGTTCTAACGTTAATTGATACAATGATAAATGAGTAGGGTTTAGATCAATAGCCCGTTGAACATCCGCTACCGCTTGTTCTGACGTTTGCTGTGGAAGACCAAACATCAAATCTAAATTGAAGTTATCAAACCCTGATAAATGCGCTATTTCCGCTGCATTGATGGCTTCCGTCATCGTATGTACCCGTCCTAATTTTTTTAAATGCGCCTCATTAAAACTTTGTATCCCTATGGATAACCGATTAACGCCAGCCTCTCTAAATGCTTTAAATTTTTCGCTTTCAACAGAATTTGGGTTAGCTTCTAAGGTAATTTCTGCCTCGGGTTTTATAACAATGAGTTTGGAAATTTCTGATAATAACCGATAAATACTGGCTGCCGAAAATAAACTAGGCGTTCCCCCTCCTATAAAAATACTTTCAATCGGTCGTGTTATTTGAAAATGCGCTATCTCCGTCGCTAAGTCATCTAACAACGCGGTAATATACGCCGATTCAGGCAATTCACTCTTAACCGCATGTGAATTAAAATCACAATAGGGGCATTTTTGAATACACCAAGGAATATGAATATATAAACTTAACGGCGGTAGTCTTGATTTCATGTAGGGTTTAAGTAGCCAGCAGCTTTAATTGTTTAATTTAGTCGCGATAAAAATAAATTTTCGGTTCATTTTTAGTTATTAGTGATACCCATTCTGATTATTTTCAAGCTCATTTTGATCACCCGATAACCGATGAACATTCGTTTTAATCGCTCCTTCTGTGGATAACTCAATCACTCTATAGCCTGGCATAACCGAATCTAAGGTAAAGTTTTTGCATTTAGGTTTAAATTGAAAACACGTAGAGGGGGTACTCAAAATAGTAAGTCCTTGTTGCGAACTTTCCCTTGATTGATGAATATGACCTGTTACGATTAGTTTCACTTCAGAATAATCTTTGAGGCAATCCAGAAATTCACGGCTATTTTCTATCAACATGGTATCTAGCCATTCACTTTCACTCGGAATACAATGATGATGAACAACAACCATGACATGAGGTCGTTGCTTTTTCTTAAGTGTTTTTTCCAAAAAATCCAACTCTAGGGCGGTTAGCTTTCCCCCCGCATCATTAGGTTTTTTACTATTAAGGCAAATAATTTGCCAATTTTCTAGTAACAGTTGCTTTTCACAACTCACTTTATCTTTATTTAATAACCACGTCATTAAGGCGTAATCATCATGATTACCTGGAAGACAAATTGTTTTAGTGTCATACTTCGAAAATACTTTATGGATGCGTTGATAACTATCCACACAAGGCTGTTGAGCAAGATCACCCGAGGCGACAATTAAATCAAATTTGCCATGACGTTCATGAGCGGCCTTTAAAATACGCTTAAAATAATATTCCGTATCAATGCCCAACAGGGTCTCACCCGTTGTAGGTAAAACATGGAAATCAGAAATGTGTAAAATTGAAATCGGCGGTAAAATGGTTTTCATGGCTAATTCAGGATGTCTTTATAGAGAATTTTTGAATTTCTATCAGAATTATAATAATGCTTTAAAGAATAGGGCAATGACTGTTTGTCAGAAATGTGAAACCCCCGTTCTAAAAACCAATGCGTTGTTTGTGTCAATACTTCGGACAGTTTTAAAAGTAGAGGAAATCTTCAATTCATAGGAAAATGTAGTTTCTAAAGCAACAATTTCCTGAAAAGCAATAGTTCGGACAGTGTTTGTAACCCATTGATTTAAAAAAGAATTTACCAACACATCTCGTAAATATAAAACCCTTTAAAATCAATGCCTTATAGAATTAAGACCGCTATCTTTTTTAAAACTGTCCGAAGTATTGAGGCATTATACTTTATGAAAAAGGCGTTGCAAGTTGAATCAATCATCCTAAATAATCGATAAAATCCATCAAAAAAGTAATTAAGTCAGCAAACATAGGCCATTAAACGAATCAATTTATAGGCTATAATATACTCACTTAATTTCTAAATTGATAGGATACCAACAAATAAAAAATAGCGTGTAAATTGAAAAATAAAAACTTGTTTTTTACTTTGTTACCTAACCTCCTCTATCAAACATGTCGTTAGAAATCTTGCTATCAATCTATTCTAAAAGAACCCACACAACTATTTATGCCTACTAATCATTTAAGCCTTAGTCAAACTGCAATCCTCACGCCGAGTGGTTTACAACCTCAACAAATTGATGAGGTCATGAACCAACTTCTCTCCGCAAAAGTGGATATTGCTGACATTTATTTTCAATCAAGCCATCATGAATCATGGGTCTTAGAATCAGGTATCATAAAAGAAGGAAGTTATAATATAGAGCAAGGCGCGGGCGTTCGTGCTGTATGTGGAGATAAGACAGGGTTTGCCTACTCTGACCGAATCGAATTAGCCACGTTATTAAACGCGGCTAATAGCGTTAAGGCGATTGTAAGACAAGGGCAGAATGCGCGCGTTGCCATCAAATCTCCCTCAACATGGAAACACTATTACACCCATCAAAACCCATTAAAATCCTTTTCAGACCAACAAAAAGTTGATTTATTACGCCGTGTTGACAGTGAAACCCGAAAATTAGACCCTCGTATTGAAGAGGTGATTGTGAGTTTAGCAGGGGTGCATGAGTATGTCCTCATTGCGAATCAAGATGGCTCATTAGTAGCCGACATTAGACCGTTAGTGCGGATGAATGTCAGTGTTATTATTGAAGATAAAGGGCGACGCGAACAAGGCAGTATGGGCGGAGGCTCTCGGACTGATTATCATTATTTTATGAATGAAGATACCGCCTTAACGTATGGAAAAGAAGCCCTTCGACAAGCCTTAGTGAATTTAGAAGCCATTAATGCACCCGCAGGCAATATGACCGTGGTGTTAGGCTCAGGATGGCCAGGAATTTTATTACATGAAGCCGTAGGTCATGGTTTGGAAGGTGATTTTAACCGTAAAAAAACTTCCGCGTTTAGTGGAAAAATGGGCGAACGCGTTGCTTCCGATTTATGTACCGTGGTTGATGATGGAACATTAGAAAACCGTCGGGGATCATTGAGTATAGATGATGAAGGCACCCCGACCGAAAAAACGGTTTTAATTGAAAAAGGGATTCTCAAAGGCTATATGCAAGATAAATTAAATGCTCGGTTGATGAACCAGCCTTTAACGGGCAATGGTCGCCGTGAGTCTTACGCCTATTTGCCTATGCCTAGAATGACAAACACTTATATGTTAGCGGGTGAGCATCATCCCGATGAAATTATTCAATCGGTTAAAAAAGGTTTGTATGCTAAAAACTTTGGCGGCGGGCAAGTGGATATTACCTCGGGGAAATTTGTTTTTTCAACCACCGAAGTTTATCTCATTGAAAACGGTAAAATTACCCGCCCTGTTAAGGGAGCAACCTTAATTGGTAATGGCCCTGAAGTCCTCACAAAAGTCTCCATGGTGGGGAATGATTTAGAACTCGATAGTGGCGTAGGCACTTGTGGTAAAGAAGGCCAAAGTGTCCCCGTCGGCGTAGGACAACCCACTTTAAAAATTGATGGCTTAACCGTCGGTGGAACAAGCGTTTAACCCTTATTATTTTGAGAAAATGTAATCAATAGACGTTACTAATCCTCTCACTAGTTAACGACAAAGGAAATTTATTTTGCAAACTTCAAATCAAATAGAGTCATTAAAAAATCGGGTTCAGGACGCGCTCGATGAAGCTAAAAAGTTAGGGGCAAGTGCCGCAAAAGTGGGCCTCAGTACCAGCACAGGGCTTTCAGTCAGTGCGCGTTTAGGCGATGTTGAGACCCTAGAACATGACTGTAATCAAGGATTAGGGATTAGCGTCTATTTTGGCCAACGTAAAGGCTCGGCAAGCAGTACCGATTTATCAACAAAGTCGATAGAAGAAACGGTTAAAGCGGCGTGTAGTATTGCTAAATTTTCCAGTGAAGATGCCTTTTCAGGATTACCTGAGCCTGAATTGCTTGCCACCGAGTTTCCTGATTTAGAACTTAATCATCCGTGGGAATTAAGTGTTGAAGACGCGATTCAACTCGCTATTGAATGTGAAAATGCAGGGCGGAGTTTTCATCCTGAAATTACAAATTCTGATGGGGCCAGTGTTAATACTCATCAAAGCATTCAAATCTTAGGCAATAGTTTAGGATTTTTACAGGGACAGCAAGCCACCCATCATTTGATGAGCTGCTCTGTGATCGCCCAACGCGGCGATGATATGCAAACAAATTATTGGTACAGCGTCATGCGAGATGCCAATGATTTGGAAAAAGGCGTGAATATTGGACAAAAAGCGGCGGAACGAGCCTTAAAACGCCTAGGAAGTCGCTCTTTAACCACTCGTACGGCTCCCGTTTTATACAGCCCTGAAATGGCCTCAGGTTTATTAAGTTCATTAATGGGGGCTATTAGTGGCAGCAGTCTATACCGAAAATCAACTTTTTTATTAGACCGTCTTGATACTCAAATTTTTCCTGATTTTGTTCATATTCACGAACAACCTCATCTAAAGGGCGCGTTAGGCAGTGCTGCGTTTGATAGTGAAGGCGTTGCCACTCAAAACCGCGATATTATTGCAAATGGAATCTTAAAAAGTTATCTTTTAAGCAGTTATTCCGCTAAAAAACTAGGGATGAGAAGCACAGGAAATGCAGGCGGGGTTCGCAATCTAACGCTTAAAGCTCATAATGATGATTTTGATCATTTATTAAAAAAATTGGATACAGGCTTATTTGTAACCGAGTTAATGGGGCAAGGCGTTAACCCGATGACAGGCGATTATTCACGAGGAGCGGCAGGATTTTGGGTGGAAAATGGAGAAATTTTATACCCTGTAGAAGAAATCACCATTGCGGCAAATCTTAAAGATATGTTTAAAAACTTAGTCGCCATTGGCAATGATGTCGATCAACGTGGAAATATTAGGACGGGCTCTATTTTAATTGAAGAAATGTCAATAGCCGCTTAATTAAAAAATCGACTGAATGGCATTGCGTTAATCTAAGCAACAAATATCTGGAGAGACCCTATTATCAAGACAATAGCGACCTGAAAATCGCCTCTCCATTTATTTTTAGTCAATTTAGCGATCACGCACAAAAATTTAAAATATATTAAGTTCAGCGTCTGTGATGACAGTTTTCTGACCTAATTTTTCGCATCTTTCATTTAGCTCAGAAGTAGTTTACACTTTATTCTTAAAAAATAGTGTGGAATAAAATAACGTTAGCTATTTTCGTAACCCGCCAATAGCTTAAGCTATTGGACTCCGATTTAAACTGTAAATTGAGAAATGAAGGATGCCTAATCTTTATAATTAAAATCTTTTATCCAGCGCATAATGCGTAATAACATTTTTTGAAACTCATCCGATTCAATAGGCTTAGTCAAATACGTCGTACACCCTGAAATAATCCCTTTAACCTCATCAAGCGGCGATGTTTTTGCCGTTAACATAATGATCGGTAATTTGGACATTTTTTCTATTTTACGAATTTTCGCACAGGTTTCAAAACCATCAAGACCGGGCATCATCACATCAAGGAAAATGAAATCATAGTGTTTCGTTTCTAAATTTATCAAGGCTGCACTGC
This sequence comes from Methylococcales bacterium, assembly GCA_030949405.1. Taxonomy (NCBI): domain Bacteria; kingdom Pseudomonadati; phylum Pseudomonadota; class Gammaproteobacteria; order Methylococcales; species Methylococcales bacterium. The sequence goes on along the minus strand of JAUZSN010000002.1, from coordinate 1,742,668 downwards.
CATCAAGAACATAATCGGCCTGTAAATTAATCCCTGATTTATCAAATTCAAGTTTTAATGCTTTGTGCATCATTTCACTATCATCCACCACAAGAACACGATAACCTGAATGGTCAATATCATCCGTATCACTAGACACAATCATATTATCCGCATCGGCAAATGATTTTAAAATTCTAAGAACCACATGTGAATACTCAACCGCTTCCGCTTTAGTTGTCGGCATCACTACCGATGAACGATCATTGGCTTTTAAACTTTGATCAATGGCTTCAAAATTAGCCGTTTCCGCATCAACAAACAAAAAATCATAATATTTTTCATTAATCTTTTCAATTGCAAACGCATCATTTAAGGCAAAATCAATATTTAAAGGAATATCGGATTTAAGGAGTTCATTGCGTAATAATTGACGATTATCTTCATCTTCATTGACAACCAAAATATCATATTGCCCACCCACATTAACACTATCACTATCAACCGACTGTTGTCGCTCTAGTTGCGGTTTAGAGTCATCGTTAGCCATTAACGCCACTAAATCCAACACCTTCAATACCCGACTGAGTAACAAAACCCCTTGAATATGATACTCATAGCCTTCAACGGCTTCACGCCCCGCAGTAACCACTGGCATTTCACCATACTGCTGCTGATAACTTTCTAATTTTTTTAAGGCCGACTCTGCGGCTGTTTTTACAATTAAAAGATCAATATTTTCATCCACCGCGAGATCTTTTAAGTGATAAGTACGGTCACGTTCTAAACCCGCGCCAAATATCCACTTAAATTTTTCTTGTTCATGGTGAGAAAAGCCAATAATTCCAACATTAATATTTATAGACATAACTTATTTTGAGTAGATAACTTATTTTAAATAGACAGCGGCTGCTTGCAATGATGCTAATAATAGCACAGCATGAGCATAAAATGGAAAGCTAGAACCCCCGTTTTATTTTTAGCTTCAGAATTAACAAAGCATGTCGCGTTACAGCTTTTCAAATGCCGCAATATAAAATAGGTTTTACTTAAGCTGGCACTCACGATCTAAAATTTAGCTTAATTTTCCTATTTTTAAAGTCATTTATAAAAATTAACGTGCTTTTACGGCATCTTAGGTTAAAATAAACTGCCTATTTTTAACTTTGTAGCAACATGAGAATTGGTTCACATACGCTTAAAAACAAACTCATTCTTGCGCCTATGGCAGGGATTACTGACCAACCCTTTAGAAATTTATGTAGAAATTATGGGGCAGGTCTTGCGGTATCAGAAATGATTTCGTCTAATCCAAGTCTCCGTTCACACAGAAGAACCCGCCTGAAATCCGATCTGAGCAATGAAAATGGCCTACGAATGGTTCAAATTTTGGGAACAGAACCGCTCGTTATGGCCGAAGCCGCTCGTTTTAATCAGCAACAAGGGGCCGATATTATTGATATTAATATGGGTTGCCCCGCTAAAAAAGTCTGTGCGGTGGCCGCAGGATCAGCCTTACTAAAAAATGAGTCATTAGTTGCCTCTATTTTAGACGCTGTCGTGAATGCGGTCGATATTCCTGTCACCCTTAAAATTAGAACAGGGTGGGATTTAGAAAATCGCAACGCCTTAAACATTGCAAAATTAGCTGAAAACAGTGGTATCGCCGCGTTAACCATTCACGGACGAACACGCGCCTGTAAGTTTAATGGCCTTGCCGAATATGAGACCATTAAAAGGGTGAAGCAAAGCGTAACGATCCCTATTATTGCGAATGGTGATATTAATAGCCCTAAAAAAGCCGCGTTTGTTTTAAAGTATACAAACGCCGATGCGGTCATGATTGGGCGTAATGTACAAGGACAACCGTGGGTTTTTAATTATTTTCAGCAATACTTAAAGGAGGGAACGTACACCCCATTAAGTTTCCCCCAGATGATTCAAACCATCTTTACGCATCTTGAGCAGTTACACCATTTTTATGGTGAAAAAGGCGGGGTTAGAATAGCGCGTAAACATATTGGCTGGTATTTTAGTCAACTGGGTATTCCTCGTGAACAAACCCAACAGTTTTACCAAACCACCACCGCTCAACAACAAACCGTGCAACTTAAACGCTCATTTGATTCTTTTTTAAACACTACTTTCGCATAATGGATGATTCTGAAACTACGTCTCCTCAGGGACAGGTGACCCCTTTTCCTATTCCACTGTCTGTCTCTGTTGAACAAGCTGTGGAACTTTATTTTACCCAATTAAAAGGTCACGACACGGCTAATCTCTATCACCTAGTGATTAGTGAGGTTGAAAAACCTTTGCTCGCCACTGTACTTAAGCATTCGGGTTACAATCAAACCAAAGCCGCTAAAATTTTGGGTTTAAGTCGCAGTACCTTACGAAAAAAAATAGAAAGCTACCAGCTCTCCTAATCGTCTTTATACCCAAGAGGTTTATATGAATAAAAAAGTTTCTCGCGCTCTATTGAGTGTTTCTAATAAAACAGGCATCATTGAATTAGCATCAGGTCTCCAGAAATTAGGAATTGAGATTTTATCGACGGGTGGGACGGCTAAATTATTAATCACCCATAACATTGCTGTCACCGAAGTCTCTGATTACACCAATTTTCCTGAAATCATGGATGGTCGGGTTAAAACATTACACCCTAAAATTCATGGAGGCATACTGGCTCGTCGAGGAACGGATGATAAAGTCATGGCTGAAAATGACATTCAAGCCATTGATATGGTGGTTGTTAATTTGTATCCTTTCCAAGAAACGATTGCAAACCCTGATTGTAATTTAGCCACCGCCATTGAAAACATTGATATTGGTGGACCCACAATGATTCGCGCCGCGGCCAAAAATCACCATGATGTCGCCGTCATTGTTAATACGGATGATTACGCCCTCATACTAAACGAGTTAAACACCAACGAAGGCGCATTAAGTCAAGATACCCGCTTTGATCTCGCCTTAAAAAGTTTTGAGCATACGGCCAATTATGATAATGCCATTGCGACTTATCTAAACCATCTTAAGGGTGAACAGTTTCCACTGACCCTTAATCTACAGTTTCAACATTTACAGACGTTACGCTACGGAGAAAATCCGCATCAAAATGCAGCCTTTTATAAGGAGCATAATCCAGCTATCGGCAGCATTAGTGCCGCACAGCAATTGCAAGGTAAAGCCTTATCCTATAATAATATTGCCGATGCCGATACGGCCTTAGAATGTGTTAAATCATTTTCTGAAAAACCGACGTGTGTGATTGTTAAACACGCTAATCCCTGTGGCGTTGCACAAGCGGAAACTATTTTAGAGGCTTATGAACTCGCTTATGCAACCGACCCTACGTCTGCATTTGGCGGAATTATTGCGTTTAACCAAGAACTTGATGAAACGACTGCACATGAGATTATTAAGCGTCAGTTTGTTGAAGTCATTATTGCCCCTAAAATCAGCGAGGTCGCACAAAGCATTTTAACGACAAAGAAAAATGTACGCGTCTTAGTGACAGGGGTTTGGACGAACAAGCAAGCATTGGCCTTTGATTATAAACGCGTTGATGGGGGCTTATTAGTTCAAGATAAAGATTTAGACGAAATTAATGCCGACGATTTAAAAGTTGTATCGCAACGCGCTCCCTCTGAAGATGAATTATCTGATTTATTATTTGCGTGGAAAGTCGGTAAATTTGTCAAATCTAACGCCATTGTTTACTGTAAAAACAGTCAAACTATTGGAGTCGGTGCGGGACAAATGAGTCGAGTTTATTCGGCTAAAATTGCAGGCATCAAAGCTACCGATGAAAACTTAAAAGTGGAAGGATCGGTCATGTCCTCGGATGCGTTCTTTCCCTTTAGAGATGGCATTGATGCCGCCGCCACTGCGGGAATTACCGCCGTTATTCAACCGGGTGGATCCATTCGAGACAATGAAATAATTGCCGCAGCCGATGAACATAATATTGCAATGGTATTCACAGGAATGCGACATTTTAGACATTAAAAAAACGTTAATTTTTTGCCTAGGGTAGGATTAGCCCGCTTTAGGCAGGATAAATTTTGGACATTATTGTGAGTGTCACAGTAAACTTGCGGTATGGTGATGTTTTTCTCATTATTTAAACTTACTGAGTCATAGTTATAGCTTTAAAAACCTATTTTTCAAATAGGTGCAAGGGATCGTTATAGGTGATATTGTTTTCATCTATAATAAAAAATGAATGAGAAATTATATAGGATCTACATTTCACGCTCTAAATACTCTTTATTGAAATTAATTTAATTAACAACATGGAAAAATTAATAACCGAAAACATTGTTGAATGGTTTTATGAATGTAGAGGAAGTCAATATGGGTATTTATTATTAAATTCAGAAGATAGCAATCTAATTCAGCTCGTCAAAGATAAACTTATTACATCTGGTGTTATTTGTTTTAAGCATAATAGAAGTTTTAAACTGGCTTCTAATGATAGACAATATAAAGTTTATTTAACCATCGCAAAAGAATTGGGAGGAAGTCTTAATTTTGGAGAATTAAAAAGAATAATTAAAGATAATTTTCCAAACTTTCATTTTGATGCAGATCCTACTGAAATAAGACGATACTTTAATTATATGCAAGAGTCTATCGCTTTAAAAGAAGAAAAAATAAAAGAATTAAATGAGGGCTTATCGGAACAAGATGAAGAACTAAAAAATCTCAATAAAGAGTTGTCAATTTTGACTCATAATTATAAAAAACAACATAAAAAACTTGAGACTGAATACAACAAAGCTTTAAGAAAAATAAAAGAAAAAAATTCGAATGGTTCTTGGGATGAAATCATTAGACTTGTTCTTCTAAATAAAATATATTAAAATCAATTGCTTATATATACTTGATAACACTCACAATCAGTTGATACAGCCTAATAAATAAACTTTAAATTAAATTATTAAAAATAATAAATAAGCTTTATAATAAATTTCTATAAAAAATAAAAATCAAAGTATAACATGAAAATAAAAGAAATTTTACCAAGAATTTATGATGATAGACAGTTAAGAGCTTTAACAGGATTAAAAACAGAACATTTTATTTTACTATTATCTCTATTTGAAAAGACCCTTATTGAAGATCAAAAATAAAAACATGAAAATAAAGAAAGAAAATACGGTAGTGGTTTAGATAGCACATTAAAAACACCCGCAGACAAATTATTATTTATATTAAATTATATGAAGTGCTATTCTACTTTCGATCACTTAGGGTTTTCTTTTAATATGAATAAATCATGCGCTCATACTCATGTATACAAATTATTTCCAATTTTAATAAAGACGTTAGATATATTTAATGTTTTACCTGCAACAAGTTTTTCAACCCCTGAAGAAATGCAGCAGGCTTTTGGCGGAGTTCAAACATTGATAATAGATACTACAGAGCGTGCTGTACAACGCCCTAGTGACTATGAAGAACAAAATGAATTTTACAGTGGTAAAAAAACAGCATACAATTAAAAATACCACTATAGCTTCTTTAGGTCATTTAATTTTATATATTGGGGTTAGTTTTCCGGGTAAAAATCATGATTATGGAATGTTTAAAAAGAATTTAATCCAGAATTAAATTGGTTTAGTAATTTTAATATATTTATTGATTTAGGTTATTTGGGGTTTAATAATGAATATAAAACTAATTCGGTAAATATTCCTCATAAAAAAACCAAATAAATCTAAGCATAATCCAAACCCAACATTAACTGAAAAACAAAAAAAAGAAAACAAAGAGATGAGTCGTGAAAGAGTCATTGTTGAGCATGTAATCGGTGGAATGAAAAGATATAGATGTCTAGTTGACAAGTTTAGAAATAAAAAAGAAGGTGTAAAAGATTTATTTTCTTTTTTAGCGGCTATCCTATGGAATTTTAACATGATATATTAACTTCTTCTTAAAGAACAAGTCTATTGAAGAGGAAATAGCAAGACATCAAAAACAGGAGAAAGAGTTAGAGGAACTTTATGAAGCTGAAATTAAGCAATATAAATTTCAAATTCAACGTTATGAGATAGACATCATACGCCATAAAGCTAAAGCTGAAAATATTGAGTTATCTTTAGAGGAAAAAAAAATATGACTATGAAAAAATTTCAAACAATCGTGATATTCAGAATAAATTAAAACCATCAAAAAAAGATACTAAAATAATGAATTTATGTTTGGATGTTTTTTGTCCAAATTTACAATTTGATAATTTTTCTATCGACTATATAAATGATGAAATACAAGAACCTAAAGTATTATTGAATTGTTTGCATGATTTAAATGAACAAGTTAATCAGAAAAATAAGTTACCCTGTAAAAAATTTAAAGCTGTTCAAGACTGGTTAGAAATAAATAAACATATTACAAATGGCAGTTCAGCAGTTGTGCGTGTATATTATAAAAAACAAAATAATATTTATTATGTCCATGTTTCAGATAAAAACTATCAAAAGATTGTAATAAATAAATTGAAAATTTGGAAAAAACAAACACCTAATTACAATAATATATTTTCATCTAATTAAGTATAGCGAAATAACACCCCAAAAACTTTATTAAAAAATGATAAATAAACCCATAAAAACACCCATTAAATAAATAATCACGTTATAAAGCCCTCATTAGTTTAAAGGAAATTTCATGTCATACGGCGAATATAAAAATTATGGCAAAACGCAGTTAGCCAATATTTTTAATTTAACCATTAAATTAACGCCTATTTTTGATTTTAAGCCAGACGAAGAAGTGATAAAAAAATATACTGAGTTTCAAAATCGAATAGATAACTTAGCTGCTCGAACCAGAATTGCTAATACAAATGAAGCCACAAGAATAGGTCTTTTGGTGTCACCCATTTTGATAGAAGCCAGTATTTTATATGATCTAGGTCTTTTTTTTGAACAACCTTTCGATTTAACCAAAGAAGAAACACCTGATTTACCTCATCAACTCAATGGTGCATGGGATGGAGCTTTAACACTGGACAGTTTGGATTTTTCCGCTCCCATCATTTCTGTTGTGGACGTCAAACCCAACAAATTATCCGATGGGCTTGGACAATGTATTGCTGAAATGTATGCCACTAAAATAAAATTTAAACAAGATAAAATTTACGGTATTATTACAGATGGCGAAGTATGGGAATTTCTTTTATTAAAAGAAAAGCAATTACTTATCCATTCGGGTAATTGTCATATTAGTAACGTCATAAAAATTATTGGCAATATTGGCTGTATAGTAAAAGAGTTTAGTTAATAAAATTATTAAACGAATTAGATATTATTTTAAGAGAAAATTATTCATGACTGATATTGTATTTATAAACCCCGGTGACCGAAAAGCGGTTTTTCAAGAACTCGGTAAAAACCTAACCGCAATCGAGCCGCCCTTTCAAATTGCCTCTTATGCGGCTTATTTAAGAAATAATGGTTTTAGTGTGGCCATTATTGATGCCAATGCTGAAAATATTTCACCCGATGAGACCGCACAAAAGGTTAAAGAACTTAACCCTCTGTTAACGGCCATTATCGTTTATGGCAATCAACCTTCCGCATCGACTCAAAACATGAGCATCAGTGGAAAAATTGTTGATGCCGTCAAAGCAGGCAGTGATTCATGCGTCGTTTTAGGGGGGCTTCATGCCTCAGCCTTACCTGAACAAACCTTTGAACAAGAAAATGCGGATTTTATTATTGAAGGGGAAGAACAAATTCCGCTAAAAGAATTACTTGAACATTTGAAAGGTGAAAAAAAGGTCTCCGAAGTCAGTGGAGTTTGGTACCAAGACAATGGCGAAACAAAACATAACCCAAAACCGGCTTTAATTAAAGATTTAGATGAATACTTACCGATAGCGGCATGGGATTTATTGCCAATGGCGGTTTATCGCGCTCATAACTGGCATTGTTTTGATGACATTGAAAACCGTCAGCCTTATGCCGCCATTTATACCAGTTTAGGTTGCCCATACAGTTGTTCATTTTGCTGTATTAACGCACCTTTTGGGGGGTCAAGTTTACGTTGCCGTAGCCCTGAATTAGTCGTTGAAGAAATTACCTTATTAGTTGAAAAATATGGGATTAAAAATCTAAAAATCATTGATGAAATGTTTGTGTTAAATGAAAACCATTACATGAAAATCGTTGATTTATTAATTGAAAAAAACTTTGATTTAAATATCTGGGCCTATGCACGCGTGGATACCGTCAAAGAAAAAACGCTGAAAAAATTAAAACAAGCAGGAATAAATTGGTTAGCCCTTGGCATTGAATCCGCTAATGCCGATGTTCGTGATGGCGCATCCAAAAAAATGAAACCTCGTGATATTGCTGAAATAGTCAATGAGATTCAAGCCGCTGGCATTCGTGTGATTGGTAATTTTATCTTTGGTTTACAAGATGACACGCTGGCATCCATGACCGAAACCTTAACCATGGCAAAAGAGCTTAACTGTGAGTTTGCAAATTTCTATTGTGCAATGGCCTACCCCGGTTCTCAACTTTATACGATTGCCCTTGCGGACCATTTAAAACTTCCTGATGAATGGACGGGTTACTCACAACATTCTTATAATATCCAACCGTTACCCTCAAAACACTTAACGGCCAAAGAAATTGTTGCATTTAGGGATAATGCGTTTCATGATTACAATGAAAGTGACTTTTATCTTTCAATGCTAAACGATAAATTTGGCCTCGCGGTTAAGGAACACATGATGGAAATCACTCAAACACGATTAAAAAGAGCCATTTTAGACACTTAATTGTGGGGTTTTCTAAAAAAGACATCGTTCAATTAATTAAATTAGTTATTGTGTTGACGATTGTAATGGTCGGTATTATTTCACTACGCATTATTTTTGAAAACGAATATAATACCGCCGTTGACTTTGTTAAAACTAACCCTGACTCAGAAATAATTTTTTTAGTTTTTTTTTATTATTTCCAGTGTGGCCTCTTTTCCGACTTTACCGTTAAATGTTTTAGCGGGTTTACTTTATGGAACATGGGTTGGGGGAGGAATTGTGGTGACAGGGGCTGTGATTGGTTCTTATTTAACCTATGTTTTAGTACGAATTTTTAAAAAAAAACGTCGTCATTCATTTGAAGAAGATTCTTTATATGCTAAATTAGCTAACCATGATTTTGATTATAAAACGATTATTTTTTTTACGCTTAAATATTTTTTTACCGACTTTTTTAGTCAATACCGTCTTAGCAGGAAGCAAAATTGGGCCGTTTAAATTTTTTGTCACTGCACTCATTGGCTTTACGCCTTTTTCCTTTTTAATATCTTATCTAGGTTATTTAGCGAATGGGGACATGGACCTGTTCTACCGCTTACTTACCGAACATGATTTTTCTAAATACGAGTTATTTTAATGTTAGTATCTGTTGTTTTTTCTTTTCGTGATGAAGAAAGTAATATCAAAGAATTAATTAATCGCGTTCGTGCTGTTTTTTTAAAGATCAACGTTGATTATGAATTTATTTTTGTCAATGATGATTCAACTGACCGCTCTTTAGAACTCTTGCAACAAGAAAGAGCTGCGGATGATAAAATAAAAATTATTAGTATGTCGCGCTGTTTTGGCGTTTCTCCTTGTGTCTTAGCAGGGATGAAATACAGCACGGGCGATGCCGTGGTGTACATGGATAGCGATTTACAAGACCCCCCTGAACTCATTGAAAAAATGATCGCAGAATGGCAGCAAGGTTTTGATGTAGTTCACACTACACGTACCAAGCGTCATGGCGAACATCCCTTAAAAATGATGGTCACAGGCTGGGCGTATAAAATCATCAACTTTGTTTCTGAAATTAATATTAAAGAAAATACGGGCGATTTTAAATTATTATCTCGAAAAGTGGTCAATCAAATTTTAAAATTAGATGAACATGACCCGTTTATGCGAGGTTTACCTGTTTGGGTTGGCTTTAAACAAACGCATATTTATTATGAACGGGATGCACGTTTTGCAGGTGAGCCGCATTTTTCAATTTTTAGTAAAGGGCCAACGAAAGAATTTATTCGAGGCATTGTTTCTTATTCCTCCTCCCCTCTTTATTTATCCTTTTATCTAGGACTGCTCACTTGCTTGGTCTCCGCTTTTTTAATTGTTTATGCGTTAATTATTAAAGTATTAGGGGTTTCAGGCGAAGGGATTCCCAGCATTATTATTGCTATTTCATTTTTTAGTGGGATTACGATGGTCATCAATGGCATTATGGGACTCTATATCGCTAAAATATATGAGCAATTAAAAGGTCGACCTCGTTATATTATTGCGGATACCGAAGGATTTGAAGTATCTAATCAATAACTTATTATCACCTACCGTAAAATAAACATTTGATAATAAAATGGATATTATTGGGGATCTTGATTTGTCTACAATTAAACACCCCAATCAAAAACAAGTCAATAGACTTGTTCTTCTAAATAAAATATATTAAAATCAATTGCTTATATATACTTGATAACATTCACAATCAGTTGATACAGCCTAATAAATAAACTTTAAATTAAATTATTAAAAATAATAAATAAGCTTTATAATAAATTTCTATAAAAAATAAAAATCAAAGTATAACATGAAAATAAAAGAAATTTTACCAAGAATTTATGATGATAGACAGTTAAGAGCTTTAACAGGATTAAAAACAGAACATTTTATTTTACTATTATCTCTATTTGAAAAGACCCTTATTGAAGATCAAAAAGAAAAACATGAAAATAAAGAAAGAAAATACGGTAGTGGTTTAGATAGCACATTAAAAACACCCGCAGACAAATTATTATTTATATTAAATTATATGAAGTGCTATTCTACTTTCGATCACTTAGGGTTTTCTTTTAATATGAATAAATCATGCGCCCATACTCATGTATACAAATTATTTCCAATTTTAATAAAGACGTTAGATATATTTAATGTTTTACCTGCAACAAGTTTTTCAACCCCTGAAGAAATGCAGCAGGCTTTTGGCGGAGTTCAAATATTGATAATAGATGCTACAGAGCGTGCTGTACAACGCCCTAGTGACTATGAAGAACAAAATGAATTTTACAGTGGTAAAAAAAACAGCATACAATTAAAAATACCACTATAGCTTCTTTAGGTCATTTAATTTTATATATTGGGGTTAGTTTTCCAGGTAAAAATCATGATTATGGAATGTTTAAAAAGAATTTAATCCAGAATTAAATTGGTTTAGTAATTTTAATATATTTATTGATTTAGGTTATTTGGGGTTTAATAATGAATATAAAACTAATTCGGTAAATATTCCTCATAAAAAACCAAATAAATCTAAGCATAATCCAAACCCAACATTAACAGAAAATCAAAAAAAAGAAAACAAAGAGATGAGTCGTGAAAGAGTCATTGTTGAGCATGTAATCGGTGGAATGAAAAGATATAGATGCCTAGTTGACAAGTTTAGAAATAAAAAAGAAGGTGTAAAAGATTTATTTTCTTTTTTAGCGGCTATCCTATGGAATTTTAACATGATATATTAACTTCTTCTTAAAGAACAAGTCTAATATAGATTATTGGTTCTTTGGGATAGTTTTACCAAGTTTTAAACCATCAACTAAAAAGATCTTACTTGAATTACCTGAAATAATGATAGATAAACTAAAAGTATTAGCTAAATAAACAAAAAATTTTCAATAACATCATTTTCATTAGAAATTTATATACATCGTTTTAATTACGTCACACTATTAAAAATATCATAGTTTACATCCATATAAACGTAAGTACATTTAAACAAAATTCAGGTTATAGGTATCATTAATGAAAATAGACTCTCGTTTTACATCTACTGATTATTTTAAAGCCTCATTATTAAGAAATCAAGATTTAAGAAATCTTATGTTGAATACTAATCAATCTATTATTTTTTCATTATATTGTGCGGGTGTTGCTGTGGAATGTATGCTACGAGCATATATTTTAAAAATAACGACTGAATTTAATTCTAAACATGATTTGGAACTTCTTTATTTAGATTCTAAAATTGCCACATTGCTTAGTCTTGAAGAAAAGAAAGACTTAACAACTTCCATAAAAAAACTTAATAAAATATGGCGAAATGATTTACGTTATACCTCTAAAGATAGAATGATTAGATTAATATTATCAGAACTAAATTGTTCAAATAAAAAGCATACTCAACTGCAGAATTCTATTAACCAGCATAGAAATGCTGATGATAAATTCAATATGCTCTTTTATGATCATTTTAAACAAACTTTTGAAGCTGCAAATTTAATAGTTGAAATAGGAAAAAGAAAATGGACTTGATAGAAAAAATAAAAAAATCTTTTCATCGTAAGCAGACATTAATATCTCCACTTTTTGATATTCACTTTGATGTCGAAAATAAAATCGTAGGCTATGTAGCGGATGAAATTTTTGAAGATAAAAGTGATGAAGAATCACAAGAATTAATTTGGAAGACATTAACAAACTTTTTGTCCCAAGAAGAGCTTAACAGTATTTCAGCTATTTTCCATGAAACGCCTCAGGAAAAAAGCAATCGGTTAACTGTAACTAACTTAAATAAGGATAGTGAGGTTAATTTTTGGCTACATGAAACACCTGATCTAAGTAAATATTGGTTATTTATTGATATATTAAATATTGATGAAAATTATAAATCAGTTGTTATAATTATTAATGAAAAAAATAGTTTCCCCCAAAGAATCACTACTTACACTAACGATGTTATTCAATTTATGGGGTTGGTTAATGAAAATGAAATAAAAGATGAACTATATTCAAATACTATTAAGCAAGCTGAGGCTTCCATTAAGTTTGATTTAATGAAAAAGTACGAAAAACTAACAAAAAAAGGGCTTTGGGGGAAATATAATAGATTTAATTATGTTTTTGAAAATTTTAAAATCAATCCTATTTTGAAGAAAGATCTAATATTTAATAAAGAAGAAACTGTGCTTTTAGAGAAAGAATTAGTTAGTATTGGTGAGTTTAAGATGAAAAAGGATCTTGAAGAGGGAATTAAAATTTCAAAAATAATTAAGCCATTAAATTATGAAGCAGTATAAAAAATGGTATTTTTTCGTTACAGTTAATTAATTAAATATCAATACTATATTTTTTAGAACATTACCATCTTAAAACTATTTTTAAAGATATAAAAAACTGTAAAGTAGTTTAATTATTCTCAATAATGTGCATTATCTAAATACTACACAGGCATAAATTGGAAACCCTATTATGAAAAAAACAGTAAGAGCAGTTGTTTTAGCAGGCGGCACAGGTTCGCGTTTATGGCCTTTATCCAGAAAACAAATTCCTAAACAATTTCTTTGTCTTGATGGCAAAGAAACCATGTTAAAAGCGACCACTGATAGAATTGCCCCTTTTTGTGCCACTGAAAATGTAATCGTAGTTTCAAGTCAAGAACATGTGACGGGGGAAGCGTATCACGCCTTACAACCTTATCAAGTTATCTCTGAACCAGTCGGCAGAAATACAGCCCCCGCGATTGCATTGGCCGCAGCTTATTTACAGCTTCAAGATAATCATGAAGACCCTATCATGTTGGTTCTTCCCGCAGACCATGTTATTCAAGATATTGAGGCGTTTCATCAAGCCATAGAGCGCGCAATAGAGGCGGCCTCTGACGATTATTTAGTGTCATTTGGTATTTTACCCACACATGCGGACACAGGTTTTGGCTACATTAAGGCAAAAACAGATTATCCCGAGCCATTGCCCGCTCATACATTCATGGTTGAAGGCTTTACTGAAAAACCTAATCGTGAAACCGCAGAAGATTATTTAAAAGAAGGCGGTTATTTTTGGAATTCAGGCATGTTTGTTTGGAAAGCCTCGGTATTACTTGATGCTATAAAAAAATATTTACCTGAAGTCGATTCCGTATTAACCACCATTTTAGAAAACCATCAACACGGACTTTCACTCCAAGAATCCGTAGATAAAGTATTTGAAGAAATGCCTAATATTTCCATTGATTATGGGGTATTAGAAAAAGTAGTGGCGCAAGAAAATAAATTATTAGTCCTTCCTTGTAACATTCAATGGAACGATGTCGGTAGCTGGGATGCCGTCCATGAAATATCCCCTCATGATGGAAATGGGAACGTTACTCAGGGTAATGCCTTTGCTATAGATTGCAATAATTCATTACTTCAAAGTAATCATCGCCTAGTTGCCGCGGTTGGTTTAGAGGATATTTGCCTAATTGAAACTGCTGATGCGATTTTATTGGCTAAACGAGGGGACACTCAACGCGTTAAAGAGGTGGTTGAAGAATTAAAAAAACGCAATGCCACAGAACATCTATTACACTTAACCGTTCGTCGTCCTTGGGGAACCTATACGGTATTAGAAGAACAACCTGGGGTTAAAATAAAACGAATTATTGTTAATCCAGGGGCGGCTCTATCCTTACAACGCCATCAACACCGATCTGAGCATTGGGTGGTTGTATCAGGAACAGCCACGGTTACCTGCAACAATAAAACCATGATCGTCACTAAAAACCAATCAACCTATATTCCTGTCGGTGAAAAACATCGCTTAGAAAATCGGGGTAAAATTGACGTTCAACTGATTGAAGTTCAAGTCGGGGATTATGTGGCTGAAGATGACATCGAACGTTTTGATGACGTTTACGGACGATAAGGGCTAATTTTGAAAAATTTACTCTGTGTACTTTGGGATTACCGAGGATTTGTTTTAGGCAGTGTCAAACGCGAATTTCAATCTAAATATCGAAATTCAATGTTAGGGGCTGCATGGACAGTCATTAACCCATTGGCAATGATTGTGGTTTATACGGTCATTTTTTCACAAGTCATGCGTGCAAAACTACCGGGAATTGATACCACTTTTGCTTATAGCATATATCTTTGCGCAGGAATTTTAACGTGGGAGTTATTTTCTGAAATTGTTGACCGTGCGCAAAGTGTCTTTATTGATAATGCCAATTTACTTAAAAAAGTAAGTTTTCCACGTCTCTGCCTACCTATAATTGTGGTTGCTAATGCGGTTCTTAATTTTTCAATTATTTTTACCCTCTTCAGTCTTTTTTTAATCGTTTCTGATAATTTTCCAGGATGGAATTATTTTGCTATTTTTCCTGTTTTATTAATCAATATTATTTTTGCCATTGGTTTAGGCATAACACTTGGCATTCTCAATGTTTTTTTTCGAGATATAGGGCAACTTTCCACAATTATTTTAAAATTTTGGTTTTGGTTAACCCCCATCGTCTATCCCATTAGTATTATTCCTCAGCAATTACGCACCTTTGTCGATTTAAACCCTATGGTCAATATTATTTCAGCCTATCAAACCATTCTTGTTAAAGGTGAATTGCCTCAATGGCAAGAACTCTGGGTTGTTTCAGCCCTCTCCCTTTTATTATGTATCATCGGGCTGACTTTGTTTCGTAAACATGCAGGTGACATGGTGGATGAATTGTAATGGGCGCAATTACGGTTACAAATTTAGGTAAAGCCTATAAGCAATACCCAACACGCTGGTCACGTCTTTTTGAATGGGTTATTCCCTTTATCAAACCAAGACACCATTTAAAATGGGTATTACAGGATATAAACTTTTCAGTAAGTCCTGGTGAAGCTATGGGCATTATTGGTATTAATGGGGCGGGAAAAAGCACCTTATTAAAAATGATTACAGGAACGACTCAGCCAACCACAGGGAAGGTTCAGATTACAGGGAAACGCGTTGCCGCTTTATTAGAATTAGGCATGGGATTTCATCCTGACTTTACGGGACGACAAAATGTTTTTATGTCGGGGCAACTTTTAGGGTATACCGTTAACGATTTAACCCAATTAATGCCAGAAATTGAGCAATTTGCAGAAATTGGAGAGTATATCGACCAACCTGTTCGCGTCTATTCGAGTGGAATGCAAATGCGGTTAGCCTTTAGTGTCGCGACGGCGGTCCGTCCTGATATATTAATTGTTGATGAAGCCCTATCTGTGGGTGATGCCTATTTTCAACATAAAAGTATTGATCGAATTCGAGATTATCGTCAACAAGGAACAACCTTACTGATTGTTTCTCATGATAAATTGGCCATTCAAACGATGTGTGACCGAGCCATTTTATTAGATGCAGGTCATGTTGCGAAAGAAGGTAATCCTGAAGAAATCATGGATTTCTATAATGCCTTACTCGCTGATCGAGAAAATGAAAATGTCCAACAACAAAAAACAGAGGATGCTCGCATTCAAACGACATCAGGGACAGGGGAAGCGGTTATTAAAGATATAAAGCTATTCAATGAAACGAATGAAATAATTGATACGGTTGATGTCGGTGAACAAGTTTGCCTATCCATTCAAGTAGAAGCCAAAGAAGATATTCCCGAACTGGTCTTAGGCTACATGATAAAAGATAGGCTAGGGCAATCTATTTATGGTACCAATACCCATCACTTAAAAAACCATCATGAAAATGTAAAAAAAGGACAATTGATAACCTACCAATTTAAGTTTGATGCCAACTTAGGAAAAGGGTCTTATTCGATTGCGGTTGCGCTTCACTCATCCTCAACCCATATTCAAAAAAATTATGAATGGCGAAATTTAGCCTTAGTTTTTAACGTGGTTAATCTTAATAAATCGTCTTTTGTTGGAATGAGTTGGTTACCCCCTAAAACGGAAATTATTTATGAAGACTGATTTTTATCAAGCATTTGAAGAAAAATATCGAGGATCATCTGAATTAATTCAAACCCGTTTAGAGGTTTATTTTCCGTTCATCGAATCCTTAATTAAATTATCGCCTAAGGCAAATGCCGTTGATTTAGGATGTGGACGTGGCGAATGGTTAGCCTTATTGAAAGAATGGGGAATTGATGCCCAAGGGGTTGATCTTGATGAAGGAATGCTTGATTTAGCACGAAAAAAAGGCTTCAACGTTCAAAATAAAGAGGCGATTGCTTTTTTAAATTCATTAGCGGATGCGAGCCAATTAATTGTTTCAGGGTTTCATGTTGCCGAACACATTCCTTTTGCAGATTTACAACAATTAGTCCAAGAAGCCTTACGTGTTTTACAACCAGGCGGCTTACTTATTCTTGAAACCCCTAATCCTGAAAACATTGTGGTCGGAACCTCAACTTTTTATCTTGACCCAACACATAAAAACCCATTACCGCCCTTGCTTTTATCTTTTTTACCTGAGTATTATGGCTTTGATAAAGTAAAAATATTACGATTACAAGAACCGTCGTTTGCCATTGAACAAGGGGATGATATCACCCTTTTAGATGTCTTAAGTCGAGTAAGTCTTGATTATGCGATTGTGGCTCAAAAATTAGGCCAGGATGAATTAATGACCGCGACTCAACCCGCTTTTGAAGCCAATTATGGGCAGGAATTAAAAAAATTAGCCAATCTTTACGATCAACAAATTGACGCTAAAATTCAGGTGGCGGTTAATCGTATTTATTTAAGTCATTCTTGGCGCATTACTCAGCCTTTACGCTGGGTTATGGCTCGTATAAAGGCACTAAAGAAAAATTAGACACCCTATTAGAAATCGGTTGTTTATAATAAAAAATAAGGGGAATTAAATTATGGAAAAAAAAGTCATTCCAAAATTAAACATTGATACAATAATGCAAAAATTAAGAGATGAAAATAAACAGTCACAGGTCGTTGAAACAGCGTCAGCCGTCGCCGTGGAATCACAATTAAAGTTGAACTTAAATTTGGATATCTCTTTATTAGCCCCGTTGGAAAAATTAAAAAAAGTAGACACTGTTTTTCCAAATAACAACCGTTATCATATTAATGATTTTTGTGTTCATCACGATGAATTATTTATAACAAATATTTTTAAAGGGCTTTTAAAACGAAAACCCGATGCCGAGGAAATGAATCATTATCTTTTATTGGCACGACAGGGACAACTGTCAAAAAAAGAAATTGTTGCCAAAATACGGTTTTCAAAAGAAGGGCGAAAAAGAGGCATCACAGTCAAGGGATTAAAAATTCCTTATACCGTAATGCTCATTGGAAAAATACCGTTAATTGGTTTTATTTTCAAAATAATAATGGCAATCATACGATTACCTTTGCTCATTAATCAAATTCGCCAATTAGAAGCCCATAGTCAAATTCCTGAAATAAAAGTGGAGCAATTGGCTGAAATTTTAGAAGTTAAATTAAAAAATGCACTCGAGGATCGGTTACAAATAAACTTAGAAGAAAAGTTGAATAGTTTGCACCTCGCGATCGCACAAAAAGCCGAACGTTCCGAATTAGTAAATAAAGTCGAACGTTCTGAATTAGATGCTAAAGCCGAACGTTCCGAATTAGCCAGTAAAGTTAACCGAACTGAATTAGAAGAAAAAGTCGATTATATTTCCCTAACATCCCTACTCGAAGCAAAAGTAGACTACCCTGCTTTATATAAGGAGTTAGAATTACGAGTCGATTATGGTTCCTTAGAAATTAATTTAGCCACGAAAGCCAATCAAACGGAAATGATTAAGGCCTTAGAAAAAATTAACGCCAATAAATGTCGTCTCGATGAACATAAAACAACCTTTAGTGATCATAAAATTAATCTTATCGATAATCAGCGTCGATTAAATTTATTATTAGAAGAAGCTAGAAAACGCTTACCCGAACCTTTTTCTGTTGAACAACTGACCACAATAGCCAAAGAAGAAGATCATATTTTTGATGCGATGTATGTGGCCTTTGAAGATAAATTTAGAGGAACGCGTAACGATATACAACAACGTCAAAAAGTTTATTTACCCACGCTTGAAGCGGCCTTAAATGCAACCAATAAATCCTTAGTTTTAGATATGGGCTGTGGTCGAGGGGAATGGTTAGAATTATTGCAAAATCAGAATATTCGTGCCGAAGGGGTGGATTTAAATTGCATTATGATCCGAGAGTGTGAACAGCGAGGATTACAGGCAACCGAGGCTGATATTCTTGATTATTTACGTCCTCTTCAAGACAGTAGCATTGGTGCCGTAACAGGCTTTCATATCATTGAACATTTACCCTTTAAAGTTTTAATTGCTTTTTTTGATGAGTGCTTAAGAGTTCTTAAACCTGGAGGGACCATTATTTTTGAAACGCCTAACCCTGAAAACTTACTAGTCGGCGGGTGTAATTTTTACACCGATCCTTCGCATCACAACCCCCTTGTCCCAGAGACTATGCGCTTTACAATTGAACAACGCGGCTTTGAAAAAACTGAAATTAAACGCCTACACAAATATTCAGATTTTTATGAAACCACCTCAGATGATGAGTTTATCAAAGCGCATTTTTACAATGAAATGGATTACGCAATTATTGGGCATAAAGTATGAAACGGGTTGCTGTATTAGGGGCTCAAGTGCCTTTTGTTAGAGGGGGTGCTGAGTTATTAAATGAAAGTTTAGTCAAAGAAATTAACAAACTGGATGGAATTCAAGCAGAACTCATTCAATTACCCTTTAAATGGTATCCTGAAGAGCAAATGCTTAATGATATAGCGGCTTGGCGGTTATTAGATTTATCAGAAAGCTGCGGTAAAAAAATTGATTTAGTGATTCCCACTAAATTTCCCACTTATGCTGCCCAACACAGTAATAAAATACTATGGTTGGTTCATCAGCATCGAGTGTTATACGACCTTGAAAATACAGAATTTGATTACCCTGAAGAGATAAAGCGTCAATCAAATTCAGATATTATACGTAATAAAATTAGAAAAATAGATGTTGATTTTATTTCAGAATCCGTAAAAAAATACACGATTGCGGACAATGTAACCGCTCGTTTACAAAATTTTAATGGCATTCGTGCTGAAACTTTGTATCCACCCGCCCCCTTTGCCGATAAAATAGTGTCGGGGGATTATGGGGATTATGTCTTATTTATTGGTCGTATAGAAAAAATGAAACGGGCTGATTTACTGGTTAAAGCCATGATGCTCAGTTCTAAAAAAACAAAAGCTTATTTTATTGGAACAGGCTCAGAAAGTGATAATCTTCAAGCATTGATTGAAGCGAATAAATTAACCGATCGCTGTAAAATGCTCGGTTATGTAAGTGAAGAAGAACTGAGTAATTATTTAGCCCATTGCAAAGCTGTTTTTTATGCCCCTTATGATGAGGATTATGGTTATGCGACTATTGAAGCTTTTTTAGCTAAAAAACCCGTCATAACCTGTTATGATTCAGGTGAGGTAGCCACCCTTGTTCAAAATACAGAAAGTGGATTTGTGGTTGAAAATAAACCCGAAGCCATTGCCCATACGCTTAAAAAATTATATGAGTTATCACCGTCCCAATTAAAAAAGATGGCTCGTAATGGCTATGACTTTGCAAAATCAATTAGCTGGAATAACGTCTTAGAAAAGCTCGTTTTGGAAAATATCTAATGAAGATCGCCTTATTAAGCCCACTCCCCCCGCAACAAAGTGGAATTTCTGATTATGTTTTTCATTTATTAAAGGGATTTAATCATCATAAAACGGTAACGATTACTCTGTTTTCTAATGCGATGATTGATAACCTACTTAATTGCAAGGTTATAAATATTAATACACTCGCGGATAATAATGCATTGGATGATTACGATTTAATTATTTATCAGTTAGGAAATAATATTCATTATCATCACTATATGCTGGCATTATTAAAAAAATACGGGGGCATTGTTCATTTACATGATTTAGTCTTACATCATATGATTGCAGGAATGAATTATGAAAATGAACAAATGACCGCAGGCTATTTTAATATTATCGAAAATCATTATGGCAAAGAAAATAAAGCCTATATTGAGAGAAAATTAACTGAGGGGACTTCGGTATGGGAATCAAATGAAGTGATTGATTTCCCCTTATTTGAAGAATTTGTTCAATATGCCGATAGCTGTATTGTTCATTCTCAATATGCTTTAAATCGAGTCAAAGCGGTGTTTCCACGACTGAATGTTTATTGCATTGAACAATTATACGATTTAAAACCGTTACCTAAAAAAATCAAGGCTTCAAACTGTTTAAGAATTGGGGTCTTTGGCGGAGTTGATTTACAAAAAAAAGTAGATACTGTCATTGAAGTACTTGCGAGCATTCAAGCACTGGATCAACCCTTTGATTTTAGACTCGATGTCGTCGGTGCGGTTAACGAAACCTGTCAATCTATTTTTTCATTACCCGCAGAACTGGGTTTAGACGATAAGGTTTTTATTCACGGACGGATTGATGAAGCTTACTACCATGAGTTACTAATCCAAACCGATGTAATTGTGGCTTTAAGGGTTCCCACGATGGGTGAAACCTCAGCGGTTGTTATGCAAGGGTTACAATTGGGTATTCCTGTGATTGTGAATAATGTAGGCTGGTATCATGAGTTACCTGACGTTGTTGATAAAGTTTCCGCTGTAGAATTAAAACAAGGCTTACAAGCATTATTACTCAAATATTTAGAGACTGATTATTTACACCTAAAAACAGCCGCTATTACAGCGTATGCGTTAGAACATTTTAATTTTGAATCCTATATAGAACATTACCAAGCTATTTTATATCATGAATATAATGGCCAGTTAAATAAACCCCTTTACCCTCGGTTAGCTAAAGTTTTTAACGAACTTGATATTATTGATGATGATATTTTATTACGCGGCTGTTTGAAAAAAATTGAAGCCATTTTTTAAATTTAATCATTCCGTTAAAACAAGATAGGAATGATTAAAAATATAAGGTAAAAATAAGCGAATCAACCGTCCACTTTTTTTACAAACATTGACTTTAATTTCATCGCGCCAATCCCATTAATTTTACAATCAATATCATGATCACCCTCGACAAGGCGAATATTTTTAACTTTTGTGCCAATTTTTACCACCAGTGATGAGCCTTTTACTTTTAAATCCTTGATAACCGTCACCGTATCGCCATCCATTAACAAGTTACCATTAACATCTTTAATTTGGTTTTCATTTTCTAAAACGTCTTCATCCGCACTTTTTACCCACTCATGAGCGCATTCTGGACAAATATACATAGCCCCATCTTCATACGTATATTCAGAATTACATTCTATACAACGGGGTAAATCACTCATAACTACAGCCTCTATTGATTGGTTAAACTAAATTTTTCAGCCCTATCTTACTATAGATCAAGTTATGATAGGAATTCCTTCAAATTGAAACCTTCATTTTTTTGATCGCATTATTATTTGTTAAACTGGCCTTCAATTTTTAAATTATTAGGACTCAATCCATTGAATATTGAATTAGAAACATTAGACGAAACCGAGCATTTTGCAGCAGCACTTTGGAATGCCCTACCCCCTAACTATTTAATTTTTTTACACGGTCAACTGGGTGCTGGTAAAACAACCTTAGTACGCAGTCTATTAAGAGCGGCAGGCTATCAAGGGGCCGTAAAGAGTCCAACCTATACCTTAGTTGAAGAATATGAAATAAATCAGCAAAAAATATTTCATTTCGATTTATACCGTATTGCCGACCCTGAAGAGTTAGAACTCATCGGGATTCGAGATTATATGGAAGAACAATCTATTTGCTTTATAGAATGGGCTGAATTAGGTGAAAACTTCCTACCTGAACCCGATCTAGTTTTAAACTTTAGGGTTGAAGCGGATAAAAGGATTTTAAAATTGTCTAAAAAATCACAAAAAACTATCGAACTAAAATGGAAAAACAATAACCTACTGCTATAATCTAATCCAAGTTATTATTAGGATAGAACATGCATATCTTCTGGAAATTATTTTTATTGATCGGGCTACAATTTTTAGCATTCGCATCCGTTGCAAATCAAGTTGAAATTAGTGCGGTTAACTATTCAAACGATATTACCCATTCACGTGTTGTTTTTGATACCTCATCTTCGATTGTTCGTAATGTTTTTTTATTAGATGCCCCATCACGTCTAGTAATTGATTTTAAAAATGCACGGTTAAATAAACAACTTACACAACCGCCAACAAGTCATCCGCATTTTAAACGCATCCGCAGTGGTAAAAAAAATGCAGCGGATTTAAGAGTCGTTGTTGATTTAAAACACACGGTACAACAAAGTAATTTTAATATTGCCCCCTATGAAAAAAAAGGGCATCGTTTTGTTGTTGATTTAACCAATGCCTCAAAAAATATAACCCTTGTCCCCTCAATTAATCGCCCCCCTACGTTAAATAACTATCCTATTCTAGCCTCTAAAGGCACCCCAAAAACAATCTTAACAAAGAGCCAAGATATTATCATCGCTATTGATGCAGGGCATGGCGGGATTGATTCGGGAGCAAAGGGCCCTGAGGGAACACAAGAGAAAAAAGTCGTCTTTGCAATTGCACAAAAACTGGCAACATTGATTAATCAAAAAATAGGAATGCGCGCCATCTTAGTTCGTAAAGGGGATTATTATATTAAGCTAAGAAAACGAATGGAAATTGCACGCGCAGCAAAAGCAGACTTATTTATTTCTATTCATGCGGATGCGTTTAAAAATTCTGAAGTACGAGGGGCCTCGGTATTTACATTATCTCGTAACGGTGCATCCAGCGAAGCCGCTCATTGGTTAGCCAATCATGAAAATTCTGCCGATTTAGTGGGGGGGGTAAGTCTTGATGATAAAGATGATATATTAGCCTCCGTTTTATTGGATTTATCACAAAATGCAACAAAGGAAGCCAGTCGTAAGGTGGCAAGTAAAGTCTTAAAGCATTTCAAATCCATCGGAAAACTGCATAAGCATCAAGTACAAAAAGCTGCATTTGCGGTTTTAAAATCCCCAGACATCCCTTCTATATTGGTGGAAACAGCGTTTATTTCTAATCCCTATGAAGAGAGAAATTTATTAAGCCGCACCCATCAAGCTAAAATTGCTAATGCAATTTTCAATGGAGTCGTCAGTTATTTTAAAGAATACGCACCTGCCAATACCCGAATGGCCGCGATACGCTAATTTTATTAATTTCTTAAGTGACGCTTTATGATTATTCACCCCATCATAAAGCTAACATTAAACCCTAAATACTATTAACCCTATGGCGCAATACCTTCAAAATTTTTATTATTATCCGATGGATTTATTTTTAACTCTTGTTGATAATAAGCCTGTATTTTTTCGGCATCAAATGATAATAACGTTCCACCTGACTCAAAGTGCTGCCTAAAAACAGTTCCTATTGCGTAAGTAGACGTACAACCTAAGACAGAGCGGCTAATAATGCCTACCGCCATTCCATATCCAGGTACGAGACTCACTAAATTACTTGAAAATGAAGCAGGAATACTGCTACCCACCAGTGATGCAATAATAGATTTTGCTAAATCTTTTGAAAAAGAGACCTCGTAAATTGTGGATAAACGCTGAATCATTTTTAATTGGATGCCCGTTAATAAGGCAATATCAACAAATGTCATCGGAATAACCCCCACACCCGCTGATACCATGGTGTATTTTAAAATAGATTTTTCTGCTGATGATGAACATTCATTACATTCATTAGACATAATTTTTCTCCAAATAGATTAAAAAAACTTCCAGTCTTCAACATAACTACTGGTAATAAAACGAGGATAGCCTGGATCTGCTCGAAAATTAGTCATATCATAACGAATATATTGATTACCATGAAAAAAATATACTTTGCCATTCCCCCAATAAATAGCGGCATCAATACGATCAAAGACAACCCCTGACCAGCGTTTTCGAATCAATGCAGGATAACCTTCTTCGACTTTTCTATCACGAATGTTATAACGAACATATTGATTACCACAGAAAAAATATAACGAATTTTCACCTGCATTTAATGCCGCATCAATACGCTGAAAGGGAAGGTTTTCCCAGCCTTCGGCAATTTTTTTAGGGTAGCCCTCATCAACGCTCTGATTCTCAATATCGTAACGTAAATATTGATTATCACTAAAAAAGAATAATTTTTTCTCTAAACTTCCCCCATTTTTATCCCATAATTTATCGCCTTTAAAGGCGGCATCAATCATTTCAAAACCTTTAATAGTTTTGAATACAGGCCATTTTTCAGCCAAGGGTTTAGGTCTTTCACTCATTGACTTTTCAATATCGTAACAAAAATACTTTTTACTACTAATAAAGTAAATACTCCGTTCGATTCCTAAAATAGCGGTAATCGGGGTAAAGCTTGTCGCGGTTTTATAAGCCTCTGCAAGAGCTTTTGACTGGATAGGATCATCAATTAACGTCCATATTCCCGCGACTTCCAATTCAATGACTTGCGGGTTATCCTTAATAGTCATCAACCATTGAGTATAAACCGTTTCATCAAGCGTACTTAAACCCGCCAATTTTAATTCATCCCCCCCTTTACCTGACACCGTACATTGTGAATTACTCTGAACTTTTTGTTGCTTGTTTTTTAATTCAGTACTTATTTTTTGATCACCAGAACCTGTCGCAGAAACCTGCAAACTGGCTTGAATATCCGTTTTACTCAGTTCACTTGTTTTTTTGATAGTCATAGCGAAATTAGCTTTACCCCCCACCCAAACACGTTTTACATAATGCGTGCCATAACGCTCAAAAAATTTTTCATAATTTCTTCTGTCCGTATGTTTAAATGGCGCAGGAATTTTTAAATCAAACTTACAATGATACGCTTCAGGTAAGTAAACACTCCACAGGGGAATAAATGAGGTGCGTAAAGCATAATAAACTTCTCCCTCATTCTGAGATTGTTTGCTATAGCTTGCACTAGCATCAACCGTAAATAAACCGTTTCCCATCGCTAAATTACTGTCTAAACTCACTTGACAATTCATCTGCTCCCAAGACTCTTCAATAATTAATTGATTCAACGCCTTGTTAGGTGGCATAGGAGGGCTATTATTAACCCCATAATTATCAGGAATTGAATAGTTTATGTTCGTTTCTGAGGAGTAAAAACAATCTTCATTTAAGGTTTGTTCAAATAAAATTGTTTTAAGTTCGTAAGGCTGATGGGGGTCTTAAATAAATACCACGACCAACCACTTCTAAACCAGGTAAGGGAAGATTTTTATTCATTAGAATTATATTTATCCAAATAAGAAAAAAGGCATAATTACCCCGATATTTTTAACATTAAAAAATTAGGTATAAAACAACGACTTCCATTGTACACTTATTGCTTAGGAGTATGATGCTTTATACCGCTCAAACATTGAGCTTAAACCTGATAACTTGATA
This sequence comes from Methylococcales bacterium, assembly GCA_030949405.1. NCBI lineage: Bacteria > Pseudomonadati > Pseudomonadota > Gammaproteobacteria > Methylococcales > Methylococcales bacterium. The sequence goes on along the minus strand of JAUZSN010000002.1, from coordinate 1,716,414 downwards.
AACATTAGTCTCTATGGAAAAATAACAGACGGCGTTATAATACCTACATTCTACACTCAACCTTCAACACGCTCGAATAAAATCTATTGACCATGAAAATATTGAATCTTTATTTTAAAAACATCAACTCATTAGAGGGTGAAAGCCTAATTGATTTTCAAAAAAAACCACTCGTAAATGCAGGTGTTTTTGCCATTATTGGTCCAAATGGCTCTGGAAAATCAAGTATTTTAGATGCGATTAGTTTAGCTTTTTACGGAGAAACTTTTCGTTTTGATCGACCTGCGGATCATGTGATGACACAGAATACTGCCGAAAGTTTTGCACAAGTTGAGTTTTTATTGGCTGATAAAAAATTTAGAAGTCGTTGGCAAGTCAACCGTAAAAATAACAAAGTGAAAGGGGCGTTATTAGACCCTACCATGCGTTTATTTGCTTTAAATAAACAAGGGGAAGAATTATTAGCCGAATCATTACAGACGGTCACGACAACAATAAATGAAATTATGGGGATGGATTTTCATAGTTTCAGTCGCTCGATGCTGTTAGCTCAAGGTGATTTTGCCGCTTTTTTAAATGGGCTGGATAATGAACGCATTGATATTTTGGAAAAAATGAGTAGCCATGATATTTATGATGAACATAAACAGCAACTGATCACCAAAAAACAACAATCTGAACACGCATTAACACAGATTAAAGACGATTTAGATCAACTTCCCTTAATGTCTTCGATAGAAACTGAAGCATGTGCGCATGATTTACTGGATTTTAATGAACAGCTTAATGACTATCGACGGCAACAAAATGAAGCTAAAGTACAATTAGCATGGCATCAACGAATCAAATCGTTTGAACAACAACACGCTGAACTGAATAAAAAACACGCCATAACGCGTGAGAAAACCAAACTACTACAAAAAAAATTACAAAAAATTAACGCCGTAATGGATGTCGTTACCTTTAAAGACGATGTTGATACCTTAGATCGGCAACAAAAAAATTATAAGCAAAGTCAACTGGATTATGACCGCAGTAAAAGAGAATTAAAACAACTTGAGAAACAACAACAGCAACTTACGACTCAAATTGACCTCCGTGTTATTGAGGGTAAAAATACGGTTGAGCAAAAAAAGGTTATTGATGATATACGTTATCAAGTTAAACAAAAAAATGTTGTTTTAAAAACCGAATCCAGTGCTATTGAACTGATCCACAAAGAATTAACCACACATAAAAATAAACACGCTGATGTCATTACTTGGATGACCGCTCATTCAGCCGACAAGACCTTATTAGACGGGTTCCCTGAAACCAAAAAACTTAAACAATCTCGGCTAACGTTAGCTCAATTAGAAAAAAACTATGCAGCTGTTGAAAAACAAATGCTTGAAACACAGCAATTATTAGAAAAAAAACAAGCCACAGAACATCTCAGTGCTAGTAATTTATTAGAAATGAAACAAGACCTTGTTAATGCTGAAAAAAAATTAGCAGTCATGATTCAAGAAACACCGTTAATTGAACGCCAACAACAGGTGGATTACCAACAAAAACGAGTTAATGGTTTTAAAGAATTATATACCCTCGCAAAAGTTAATAACCAAGTAACAAAAAAAGGGTTTTTAGGCTTTTTTAGTGCTAAAAAAACGGCAGAACGATTAACCATCAAGCAATTAGAACAACAAGCCGCCGAGATAACCGCTCAAATAAGTGAAGCACAATTTTTAAGGAATACCTTAGAAAAAGCAATTATCAACGAAACTTTATTAAAAAAAATGCAGCAACATAGAGTGCATTTAGAAACCGATAAACCCTGCCCTTTATGTGGTTCTTTAGAGCATCCCTTTATCAAAAACCCACCAAGAGAGTCCGATTCACAACAGATTCTAAAAGACCAAAATATCAAACTACAAATATTGGTTATTAAAGCGGATAAACTTAAAAAGCAAATTTTTAATGCCGAAAAACGCGATAAAAAAGAAGAAACGAATGATAATAATTTACAACTTAATAATTCTCAATGGCATATTTTAAGTAATAAACTTAATGTTGCAGGCCATAAAATGGACATTGGTAATTTTTCATTAATGAAAGACTTATTAAAGAAAGAAGAGGAGGATTTGAGTGAATTTAAACAATCCCTAATCGTACTCCAGCAACAGTACTTATTAATTGAAAAACTGAACAAACAATTAGTGATTGAAAAAGAAAAGATATCTGAGTTAAAAATAGCGTTAGAACAACTCAGTAACCAAACTGAAAAAATACCTCAATCCCTTGCGACATTGAAAGTAGAGCTTGAAACATCGGTCACTAACGAAAAATCATTAACCGATAAAACGAACACACAATTAGCCCTATTAAATGAAAAAATGCCTTTAAAAAATAAAGATGCTCAACTTACTGAGCGTTTAAAGATTCGAGAACAAGATTACCAAGCTCACCAAGAAAGCGAACAACAGACTGCAAAAAAATTAACACAATTGAATGAAAAATTGACTGACAGTCAACAAAAAATGGCGCAGTTGAACGAGGATATTTTAGACAATGAAAAAAAATTAACCCACGAAGAATCCATTGGCCTACATTTAACCCTGCTTGAAAAACAAGGCTTAATTGTTGATGTTGAACACGAGTCTCAAAAAAAACAACAGCAATTAGAAACGCTAGAACACGCCTTGAAAGATAAACTAGATACCAGTCAATACTCAAACTTAGCTGCGCTGAAAGAAGCCTTGGTTTTAGTCGCTGAGAAAGAAACCGTTGAAGCGCAATATGCAAACTTACAGCAACAACTTGAACAGATGGACACAGAAAATGCTCAATTACAGGAACGCTCAGAGGCCGAAAAAAATCGGGCCATTAGCTCGCTTAATGTAGCCGAGTTAGAGGCCAATACCCGCGCCCTCAATGAAAAAATAAGCATTGCCAATGATGAAGTCCGTCATCTAAATGATAAGCAACGAAGTCAAACGCGTTTAGAACAGCAACAACAGCTTTTATCGGAAAAATTACAATATCAATTACAAGACTTTAATGAATCCGAAACTAATTTACGTGAAAGTAATGAAAATGGTCACGTTTTTCGTCGTCGTGTTCAATTAAAAATGGCGACAAAATTATTATCACAAACCAATACTATTTTAGAAAAAATTAGTGGGCGTTATTACGTTCGCCAAGCCCCTAGTGAAACAGGGTTAGCCTTAGAAATTGAGGATACAAATCAACAAAATAGTCGACGCTTACCTCAATCATTATCAGGCGGTGAAAGTTTTGTTGTCAGTCTAGCGTTAGCCCTAGGTCTCTCTGAATTAGCAAATAATGGTAAGGCGATGAATACGTTATTTTTAGATGAAGGCTTTGGTAATTTGGATTCAGAAACACTCTATACCGTAGTGACGACCTTACAAAATTTAAAAGCCCAAGGAAAAATAGTCGGGGTTATTTCTCATGTCGATGGGGTTAAAAAGCGGATTAAAACTCGCATTGAAATGATTAAAAAACCCAATGGGTTAAGTAAATTACGTAAAATTTCCTAATCACACGGTTCAACTCACCCGTTAACATGAATAAAAATAGAAGACGCGGTGAAGCATCGTGTCTTTACCGTTATTTTTTTAATTGTATGGCGTGTACCTGTTGTAAGTTTTTAACCTGCCAATGCGCAATAGCCCAGTTTAAAAGTTCGTTCACCGACGCGCCTTTTAATGTCACTGGGGGCTGTTGCTTTAAAAGTTCAAGAATATAAAAAAGCGTCTTTTCAGGTTGATGCTTATCAATGGCTTTAGCAAAGGTTTGCTTGCTCAGTTTTTGACCTTTTTCATCCATAATAATTGGACTGTGTAGATAATTAGGCGTGGGGAAGCTTAATAATTTTTGTAAGTATAACTGTCGAGGAGTCGAGGTTAATAAATCCATCCCTCGTAGTACATGATTAACGCGCTGCTGATTATCATCAACGACAACCGCGAGTTGATAGGCAATAATCTTATCTTTGCGCTGAATAATAAAATCCCCCTCATCCGTCGATAAATTATGAGTCGTTAACCCCTGTAATTCGTCTTGAAAATGAATAATCTGTTCGGTGGTTTTAACACGCAAAGCAACCTCTTTATCCGCCGCTATAACTTTATCGCGACAAAACTGAGGGTAAATTCCCTGACTATTTGCATCCGCAAGGTTTTTACGGCTACATATACACGGGTAAATACGTTGCTGTTGACGTAATTGCTTAATAACGGCCTGATAACGATGAGCGTGTTGGCTTTGATAGAAAACAGACTCATCCCAATGTAAACCAAAAACGTCAAGTGTTCTTAGAATATCATCGCTCGCCCCCACATAATTGCGTGGCGTATCAAGATCATCCATTCTAACAAGCCATTGTCCTTGATGAGCGCGTGCATCTAAAAAACTTGCAACCGCCGTATAAAGTGACCCTAAATGCAACTGACCTGTCGGCGAGGGCGCAAATCGCCCTCGGTAAATAAAAGAATCCGTCAGCGAAAAATCACCCCATTTGTTTTTCACGGATTTCATCTAAAGTTTTACAATCAATACACAAGGTTGCCGTCGGTCTTGCTTCAAGACGACGAACCCCTATTTCAATACCACATGAATCACAATAACCATAATCATCCGATTCAATAGACTCTAACGCTTCATCAATTTTTTTAATCAATTTACGCTCTCGATCACGAGTTCTGAGTTCTAAGCTGAATTCAGATTCTTGTGTCGCCCTGTCATTAGGATCAGGAAAATTGGCCGCATCATCTTGCATATGATGAACCGTGCGATCAACCTCTGCTCTCAACTCATTTTTCCAGTTGCTAAGTATTTTATTAAAATGAGCTTGTTGTGGCTCATTCATATACTCTTCACCTTCTTTTTCTTGATAAGGCATAAAACTGAAAGGGCTTTCACCTCTTTTAGACTCGGTCATCCATTAGCTCCTAAGCGTAATTAAAAACTGCGCATTTTTAACAGAATAGTGAGCAGTTAGCAAGAAATATTGTTATTATCACTCAAATTTTATTTAAAAACAGAGTGAAAAACACACCCCTCGTATGGCAACACGAATGGCTAATATTTTATTATTTTTTATTTCATTCTATTATCACAGCGAGTAAAATAATTAAAAAACCAAGGGCATGACCCTATTTATTTATAAATGGGTGAGCCTTATTTTTCAACCCCTGACCTCATTATTCAAGCTAAAATGAACTTTATTCAACAAGGTGAAATAAAATAATCATCGGCTGAGAGACCGTCTTTATTGCGAAAAATTATACCCCCACATTATTAGCGATAATTATGATGTTAACGTAACCGCCTAGATTTTTTTATTGGGCATTTTTTATTAACCTTAGCGGCAACGTTGAACCTTGATGAAGAATGACGCAAGCCCAATCTTTGTTATCCCTGTAATCGTACTTTTGGACGTTTATTTAATGGAAAACCCCCCCTTTTTAGCGGGTTATCAGTATTTACGCGTTATTTATACCCTCTCGATTGAAACCATTAAAGAAGCCATGACCCGATTAGAAAAATTTATAAACTAATGAGGTTATTCACGCCACGCTTAAGAACGCATAGCCCGTATTAATAATCTAATTTTATGCTCGCTGCCGTAGGGATTGAAAATATTCAAGTCTTAATTGCCCCCTCTGATCCTAGAAAAAAACCGTTACACTACAATAAAAATACACAGGCTCTTTGGGTGAATACTCTTTACCAGAGGCTTAACATTGAATTTAATCAATTCAAAATAAATAAGCCGTCATAAAACGCCTGACTAATGCAACCTAACCGAGTGTAAAAACCAAATGAATCACTATAAAAATTCCCCTGTTGCCACTGAAAAACTACCTGACGGTATCCCTTTTATTGTGGGTAATGAGGCGGCTGAACGTTTTAGTTATTATGGAATGCGAGCGATCTTAGTTGTCTTTATGACCCAGTATATGACCAATACACAGGGACAACTGGATGTAATGAGTGAAGCGGAGGCTCAAGGTTTTTTTCATTTATTTGTTTCCGCTGTTTATTTAACGCCTCTATTAGGGGCTTTATTAGCGGATGGCGTGTTAGGAAAATATCGAACTATTATTTGCTTGTCCATTGTCTATTGTTTTGGCCATTTTGCATTAGCATTAGATGACACCCGTATGGGCTTATTAATTGGGCAGAGTTTAATTGCATTAGGGGCGGGGGGAATTAAACCGTGTGTATCTTCTCATCTTGGCGATCAATTTGGCCGAACCAATCAACATTTATTAAGTAAGGTCTTCGGCTGGTTTTATCTATCCATTAACTTAGGCGCGTTTGCAGCCATGTTGATTATTCCTTGGGTATTACAACACTATGGCTCATCATGGGCCTTTGGTCTTCCTGGCCTAGTCATGTTATTAGCCACAATCTCTTTTTGGTGGGGCCGTCATCGTTTTGTACACATTCCCCCCGCAGGCATGAATTTTGTTAAAGAATCATTAAGTTGAGTCGGCTTAATGACTTTAGGTAAATTAAGCAGTATCTATCTATTTGTCGCCATGTTTTGGGCCTTATTTGAACAAATAGGTTCATCTTGGGTATTACAAGCACAAAAAATGGATCGAGTTTTATGGGGAGTTGAAGTCTTACCATCACAAGTCCAAGCGGCCAACCCTTTATTAATTATCCTCTTAGTCCCCCTTTTTTCCTATGGCATTTACCCGCTTTTAAACCGCCTATTTGAATTAACCGCCTTACGAAAAATTGCCATCGGCATGTTTATTACCGCGATTGCTTTTGCTGTTCCTGCCTTGATTCAAATGCAAATAGATGATGGTTTAACGCCTTCCATTGCATGGCAATTATTAGCCTATGTTTTATTAACCGCCGCAGAAGTCATGGTTTCAGTCACCTGCTTAGAGTTTTCATATACCCAAGCACCCAACAGTATGAAATCGTTTGTCATGGCCTTTTTCTTTATGTCGGTTGCGATCGGTAATTTATTTACCAGTGCGGTTAATTTTTTTATTATTAATGCCGATGGCAGTAGTAAATTAGCAGGTGCAAGCTATTTTTGGTTTTTTACGGGGCTTATGTTTGTAACGGCGGTCTTGTTTTTAGGGGTCATTCGTTACTATAAAGAACAAAATCATTTACAACTAGAAAAATAACCATTCCCCCCTAAATTATCCTTACTCACTCAAATCATTTTTAGCGATATTTCATCTCTTTACCTAATTTTATACGTTGAATCAGCAACCTCAGCTTATTCAAAAATCACTTCTGTTGATATTGAAGCCTCTAATTTGCATAAGGCTTCAATAAGTTCTACCCCAAAATAAACGCCTGTGGATTTTTCTTCAACAGATGCCGTATAAATCGCTGAAAAATATATTTCTACCGTTTCGTTTTTATAGGGTAAAAGTATTTTTTGTAACTCATAAAATTTTTTAAGAAAGTTAAGCATAAACCGCTCTTCATTCAAATAGATTTTAAAGGGGTTGGTAACACCATCATGACTAAAATAAGCCTTTGGTGTTTTCCAAGTACTTACACGCCCTAACTTTAATGCAGTGACCGGTGATCTTGGATAGTTTTTTTCTCGGTATAAAATCTTTGCATTCAAAATATTCATATCATCTGAAAAATTTTTAGCCTGAAAATCAGACCCAAAAACTTTCAGATGACAATAATCAAGATTTGGCATTCCCCCTCCCCTTTATTCAACATTTAACCTAAAATATTCAGTGCTTAAATATTTGAACCATTAATTTAAGTTTTAGAAAAAAAAGGTTATCTCATTCCTCGCCATTGTAAAAATAAAATTTCCTTAAGTTTCCGTTCCTTTTATCAATTTTTTAATATTACTTGTATGCCTATATAATAATAAAATTGTTGTTATTGTAAAGGTAATCACTAAATAACCATCCCCCACCATAAACCAAACATAAATCGGCGCGAAAATACTGGCGACTAAGGCTGAAAGCGACGAAATTTTACTTATTTTATAAACCAATAACCAAGTTGCTAGTAGGGAAAAGCCTAAAAAAACATCAACCCCTAAAGCAACCCCTAATGAAGTTGCAACGCCCTTCCCTCCTTTAAACTCAAAAAAGACAGGATATAAATGCCCAATAAAGGCAGCAAAAACAACACAGGCCAACAAAAGAGTCTCAACATTGAGTAATTGGGCAATTAAAACGGGAATCACCCCCTTTAATGCATCCCCAACTAAAGTAATTACACCCGCTTTTTTACCTCCGATGCGTACAACATTCGTCGCCCCTGGATTACCCGATCCTTGCCCCCTAGGGTCTGGTAATCCCATTAATTGACAAACAATAACAGCACTCGAAATTGAACCTATTAGATACGCACCAGGAACAAGTAACCACTCAATCATAATTTAATCCTCTTGAAAACCTGTATCATAATTATTTATACTTAACCGTTAATTATTTAAAATCACTATTTTAACTGGAAAAATACAATGGACATTATCTTTTTAGGCGGCCTTGAAATTAAAACAATTATTGGCATCTATGATTGGGAACGTGAAACTAAACAAACAGTGATACTCAATATAGAAATGGCTTTTGATATTACGCAAGCTGCAAAAAGTGATGATATTACGGATACGCTTGATTATAAAGCTGTTTCTAAACGTATTATTTCTTTTGTTGAAACCAGTCAATTCTTTTTAGTTGAAAAATTAATTGAAGAAATTGCACGCATTATTCGTTCAGAATTTAATGTACCGTGGGTCAAAATTACTTTAAATAAAAAAGGCGCAATTAGTGGCGCAAGCGATGTCGGCATTATTATTGAACGAGGAGCAATGTAATCATGCCAACAGGATACATTAGCATCGGCAGCAATATTGAACGAGAACACAATGTACGTTCCAGTCTAATTGCACTCGAAGACTATTTTGGCCAACTTATAATCTCAAGTGTTTATGAATCAGAAGCCGTGGGATTTTCAGGAAATTTTTTTTATAACTTAATCGTCGCCTTTAAATCAACGCTTGATGTAACGCTTGTCGCTAAACAACTAAGAGAGATTGAACTCGCTCATGGGCGAACGCGAAATAGTCAAAAATTCTCAGCCAGAACACTGGATTTAGATTTAATTCTTTATGGGGATCTGGTACTCACTAAAGAACGCTTACAAATTCCTCGTGATGAAATTGAACGCTATGCATTTGTATTAGAACCTTTAGCCGAAATTGCAGCCAATCTATTACATCCGATCAGCAAAAAAAGTTATGCTGATTTATGGTGCGAATTTGATAAAACCAATTTAAAACAACACAAGATTGATTTAAAGCTAACGATCTAAGCCAACCTTTACACCCTTTACTTTTTATGTGAGGATGTCGATAGCGAGTGCCTTTATTGTACAAGCCCAGAATGGCTAAACGATTCAATATTAGAAAAATCACTGAGGCAATTATCACGATAATTTGTTATGGCAACATAATAGGCATCCCCTGCTTTTAAAGCAACAGAATAAAGTCCTAATTGGTTCATATCTATACTATGAATGACTTGCCCTTGAGGATAGAGCGCGTAATTTAAACGGTATCCCGTTGCATTAGGCGCATGTGTCCACTGGGCAGTCACTAAATCATCCGTCACCGTTAACGCTAATACAGGGGGAATCAGCGCGTTATCCGTACAAATCGTTTTTGAAATAAAGTCAGTATATTTTTTAACGCGGGTATAAACCCCGTAGCTATCCTTTTGAGCGCACTTAAATCCCCAACTGGTAATTCCCGCTTGTTGCCAAGTATTGCTTTCCGTATCGAAAACAACTAAAGGCCCACCACTATCGCCTTGACAGGTATCTTTTTGATATAAATCATCGCCTGCACAGAGCATATTTTCAGTCACATTCCCCATAAAAGACCTGCAAATTGAGGTATCAACAATTGATAAGGCGACTTGTTGTAATTGGGTGGGATAAATTGTCTCCGTCGCCGAGGTTGTTCCCCAACCTAAGGCAATAGCCATTTTTTCTGCCCTATCTTGAGACGTATAAGGCGATATAATTTTAATAGGGTCATTTTTAGACTCATGGGTTAGTTGAATCAGAGCTAAATCATTATCAAAGGTTATTTTATTGTACGACGGATGAATAATAATACGCGCTACAAATAAGCGTTCATTATGGATGACAATACCAAAACTATCCGTAGTCTCCCCAATGACACAATGCGCCGCTGTTAGCAGCCAATCTTTAGCAATTAAACTTGCGCCACAAAAAATATTTCTATTTTCTGATAACGGTTGATAAGCCAATGCCGCCATCCAAGGCCATTTAGCCGAACTCGTTGTTTCGCCTCCAACAATTTTAGGGATTCGCTCTGCGTGAGTCCCATGACTGATCAATAATAAAATGAGTATTAAGCCAAATTTAATTTTTTTAAACATAAGATAATAAGTGTCCCTAAAATACTAAAAAATAGCCCTATGGATAAAGCAAATTCTTCACCCAACAAGCGGACGCTATCACCTTAACGTAACTCACCTTAATGTTCAATAGTTAAGCTTTTACAAAAATAACCCGTTAAATTATTTAAGGATGCCTTATTATTTAATACGGGATAGGTAGCTTTTTTTTAAAACTTAAGTAAACTCTTAACTGTGAGCAAAAATTTAGCGTTCACATTATTATGATAATCATTAATAACAATTAGGAGCAAAAAATGGCAGTTTCACTCTCAAAAGGCGGAAATGTAAATTTAAGCAAAGAAGCCCCAGGCTTAACACACATTAAAATTGGATTAGGCTGGGATGTCCGCGCAACCGATGGCTCAGCATTTGATTTAGATGCCGTGGGTTTTTTATTAAACACTGAGGGTAAAATACTCTCTGATAATAGCTTTATTTTTTATAACAATAAAACCTCAGAATGTGGCTCAATTGTTCATTTAGGTGATAATCAAACAGGGGAAGGGGAAGGCGATGACGAAGCAATCACCGTTGATTTAGCCAAAGTACCAACTAATGTGGATAAATTTATCATCGCCGTAACGATTCATGAAGCGGACACCCGTAATCAGAATTTTGGACAAGTCAGTAATGCCTTTGTTCGGGTGCTTAATGATACCAATGATACAGAAATTGCACGTTATGACTTATCAGAAGATGCCAGTGTTGAAACGGCTATGGTGTTTGGTGAATTGTATCGTCATGGAAATGACTGGAAATTTAGAGCGGTCGGTCAAGGTTTTAATGGCGGTTTAGGGCCGTTAGCCTCAAGCTACGGTGTCTCTGTTTAATCTTTTCTTTCTTTAAGAAGGGCTGTTTAAACACTAAACCTCCCTTTTTTATCGGCTCAATTTAATGAAAGCTTATTTCCAACAACAGTTGCTACTTTGGTTTGATCATAACGGCCGTAAAGATTTGCCTTGGCAACAACCTGTTACTCCTTATCGTGTTTGGATATCAGAAATCATGTTACAACAAACCCAAGTTGCCACCGTGATTCCTTATTTTGAACGTTTTATGCAGGCGTTCCCTGATATTGAAACCCTTGCAAACGCCTCTTTAGATGAAACCTTACATTATTGGGCGGGACTCGGCTATTATGCGCGGGCAAGAAACCTACATAAAACCGCAAAAATAATTGTTAAACAAGCTTATTTTCCCGATAATGTTGATGAATTAGTGACCTTCCCTGGAATAGGATTATCCACCGCAGGAGCTATTTCAAGTATAGCCTTTAATCATTCAGCGGCTATTTTAGATGGCAATGTACGGCGCGTCTTAGTCCGCTTTCACGCCTTATCAGGGTGGACAGGACTCACAGCGATGACTAAAAAGTTATGGGAACTCAGTCGTTTTTACACCCCTAATGAACGGGTCGCGGATTATACCCAAGCGATCATGGATTTAGGCGCAACATTATGCACACGAAGTAAGCCAGACTGTGAACATTGTCCATTAGTTAAACAGTGTCAAGCTTGGTTACAAGGAAGGGTCGCCGAATTACCCACCCCTAAACCTAAAAAAAGAAAAGCCCCTAAAAACCTGTGTATTTTTAATTTTGCACAGCCAACAACAGGTCTTATTAGAAAAACGCCCACCCACAGGTATTTGGGGGGGATTATGGAGTTTTCCTGAGTTTTCATCCATTCAGGAAGCCGATGATTGGTGCAAGCAATCTAATATTATTTTAAAAAAACAAACAAAACTGAGCTGTCAACGCCATACTTTTTCACATTACCATTTAGATTACACCCCGTTACTCATTAAGTGTGACTCACCGAATACAATTGTGATGGAAAAAAAAAGAAGCTGTTTGGACTCACTCAGAACACCTTAACACTTTAGCCTTACCTGCCCCTATTAAGCAGCTATTGCAAACTACAATGGAACCTATAAATGACCCGAATGATTCAGTGCGCTAAACTTAAAATAGAAGCGGAAGGCTTAGAGTTTCCTCCTTTTCCAGGGACGAAAGGACAACAAATTTTTGAACATATCTCTAAACAAGCGTGGCAAGAATGGATAAGTATGCAAACCCTGTTAATTAATGAACATCGGTTAGCCAGTTTTGAACCCAAAGCACGAATATTTTTAGAGTCTGAACGTGAAAAATTTTTATTTTCTGAAAATTTTGAAATGCCCGAGGGTTATGTCCCCCCTGCTAACTAGATTATAATAGTCAATTTTACAAAGAGGATACGAAAATGTCAAAAAATTGGATTGCGCCTTCAATTCTTTCCGCAGACTTTGCACGCCTAGGGGAAGAAGTTGATAATGTTTTAGCATCAGGTGCGGATATCGTACACTTTGATGTAATGGATAATCATTTTGTCCCTAACTTAACGATTGGCCCGTTAGTCTGTCAAGCCTTAAGAAATCATGGGGTTACCGCCCCGATTGATGTTCATTTAATGGTTGACCCTGTTGACAGAATCATTCCTGATTTTGCAAAAGCTGGGGCCTCTATGATTACGTTTCACCCAGAAGCCTCAACACATATTGATCGTTCGTTACAAATGGTACGCGATGCGGGCTGTAAATCAGGGTTAGTTTTTAATCCTGCCACCTCACTAAGCTATCTTGACTATGTGATGGATAAAGTGGACATTATCTTATTAATGTCCGTTAATCCAGGTTTTGGGGGACAATCATTTATTCCCGCAACCTTAGATAAATTACGCGAAGCCAGAAAAAGAATTGACGACAGTGGTTTTGATATTCGTTTAGAAATTGATGGCGGCGTTAAAGTTGATAACATCCGTGAAATCAAAGCCGCAGGGGCTGATATGTTTGTTGCAGGTTCCGCTATTTTTAGTCAACCTGACTACAAAAAAGTTATTGATGAAATGCGTGTTGAATTAGCAAACGCGTAATTTAAAATAGCCGACTATCACGATAGAACGTTTGCATTAAGAAACAAGAGATTAATAACGTCCGAAAGTCATATACAAAACCAAAATAGATTTTGTAGACTGAGTTACGTTTTTTGTAATCACAAAAAAACTAACCCAACCTGCAATAATATGTCGGATGTTATTAAACTTTTATTCCTAAGATAGGCTAACATTACGTATTAAATAGAAATAAACAGTCCACTTAACAAGTGTCCACTCAATTTTTCTACTACTAAATATGAATTATTTTAATAGTCTAATTTTAAAAAGGGTTAACACCTTTGGGTTAAAAAAAAGTACGCTGCTTATTTTATTAACCCTGAACATGGCTATTCCTGCTTATGCGGAATCATTAAAAACAGCCATTGCCAGTGCGCACCCATTAGCAACCGAAGCAGGCTTTGAAGTCTTAGCCAATGGGGGAAATGCCTTTGATGCCGCCGTTGCAGTAAGTGCGGCATTAGCCGTTGTAGAACCGACTGGATCAGGGCTTGGGGGCGGAGGTTTTTGGTTATTACATCGCGCGAAGGATAATTTTGAAACCATGATTGATGGTCGCGAAAAAGCACCGATAGCCGCGACTAAAAACATGTATGTTAATGAACAAAATAATGTCATTGAAGATTTATCAAAAGAGGGCGCACTATCGGCTGCAATTCCAGGACTGCCTGCGGCAATAACCCATTTAGCTAAAAAATATGGTCGCCTACCCTTAAGCGAATCACTAGCCCCTGCCATTCGTTATGCCACCGAAGGGTTTGCTATAGGGCCTCATTATTTAGATTTACTCACTCGGCGACAAAAACTCATCCGTAAAAATAAAGAATCCACCCGCATTCTCTTAACAGACGGTCAACTTCCGCTGCAAGGGGCCTTATTAAAGCAACCTGACTTAGCTCATACACTGCAACAGATTGCCGCAAAAGGTAAAGCGGGGTTTTATCAAGGTGAAACCGCTAAAAAATTAATACAAGCGGTTCAAGAAAAAGGGGGAATTTGGACACAAGCGGATTTAGATCGCTATCAAATTATTGAAAGAATGCCTATTTATGGCTATTATAAAGACATCAAAGTTACCAGCGCGGCCTTACCATCATCGGGTGGAATTGTACTGGTTGAAGCCTTAAATATTCTTTCAGCTTACAAATTAGATACCGTCACAAACATTCAAAAGAAACATTTAATTACTGAGGCCATGCGCCGTGCTTATCATGATAGAGCCTTATATTTAGGCGATAGCGATTTTATACAGGTGCCTATTTCTCAACTCCTAGATCATAATTATGCCGCTGGATTAAGAAGTAATATCCGTATTGACAGAGCCTTGCCGAGTAACGCGTTAAGCGGTGAAGAAGAAATAAAAATAAAAGGCGAAGATACCACTCATTTTTCCATTATAGATACCGAGGGTAACCGCATCTCAGCCACCTTAAGTATTAATTTCCCTTTTGGCTCAGGCGTTATTGCCAAAGGAACAGGGGTTATTTTAAATAACGAAATGGATGACTTTGTCAGCCTTGAAGGACAACAAAATGGCTATGGCTTAATCGGTGGTGCCGCCAATACCATTGCCCCTGAAAAACGAATGCTCTCAAGTATGACACCGACCTTCCTAGAAAGTCACGATCGCATTGCCGTATTAGGTACCCCTGGCGGGAGTCGTATTATTTCAATGATATTATTAAGTGTGCTTGATTTTTCGGAAGGAAATTCCCCCGATTCGTGGGTAAAAATACCCCGCTATCATCACCAATATATTCCCGATCAAATTCTTTATGAAGCAGGTGGCTTAAGTGAGGCAGAAGAAAAAGGTCTTTTTGCTTTAGGTCACTCCTTAAAAGAAAGAGAAAATACCTATGGAAACATGCAAGCCGCTGAGTTAAATAAGCATAAGGGAAAATTAAAAGCCGCCAGTGATCCACGCGGTGAAGGATTTTCGGATGTGCGTTAAAAATCGTTCATGTCCACCGTCCAACTTAAAGCGATAAAAAAATAAAAATTAAGGCATCCTTCATTTAGCTTAAAAGTAGTTTACACTTTATTCTTAAAAAATAGTGGGGAGTAAAATAGCTTTAGCTATTGAACTCCGATTTAAACTGTAAACCGAAAAATGAAGAATGCCAAAATTAACTAACCGCATCACACTCAAACACCGTCAGATAAGCTTTACCCAATCGAGCCTACTGCGTTTTAAACGATCACTTTCTCTCAAAAAAACTGCTGTTCAATTATGACCTCTCCCACCAAAAAACACCGTATCCGTAGCTTTATTCTTAGACAAGGTAGAGCGACTGCAGGTCAGAAACTAGCAATCGACACCCTTTGGGATAAATACTGCTTAGACCTCAACCAACCGCTGGATTTTAAACATCACTTCGATAACACCGCCCCTATTATTTTAGAAATCGGCTTTGGTAATGGCGATAGTTTAGCCAAAATGGCCGCTGCAAACCCAGAACAAAATTATTTAGGTATTGAAGTTCACAAACCAGGAGTTGCCCATTTAATGCTCTTGCTCGAACAACAGCAATTAACCAATGTGAAAATTTATCATCATGATGCGATTGAAATCTTAGAAAAAAAAATTCCCGATCACTGCTTGCAGGGCATTCAATTATTTTTCCCTGATCCGTGGCAAAAACGCCGTCATCATAAACGCCGCATTGTCACCCCCGATTTTTTAGACCTATTAGCTAAAAAATTAATCTCAGGCGGCTATTTTCATGCGGCAACCGATTGGGAACATTACGCCAAAGAAATGTTAAAAACCCTTTCAAATCAAACTCAATTTATCAATAACAACCCCGCTAAACGTTACAGCGAACGTCCTGACTACCGCCCTCTTACGAAATTTGAACAACGCGGAATTCGTCTAGGGCATGGCGTTTGGGATTTAATTTTTAAAACATTATGACTCATTTTATTGCAGGTCAACGTTGGATTAGTAGCACCGAACCTGAACTTGGTTTAGGCATCCTCCTTGACGTATTAGCCCATCGTATCACCGTACTTTTTTTAGCCACGGGTGAACGCCGTGTTTATGCGCGTGATAACACCCCTTTAATACGAGTTAAATTCAGTGTCGGGGATCAAATTGAATCCACCGATAACCAACCCCTAAAAATTAAAGCGTTCTCTGAGAAAAAAGGACTCATCACATACCAATGCACCAACCAAGCTAATGAAACCATAGACTTAGATGAAATTGATTTAAATCACCACCTCCAATTTAATAAACCGCAAGAGCGACTTTTCACAGGAAAAACAGATCCTACAGCGTGGTTTTTATTACGTTATCAAACGTGGCAACACCTCCAAAAGCAACATCAATCGCCTGTAAAAGGTCTACAAGGAGGACGTACCACCTTAATTGCCCATCAATTATTTATTGCCCAACACGTCGCCAATCGTTTCTCGCCCAAAGTCATGCTAGCCGATGAAGTTGGCTTAGGTAAAACCATTGAAGCGGGATTAATTCTACATCATCGGCTACTTAATGGATTAAGCCAGCGAGTCTTAATCATTGTCCCCGAACCTTTACTGCATCAATGGTTAGTGGAAATGCTAAGACGGTTTAATTTACAATTTAGTTTATTTAATGAAGACCGTTGCCATGAATTAACCGATGAAAACCCCTTTTTATCCGAGCAATTGGTGTTAGCGGGTCAGCAGTTTTTTTCAAACCATCCCAATCGTCAACAACAAGCCCTAGATGCGGGCTGGGATATGCTCGTGATTGACGAAGCTCATCATTTAGAATGGAATCAACAGCAACCCAGCCCTGAATATTTATTTGCCGAATACCTAAGTCATCAAACTCAAGGCGTTATTTTATTAACGGCTACCCCCGAACAACTGGGGAAAGAAAGTCATTTTGCACGGTTACGCTTACTTGATCCTGACCGATTTTATGACTTTGACACTTTTTTAAGCGAAGAACAGCAATTTGAACCCGTTGCCGCCATTGCAAAACTCTTATTAACGGGCAATCCTTTAGACGCTCAAGCAGAAATTAAGCTTAAAAAATTAGTCCAACACGATGCCATCGAGGGTTTATTAGATGCCTTAAATTTACCTGAAAAAGCAGCCGAGGCTCGCCAAAAAATTATTGCCATCTTATTAGACTATCATGGCACAGGGCGAATTTTATTTAGAAATTCACGGCAAACCGTCAAAGGTTTTCCTGAGCGTCAACCCCATCCCTACCCGATTAACATTGACCCTAGTGACTGGTTATTAGAAAAATTAAAACAAGAGGAACAACCTCAAATGGTTTTGATTTGTCATTTAGCAGAAACCGTAATTGCATTAGAAAAGAAATTAAAAAAACAAGGCATTCGGGTGGCTGTTTTTCATGAACAAATGAGTATTGTTGAGCGAGATCGAGCCGCCGCTTACTTTGCCGACACGGATAATGCCGCGCAAATTTTATTGTGTTCTGAAATTGGAAGTGAAGGCCGTAATTTTCAATTTGCTCATCACTTAATCTTATTTGATTTACCGATGAACCCCGATTTATTACAACAACGCATCGGGCGTTTAGACCGTATTGGTCAAAAATCAGTGATTCAAATTCATATTCCGTATCAAGAAAAAACGGCGGAATCTGTTTTATACCGTTGGTATGCCGAAGGGTTGGATGCGTTTCATCATAATTGTTCAGCGGCTCAATCCGTTGCCGTTCATTTAGGCGATGAATTACAACAAGTTATGATATCAACCGACCCAGCCCTCATTGATGATTTTATTGAAAAAACACGCCATTTAACGGCTAAAATTGAAGCTGAATTACATCATGGACGCGACCAGTTATTAGAATTAAATTCATGTCGTCCTGAGCAAGCTGAAAAATTAATTCAATTACTGAACCCAGCAGAACAACCGCATTTATGGCATTATGCCGAAGCGTTATTTGATTGTTATGGGGTGAGTTCTGAGGAACATTCAAAGGATTGTTATATTTTAAAACCCAGTGAAAGTTTACGTTTATCGCATTTTCCTTATTTATCGGAAGACGGGATGACCCTAACGGTTAACCGCGAAACGGCTTTAGTACGAGAGGATATGCAGTTTTTAACCTTGGAACATCCAATGATGGTGGCGGCAATGGATTTGGTGTTATCAAGTGAAACAGGTAATGCGTGTATGAGTGTTGTCGCTCACCCGTTACTCAAGGGCGGGCAATTTTTGTTGGAATGTTTATTTATTGTTGAATGTGCCGCCCCCATTGAATTACAAGTGGGGCGTTTTTTACCCCCGACCCCGATTCGAGTTTTGATTGATCAAAATCAAGAGGATATTAGTGACTTGATTTTTCATGAAGATTTAATTGAAGCCCATGATAAATTAAATAAAGAGCAAATCGCTGATTTTTTAAACAGTCAGCGTTCTTTGATTCAAGCTATATTAGCTGTTGCAGAGCAACAAGCCCAGTTAGAAATGCAGGTCTTAGTGACTGAAATCTCTAAAGCGATGATTGTCTCATTAGGGGATGAAATTAAACGGTTAACCAGTTTACAGAAGATAAACCCAAGCATCAAAACGAAAGAAATTGACCAGCTTAAAGACGTGATGTTGTTATTACATGAAAATATGAGTGAATCGCAATTGAAGCTTGATGCCGTTAGGTTTATTGTCACTAAAGAATCATAAAATATGATGACACACTCGTTTTGACTACCAGTTTAAGATTTGATCGTGACGCATAGGAATGCGGATTTAATAAAACCCAAAAATTAATAAATTATATTAGTTGGTAACAAGCTTTGAATCAAGTATGCTCTATTGTTATGAAAATACAAAATTATCCAGTAAACATTGAAGCGCAAATGCGCAATTTTTATAATAGCTTATCGGAAAAAGACCGTCGCCATTACTCGCGGTCAACAGGAATTAAAAACCGACCTATCTAATGAAAAGCAACGCATTCGCAAATCAGGAGGAGGACGTAACTTTTTACTGCCAACCCTTGATGGAATAGATGAGGTATTTTTAGACGTATTGAAAAATAACACGGCGGGATCACCCATGGATGAAACGATAAAATGGACAAATTTATCGCGCCCTGCTATCGCGAAAAAGCTTGGGGAACAAGGCTTTCCAATGAGTGTAACGGTTGTTGATAGACTGTTGAAAAAACATAATTTTCGTCCACGGCAAGCTTTTAAAGCCGAGGCAGGAAAGTCTAATATCCCTTATCGAGACGAACAATTTAAGAATATTGAACGCCTCAAGCAGGAATATACAACACAGGGAGATCCTGTTTTGAGTATGGATGTTAAAAAAGAATTAATCGGTAATTTCTTTCGTGCAGGTACGCTTTACACACAAGAAATTATCCGTGTAAATGACCATGATTTTCCATCCTATGCCAAAGGTAAAGTTGTACCTCATGGGATTGTATGATATTAATCGTAACGTAGGTTATATCACTCTGGGAGTCAGTCATGATACCTCTGAGTTTGCCTGCAAATGTATTCGTCAATGGTGGTTAGAGCATGGACAGGCATTGTATGAGGGATCGACAAATTTATTGCTACTATGTGACTGCGGTGGTAGTAATAATGCACGCTATTATATTTTCAAAGAAGATTTGGAAAAATTGTCAGAGGAATTAAAGATTAATATTCGTATCGCCCATTATCCGCCGTATACATCGAAATATAACCCAATAGAACATCGCTTATTTCCGCAATGGAATTATGTTGCCGTCCCTGTTGACCCTGTATCTTCGGGTTTTATTAAATCCTGAGTCCATAGTGAAAAAGGAAATGAAGACTGAAGAACAAAAAAATTATGGGGGATGTTCCTGTAAGTTAATTCGTTACCAATTTTCAGGGCAACCCATTATTGCTTATAAATGTCATTGCCTAGATTGCCAATTAGCATCAGGAGGTGGTGCAGTTGCTGCAATCTGGGTTAATACTAACGATTTGGTGATAACAGGAGAACTTAACTATCATGAAGTTATTGCCGATAGCGGTCGAAAAATTACCCGTGCTTTCTGTGGTCAGTGTGGTACACCCATCCTTGCAAAATTGAGCATTCCTAATGTGAATGGTATTTTTGCAATGAGTTTAGATAATCCTGATATTTTTTTTCCAGAATACGAAATTTGGACCTGTCGAACACGACGCTGGGAAATTTTAAACCCCACATCGTTATGTTTTGATCAAGGTTTTCCGTCTGCTATTATACGAAAACATTTAGCCGCCAATAGCCTTAAAACTAAGTAACCGACCTAGTTGTATCTAACTGGGGAGCTAAGTAAAATTAAGTTATTTATTTTTTCTAAAGTTAATGGGTAAAATAACTTAGAAAAATGGACTTTCTTTTTAAGAAAGTATCTACCTAGGATGCTGTCCGACAATAGTAAAATCAGCCTTTTTCAAAAATAAGATCTTATAAATCAAGTACTTAATTTTTTAATTTAGCCAAAAAGTGAGTTATTAGACAGCCTCCTAGCTTGGCTTTGATTCAAAACCCTCAAATGAAAAGAATATAGTTTATTAAGGTAGCTTATGAATGATTTTAGTTTACTAATATCCCATAAAGAAAAATTAATCCCTATTGGTATGATGCTTGCTGCATTAATAGCTGGATTTTTTTCATTATTAAATCTAACAATACTTCGGACAGTTTTAAAAGTAGAGGAAATCTTCAATTCATAGGAAAATGTAGTTTCTAAAGCAACAATTTCCTGAAAAGAAGATTTCCATGCAACTAATAGAAACGATTTTAGAAAAAATGTCTAGTGGTTCTAAACCACCGTTACAATGAGTTATCAGAAAAAACCTATCGTCGATGGTTTAATAAAAAGTTAGATTTTCTTAAATTTAATCAGGTAGGTAATAATGAAATTCTTTCAACGTCGGGACAAAAAATAGCGGCTTTAGAGTGTAGCTTTGTTAACAAAAGTGGTGAAAAAACTTACGGTTTAGCTAAGTTTTGGGATTCTAAACAAAAGTTTACCCATGGCGTGATCGCTAAAGGTTACCATCAAATTGGAAAATTACGTTATGATGCTAATTTACGTTTACTCTACGAAGGTGTGCAAAAAGAAAAAGGTCGCCATAAATGTTATGACAGTAAGTGGATTGTGGGTGAGACGAGAAAATTAGAATTAGCAGGTAAACAGGGTGGTGTTAAGATTTATACAGCAATCGTTAATTCTGTCTCATTGAAATGTAATATTCGCATCGCTTATTTAGTTAAAACAACGTCACAAGGTACACGTTATGCCTTGTTGTTTTCAACAGATACAGAGATTGATGCAATGACACTTTATAATTATTACAAGGCACGGTTTCAGATTGAATTTCTATTTCGTGATGCTAAACAATTTACAGGACTTTGTGATTGCCAAGCACGTTCTGAAGTAGACCTGAGTTTAATAAAATGCTCTTCTCAATACGAGGAGCTTTGTAGCTTCGGGGTTATCTCGCATTAAAACTGTCCGAAGTGTTGTTATTTCTAAACTTGAGTTTTTATCTTTTCCCAACCTCTCCGATAATGATGCTAAATTATTTGACGATTTTATTAAGAAAATTGAAATTATGGATTTATAAATACTAACTTTTCAATGGGAATCGCTTTAATTTTTTAACAATAATCTTCCCTTAATTTTTGGTTTTTTTCGCTATATTTTTAGGGTCATAGGGACTTTTTTTTAACGCTAATCCCTGCACGCTTTAATGCTCTATCCATTGAGCTTTTCCCCATTTTGACCTTAAAATGCGGGTCGTATTTATCGCAAAGTTCAATTAAAGTTAGATCAGATTCTTCATCTAACCATATTTTAAGCTGTTTTTCACCTGCTTTAGGAAGAGTATAGCCACCTGCTTGTTTAGGCTCAACACTACCTGTTTCTTGATAATGAAACCATAATGAACGAACAAAATGATAGGAAACACTAAAGCGTTTAGCAATTTCAGGTTTACTTTGCTTGCCTTCTTTTATGGCATCAATAACTCTTTTAAATAGCCCCTCTTTATTTTAAGAATCAGCTAATAAATCCGTGATCTTAATCGCGGTTTCTAATGCCCTTCGCCCCTCATGACCTGAAACTAAAGGGTTTGTACCTGTTTGAATACAGTCTATAAAATGTTTAATTTCTTCTAATAAAGCATCGCCGCCTTCAAAAACCGATTCTTCGGTTTCGATCTCAGGAATACCAGGAAACATTTCTTTTTTACCCGTACGATGTTTGGTGAGAATCTTATTTTGAAAATCAACGGAAATATAAGAACAGGGCCGAAACATTCGCATTTTACGTTCCGTTTTCAAACTAATACGACTTGCCGTAACATTCGCAACACAGCCATTTTTAAAGGTTAACCGTGCATTGGCAATATCAGTTCCTTGAGTTAAAACCGCAGTTCCACTCGCATCAATCCGTTCAATCTCACTATCAACTAACGCTAGAATAATATCTATATCATGAATCATTAAATCCAGTACGACGCTAACATCATTAGCTCGCGGATTAAAGGGCGATAAACGATGTGACTCAATAAAAAGAGGATTGTCATCACTTTTATTTAATCCCAAGATTGCAGGATTAAAACGTTCTAAATGACCGACTTGTAAAATCAGTTTTTTTTCATGTGCAATGGCAATCAGTTCGTCGGCTTCTTTTAGGGTAACCGTGATCGGCTTTTCAACTAAAACATGCACCCCCGCGTTTAAAAAATCTTTTGAGACGAGATGATGTAAACTCGTAGGAACAACAATACTAACGGCATCCACTTTGGATGATAATGTTTTATAATCTGTTAAGGCGGCTACGTTATATTTTTGAGCCATTTCATCGGCAATCGTAGGGTCAATATCGACAACCGCTACTAATTCGCAATCAGGATGATTCGCATATTTTTCAGCGTGAAATTTTCCAAGATAACCGGTCCCGATTACTGCACATTTAAGTTTTTTCATGTAAATTTAAGTTGATTAAAGAGAAAAGAATTTTAACGGATGTTTTATCTAGTGTGCTAATTGAGAGGCCCAGGTTTACCAATAAGATAGCCTTGCGCATATTCAATCCCAAATTCTTTTAAAATATCTAAAATGGCTTCATTTTCAACAAACTCAGCAATCACTTTTTTCCCCAGTGCTTGTGACACTTCGGTTAACGCTTTTACAAAAATTCTATCTTCATTATTTTTATCAACTTGACGAATAAAGACACCGTCTATTTTGACGTAATCGGCAGGTAAATATTTCAGATAATAAAAGGACGAAAAGCCGACACCAAAGTCATCCAAGGCAAAGGCACACCCCAGTTTTTTTATTTTTTGAATCAAGGATTGTGCCGCTAAAAAATTAGAAACTGCTGACGTTTCTGTAATTTCAAAGATAATATTTTTTGCATCAACATCGTGGTAATTTAACTCATCACTAATCGTTTCAAAAATTGACGTATCATTAAACGATGCCCCCGATAAGTTAATTGACATTTTATAATGTTTGCCACATCGTTTCAGTTCCGTATGTTTTTTAATCGCCATTTTTATGACCCAACGATCAATTTTTTCGATAATCCCTAAGTTTTCAGCAACGCCAATAAACTCATCAGGCATCACCAGTGTTCCCTCTTCAGAGTGCATACGAATCAAGCACTCATAATGGGTTATGACATTGGTTTTAATATTTAAAATAGGTTGATAAAATAAAACAAAATGATCATGAATTAATGCCTGTTCAATGCATTCGCGCCAATAATGATTTTGAGTCAATAAGGTATGATATTTAAGGGTGGGTGAATAAATATGATATTGTCCCCCGCCTTGTTCTTTAGCTCGATACATGGCTAAATCGGCATAGGTTAATAATTCATCTTTATTTTTTCCGTGAGTAGGATAGAGGGCAATTCCCGTACTTACGCTGACTTTATAAAGCTTGCCTTTGAGTTGATATTCTAATTGTGAAAGTGCACGATTAATTTTAGCTGCTATAATTTCAACACTAAAAGTATCATGGGTCTGCATAATAATACTAAATTCATCGCCCCCAATTCTAAAAAGGGCATCGGTATTATGCAACAGCTTCTT
This sequence comes from Methylococcales bacterium, assembly GCA_030949405.1. Taxonomy (NCBI): domain Bacteria; kingdom Pseudomonadati; phylum Pseudomonadota; class Gammaproteobacteria; order Methylococcales; species Methylococcales bacterium. Next base: position 1,691,985 of record JAUZSN010000002.1, on the reverse strand, counting down.
TAATTGCTTGGTCACTTGTATTAATAAGCGATCCCCTTGGGCATGATTACTATTTTCATTGATAATTTTAAACTGGTCTAAATCAAGATAAAACAAGGCGACTAAAAAACCATAGCGTTTTGCTGAATCAATTTGATTTTCCAAATCACTATGAAATATTTTCCTATTTTTTAAACCTGTCAAAGGATCTTCAGTGGCCATTTTAACCATTTCGGTTTCGACACGTTTACGCTCACTAATATTAATCCCTAACGTTAGAATTAATTTATCCGTGTTTTTACTTTTACCTTTAATTAATGAATGAACCCATGCAATATGGCAATTACCTTGGCTGGTTAATAAAATACCATCTATTTCAAAAATATCTAATAAATTACCTTGCTTTAATTGATTGATTTTTCTTAAATGTTCATTTTCTAATTTTGGAATAAAACTCGAAAAGTTTTTACCGATAATCGCATTTTTTTCAATTTCCAACGCATTAATACCTGCCTTGTTAACTGAAATAACCTCTCCGTCAAGATCTTGTAAAATAATGATAATGGGAGCAACTTCAATTAGTTGTTGAATAAAGTCACGTTCTAAAGCCAGTTCTTCAGATTTAATTAATAACTCATGCGTATTTTTTTTTACTTGTATTTCTAATGTTTCTAGCTTATCTGAAACATTTAACGCCATATTATTAAGTAAATCTAACTCATCGTTAACCAGTAATATTTTAGGTTGAAAGGCTATTTTTTGTTTAAATTTATTATATTTTTGATTAGCCAATAATGGTAATGCGGTGGATAAGTTTTTGATTCGTTTTAAAAACTTTTTAATAACGATTAATAAAATAATAAGGGCAATTAAAAAATTAGCCAGTCCAAAAACAACTATTTTATTCAAATTAGATTTTAATAATTTTAAATCCTGACTAATATCAACCATCACCATAAAAAAAGCAATTTGATTCGTGGTGTTTTTTTGAATAGGAAATATTTTTATTTCATAAGAATTATTATTAAGCATCACTATATTTTGTCGTGATAACAGCTCTGAACGTGAATATTGTTGCCTTGCTAAAGCAAAAATTGATTTAGAATTAGGATTTGTCATCCCTGCAAAATTAACTTCTAGCGCAAGGTCAGTAAAACTGGTATCCGTGACTAAAATAGCAATATCGGAATAGGTGACTTTTTTATAATTAATAATAATATCAGCAAATGATCGCGCGACACTTAAAGCCCCGACGAGTTCACCTTTAACTAAAATAGGAACAATCGCTATTTGATAACATTTTTTTCTACATTCAATTTGATACGTTGGGGCTTCAGATTTAAGCGTCGTTATAATATTTTTTTGGTTAGGGGTAATACCTAGTGATTCCCAGCGTTTAATAACCCGTCCCTGTCGGTCAAAAAAAATGGCATTTTCAATATTGCCTAATAGTAACCACCCCCCTAAATTTTTATCAATAAATTCAATTACATTATCAATCGATTGGAGTTGATTTCCAATTAAAAATAACTCAATAGATTTATTGAGGTTAACAAAAAAAATTTCAGTTAACGTATGTGCGCTAGTGATATGATTAATCGCTATTTTTTCGCGTGAGGATTCAAAATTTTCAAAGGTATCAATATATAAACGATAACTAAATAAACTTAAAAAAATTAAAAAAACACTGCCGAAAATAAGAGAAAATTGCCATTTCAAGCTTAAAAAAAATCGTTTTTTAACCATTGCTATCCCTCTGATTTAGGCTATTAAGTGAATGATTTACAAATGCTAGGTATGTGTTTTTATGTGTTTTAAATCAGGCTTAACCGTCTGCCCTTCGACAAGCTCAGGACGAACGGTTAAGGCTCGCTTCGTAGTATCCCGTCTTGTTAGTAGCCACTTTATTATTCCTAAAATTTAAATGATTATTGGGTATCCTTTATTTATCTCAAAAGTAGTTTACACTATATTTTTAAAAACAGAGTGTGGAGTAAAATAGCTTTATCTATTTTCGTGACTCGCCAACAGCTAAAGCTATTGGACTCCGATTTAAACGGTAAACCAAACAATAAAGGATGCTGATTATTGTAAGGCAAAAAAACAACGTTGGCATTTAACTTACGCTCTACGTTTTGAGTCTAAAGCTTAACAATGGACATTTAATTGAATGGATGTTTAATCATTTTAGCGATTACTGTGGCTTGTTCAAAAGAAAGTGTAAACTATTTTTGGAGTTTTGTGAGAAGTACCCCCATGATTTTAAATTAAAATTATTCCAATGGGCCTGCTATCACTAATAAAATGGATCGTTGCTACCGATAAAATAAATCGGCTACCAATCTAAGACGGGACACTATGGAGCAAGGTTTAAGCGGTTCATACTTCGACAGGTTCAGTACGAATAGCTTAACCTCAACTTGCCCTGTCTTAAGTTGGTAGCCAATAAGTCTATTGATAGTTAAGTCGACGAATATTTTTATGTGTTTTATTTTCGTCAATGTAACCAATAGCATAAGGCGTTACGGCAATGGCTTTTAACATTTGAGCTAAGGAGGCAACTTCAATGGGGGCTTTCCCCGTTCCTGACTGAACTAATCTATTCCAAAAACTACGTAATTGATGGGGAAATAGGGCTAATTTATTTTTTGTAAACGCTTGGTGACTGGGGTGATTATCGGCGAGAACAAAGACTTTAATTATTTTTCCATTGGCCCATTGTGTTGTTCGCATCATGAAAATAGCACGAACGTCATTTAAAGAGTAAGATTTTGCAGGGACACTGTTGTTAACCACAACGTCTACCGCATAACTCGTTGAGGGAATTACCAATAAAAAAATAAAACTGAGACACACCACCCGTAGAACAAAAAAAAATTTTGTTGTCAACAAAAGCAATGAGTCGCGATTATTACCTTGTTTTAAATCACAAAAGTCGGGGTATTTCATTAGACTTAGTCGTTTGTAATCAAATAATGTTAAATAACAGTGTGTGTCGGTTTTAATAGTGAGACTAATCAAGCTTAACCCAACGTAAACGATTAGCATTACTAACCACTGTAAAGGATGACATTGCCATAGCAGCCCCCGCAATCATAGGGTTAAGTAATACACCAAATAAGGGGTAAAACAGACCTGCGGCAACAGGGATACTTAAGGTATTATAGAAAAAAGCTCCGATTAGATTTTGTTTAATATTGGTGACCGTGACCTTTGATAATTGCATCGCTTCGGCGACTCTTAATAAAGAACCTTGTAAAATAACAATGTCTGCACTTTCTATAGCCACATCGGTGCCTGTACCGATCGCAAAACCGACATCTGCTTGTGCAAGGGCAGGGGCATCATTAATACCATCGCCTACCATCCCTACTTTTTCGCCTTGCTGTTGCAATTTTTTTATAATAGCTGCTTTATCGGCAGGTAATACTTGTGCACGAATATCTGTAATGCCGACCTGTTTAGCAACGGCTTTTGCTGTAATTTCATGATCACCTGATACCATCACACAGTGTACACCCAATTTTTTAAGTTGTTCAATAGCTTGCCTTGAGTCTTGTTTTATTGGGTCAACTACACTAATAATAGCGGCTATTTTTTGGTCAATCGCTAATAACATCGGGGTTTGACCTAATGCGGCTAATTTTTCAAGCTTTTGAATATAACGATTATACTTAATTCCCTTGGTATTCATCATGGAAATATTACCGAATACAATGACTCGTCCTTCAATTTCACCACTAATACCCTGTCCTATACTCGCTTTAAATGCCGTAACCCGTTGAAGATTAAGTTGTTGCATTTTTGCTTTTGCTAAAATAGCGGTTGCCAATGGATGCTCTGATCCTGATTCAATGCTCGCTGCGAGTTGCAGTGCGGTCTCTTTATTCGTATTTCCAAACGTTTCGATATGACTAACGCTCGGTTTTCCTTCGGTAACGGTGCCTGTTTTATCCAAAACAAGAGTCGTTATTTTTCCCGCTGTTTGTAGCGCATCCCCTTGACGAATTAGAATGCCTAGCTGGGCGGCACGACCTACGGACACCATGATAGAAATGGGCGTGGCTAAACCTAAAGCGCAGGGACATGCAATTACCAATACGGTCATTGAGGTGACAAACGCATACGCTAATGCAGATTCATCGGCAATAATAATCCAAAGAAAAAAGGTTATGACGGAAATGGCAACGACAATGGGGACAAAAACACTGGAAATTTTATCCGCTAATTTTGCAATTTCGGGTTTATTTGATTGGGCTTGACGAACACTTTGAATAATTTGAGCCAGCGCGGTATCACGGCCTATTCGTGTCGCTTTAAATAAAAAACTGCCTTGCTGATTTATCGTACCAGCAACCACTTTTTCACCTATAATTTTTTCAACAGGAATAGGTTCCCCCGTAAGCATGGACTCATCAACGGTCGAATGACCTTCAAAAACATCCCCATCAACGGCAATCTTTTCGCCTGGACGAACCCTTAAAATTTCACCTAACCCAACGGTTTCAATGGCAACATCTTGTTCAATACCCTCGCGAATTACGCGGGCTGTTCGCGGTTGCAAGCCTATTAATTGACGTATTGCCCCTGAAGTTTTACCTCGAGCGCGTGTTTCTAACCCTGCCCCTAAATTAATAAACGCTAAAATAATTACCGAGGCTTCAAAGTACGCATGGGTTGATAAGGAAGGGAATGACTGATAATAGTCCAAGACCACACAGGAATAAATCCATGCAGAGCCTGTTCCTAAAGCAATCAGGGTATCCATATTCGCTTGTTTAAGTTTTAATGCTTTGAGCGCACCCCGATAAATATGTTCTCCTGAATAAACCAAAACGCCAAGGGTGATAAGGGCTATTTGAGGCCAGAACCATTGACCTACCGTTGAGCCTATTTCAGGTAGAGCCTCAAAATAACCTAATAACATCAAAGGAACCCCAAAAGCGGCGGCGACTCCTGCTTTTTTCATTAAGTGCTGGTAATGTTGTAATTCTTGCTGTTCTTGTTGTTGAGGATCTTCAAAACCCTCCATAACAGCGGCCTCATAGCCTGCCTCTTTAACCGCTTTAATTAATTGACTCGCCTCTGCTGAACCGCTAACAAGTGCGGAATGATCGGCAAAATTTACACTAACCGTCACGACACCCTCAAGGGCTGATAATGCGCTCTCTACAGAGCCTACACAACCTGCACAGCTCATACCTAGAATAGATAACCTGAGTTCATTAGTCGTCGTGTTTGATTTTTTTTGTATACTCATCTAGGGTATCGCCTACGTTGTGAGGGAAGAAAACCGTCTTTGTAAAGGATTAACGCGTCGTTTTATAAAAAATTAACCCCCGTTATTTGCTCTATAGCTTAAGGAATGCGAATTTAATAATACTCGAAACTTTGTAACACGTAATATTATTGCTTGCGTGGAATGGTTTTAACTCACGCTACACTGAGTACATTTTGGAAATTATTAAGTTGTCATGCCTAAATTAAAGTTTGAACTTAGCAGGGCTAACTTAAAATATGCGGTTAATTTTTAAATACCCAAAAAATGGATTCTAGGTCGTTAAGCTTTAAAATCACCGCTTATTTACCATTACAATAGCATGACCTTATAACCCGCTTCAGTAATAACCTCAATAATTACCTCATTATTTATTTTTTCAGGGTCAAACTCAATTTTAATTTCATTATTCTTATGAGAGGCAATCACATCAATAATGCCGTCAACCGCGTCTAGTTTAGTTTTGGCATTGGTTTCACAACCTCCACATTTCATGCCAGTAACCGTTAATGTTATTAATTTGGACATTTTCTCTCCTCTTAAATTTTACAAAACAAGATGATACTCAACCTATAATTGGGTATTATGGTACAAAAGGACACCCTCGTTAATTAAGGGTGGGCTTTTTATAATAAACACTTTACCTTAACGACTCTATAGAAAACAATGATTTTAAGATTATTTTTTACCAGTTTACTCATTCTGTGCAGTTTTAATTTGTTTGCCACTGAACTGGGGCAATTAACCCCTCAACAATTAGAAACCCTTCAACAGCAACAAAACCCACTTGTTATTGATATTCGTACTCAAAAAGAATGGGCGCAAACGGGCATCATTCCTAAGAGTCATCCCTTACAATTTTTTGATGAACAGGGTCATTTTAATGAGGAACAATGGTTGGAAAATTTAAAAAAACTTCAAGAAAAGAGTGATCAACCTATTGTTTTAGTGTGTAACTCAGGGAATCGTTCCAGTAAAGTCGGTGAGTTACTAACCCAAAAACTAGGCATGAAAAATATTTATCATCTTTCTAAGGGATTTCGACATTGGCTAAAATCGAGTCATCCCGTGGTTGAAAACTGTCATCTTACTAAAACCTGTTAAACCCATGTCAACAAATCGAACATTTACCAATCAAACCATTGCATTAGCAGGTATTGCGCAATCCGTGTCACTGGTTCAACAATTAGCGACCACAGGAAAAGCGGATACCAATGCGTTGGAAGTGAGTATGAATAGTTTATTAAAAGTTAATTCTGATTCCGTACTCGATGTCTTTGGGGGACTTTCTGAAATTAAGTTTGGATTAACTCAACTTCAACAACAAATCACAGGCTATGATATAAAAAATCGAGAGCAAGCACGTTATGCGGCTTCTTTGGTTTTTTTAGAGCGGCAAGTCATTAAAAAGCCCGATATGTTGAAAAAAATTCAGCAAGGTATCGCACGGGTTCAACTTCAATCAGAACACTTTGAGGTGACTCATGAAAATATTTTAGCCAGCTTAGGTGATATTTATAGCAATACTATTAGCACCATTGAACCACGCATTATGGTTAATGGCGATGAGCAATTTTTACAACACGCTTATGTGGTTAACAAAATTAGAGCCTTACTCTTAGCAGGCATTCGTTCCGCACTTTTATGGCGGCAATGCGGTGGCAGTCGTTGGAAATTTATCTTTTATCGAGGTAAATTACAGCAAGAAGTTAAATTTTTATTGACGAAGGTTTAAGGGAGTAATGTCGGAATTAGTTCAGGTCATCGGACTTCATCGTTATTTTTCTAAACGATGTGTTATCAAAAATTTAAGTTTTAATTTAAAAAAAGGCCAAGTATTAGGTTTTTTAGGCATCAATGGCGCGGGGAAAACCACCACATTATGCATGTTGTCAGGCAACCTCGCCCCCCATGCAGGTCATATAAAAATTAACGGCTTTGATATACTGAAACAGCCACTGCACGCTAAAGAAAATTTAGGCTATTTACCCGAAATTGCGCCGTTATATAAAGAGTTAACCGTTTACGAATTTTTATATTATTGCGCTCAATTACACCGCATATCAAAGCCTTTTATTGATAAAGCCATTCAGAAAACTCAAGAACGCTGTGGTTTAACCGCTGTTTCAAAGCGATTAATTATGAATCTTTCTAAAGGGTATCAGCAACGTATCGGTATTGCTCACGCTATTTTACATAACCCAGACGTGATTATACTTGATGAACCGATGGTGGGATTAGATCCGATTCAAATTAAAGAAATCAGACAGTTAATTAAAGAACTCGGCCAAGAACATGGCGTTATATTATCCAGTCATATTTTGTCAGAAGTACAAGAATCCTGTACGGATGTTCAAATTATTCATCAGGGTGAATTAGTTTTAAAAGAAACCGTCGCCGATCTTAACCAACAAATGACGGATGCGAGTGTTAAATTAACCACTCGGAAAACAGTTGAAATCGTAAACTTTAAACCCATTAAGGGGGTTACAGCGGTTGAATCCTTAGGAAATAATCAGTATTTAATTCATCACAAACGCGATGACCGCCTAATAGAAAATTTGACTGAATTCATTATAGCGGGGGGATGGGGGCTGGAAGAAATTACGCCGATAAAACGTTCACTCGAAGATGTTTTTCTGACGCTAACGAAAAAATAAGTAAGCCGTTCAACTAGATTCGTTCATTGATCGCTGTAAAAAACGAGTTCTCTCTTGCCTAGATCATGACGGTTAACTAAAAAAAGGTCGGAAAAACCGACCTTTTCTATGAACAGTAAGACAGGGCTAATATCGCCCCTTCCATTCGTTTTTTATTTTAATAAGTTTTGCAATAAACCATTTAATTTATGAACAAATTCAGTTGGATTTTCCAATTGTCCACCCTCACTTAAAATCGCTTGGTCAAACAAAATCTGAGTAATATCCGCGAAACGCTCATCATCTTGCTCATCTTTAATATTAACCACAAGCGCGTGGGTTGGATTGATTTCAAAAATAGGTTTCGACCCGCCCATTCCCATCATGCTTAAATCTTGCCCTGCGTCCTTCATGATACGTTCCATGTTTAAACTCATATCATTCGTGCCGGTCACTAAACAAGCAGGGGAATCCGTCAAACGATGGCTTAAACGTACATCACTCACTTTATCGCCTAAAACCTCTTTAATCTGTTTTAAAACGGATTCAAAATCTTTAGTCGCATCTTCTTGTTCTTTTTTTTCTTCTTCACTGTCTAATTTATCTAAATCCAATTCACCTTTTGTGATGGACTGTAACTGTTTTCCTTCAAATTCAGTGAGATTAGAAAGCAACCACTCATCAACCCGATCAGACATTAATAACACTTCAATGCCTTTTTTACGGAAAATTTCTAAATGAGGACTATTTTTAGCCGCCGCATGGGAATCTGCGGTTACATAATAAATAGGCTCCTGCTCTTCTTTCATTCGACCTATATAATTAGCTAATGAGACATTCTGAGCCTCTGCATCGCTATGTGTTGAAGAAAAACGTAATAACTTAGCAATTTTGTCTCTATTTTTTTGATCTTCAATCACGCCTTCTTTAATGACGTTACCGAACTCTTTCCAGAAACCTGAATATTTTTCATGATCTTCATCATTAGCTAGCGTATTTAATAACGCTAAAACTTTTTTAACCGCGCCGCCTTTTATCGTACTGATTTTTTTACTTTGTTGTAAAATTTCACGCGAAACATTTAAAGGCAACGAATCGGTATCAATAATACCGCGAATAAAACGCAAATAACGGGGCATTAATTGTTCAGCATCATCGGTAATAAAGACTTTACGAACATAAAGTTTTACCCCATGTTTTGCATCTCTATCCCACATATCAAAAGGGGCATGACTAGGAATATAAAGCAATAAGCTGTATTGGGTATTGCCTTCAACTTGGCTATGAATATGAGCTAAAGGCTCTTGATAGTCATGACCGACATGCTTATAAAATTCGCTATACTCTTCATCAGAAATATCGTCTTTAGAACGCATCCATAACGCAGAAGCACTGTTAATCACTTCATCTTCGATACGCGCAGCTGCGGTTTCCTTACCTTCTTCATCCGTTTCAGCAGGAATTTCTTTATCCATAATAATCGGTAAAGAAATATGATCAGAGAATTTTTTAACAATCGTTTGTAAACGATAAGCGTCTAAAAATTCATCTTCAGCTTCTTTCAAATGTAAGACAATTTCGGTTCCACGCGTCGCTTTTTCAACCGACTCTAACGTATAATCACCTTCACCCGCTGATTCCCAACAAACCGCTTCTTCAGAGGAGGCCCCAGCTTTACGGGTGGTTAAGGTGACTTTATCGGCCACAATAAAAGAAGAATAAAAACCCACGCCAAATTGACCGATTAATTCACTGTCTTTTGCTTGATCGCCTGTTAATGCGTCAAAGAACTGTTTGGTTCCTGATTTTGCAATCGTACCAATGTGTTCTTGCACTTCGTCACGTGTCATACCGATACCGTTATCGGCAATCGTAATGGTCTTGGCTTCTTTATCAAACGCAATGCGAATATTTAAATCACTATCGCCATCATAAAGGCCGTCATTCGATAAGGCTTCAAAACGTAACTTATCTGCCGCATCCGAGGCATTAGACACCAACTCGCGTAAGAATATTTCCTTGTTGCTGTACAAGGAATGAATCATTAAATGTAATAAATGTTTAACTTCGGTTTGAAAGCCTAAAGTTTCTTTTTTTGCTTCAACAGTCATTTTTTCTCTTTCTTTACGATGATTAAAATTATAGCTACATCAATGGGGATGGGATTTCATTTTTCAATGAATAAAGTATTATAAATTTTTGCTAGGCATGAAAAAATAGCGACTAAATTAAGAGGGAATAAGTTGAGGTTAATCCGTTCGTGCTGAGCTTGTCAAAGAATGAATGGCTTAAGTTGGTAACCGAAAAAATCAATATATTCAGCAAATAAACGCAATCAATACAAAATAATAGAATTGCACAATTAACCCGCGTAGAATGCTCTTTTTAAAAACAAAAAAACGAGTTGACTCCACAGCCCTTAATTAATTTAGACACACCCTAAATTATACTTGCGACATAACGCTAACTAATCACCTAAAATGAAAAAATTACTATTAGCCTTGACCTTAAGCTTATTTTCCCTCTCAACGTTTGCCTTAACCCCCGAAGAACAAGGATTACAAATTGCTCAAGAAGTTGATAAACGTGATACGGGCTTTGGTGACTCACGCGCTCGATTGGAAATGGTTCTAAAAAATCGTAGCGGCGATGAAAGTCGGCGTTCGTTAGAATTAAAAACCTTAGAAATTAACGGCGATGGGGATAAAAGTTTAACCATTTTTGATACGCCCCGCGATGTAAAAGGCACGGCCTTTTTGAGTTTCACCCATGCGCTAACGCCTGACGATCAATGGCTTTATTTACCCGCTTTAAAACGGGTTAAACGTATTTCATCCTCTAATAAATCAGGGGCATTTTTAGGAAGTGAGTATTCATTTGAAGATTTAACCTCCTTTGAAATTGCGCGTTACAGCTATCGTTATTTAAAAGATGAAATGATTGATGGGATTGATTGTTTTGTAATTGAACTCAAACCTCAGTATGAATATTCTGGCTATACTCGCTTAGTTAGTTGGATTGATAAAACACGTTACATCCCGATTAAAGGTGAGTTTTATGATCGTAAAAATGCATTATTAAAGACCCAAGACTTTAAAGAATATAAACGCTATCTGGATAAATATTGGCGTGCGGCTATTCAAACAATGACCAATCAACAAAATGGAAAAAGTACGCAGTTATTATGGGAAGATTATGAATTTGGAATCGGTTTTACCGAGAGAGATTTTGATAAAAATACCTTAAAGCGTTCCAGATAACAACAGGGTATTATTAACAGCTCTAAAAAAACAATCCAAGGCTAACCGAGTCTTTAGTTGGCCTTGAGTTGATTAGCCCATGAAAATATGGCGTGAATAATTCAGCTTATTTAGACCATGTATCGCGTAATGAAACCGTCCGATTAAACACGAGTTTTTCCGCACGACTGTCTTTATCAACACAAAAATACGCACACCGTTCAAATTGATAGTGATTTTCAATTTGTGTATTTTCTAAGCTTGCTTCAACACGAACGTCCGTTAAAACAGTTAATGAATCAGGGTTTAAGGTTTCTAAAAAGTGAGCCTGTGCTTCTGGATTGGCCTCGGTAAATAAGGTGTCATAAAGGCGTATTTCCGCAGGAAGGGAGTGGGCTTCAGAAACCCAATGAATCACACCTTTAACTTTACGTCCTTCAGGTTTTTTACCTAACGTTTTTTCATCATAACGACAGCGTAATTCAACAACCTTTCCATCATCATCGGTGATTACTTGTTCACATTTAATAATATATGACCCTCGTAACCGGACTTCGCCCCCTTCAATCAGTCGTTTAAATTTAGCAGGCGGTTCTAACGCAAAATCGTCTTGTTCAATTAAAATCACCTTAGAAAAAGCGACCTCACGCGTTCCCAATTCCTCTTTTTGAGGGTGATTTTTAACGGTTAATGATTCTACTTGATTGTCAGGATAATTCTCAATCACAAGACGTAACGGATTCAATACCGCCATTGCTCGAGGGGCATTCTCATTAAGATCATCCCGAATACAACTTTCTAAGACCGCAAGTTCGATCCAAGCATCTTTTTTGGTAATTCCAATGCGTTCACAAAAATCAAGAATAGAGGCCGCAGTAAAGCCACGACGACGTAACCCAGCGATGGTGGGCATTCGTGGGTCATCCCAGCCCGTAACATGGTTATCAACCACTAATTGAGCTAATTTCCGTTTACTCATCACCGTATAGTCCAATTGCAAACGTGCAAATTCAATTTGTTGGGGATGGCAATTGGTTTGCACTTTTTCCAATATCCAATCATACAAAGGACGATGATCTTCAAATTCTAAGGTACATAACGAATGGGTAATGCCTTCAATCGCATCCGAAATACAATGAGTATAATCATACATCGGGTATAAACACCAGTGACTGCCCGTGCGATGATGGTCGGTGCGCCGAATTCGATATAAAGCGGGATCACGCAGATTGATATTAGGGGAGGCCATATCAATTTTAGCGCGTAACACATACGCGCCATCAGCAAATTCACCTTCACGCATTTTTTTAAATAAGGCTAAATTTTCCGCAATAGGACGACTTCGATCGGGACTTTCCTTCCCAACTTCGGTTAACGTGCCTCGGTAGGTTCTAATTTGATCCGCCGATAAACTATCAACATAAGCAAATCCATCTTCGATTAACTGTACGGCATAGTTATAAAGTTGTTCAAAATAATCCGAAGAATGGTATTCTGCTGTCCATTTAAATCCCAACCATTGGACATCTTTTTCAATGGCCTGTATAAATTCAATGCTTTCTTTTTCAGGATTGGTATCATCAAAGCGTAAATTACAACTTCCCTGATTTTCCTGCGCAATACCAAAATTTAGACAAATAGATTTCGCATGGCCAATATGTAAAAAACCATTAGGTTCAGGCGGAAATCGAGTGGCAACGCGACCCTTATGTTTATTACTGGCTAAATCATCCGCAATAATTTGGCGAATAAAATTTGAAGATGGCGTGTTTTCTGTCGTGGACATAGGATTATGAACTCCCCTTAAGGTAAAAAAATGAGTGTTAAAAATGGGGGAGGTTAACGTAATAAAAGAGGGGCTACGTTTTAACTTTTACCCATGTTACCTAATTAATTGTTTAATTATTTTTTGAATGCTTCCTTGATTTTGCTTTAAAAAACCATCCGCATTATTAATTAGTTGTTGTTTAAATTCTGGGTTTTGATAAAGCATTAAAACCGCGTTTATGAGTTCAGAACGATCGTTACATTGTAGCCCTGCCTTTGCCGCTAGAATCCCTGTTTCTATTGCTTTAAAATGGCGCATAAATCCTCCAAACATCACAGGAATACCGATTGCAATCGGTTCAAGTACATTATGTCCGCCCAACGTTTTAAATAAACTGCCCCCTACAAAGGCAATATCGGCGGCGGCATACAGCATTTTTAACTCGCCCATCGTATCAGCCAGATAAACCGCTGTATTTTTATGACAGATCGCCCGTTCACTGCGCCGTACTAAGGATAAATTTTCAGTCTTAGCTATCGCGGCAACCTCATCAAATCGTTCGGGATGCCTAGGGACAATGAGGAGTAATAAGTGAGGGATTTGTTGCTTAAGTTCAGAATACAGTTTAAAAAAAACCTGTTCTTCCAGCTTATGAGTGCTGGCAATAATCCAGACAAAACGATTTGCAAATAGAGTTGTTTTTAAAGAAGTTCCTTGTTTAATGAGTGCGTCCGTTATTTGAATATCGAACTTAATATTTCCCATTGTTTGTACGTTCAAGGTCTGACTTGAAATCGCTTGAAAACGTTCTTTATCCGTGTCTGTTTGTGTCGCAATCAAGGTAATAGCCGATAACGCAGGCTCTATGAGGGTCGAAACTTTTTGATAGCCTCGGCAGGAGCGTTCTGATAATCGGGCATTAATAATAAATAAAGGAATTTTTTGTTTTGCGGTTAATGTAAACAGATTTGGCCAAATTTCTGTTTCCATAATAATCGCTTTTTGGGGTTTAAAATGATTTAAAAACCGTTTAATCACATCAGGAAGATCATAGGGTAAATAGACATGCTCAACGGTATTCCCCATCACCGCTTTTACACGTGCAGACCCTGTGGGTGTTGTCGTCGTAATAAGGATAGGACATTTAGGTTGATCCAGCATGAATTGCTTAATCAGTGGAAAAACAGCTTCCGCTTCACCAACTGAAACTGCATGAAACCAGGCTACATTACGTTTAGATTTTTGCGAATAAAACCCTAAGCGTTCACGCCAGCGCAAACGGTAATCAGGGGCTTTATACCCTCGCCAATAAAGACGAAGTAAAATGAAAGGCGTTAGGCTATAAAAAAGGCAATTATAAATAACACGCATTAACGCTTTACGTATTTAACCATTCCATATACAGAGCAATCCCTTGTTCAACCGTTTTGAAATGATGATCGCAACCCGCTTCGCGTAATGCTTCAAGATTCGCCTCGGTAAAACTTTGATAACAGCCTTTTAAATGTTCAGGAAAAGGAATGTAGTCAATTTCACCCTGCTTATAATAATTAATGACCGCATTCGCCACGTCATTAAACGTTTGGCTACGACCTGTCCCGATGTTAAAAATACCTGAAAGATTCGGGTTGTCTAAAAACCATAAATTAATATCAATCACATCACCGACAAAAATAAAATCACGTCGCTGTTCGCCATTGCCATATCCATCACAGCCCTCAAAGAGGTAAACCTTACCCGATTCTTTAATTTGATTATTTAAATGGTAGGCAACGCTTGCCATGCTTCCTTTATGACCTTCTCTTGGCCCATACACATTAAAATAACGGAGTCCTACGACTTGTGAGTTAAATTTTCCTTTAAATCGACGGACATATTGATCAAATTGAAATTTTGAAAAACCATAAACATTAAGCGGGCTTTCAAACCGAGGATTTTCTTTGAAATTGGTATCCTTTCCATAAACCGCTGCTGAAGACGCGTAAACAAATGGAATTTCATGTTTTTGACAATAGTGCAGTAAAACTTTACTGTACTCATAGTTATTTTCCATCATATAACGCCCATCCCACTCAGTCGTGGTAGAGCAGGCACCCTGATGGAAAATAGCATCTATTTTTTCACTGCGAAAAAGACCTTCTTGCAGTTTTTTTAAAAAGACATCTCTATCAAGGTAATCAGAAATCTGACACCCTAATATATTTTTATACTTAACGCCTTTACTTAAGTCGTCTACAACTAAAATATCATCGTAACCCAGCTCATTTAGACCTAATACTAAATTACTACCAATAAATCCTGCGCCGCCAGTTACGATGATCATAGTCTGTTACTCTTCTGCGCTAATGTTGATTGAGAGTGTTATTACGACATCCGAATGTAATTGAATATCAATCCCATAGTCACCTGTATGGCGAATAACACCATCAGGTAAGCGCACTTCGTGTTTTTCAACCTTAGCGCCCGCCTCTGTGATCGCATCCGCAATATTTTGAGTGCCGACCGAACCGAATAACTTGCCTTCATCGCCTGCTTTATGAGCAATGGTGATTTCAAGTTTTTCTAATGCCGTTCCACGTACTTGTGCTGCGGCTAATTTTTCAGCGGCCACTTTTTCAAGCTCTGCACGACGCGATTCAAATTCAGCAATTTTTGTTGCAGTTGCAACTGTTGCTTTACCTTGTGGGATTAAATAGTTACGCCCATAACCTGATTTAATCGCAACCTTGTCACCAAGATTTCCTAGGTTTGTTACTTTTTCAAGAAGTATTACTTCCATCTTTTCACCTATGTAGTTCGACTTTTTGTCGAAGAATTGAATGCTTTATTAAGCATCCAGTTGATTTAGAGTAGTTTTTCGTAAGTTCAACCACGTATCAAGTAGTCCAATAATGGCAGCGGGTACCAGTGCATGAGGAATTAATACTATAGATACGTATAAAAAGGGGATCAGTATCTGTTTGCGCTTCATAATAGAAAACGTGCAATGTAAAACAACCGTTCCTAAAAATGCGTATAGCACAAAAAATATCACCATGATATTCCAGCAAATTTCCGCAGTAACACCTGATGAAAACCAAGCAACGCCTAACGTGATCAAGGTAATAAAAGCAAGATTTTTTTGACCTCTTAAGCCAATATACTCTCGCTTAAAACCACCAGGATTATAAAGGATTGCTTGCCATGCCCGTCCTAAAAACAAACCTGCTAACAAACCAAGAATATAAATTTGAGCCATAAGGCCTGTTAAGATGTAATGGAAAAAAACCGACAAGGAAGCCTGCATAACATCTTCGGGTAAATCGGGGTTACTTTTTATCACTAAAGGCTCAATAAACTCACTTAACTTGAGTTGCCAAGCATCCCCTAAATGAGGCTGATAAACATAAGCGGCTAAAATAGCAAGAATAGCCAATGAGACGACAATTTCTATGGCTAAAAATAAATGCCGCCCCTCTCTTAAAATAACCGCAATAACCCAAACAGGGGTCCATAAAAATAAGCTGTAAAAAAGCGTAAATTGATAATTACCCATCAATATTAAGCCTAATCCCCCTGCGGCTAAACACGCGAACATCAAAACATAGCCACCTTCTTTAGCACCCAATCTTAAGGTCACTAAAGCGATCATTGCTGAACTTACGATACTAATAGGGGGGAATTGAATGGATAATAGCGATAAAAAACAAGCCGTCATAATCGCTTGCATTTTTCCCCGCATAATATATGCTGCCAAAGCCCCCATACTATAAAACCTATGAATTATTTATGTGCGTCACAAAAAGGTAACAAGGCAATAAAACGCGCTTGTTTGATAGACGTTGATAACTTTCTTTGATACTTAGCCCCTGTTCCTGTGATGCGACTCGGGACAATTTTACCTGTTTCAGTAATGTATTCACTTAATAAATCTAAATCTTTATAATCAATCGCTTGCCCATCTGCTGAGCTAAAACGACATGATTTTTTACGTCTCATATTACGAGCCATGACAATCCTCTAATAATCTAATAAACTGTGATTACTCAGCGTCACTTGCTGAATCATCGCTTGCAGTCGCATTCGTTTCTTTAGCTTCGGCTGCTTCTTTCGCTTTTTTAGCCTCTTCTGCCGCTCTTACTTTTTCAGCGGCCATTTTACTTTCTTCGACTGCTGCCGCATTGGCGATAGGAGAAGGTTCCGTAATGGCCTCTTTTTTCAACAGCGTCATACTACGCAAAATAGCATCATTAAAACGAAAACCACTTTCAAGTTCGTCTAAAGTTACTTGATCACATTCAATATTCATTAGTACATAATGTGCTTTATGAATTTTATTAATGGGATAGGCAAGTTGTCTACGTCCCCAATCTTCAAAACGATGAATCGTACCATTATTCTCTTTAATAGTCGCTTTATAACGATCTACCATAGCGGAAACCTGAGAACTTTGGTCAGGATGCACTAAAAAGACAATTTCATAATGTCGCATGATTTCTCCTTGCGGGTTAAGCTTCCCACATTGTCTTATTATGCAGTGAAGCAAGGATGAGTAAAATACTCATAACTAATCATTATAATTTTTTTAGCCCTATTTGCAAAGAAAACCGCGTAATAATTAATATTATTAGCTATTTTAATTTTACTTATTGCTTTATAAGAGACATCTAAATACAATTAATATGAATGATTTTTTTAGCCAATAACGTAAAATAAAACGATCAAAAAGACACCTTATTTCAAGACATTATAAAAACGTAATGGGTCACGTTTTAAAAAAAAACACGGAACTCATGCGAGTTCTCCCGCCTCACTTTACGACTTTAACTTTTTATCTTTATGATTCATATTATCGCTTTACGTGAATTTAAAAATCAATTTTTATCGCCCCTAGCTTGGGTAGTTTTAGCGATATTACAATTTATTTTTGCTTATCTTTTTTTAACTCAGGTTGAAGCCTTTAACAGTTACCAAGTGCGCTTAACGGGGATAGACAATGCTCCTGGATTAACCGATGTCGTGGTGATGCCCTTGTTTTCTAATGCCGCTGTTATTTTACTTTTGGTGACTCCGTTATTAACGATGCGCCTCATTTGTGAAGAGCGACGTAATCACACATTTGCGCTCTTATTATCGGCTCCTTTACGTTCAACCGATATTATTTTAGGGAAGTATTTAAGTCTACTCAGTTTATTAATGACGCTCATTTTATTATTGATGCTAATGCCATTATCGTTGTTAGTGGGAGGAACTTTAGATTTTGGAAAGCTGTTCAGCAATTTTTTAGCCTTAAGTTTATTAGTTGCCGCCTTTAGTGCCGTTGGACTTTATATGTCAACTATTGCTTCTCACCCAACAATTGCCGCTATTAGTAGTTTTGGCTTGTTACTTTTATTATGGATGCTGGATATAAGCCGTAATATTCGTCAACATCACAGTGACTTGTTTGATTATTTGTCGTTACTTAACCATTTTCAATCCATGCAAACAGGGTTATTGAAAACGGTTGACGTGAGTTATTTTTTATTATTTATCAGTCTATTTATTATGCTCAGTATTCGTCATTTAGAAAAGGATAGGCTACAAAAATGAATAGGCTAAAAAGCGGACTGTTAACACTCGTTCTATTAGCACTCCTAAGTAGTGTGGCCTTGTTAACCCATCAGTATCAAGCTGAAATGGACGTGACGCTCAATGCACGCAACACCTTATCTGCCGCTAGTTTTAAATTATTAAAAACCTTAGACGAGCCGATTACGGTCACCGCTTATATTGCTTCGGGCTTACCTATACGGCAACAAATAGCCCAATTAATTAAACGGTATCAAAACTATAAAACAAACATTAGCTTATCCTTTATTGATCCTAAGCAAGATATTGAAGCCAGCAAGCGTTTAAATATTGGCTCACAAGGACTTATCGTCGTTACTTATAAACAGCGAATGGAAAAAATTGCTTTTTTAAATGAATCCAGTTTTACCAATGCCCTGCTGCAACTTTCGCAGGATAGCCAGCGATGGGTGAGTTTTTTAGCAGGACATGGAGAACGCGCCCCGAATGGGAAAGCTAATTTTGATTTTGGACGTTTTAGTCAAGAATTAGCGCGGCGACACATTAACGCGCAAACCTTAAATTTAGCACAGATGAGTAAGATTCCTGATAATACCGCTTTACTGGTACTAACGGCCCCTAGAGTGGCTTTACTTGCTGGTGAAATCACGCTTATTAAGGATTATATCGAGCAAGGGGGTAACCTATTAATTCTCACCGAGCCTGACAACCCTTATTTTGGTGCCTTTGAGCAACACCTAGGGGTTACTAAAGTGTCGGGCATTGTCGTTGATACAGGTTCTCGTCTTTATGGCATTGATGATCCTAGCTTTGTCTTAGTCAGTCGTTACAATCGCCATCCTGTGACCAAGGGAATGCAGAGTATGACCGTGTTCCCTGTCACCGCTGCCTTAACGATAACGAAAAAAACTGATTTTAGTGTCGAACCTATTTTAAAAACCATTGAACAAGCATGGACTGAACAGGATGAGATTAAGGGGGAAATTAAATTTGATAAAAACACCGAAGAAGTAACGGGAATTTTACCGATAGGCATGGCCTTAACGCGTAATTTAACGAAAGGAACGCAGCAACGGATTATTATAATCGGCGATGGTGATTTTTTATCGAATACCTTTTTAGGAAACGTAGGTAACTTAAACTTAGGGTTACGATTATTTAACTGGCTTATTCATGATGACCAATTTATTGATATTCCTGTTAAAATTGCTCACGATAAAAGCCTGCATTTAACGACATTATCCATTGCTCTGATGGGGTTTGGTTTTTTATTTGTAATCCCGCTCAGTTTAGTTGCGACAGGTTTTTTTATTTGGTATAAACGCAAGCACGCTTAAACAATAATATTGTATTCCCAACCCATTTTTTAAATTTTAGTGATTGAGGAAAGTCATGATTTATGCAAATCCAAACACCGAAGATTCAATTGTCTCATTTAAGGCACGCTACGAAAATTATATTGATGGCCAATGGGTCGCCCCTGTTAAAGGTGAATACTTTATTAATCGAACCCCTGTTACTGGTGAGGTTATCTGTGAAATTCCTCGCTCCAGTAGTGATGACATTGAATTGGCTTTAGATGCCGCTCATGCCGCTAAAGAAATCTGGGCGCAAACCTCGGTCACGGAACGGTCTAATATTTTATTAAAAATAGCCGATCGAATTGAAGCCAATACCGAATTATTAGCGGTGGCAGAGACGTGGGATAATGGAAAAGCGGTTAGAGAAACGTTAGCGGCGGATATTCCTTTGGCGATGGATCATTTTCGCTATTTTGCAGGCTGTATTCGCGCTCAAGAAGGGGGTATTAGTGAAATAGATAAAAATACCGTAGCTTATCATTATCACGAGCCTCTCGGTGTTGTTGCACAAATTATTCCGTGGAACTTTCCTATTTTAATGGCCGTCTGGAAATTAGCCCCCGCGCTTGTTGCAGGCAATTGTGTTATTTTAAAACCTGCCGAACAAACCCCTGTTTCTATTTTAAAATTAATTGAAGTGATCGGTGATTTATTACCTGCGGGAGTCTTAAATGTCGTAAACGGTTATGGTGCAGAAGCGGGTCAAGCCTTAGCAACCAGCACCCGTATTGCTAAAATTGCGTTTACAGGTTCGACCCCGACAGGCTCACATATTTTAAAATGTGCCGCAGAAAACATTATTCCCTCAACTGTCGAACTCGGTGGAAAGTCCCCTAATATATTTTTTGCCGATGTCCTTGACCAAGAAGATGCCTTTGTTAATAAATGTATTGAAGGCGCGGTATTAGCTTTTTTTAATCAAGGCGAAGTCTGCACCTGTCCTTCACGATTGTTAGTACAAGAGTCTATTTATGAGGCTTTTATCGCCAAGGTTATTGAACGGTCGAAAAAAATTAAGCGTGGGAATCCATTAGATACTGAGGTCATGGTTGGTGCGCAAGCCTCAAAAGAACAATTTGATAAAATTTTAGATTATATTGAAATTGGTAAAAATGAGGGCGCAAACGTATTAATTGGCGGAGAAATTGAACCGCTTGATGATGAGTTAGGGAAGGGTTATTACATTCAGCCGACCTTAATGAAAGGCACTAATAATATGCGAATTTTTCAGGAAGAAATTTTTGGCCCCGTCGTTTCTGTGACCACATTCAAAGATGAAGCCGAAGCCTTATCCATTGCGAATGACAGTGAATTTGGCTTAGGGGCAGGATTATGGACTCGTGATATGAATCTTGCTTATCGAATGGGACGTGGATTAGAGGCGGGGCGTGTCTGGACGAATTGTTATCATCATTACCCCGCTCATGCGGCCTTTGGCGGTTATAAAAAATCAGGTATTGGCCGTGAAACGCATAAAATGATGCTGGATCATTACCAACAAACTAAAAACATTATTACCAGCTATGACATTAATCCCCTTGGATTTTTTTAAGTAATAAGCATTTAATAGCCCTTAATTTTTTGGCTACCAACCTAAGACGGGACACTATGGCGCGAGGCTTAACCTCAACTGGCCTCGTCTTAAATGGGTAGTCAATTTTTTATTCTATATGGTATTAAAATCCGCCTAGGGTGGGCTTAACTCCTCCGACCTTAAGTGATTTTTTAATTAGGATGACCTTTTTGTTTATCGTGCTAATAAACCGCCAAACCAGCCTAATGTTAAAAAAGAACAACAAAGTAGAGTCTGGGTTAATAGGATCACTAGGATTTGTTTAATGTTTAATTCAAACGTATAGCCTTCACTTAATAACTGTAACGATAAGTAAAGATTAGAAAAGGTGATAAAAAAGCCGATTACAAGGATAATAATAGCGGCTTGATAGGCTATTGATAAACTCAATTTATGCAAAAGTAAGGAACTCGTAACGCCAATTAATAATGAAATAAATAAGTTAACCGCCACCAAACCGTAGGGAAAGACCCAGCCGTGCCAATAAAAAAGGCCTTTTTCATAAGAAAATAAAGCCTTCCCCATTAATAACCCCAGCCATACCATGAATAAGCAGCTAATAACGCTTATCGCAATATTACTCCCCGCTTTTGCTAATTGCCCTTGGGTGATTAAATAAACCGTGTCTAAAGAGAAGGTCGAAAAGGTGGTTAATGAGCCTAAAAAACCCACTAATAAGGCCGCCCGATATTCTGAACTTAACGCCACTTTTTCAACCACTAAAGCCGCTGTTAATAAACCCATTAACAACGAGCCTATGATATTAACCGTAAGCGTTCCATAAGGAAATCCACGCCCCAATCCACTATAAACCCCGCTGGAAATTAAAAAGCGTAAAACGGCCCCCGATGCACCGCCTAAAGCAATGGCAAAAATCTGCCCCATTAAGGTAATTTAATAAAATGCTTACGATAATGCTTAAGTTCATTAATGGACTCAATAATATCGCCTAAAGCAATATGCTCACTTTTCTTTTTAAACTGTTTCTTCATTTCAGGTGACCAGCGTTTAGCCAGTTCTTTTAAGGTTGAGACATCTAAATTACGATAATGAAAGAATTGCTCTAATTTAGGCATTAATCGATGTAAAAATCGCCGATCCTGACAAATACTATTCCCACACATGGGGGATTTATGGCTAGAAACCCATTGCTTCAAAAATTTTAAAGTCTGCTTTTCCGCCTCTTTTGCGGTCACGGTGGAGGCTTTCACATGCTTAATTAACCCCGAATTTCCATGATGTTTTTGATTCCATTTATCCATTGCTGACAAAACCTCATCAGGTTGATAAATCGCCAAAACAGGTCCTTGTGCAAGGGTATTTAAGTGCTTATCGGTAACAATTGTTGCGATTTCAATGATCCGGTCATTATCCACATCAAGCCCCGTCATTTCTAAGTCGATCCAGATTAAATTGCTAGAATCCTGTGCCATTAAGTTATCCGTAAAAGTGATTAAAGTTGCGGTAAATTGTAGCATTGGCTAATCTGTATGGCTAATTGTTAAATTTATCCCTTATTTACTCATGAATACCTTTACTTATATCTTCTTAATCGCCCTCGTTATTTCTTACAGCATTCAATTTTGGCTCGCCTTTCGACAGAAAAACCATGTCTTAGTTCACCGTAATGAAGTTCCTGATGCCTTTAAAGATAAAGTTTCCTTGGTCGATCATCAAAAAGCCGCTGACTATACCGCTGAAAAAGGAAGACTAGGTGACTTTGATAGTATCATCGGCATTATTTTTTTATTGGTTTTAACCTTAGGCGGCGCGATTGATTTAGTCTTTAAAAGCTGGACTGATTTAGGTTTTTCACCCACGATGACAGGCTTAGGCGCAATGGCCAGTATTTTTGTGGTGATGACGCTATTAGAAATGCCCACCAGTTATTATCAAACCTTTGTCATTGAAGAAAAATACGGTTTTAATAAAAGTACCTTACCGCAATTTTTTAAAGATCAAGCGATGTCAATAGGCTTAGTTTTTGCGATTGGAATGCCGTTATTAGGCTTGATTTTATGGATTATGGAATCCATTGGTTCAACATGGTGGTTATGGGCATGGGCTTTATTAATTAGTTTCTCATTATTAATGAGCTGGTTATTTCCAACGGTGATCGCCCCTTTATTTAATAAATTCACTCCGATGGAAGAGGGGTCATTAAAAGAACGGATTCAAGGGTTATTGGGACGCTGCGGCTTTAATAGTCAAGGCATCTTTATCATGGATGGGTCAAAACGCTCAGGTCATGGAAATGCTTACTTTACGGGCATGGGAAAAAATAAGCGGATTGTCTTTTTTGATACCTTAATTGAATCCTTAGATGATGAAGAATTAGAAGCCGTATTAGCGCATGAACTTGGTCATTTTAAATGCAAACATGTGATTAAAATGTTGGTCGCTAATTCCATCACCACCTTAATTAGCTTTGCTATTTTAGGCGCGTTGATTAATCAAGCGTGGTTTTTTAATGGCTTGGGGGTTGATTATATTCCTGAGTATTCCAATGCCGCTGCCTTATTGCTCTTTACTTTAGTTTCTCCTGTTTTCACCCCCTTCATGCAACCGATTAGTGCTTATTTTCAACGTAAATTTGAATTTGAAGCCGATGATTTTGCCGCCAATAATGCAAAAGCAACAAAAATGATTAGTGGCTTGGTTAAGTTGTATCAAGAAAATGCAAGTACGTTAACACCTGATCCCCTTTATTCCGCATTTCATTACAGTCATCCCCCTGCTGCAATCCGTATTGCCCACTTAAAAGAAAAGATGACATCCTAATGGCGATTTTAGAAGGACTGGTTATTTCCCATTTGGGTCAAGGCATTGCTGTTGAATGTAATGATGAAATAATACTCTGTCAAACCCGCCGAAAACTAGAAACCGTTGCCGTGGGTGATAAGGTTTTATTAACGGCGAAAGCTAATCAACAAGGGCGCATAGATGAAATTCTACCGCGCCGTTCGTTATTAATGCGTCCTAGCCGAGGCACTAAAACACGCCCTGTTGCGGCTAATATTGATAAAGTATATGTTGTTTTTGCCCGTGAACCGCATTGTGATTTTTTATTAATTGACCAATATTTAGCCATTTGTGAAAATCGTAATATTGATGCGGTATTAGTGTTTAATAAACAAGATTTACCCGCGTCAACTGAAATTGAAGCGGAACTTAAACATTATGAAGCCCTCGGCTATCCTATACATCGGGTGAGTGCCATCAGTCAGAAAGGCATTGATGCCTTAACCGCCTCGTTGAAAAACCAAGTGAGTTTATTTGCAGGGCAATCGGGGGTTGGAAAGTCATCATTAACCAACACGTTATTACCTGAAAAAAACTTAAAGACCAATACCGTGTCAGAAATCACTAAACACGGTCGTCATACCACTACAGCGGCTACTTTGTATCATCTTCCGAATGGCGGTGATTTAATTGATAGTCCAGGGGTGGCTATTTTTGGGTTAGCGGGTTTAAATGAAGTCCAGTTAGCCCAAGGTTATCGTGAATTTCAACCCTTAATTGCACGCTGTTATTTTCATAATTGTCGGCATGTTAAAGATAAGGGCTGTGCGGTTCGAGAAGCGGTTGAAAAAAAGACCCTTTCAGCCTTTCGATATCAACGTTTTCTTAAACTACGTGAAAAAATGCCCACGGCTTGAGTGAATAATCTAAGAATACCCTGTTTTGTGTTATTTTTTTTAACAGGGATTATTTTAGTTCAACAATTAACCCATCTGCCTACATTCATCGGGGTAGGCGTGATGGGTCTTTTAACCGCTGTTTGTTATTATCAGCGCGCTATGTATTTAGTGGCGTGCTTTGTGGGGGTTATTTGGGCGATCATTTTTGCTCAGATTCAGTTATCGCAGTCCTTAACTAACGATAAAGAAGGGGTTGATCTTAACGTCGCAGGCTATATTGATAATTTACCCAAACAGGATGACCGAAAGATTCGATTTGATTTTATTGTTGATCCGCCCCAAGCGAATCTACCGAATAAATTACGCCTGAATTGGTATACCCACGATAAAAGTCTTAAAGCCGGCCAATATTGGCATTTTACCGTTAAGCTTAAACGTCCACATGGCAGTTTAAACCCCTATGGATTTGATTATGAACGGCTCTTGTTTACCTACGGTATTGGCGCAACGGGTTATGTGCGTAAACCGCCGCCTGTAGCCGAGCCTAAAAAAAATAAACGCTACACCATCGCTCATTGGCGACAGTCTATTTCAGATCAATTAGACCAACTTTTAGACGAAAATACGCAGGTCGCCTTAATTAAAGCCTTAAGTATCGGGGAACGTTCACAAATAACCGATCAACAATGGAAATTATTATCTAAAACAGGTACGAATCATTTACTGGCTATTTCAGGGTTACATATTGGGTTAGTTGCAGGAATTGTCTTTTTTTTCACCCTAAAACTATGGGTTTGGACGGGTATTTTAAACGGTTCACCTCAAACCATCGCCGCGTACAGTGCCTTACTAGCGGCCACGCTTTATGCTGCATTAGCGGGGTTTTCTATTCCAACCCAACGCGCCTTAGTCATGTCAGCGGTGGCCATGATTTTTATTGTTTATCAACGCCATATTTTGCGTTCCACCGCCTTATCTATTGCCCTATTCTTAGTCCTTATTATTGATCCCTTAGCGGTTTTATCAGGCGGTTTTTGGCTCTCCTTTTCAGCCATCACGTTGATTATTTATTGCAATAGTAAACGATTGGGGAAAACAGGATGGCTCATTTCATTTTTAAAAATTCAAGTTATCATCTCATTAGGGCTTGCCCCCT
Source organism: Methylococcales bacterium (assembly GCA_030949405.1). Taxonomy (NCBI): domain Bacteria; kingdom Pseudomonadati; phylum Pseudomonadota; class Gammaproteobacteria; order Methylococcales; species Methylococcales bacterium. The sequence continues at coordinate 1,665,801 of JAUZSN010000002.1, read as the reverse complement.
TAACGCTGATATTTTTTCAGCAAGTTTCAATTATTTCACCCCTCGCTAACTTTGTTGCCATTCCTTGGGTGAGTTTTATTATTGTTCCTTTAATTTTACTGGCTCTTTTAACCCTTATTTTTTCAGCCTCCACAGCGACGTATTTATTAAATTTTGCGGATTACAATTTAGCCGCCTTGTTTGAGTTTTTAGAGCAATTGGCTGTTTTACCCTTAGCCACCGTCAATCATTCCTTTGTGTCCTTACCCGCGATTATCTTTGTTATCATCGCCCTTTTATTGCTCTACACTCCTAAAGGGATTCCCGCGCGTCATTTGGCTTTGTTTTTTGTTTTTCCTTTTTTATTTACAAAGCAAAATACACTTAAGCACAATGAATTTCGGCTTGATTTATTAGATGTTGGCCAAGGTTTAGCCACCGTTATTCAAACAAAAAATCATTTATTAGTCTTTGATACGGGCGTTAAACTTTCAGAAAGTTTTGATATGGGAAAAATGGTAATTATCCCGTATTTACGAGGTATCGGGATTTCAGAAATTGACCGATTAATCATCAGTCACGCCGATAATGACCATAAAGGGGGAATGAAATCGTTAGTTGAAACCCTGAATGTCAAGACTATTTATAGCAGCTATGGGCTGGCTAAGGCGTGTTTATCAGGAGACCGCTGGATCTGGGATGGCATTGTTTTTAAGTTTTTATCACCGCGAGAACACCGCTTCAAATCAAAAAATAATAATTCCTGTGTTTTAAAGGTGGAATCTATTTATGGCAGTGCTTTATTAACGGGGGATATTGAAGCACAAGCTGAAAAAAGTGTCGTGAACTATGCGGCCTCAGCATTAAAAAGTGATGTCTTAATTGTCCCTCATCACGGGAGTAAAACCTCATCAACGGCTTTATTTTTAAAACACGTTGATCCCAAATGGGCTTTAATACCTGTTGGCTATAAAAATCGTTATCGTTTCCCGCACGCTAAAGCATTAAAGCGTTATCAAAACCAAGGGGTTAAGACATTTTCAACCGCTAAACGGGGGGCTTTACAGCTCACTGTCTCCGATAAAGGTCTTCACTTAAGGGCTTATCGTGATGACGTTAGTAAGTATTGGAATTTTAAATAACGCGAATTGAAAAAGGCCAACTTCCTGTTAGCCCTTCCGATTTAAAAATTTTAAATTAAAGCTGGGTAACTTCTTGTTGTAATTGTTCTACTAATTGTGGAGCGGAGGCTTTTCCTTCCTTAAAAAGACGCACAAACTTTTGTTGGGTCATTTTATAAAAAGCCGTTTTTTGGGTTTCTTGAACTGCTAATAAACTTGCCATGGCGGCCAAATGTTCGCCTTCGCCTTTCGACATATTGGCACTTAGGTTCATCCAATTGATACGAGCAAATTCGATTGCTTTTTGTGTGTTTGAACTCGACGGCGATGAATCTTTAGAAATGTTCGTTGATGAGCCAGACGTTGAATCGGTCACATTGGTAAATGTTTGAGTACTGGCTGCAACCGTATCCGTCAGTGATGAACAACCTGATAAGACGAGACTTGTCATTATAATAACAAGCGTCCACTGTCGATAATAATTTTTCATACCTGTTCCATAAAATAAAAAAAAGAAAATTGTTTTAGCTATTTTAATGACCCTCGCGTCAAAATGGCAACTAATTTTCTATTAGGTCTGGGTATTTTAATTCAAACAAAATTTTCGTGACGTTAAAGAGCCGTCTTTCTGACGACTCTTTCATTTAATTACTCGCGATAACTCAGTGTTGCATAAATATTACGTTCTTGATAACGTGAGGCATTCTATTTTTTCGGGAAAAATTGACGTTCACAGCCCTGTTCTCATTCCTTAATTTAAAAGGACAGAACGTTTCATTTATGCGCTAAATGTGTGCATTCGTCTCAATTTGTAATATTATAACGACAGTACCTCATTAAATAATGTCGGATCCACTATTCTTAAATATGAAGTTTTGTTATGCCAAAAAAATTTATAAAAAAATACTTACCTAATCCTGAAACCTTAAAAAAACATAAAAACCTTCAGTTTTTGGGTGATCGACTGCACGATCCCAATCTTTGGCATTTAAATCGCCGCTCTATTTCAATGGCATTTGCAGTTGGCTTGTTTTGTGCGTGGATACCGACACCAGGACAAATGGCTATTGCAGCCGTGGGTGCCTTTTATTTTCGGGCGAACCTACCCATTTCAGTGGCGTTAGTGTGGTTAACAAATCCTTTAACCATGCCCCCTATGTTTTATTTTGCTTATTTTATTGGATTAAAATTATTAGCTCAACCCTCGCCCAGTAGCGACTTTGAATTTTCGGTTGAAAGTGTTTTGTCGGGGTTAGGCGATATATGGCAACCCTTTTTCTTAGGCTGTTTTGTTTTAGGCATTATTTCATCGCTTATTGGCTATTTGGGGATCCGAGGAATTTGGCGTTATTCAGTTGCCAAACAATGGAAGTTACGACAAAAAAGATAAATAAATTTTTGGATATAAATCAGAGACGCATGTTCTGCATCTCTGAATTTTTCGTTAAAAAAATTAGGCGATCTTGTCACCAAGACGTAAATTATTCCAAATAGCTTCTACGGGTTTTGCCTTATTCATCGTATAAAAATGTAATCCTGGCGCGCCATTGTCCAGTAAACGTTGACATAATCTAGAAACAACATCTTCACCAAAAGCACAAATAGAGTCACTATCATCACCAAACTGTTCTAAGCGTTTACGCATCCAGCGGGGAATATCGGCGCCACACATATCTGAGAATCGAAATAATTGTGAATAATTTGTAATCGGCATAATGCCTGGAACAATCGGAATATCAATGTTATTTTTTTCACATTCATCCAAAAAATAAAAATAGCTGTCCGCATTATAAAAATATTGAGTAATAACAGCATCCGCGCCTGCATCAACTTTACGTTTAAAATTTTCAAAATCATCTTTAGAGTTCTTGGCTTGAGGATGAATTTCAGGGTAGGCTGCGACATGAATTTGAAAGAAATCACCTGTTTCTGCACGAATAAATTCGACCAATTCATTCGCATAACGGAATTGACCTGCCGACATCATTCCCGAAGGTAAATCGCCACGTAACGCAACAATTTTTGAAACCTTGTTATTTTTATAATCATTTAATATTTCAGCAATATTTTCTTTTGTCGAGGCAACACAGGATAAATGAGGTGCGGCTGAAACGCCACTTTGTTGAATCTTAATCACAGTGTCATAGGTTTTATCCCGCGTTGAACCGCCTGCACCAAACGTCACTGAGAAAAAATCAGGATTGAGTTTATTAAGTCTTTTCTGAACTCTTTCTAGGTTGTTAGCTCCTTCATCTGTTTTAGGGGGGAAAAATTCAAAACTGAACAGAGACACGGTATTTTTAGATGATGACATAATTTAGAGTAAAAGTTATTTTTAATAGCGTGAAAATAAAGATCTTCATATAAAAGCTAGAATATAACTAGCGACATTAAAAATATGAAGAGGAGTAAATAGTAATGATTGGGGTCTTTAAAGAAGACAGCATTCATTGCAATCAACTTAAGACGGAATAAAAATGGGTAGAAACACTATGATTCACATCTCAAGGTCGTATAATATAAGACTTAATGTTAGTCCATGAATAGCAATACTTCGGACAGTTTTAAAAAAGATAGCTGTCTTAATTCTATAAGGCATTGATTTTAAAGAATTTTGTATTTGCGAGATGTATTGGTAAATTCTTTTTAAATCAATGGGTTACAAGAACTGTCCGAACTATTGTGAATAGGACAGATTGCTTTTCTATAGTTACTTGTAATAATTATGCACTATTATCCTATTTTAAGTTAGTTGCAGGCTACCAACTTAAGACGGGACAAAATAAAGAACTAACTGCGATATTCTTGTATCATAGGTTAATGACTAAAAAAACAGAACAACACAGAAAATACGCGCAGCTAGTCACGCAATTATCGCTGAAATTACAACAACAGGCAAGCAAACTGTTCGTAACTTAGCTTCAATTGTTGGTCGCTCAAAAAGCAGTGTGCATCGTCATCGTCAAGCGCAAACAAAGCGAAATCGACATCCTGAATCATCATTATGGGAAACCGAGGCAGGTAGTTCTTGGCAAAGATTAATGGTGTTTTCCGCCTTGTATGTCTTTGGATTAAAGGCAGGCGTAGGTGCAGAGACTTTATCGCTGTTTTTTAAAATGATACGGATTGACACCCATGTGGGCGTATCACCCGACGCACTGCGGACTCAAATCAATAAAATGGAAGTCTTATTGCCGCAGTTTCAGCAAGAATGCGAAAAAAGTGTGAAAAAACAAACACGTAAAGTTGTTGCTGGGCTGGATGAGACTTTTTTCGGCAACTTTATGATTTTAGTTTTAATGGACTTACGTTCTGGCTATCTTTTGTTGGAAGATATTAGCGATGATAGGTGCTACGATACTTGGTATAAAAAGGTTTCGCCACGATTAGAATCATTAGGCATTGAGGTTAATCATGCGATTAGTGATCGCGCTAAGGCGTTGATAAAAATGGCAGTGACGGGGTTTAAGTGCGAATCGGGGGCAGATATTTTTCATGCTCAACAAGATATGAGTCGCTGGTTAGGCGCGAAAATCGGCAGGCGTGCAGCAAGGGCTGAAAAACAGCGGCAAGCAGCGCAAACCGCAGAGTCTACTGTTTCTAAAACGGCAACGATGCAGAAAATTATTGGACTTAAAACAACACGGATAACGGCTGAAAAAGAGCTTGAAGAAGCCAAAAAAATACAAACAGATTATCACGAAAACTTACAAGGGATTGCGGATGAAGTTCATCCTTTTTCACTCAATGATAGTCGTAGAAACGATGCGGAACAGGTTGAGAAGTTGCTAGAGTTAAGAGCGCGAGCCTTTGAAAAAATAGCGGAAAAACAAGGGATTAACGATCATAAAGGCGTGATGAAAAAGTTTCGTAATCAAATAAAACCGTTAGCGGTATCCATCAGTTTTTGGTGGCTTTGGGTACGCGAAACCTTGCAAAATTTGGGGCTTGATGCGGATACCGAATATTGGTTGACCACAACATTATTACCCGTTGTTTATTGGCATCAGAAAATGGAACAAACTAAAAGCCGCAGGTCAAAGGAAAACTATCGAAAAGCTTGGGAAACCGCGTCTGATAAGCTCAAATCAGACCCATTTAGTGCAAAGTTATCAATCAGTGAAATGCAGCGATGGCTAACATTGGCGGAGCATATGGCAAGGCAGTTTCAACGCAGTTCATCTGCGGTGGAAGGGCGAAATGGCTGTTTATCGCAAATGTATCGCAATGGGCGAGGTTTGAATAAAAAGCGATTAAACGCGTTGACGGTCATTCATAACTACGGAATCAAACGTGAGGATGGCACAACCGCCGCCATGCGTTTATTTGATACCGAGTTTCCAGACTTGTTTTCATGGCTACTGAATGAAATGGGCGAGTTACCGCTTCCTAGAAATAGTCGAAAGCGTGTGTTTTCTAACCCTTTGAAATTGCTGGATGTCCCGTCTTAAATTGGTAGCCTAGTTGCACAATATAAATAATATTAATAATAGACTTGTTCTTCTAAATAAAATATATTAAAATCAATTGCTTATATATACTTGATAACATTCACAATCAGTTGATACAGCCTAATAAATAAACTTTAAATTAAATTATTAAAAATAATAAATAAGCTTTATAATAAATTTCTATAAAAAATAAAAATCAAAGTATAACATGAAAATAAAAGAAATTTTACCAAGAATTTATGATGATAGACAGTTAAGAGCTTTAACAGGATTAAAAACAGAACATTTTATTTTACTATTATCTCTATTTGAAAAGACCCTTATTGAAGATCAAAAAGAAAAACATGAAAATAAAGAAAGAAAATACGGTAGTGGTTTAGATAGCACATTAAAAACACCCGCAGACAAATTATTATTTATATTAAATTATATGAAGTGTTATTCTACTTTCGATCACTTAGGGTTTTCTTTTAATATGAATAAATCATGCGCTCATACTCATGTATACAAATTATTTCCAATTTTAATAAAGACGTTAGATATATTTAATGTTTTACCTGCAACAAGTTTTTCAACCCCTGAAGAAATGCAGCAGGCTTTTGGCGGAGTTCAAACATTGATAATAGATGCTACAGAGCGTGCTGTACAACGCCCTAGTGACTATGAAGAACAAAATGAATTTTACAGTGGTAAAAAAAACAGCATACAATTAAAAATACCACTATAGCTTCTTTAGGTCATTTAATTTTATATATTGGGGTTAGTTTTCCGGGTAAAAATCATGATTATGGAATGTTTAAAAAGAATTTAATCCAGAATTAAATTGGTTTAGTAATTTTAATATATTTATTGATTTAGGTTATTTGGGGTTTAATAATGAATATAAAACTAATTCGGTAAATATTCCTCATAAAAAACCAAATAAATCTAAGCATAATCCAAACCCAACATTAACTGAAAAACAAAAAAAAGAAAACAAAGAGATGAGTCGTGAAAGAGTCATTGTTGAGCATGTAATCGGTGGAATGAAAAGATATAGATGTCTAGTTGACAAGTTTAGAAATAAAAAAAGAAGGTGTAAAAGATTTATTTTCTTTTTTTAGCGGCTATCCTATGGAATTTTAACATGATATATTAACTTCTTCTTAAAGAACAAGTCTATTAAAATTATTAACGTAAGATGAGGTGTAATGATCTATTATATATAGGTTACCCCTTCTAAATCATTAAAAATAAATTGTACTTACTTGTTATATTTATTAAGTAAGCTTATGATTATAAAGAAATATGCGAGTGAATAATGACAACAACTAATAAACAATCAGATACTCAAAATATTCGTCGAGAATATAACCAATGGGTTGCTGATGAAACCTTAGAAGATTACTCGCTACGTTACACCCCAAAATCATTTCGTCAATGGCCTGAACTTTTAATTGCTAACACAGCAATAGGCAGTATTTCATTTTTAGTGTTAGAAGCTATTGGGGCATCCATTGCACTGAGTTATGGATTTAGTACCGCTTTTTGGGCAATTTTAATTTCTTCGATCATTATTTTTCTGACGGCTATTCCGATTAGCTATTATGCAGCACGTTATAATCTTTCTCTTGATTTAATAACTAGAAGTGCGGGTTTTGGCTATTTCGGTTCAACCATAACCTCGCTTATTTATGCAAGTTTTAGTTTTATATTTTTTGCACTTGAAGCCGCTATTATGGCTGAGGTGTTAGAACTCTATTTTGGTTTACCCTTGGTTTGGGGTTATCTTGTCTGTTCCATAGTCATTATTCCGCTGGTTTTTTATGGCATTACCTTTATTAATCAATTACAGTTATGGACACAACCAATATGGATTGTAATGATGGTAGTACCTATTGTTGCAGTAATAATGAAAGAAGGTCATGCGTTGGAAGCCTTTACCTTTTTCTCAGGAGTTAAATCTAAAACCCATGAATTTAGTTTTTATTACTTGGGCTTTGCAATCAGTATATCTCTGGCTTTAATTGCTCAAATTGGCGAGCAAGTTGATTATTTACGTTTTATGCCGCCGTTACAGAAAAATAATCGGTTTAAATGGTGGTTTTCAGTCTTCATAGCGGGACCAGGATGGATTATTTTAGGCTTTATAAGACAAATGGTGGGGGTTTTCTTAGCTATCCTTGTTTTTATCCTGAGTTTATCAGCTTATGAGGCTAAAAGTCCTGTCCAAATGTATTATACCGCTTACCAATATGTATTTGATAATACAGAATTTGCCCTCATAGCGGTCACTATCTTCGTTATTATTTCGCAAATAAAAATTAATGTGACTAATGCTTATACGGGTTCAATTGCTTGGTCTAACTTTTTTGCGCGATTAACCTATTCTCACCAAGGACGAGTGGTCTGGATGGTTTTTAATATTGGTGTTGCGCTATTATTAATGGAATTAGGAATTTTTAAGGCGTTAGAAAAAGTATTAGGACTTTATTCTAATGTTGCCATCGCATGGATTGCCGCTATTGTGGCGGATTTAGTGATTAATAAACCATTCGGTTTAAGCCCCAAGATTGTAGAATTTAAACGCGCTTACTTGTTTAATATTAATCCTGTAGGGATGGGGAGTATGGGAATTGCTTCAGTTGTTTCTATTTTAGCCTTTATGGGAGTTTTGGGTGATTGGCCACAAAGTTATTCAGCTGTTATTGCGTTGATTTTAGCCTTTATATTATCTCCTTTAATTGCATGGATTACGGAGGGGAAATATTATATTGCGCGTAAGAATGATTTTCAAGGAAGTCATGAAACTCATAAGCATTGTGGAACTTGTCGTTCAGATTATGAAATAGAAGATATGGCTTATTGTCCTCATCATAACGCTAATATTTGTTCCTTATGTTGTTCATTAGATGCCCATTGTCATGATAGCTGTAAAGAAGAAATTGTACGTACCTATCAGCAAAATTTAGCGGCTTTTCTTCAACGTTGTACAGGGGGGAAATGTTCACCTGCGATAATTTTAAAAATTTTTAAGTTTATAGCTATTTTATCACTGCTGTTTTTTATTATTGGGGTTATTTCATGGTTAGTGTTTTCAATTCAGACTGAAAATATGTCTGAAGAGATTATCGCTGTATTAGCAAGATCTTTTATCTTATTACTCTCTATTTTGGGTATTTTAATGACAGTGATTATTTGGTGGATATTATTGTTAAAAGAAAGAACTAATGAGGTGGAAAATGATCTGGAAAAACAAAATAAAAAATTAGAGCATGAAATTACAATCCGTAGTATTGCTGAACAAAAGGCGAATGAGGCAACCCGTACTAAATCGGAATTTTTAGCGAATATGAGCCATGAGATTAGAACCCCCATGAATGGTATTATTGGCATGAGTCATTTGGCTTTGTTGACTTCATTAGATGATAAACAAAAAAATTATCTTCAAAAAATAGATGATTCAGCTAAATCTTTATTAGGTATTATTAATGATATTTTGGATTTCTCTAAAATTGAAGCGGGTAAATTAACCATCGAAAAAATAGAGTTTGATTTATTTAAAACTATTGATGGGGTTATTGATTTAATCGAATTTAAAGCCCATGAAAAAAACCTTGAGTTAGTGGTTAGTTATGATGTAAATATGGGTAAGAATTTTTATGGGGATAGTTTAAGAATTAGTCAAATACTGACTAATTTAATGAGTAATGCGGTTAAATTTACGGGATCAGGTGAGGTTGGAATTTATATTAAAAAAATAACAAGCTCTACTTCATCTGATTTTATTCAATTTGAAGTGAAAGATACGGGGATTGGATTAAGTCCCAAACAACAAGAAAAATTATTTAAGTCATTTTCTCAAGCGGATGGAAGTACTACTCGAAAATATGGAGGTACAGGACTTGGGTTGACTATTTGCAAACAGTTAGTTGAACTCATGGAAGGTAAAATATGGGTTGAATCAGAATTAGGAAAAGGAAGCTCTTTTATTTTTGAAATAGAATTAACTCAGAAAAAAGAATCACTTAAAGAGATTACATTTTTTAATGATAAACATATTTTAGTGGTTGATGATAGTGAAAGTTGGCAACAAATATTGAATACATTATTACAAAGTTTTGGTTTTTCGGTTGATTTTGTTTCAGGGGGGCGACAAGCCTTAGAAAAACTCCATAAATTAAGTAATAAATACTATGATATTATCTTAATGGACTGGAATATGCCGCATTTAGATGGGATAGAAACAACTCGAAAAATTAACGAATTCTGTCAAGAAGAAAGTACAGCAACGATTATTATGATTAGTGCTTTTAAACAGCAAAGTATTATTACTTCCGCTAAAGAGGTGGGTATTGATGTTTTTTTACAAAAACCCATTAATCCTTCGATTTTAAATAATGTATTAACCGATATTTTATTAGGTGAGAAAACAAGCTCTTTTTCTGAACAAACCGCTAGCGCTAGTAGTGGTTTAAAAAATGATATTGAAGTCTTACAGGGCAGTAAAATTCTTTTAGCTGAAGATAATTTGATTAATCAAGAAATTATTATTGGATTATTAGAAAATAGTGGCATTAAAATAGATATTGCAAACAATGGTCAAGAAGCTATTTCATATTTTGAAGGGAATCAATATGATTTAATTTTGATGGATTTACAAATGCCAGTTATGGATGGTTATAAGGCAACAAAAATAATAAGAAATCAAAATAAAGACATACCTGTGATCGCATTAACTGCCAATGCCATGCGTGAAGATATTGAAAAAACACAGGCGATTGGGATGAATGAACATTTAAATAAACCTGTTGATGTTGAAAAGCTTTATAAGACTTTATTAAAATATATTTCTAAGAAAAATAGAGTCAGCGAACAGCTAGTTAATAAAGAAAAAGAAGTGATTAAATCAAAAAATAAGGACGGTTTTATTAACTTAGATATGAAAACTGGGCTGTTCTATTTTGCTAATAATAAAAAATTATATTTTAAAATTTTAATTAACTTTGCTCAGGAGTATAAAAATTTAAACTTAGATAATTTATCAGATGATGAGTTTAAAAGGGCGACTCATACGATAAAAGGTCTCAGTGCTAGTATTGGTGCAACAGCATTATCGGCTATTACTATTGAATTAGATCAAAGTCAAGATAAAGCCTTATTACCCCAGTTTTATAACGTACTTAAGGCGGTGATTAATGAAATAAATAAAAATGTACCCTCGCTTAATCCATAATAATTAAAAAGGATATTTTATGATGTATCGTTTATTTATTTTAATTCTATTTATCCCCGCACTTTGTTTGGCCGAGGATGAACTGGAAGAGCCAATGCCCCTTCCTGAATTACCTGAAATGCCCATGCCTGTTGAAGATAACGAGGTTATGGAACCTGATATTACAATTATTCGTCGCGATAATAAAACGATTCAAGAGTTTCGTAAGAATGGCGAGTTATACATGGTAAAAATCGTTCCTGATGTTGGCCCTCCTTATTATTTAATTGATACTGATGGGGATGGTAATATGGATGTCCGTGGTAATGATTTAGATCGTAATCTAAACGTCAATCAATGGAAATTATTGGAATGGGATTGATTTTAGTGACTGAGTGCAGTGTCATTTTAGACTTCAAATAGTAGAGACGCGAGATCTCGCATCTCTACTAACAAGATAACGAACTTAGGTTGAAAGGGCGGTTTTAATTCTTATCAGTGCGTTTTCTAAATTTTCCATACTGGTTGCAATTGAAATTCGCATGTGACCTGGACAGCCAAAAGCGGAGCCTGGAACAATCGCCACCCCTGCTTTTTCAATTAAATACTCGGCAAAATCCAAGTCATTTTTAATCCCGTCTAAGCGTTCAATCACCGCCTCTATTTTAGGGAAAACATAAAATGTTCCATCGGTTGAAAGGCACTCAAAGCCGTCTATTTTATTTAATTCTGCCACCACAAAATCATGACGTTTTTTGAATTCAACCATCATCGTATCAATACAAGATTGATCACCATTAATGGCTTCTTCAGCGGCAACTTGTGAAATTGAGGTAGGGTTAGAGGTGCTTTGCGATTGAATTTTGCTCATCGCTTTAATAATGGCCACAGGTCCTGCGGCATAACCAATACGCCAACCTGTCATCGCATACGCTTTAGAAACGCCATTTAAAACCAGGGTTCGTTCATAAAGTGCAGGGCAGGCATTCAGGATATTAACGAAAGTGCCTTTTTTCCACAAAATATGCTCATACATATCATCGGTTGCAATGATAACATTGGGAAAGTCGAGTAACACATCGGCTAAGGCTTTCAGTTCTTCTTCGGTATAAGCCACCCCTGTTGGGTTTGAGGGACTATTAATCACAAACAAACGCGTTTTACTGGTCATTGCCCCGCGTAATTGGGCAGGCGTAATTTTAAAATTTTGAGCTTGTGAGGTTCTAATCATAACAGGCACCGCACCCGCTAATAACACCATATCAGGATAAGAAACCCAGTACGGTGAGGGAATAATAACCTCATCTTCAGGATTTAAAAGGGCTTGCGCTAAATTGAAAAAACTTTGTTTTCCACCACAGGAAACTAAAATTTGATTGGCTTGATAATCAAAGCCATTATCGCGTTTAAATTTAGTAATAATCGCTTGTTTTAAACTCGCAATACCATCCACGGCCGTATAGCGGGTAAAGCCCGACTCAATGGCTTTAATCCCTGCGGCTTTAATGTGTTCAGGGGTATTAAAATCAGGTTCACCCGCACCCAATCCAATAATATCCTTACCTTCGGCACGCATTTGTGCCGCCCTTGCCGTAATTGCTAAAGTGGGTGATGGTTTAACAGCGTTGACCCGATTAGATAATTGAATGCTCATAGTGCCCTGTGAATAAAATCAAGATTTAAAAGAATTTGAGCATTATACGCTATGTATAATAGTGAACTCACTATAAAAAATAAAAATAATGACCCCTGTTTTAGATTTAAGTTAAAACGGATAAAGGAGACTCTGTTATGAAAAAACCATTTAAAATTAAAAGTCATTATCAGCCCGCAGGCGACCAACCTGAAGCGATCAATAAACTAGTGGAAGGACTTAATGACGGTGAGCTTCATCAAACGCTTTTAGGGGTAACAGGGTCTGGAAAAACATTCACCATTGCCAATGTTATTGAACGATGTCAGCGTCCTGCGATGATACTTGCACCGAATAAAACCTTAGCGGCTCAGTTATACGGTGAAATGAAAGAGTTTTTTCCGACGAATAGTGTTGAATATTTTGTTTCTTATTATGATTATTATCAGCCCGAAGCCTATGTGCCTGCGTCAGATACCTTTATTAATAAAGATGCTTCTTTAAATGAACATATTGAGCAAATGCGGTTATCGGCGACAAAGGCATTAATTGAACGGGACGATACTCTTGTGATCGCCACGGTCTCAGCTATTTACGGGTTAGGCGAACCTGAATCGTATTTTAAAATGGTTCTTCATTTAGTACGGGGGGACTTCATTAAACAGCGTGATATTTTACGGCGTTTAGCTGAAATGCAATACACTCGAAATGATACCGAATTGCGCCGTGCAAATTATCGTGTTCGAGGGGATGTGATTGATGTTTTTCCCGCTGAATCGGATAAAGCGGCCTTGCGTATTGAGTTATTTGATGATGAAATTGAACAACTGTCATTATTTGATCCGTTAACAGGCGAAATGTTACAACGGTTAGCACGGTATACGCTTTACCCTAAAAATCATTATGTAACCCCCAGAGATCAACTTTTAAACGCGGTTGAATCCATTAAAACTGAATTAGCATCCCGTTTAATTCAACTTCGTGAAACCCATAAATTAGTTGAAGCTCAACGTTTAGAACAACGGACTTTATTTGATATAGAAATGATTCTGGAAGTTGGCTATTGTTCAGGGATTGAAAATTATTCACGTTATTTATCGGGCCGTGATGCGGGTGAATCTCCGCCGACAATGTTTGATTATTTATCGGATGATGCCCTTATCATTATTGATGAAAGTCATGTGACCCTTCCACAGCTATCGGCGATGTATAAAGGCGATCGTTCTCGTAAAGAAACGTTGGTTAATTATGGGTTTCGTTTACCGTCGGCATTAGATAACCGTCCGCTGCGATTTGATGAGTTTGAACAGCGTTCAGGGCAACGTATTTATGTTTCGGCAACCCCGAGTGTTTATGAAAAACGACATTCTGGGGCGGTGGTTGAACAAGTCGTTCGACCGACAGGATTGTTAGATCCTCAAATTGAAGTACGTCCCGCAACGACACAAGTGGATGATTTATTATCCGAGATTAATCAACGTGTGAAACAACAAGAACGGATTTTAGTGACGACACTCACTAAACGAATGTCAGAAGATTTAACCGATTATTTAATGGAGCATGATGTCAAAGTTCGCTATTTACATTCGGATATAGATACCGTCGAACGGATGGAAATTATTCGTGATTTACGTTTAGGGTTATTTGATGTTTTAGTCGGAATCAACTTATTACGTGAAGGGCTTGATATTCCTGAAGTTTCCTTAGTCGCCATTTTAGATGCGGATAAAGAAGGTTTTTTACGCTCAGCAGTATCATTAGTACAAACGATAGGCCGTGCTGCGCGTAATAGTAAGGGAGTGGCACTTTTGTATGGGAACAAAATTACTCGGTCTATGCAGCAAGCGATTGATGAGACGAACCGTCGTCGTGAAATGCAGTTAACGTTTAATAAAGTCCATCAAATTATCCCTAAAAGTATTTCTAAATCGGTCACTGATATTTTAGAAATCAGTATTCCTGGAAAGGGTAAACCTGAAAAATTAGCGGTAACGATAAAGATTGCAGAAACATTGGCTCACTATCAGGCGATGAGCATCAAAGAAAAAAGTAAACATCTCAAACAACTTGAAGAACAAATGTATAATCATGCAAGAAATTTAGAATTTGAAGCGGCCGCTAAACTACGCGATCAGATAAAAGAATTAGATTCTTTTTTATAAGCTAATGTTACACAATAGTTCGGACAGTTTTTGTAACCCATTGATTTAAAAAGAATTTACCAATACATATCGCAAATACAAAATTCTTTAAAATCAATGCCTTATAGAATTAAGACAGCTATCTTTTTTAAAACTGTCCGAAGTATTGGTTACACAGAGGCGTGAAAAAACAAGTTTTTTCACACTAAACCCTAAAGATTTTTATGGCCTATTCGTTGGCTATTTACAATTTTTTCGTAACATTTGTTATAAACTTTAAACATTGAATTATTCATTTATTAATGAAACCTGCTATCTTTAATACACTCTAACTTTAGGAATGAAAATTTATTACTTTAAACGATTGGTCGTTTAAAGTTAGGCTGCTCGTGTGTAATCGCTTTATTACTAAGGAATAAGAGATTAATAACGTCTGAAAGCCATACAGAATGGAAATAAATTTTGGATGTTATTAGATTATTATGCCTAAATTAAGCTAAGGCGTTTATCCCAGCTGATATAAAATTTCATTATTTAAATTTTTAACACCCACGCATAGAGACTTAAAATGAAACTGTTAAATCATGGATTATTCATGCTTGTGATCGGCACGTTGTTAATGCAAACCGCCTGTAGTACACAAGGAGAAATGCCCCTTACGAATTCATATCCCTTAGTCAGTAATACTAAATGGCATTATATGGATACCGATTGGGAATATGATATGGAATTTATTTCCAATGGAACCCTACGAACCAAACACCCTAATGATAAAACGCCTAATAATGATACATGGCGACAAAGTGGTGAAAAAGTTTATTTTTATTTCAATAATAAATATTCTACCTATCAGGGAAGTTTTTCAGGAGACAATATTATTTCAGGGACGGCTGAAAGTAAAACAGGTGCGGTTTGGAATTGGAAAGCCGTTCGGGTTGACGAGCCGACTAATTTAAATAAATAGGGACTAATACATTAATAACATCCAAAATTTTATAGACCGCTTTCAGATGTTATTAATCATTCTGTTTTAACCCGCTACTCGTTGAAAGAGAGCGGATTATTTTTTCAACTATCAACTTAAACGCAGGGGTTAGACCTTCGAGGTTTTGAAAACGTCGGAGGTCTGAATGCAATGCCTCTGTTTTAAGTTGGTAGCCTATTGTTTATTAGGATGATTATTTTTTCTATCGCCCTAAAAACGATCGTTCTACGCTACTTTTGTTAAATTTAAGTATTTTTGATACAACGAATCGTGTTCTTCAACATTGCTGGCGTCTTTTTCAATACAGTCAACAGGGCAAACCTCAATACATTGAGGAAGATCATGATGACCGACACATTCCGTACAGAGGCTAGGGTCAATAATGTAAATGTCTTCCCCTTGACTAATCGCCCCATTAGGACATTCAGGTTCACAGACATCACAATTAATACATTCTTCGTCAATAATAAGTGACATAGATACTCCTTAAGTAAATTTTTTGATTAAAGATTGTTCAACAATAGGGGGAACGAAACTTGAAATATCCCCTTTTAATTTTGCTATTTCTCGGGTCATGGTGGATGAAATAAACTCATCGTATTCTGCGGGCATTAAAAAAATTGTTTCCAATTTAGGTGACAACCGTCGATTAACGCGGGCTAATTGAAATTCATATTCAAAATCGGAAACAGTGCGTAAGCCGCGCAAAATAACACGGGCTTGATGTTCGTTTGCAAAGTCTACGAGGAGATTTTTAAAGCCAATGACCTGTATGTTAGGATGATCGACCACGACTGATTGGAGGAGACCAATACGTTCTTCTAATGTAAATAAAGGCGTTTTTCTAATATTAGCGGCAACACCAACAATAAGCGTGTCATATAGTTTAGAGGCCCTTGCGATTAAATCTAAATGACCGTTGGTAACAGGGTCAAATGTTCCTGGATAAATAGCGGTAATTTGCATTTTTTAATAAAAAGGAGGGAATTTTATACTAAAAGTGATTGTCAATGTTAAAAAAATAGGAAACACACTTATATGAGTGGACAAATAACGTTAATAAATCAATTGCTTATATGAATAACGGAGACATTTTTAACAACTAATTGTAGTCTAAATCGTTCTATTAAGTCACGATTTCTATCATCTAACTCTAAAATTTCATAACCTACAAATTAAACGGTTTTTTTAGAGCAATCGCCTTATGCTGTATTTATCTTTAGTTTTTAAAAATTGAAGCGAAATAAAAAATAAGCGTAAACTAGCCACCTCTTGAATTTTTACACGATGTCTTAAATCCTCATGCAGCCTCAATTTATCCATCTTCGATTACATTCTGAATTCTCTCTTGTCGATGGGATTGTTCGCATTAAACCGCTGACTCAACGTTTAATAGACCTTAATATGCCCGCCGTCGCAATGACAGAGCAAGGCAATCTATTCTCATTAGTCAAATTCTATCAAGCCACCGCCGCAGTGGGAATTAAAGCGATTGTCGGGGCGGATGTTTATCTTTATAACCCTGAAACCCCGACGAAACCCTTTCAATTAACCTTGTTAGTGAATACACAACAGGGTTACATCACCTTAACGGAACTTATTTCTAAAGCTTACCAAGAAGGGCAGCATTTAGGCGTTCCGATGTTGAAAGAAAAATGGATATTTGAAAATCATGATGGCTTAATTGCCTTATCGGGAGCGATGGATGGCGATGTGGGCCAAGCCTTATTAGCTGAAAATAATGACCTCGCTCAACAACGCGCTCAAAAATGGGCGACCCTCTTCAAAGATCGTTTTTATTTAGAATTACAACGGATTGGAAAAGCAGAAGAAGAACGTTATCTGCATTCGGCGGTGAACTTAGCAACCGCTTTAAATTTACCCGTGGTTGCGACGAATAATGTTCGATTTTTATATCAAACTGATTTCGACTCCCATGAGGTACGGGTTTGTATTAACCAAGGTCGTGTCATTGATGATGAACGCCGTCCTAAAGAGTATACCGATCAGCAATATTTACGCAGCCCTGAAGAAATGCAGGCTTTATTTAAGGATCTTCCTGAAGCCCTCGCCAATACGGTTGAAATTGCCAAGCGTTGTAATTTAGAGCTGACTTTGGGAACTAATTATTTACCCGATTTTCCTGTCCCCAAAGGCATGACTTTGGATGAAGTCTTTCGTCAAGCGGCAAAAGAAGGGTTGAATCAGCGTTTGCAAGAATACGCCCCTATCGGTTCAGGAACGTTTGATGAAAACCGTCAAGCCTATGACGCACGATTGCAGCTTGAACTTGATGTGATTTGTAATATGGGGTTTCCTGGTTATTTTATGATTGTAGCCGACTTTATTCAATGGGCAAAAAATCAGAAAATTCCTGTGGGACCCGGACGAGGATCGGGTGCAGGTTCATTGGTTGCTTATGTTTTAAAAATCACTGATTTAGACCCAATAGAATTTGATTTATTATTTGAGCGATTTTTAAACCCAGAACGGGTTTCAATGCCTGATTTTGATATTGATTTTTGTATGGAACGCCGTGATGAAGTCATTGATTATGTGGCGGAACATTATGGACGCGACAAAGTTTCGCAAATTATTACCTATGGATCAATGGCGGCAAAAGCGGTGATTCGTGATGTCGGACGGGTATCGGGCCATGCTTATGGTTTTGTTGATCGGTTATCAAAACTGGTTCCTTTTGAAATAGGGATGACGTTAAAAAAAGCTTTACTGGCGAGTGCTGAATTAAAAGATTTGTATGATACGGATGAGGATGTTAAAGCCTTGCTTGATATGGCTTTATCATTAGAAGGTATTTCTCGAAACGCAGGGAAACATGCAGGGGGCGTTGTTATCGCGCCGACTAAGTTAACGGACTTTACTCCGCTTTACTGTGATGAAGAGGGTAATAATTTAGTCACTCAGTTTGATAAAAATGATGTGGAAGCGGTCGGTTTAGTTAAGTTTGATTTTTTAGGCTTACGAACGTTAACAATTATTGATTGGGCTTTGCAAACGATTAATGCCGAAAAGGAAAAACAAGGGGCGGCTTTCGTTGATATTAACAAGATTCCACGCGATGATTCATCGACGTTTGAAATCTTTCAAGCGGCTCAAACGACCGCCGTTTTTCAACTTGAATCTCGTGGAATGAAGGAGTTAATTAGTAAACTAAAACCTGATTGTTTTGATGATATTATTGCATTAGTGGCCTTGTATCGTCCTGGCCCGTTGGAATCGGGAATGGTGGATGATTATATTAATGTTAAACATGGGGCCAAAGCGGAATATGCTCATCCGATTTTAAAGCCGATTTTACAGCCGACGAATGGGGTTATTTTGTATCAGGAACAAGTGATGCAAATTGCACGGGAAATGGCGGGGTATACGTTGGGAGGGGCGGATATGCTACGGCGAGCAATGGGTAAGAAAAAACCCGAAGAAATGGCCAAGCAGCGTGAATTTTTTACCACAGGCTCTATAAAAAATAATATCGAGGCATCAATTTCTACCTATGTATTTGATTTAATGGAGAAATTTGCGGGGTATGGCTTTAATAAATCTCATTCTGCCGCTTATGCCTTAGTGGCTTATCAAACCGCATGGTTAAAAGCGCATTATCCCGCTGCTTTTATGGCGGCGGTTTTATCGGCCGATATGGACAATACCGATAAAGTGGTGATGTTAATTGAAGAATGTCGGCAAATGAAGTTAGAGCTTGCACCGCCTAATGTGAATGTTTCTAATTATCATTTTACGACCGATCATTCTCAAAAAATTGTTTATGGTATTGGTGCAATTAAAGGCGTAGGCCAGTCAGCAATTGAAGATTTAATGGCGGAACGCAAGCAAAATGGGTTATTTTTAGGGCTTTATGATTTATGTAAACGGGTTGAATTACGCAAAGTAAATCGTCGCGTTTTAGAAGGCTTAATTCGTGCGGGCGCATTTGATGTTTTTGATGATAATCGTGCAGGGCATTTTTCTGAGCTTCCTGTCGCGTTACGTGTTGCTGAAAAACATGGAAAAATGGCTGCAACGGGGCAGAATGAATTATTTGGCTTAATGGTTCAAGCAGAAGAATCCCATGAAGATGAGGAACGTTATTCCACTCAGGCCGAACCGTGGGCGGAACGGGATCGTTTAGAAGGTGAAAAACAAACGTTAGGCTTGTATTTAACAGGTCATCCGATTAATCAATATCAGCATGAGTTAAAGCAATTTACGCATGGAACCATTGCGTCCTTATTAGCGGATGCAGAACGTTCTCGTGGGAAAATGGAAGCGCGGGTCGCAGGGTTAGTTTTAGATATTAGGACAAGGCAAACTAAGAAAGGTAAAACAATGGGGTTTGCAGTCTTAGATGATCGAACTGGGCGGTTAGAAGTCGCGGCGTTTAGTAAGACTTACGACCAGTATCGTGATGTGTTTGTAAAGGATACGCTATTGGTGGCTGAGGGGAGTTTAACGATTGATGATTTTAGTGGCATGTTGCGGCTCACGGCGGATAAAATGTACAACATTGAACAAGCACGGGCAACGTTTGCACGTGGTTTAACCTTTGAATGGCATTGTCAGGATGAAACTACCGATACGTTTGTTTTTATGAAGACCTTACGCGAGATTATTGCTCCCTTTCAAGGCGGAAAGTGTCCTCTGCTTATTCATTATTTTTCAAAAGAAGCCTGTGCTAAATTACAATTAGGTGAAAGTTGGCGAGTAACGGCCACCGATGAATTAATTTCACGATTACAACGTTGTGCGGATATTCGCGCGGTCGAGGTTAAATACCAAGCGTAATTGTAGGCTTTAAAGAAGGAAAGGCTTTCTGTTGGGTCAAAATAATAAGCGATTAATAACACCCGAAAATCATCTACAAAATAAAAAAAATTGTAGGCTGGGTTAGCTTATTTCGCTGACGAAATAACGTACCCCAGCATTCATTAACAGTTCAGATGTTATTAAGTTCTTATGTCTTAAGCGGAAAAATTAGCAGCGGCAAAATCCCAGTTAACCAATGACCAAAAACCTTTCAAATAGCTAGGGCGTGCATTACGATAATCAATATAGTAGGCATGTTCCCAAACATCACAAGTTAATAACGGTGTTAACCCGTCAGTTAATGGACACGCGGCATTACTGCTGCTCACTAAAGATAAGTTACCTTCTTTATCTTTAACTAACCAAGCCCATCCTGAGCCAAAAGTAGTCACGGCACATTTAGTAAACGCTTCTTGAAACGCTTCAAATGAACCAAAACTTGCATTAATCGCACTCGCTAAGTTACCACTCGGTTGACCACCGCCATTTGGAGATAAGCTGTTCCAATAAAAAGTATGGTTCCAAATTTGTGCCGCATTATTAAAAGTACCGCCTGATGATTTAGCCATAATCTCTTCTAATGACAAGCTTTCAAATTCAGTTCCTGAGATCAAATTATTTAAGTTAGTAATATAGGTTTGATGATGTTTACCATGATGATAATCCAGAGTTTCTTCTGAAATATGGGGTGCTAACGCTGTTTTTGCATAAGGTAATGCAGGAAGTTCAAAAGCCATGATAATTTCCAATTGTGATTAAAAAAATAGATAACGAAATAATGATACCCGCTGTTCTTATAAATACCTAGTATTTTAATAAAGATTAGCGCGTATGACTAAAAAAAGGCAAAAAAAAGCGACTTAGTCAGTCGCTTGAAGAGGATATAATTTTTAGGACTCTTTAGCTGTGAGTGCATTTAAGAGTTGCCTTATGGTATCGCACTCATCCGCATAAGAAAATGTGACATATTGTCACGCGACAAAATGTCGCATTCTCAAAAGGTTACCTTTACTTAATCACTAACCCATTCAGTAGGGCTTTAAAATCCGCTTCATAATCCGCCATTAATGCGGTTGCCGTATAGGTGACGAACTGTACCGTTCCCCATTTTCCACTGGCATAATAATTAAAATAAGAAAAAGGCAGGTCTTCAATGACACTATTAATTTTTAGCACCATAATTTGATGGCCTTTAACACGTTTTTTTTCGGCTGAAATAATTTCAACTTTGGAGGCGACAGAACGCATTGTTATTAAGACTTCTTTTTTTAACGCTTCAAGATCAACAGGTGTTCGATCAAAAATGACCATTGCATAACCGTTGCCCTTTTTATGGGTTAATTGAATATCTGCATCCTTATTATTACTGTTTGTTTTTACCCACAAGGTATCATCATAACTAATTTTATAGGCATTTCGCTTACCTTTTAAAACAGGTTTCTTTTTAACTCGCTCAACAGCCTTTGTTGTTTTTATTTTTTTGACTTGGGTGACTTTTTTTAGAACAGGTAAGGGTAAGGTCGGTTCTAATTTAAATGCCCACGTCCCATTAGAATATAACACCACGCCTTGTCCTTTTTCAGTCACCGCATCTGTTCCTTCTTTTGCTTGCACAGATAAACTGATAAGCAATAGCAACATAACGTTAAAGCGCGTATTTTTCATGATTTATTTTAGACAGCTAAGTGAGAAGGAAAAAGTTTAGTAGTGAATTATACGTCTTCTTTTTTATACCACGGTAAAAAAGCATGAATACTTGCGGCACTAAACACAGAACCAAAAAGCAAGGTTGATTTAACTAAAGGTAAATGCAACGTACTAATCGCGGTAATATTTATAATTCCATAAGCCCCCCAAAATAGCATCACATGTTTTAAACGCTGTTCTAATTCATTAGAGAGAGTAAATAAGTCGGGAATATTGGCTAATTTATCATCCATCAATACAATTTGTGCGACATCGGAGGCGACATCGGAACCACTTTGTAAGGAAATAGAGACATCCGCTTGTTTCATCGCCAGTGCATCATTAATGCCATCACCCACAAAACAAACCTTGTGTCCTAATTGTTGATATTTAACGACTAGATCTGCTTTTTGTTGCGGTAACATTTCAGCATAAATTTCATCTAATCCAAGTTGTTGACCCACATGCTCGGCTGTTTGTTGATAATCCCCCGAAATCATACATACTTTTTTAATGCCTTGTGCATGTAATTGGGAGACCACGTCAGCCGCTCCTACGCGTAAACGAGGATGTATTTCAATCGCACCAATGACCTCTAAATCAATCGCAACAACAATAAGCACATGTCCGCGTTGTTGTATTTGCAGGTGTAATTGTTGAAGTGTATTGGGTAGTTTTAATCCAGATTCAACAATAAAGCGAACACTGCCCACACGAATTTTAGCGTCAAGGTAGTTTGCACTAATCCCCGCGCCTAATTCATAATGCTGATTATCAATCGGTAATGCTTCTAAATCACGCTGTACCGCTTCGTGGCATATTGCATTAGCAATCGGGTGTTTTAAATGCCCTTCTGTGGCGGCTGCATATTGTAATATTTGATCGGATGTGTAGGACGAACACACCATAATCCGTTCAACTTCTGCTTTATTTTCAGTCAAGGTGCCTGTTTTATCAAAAAAAACAATATCAATTTTTTTAATATTCTCTAAAGCACGCCCATCTTTAATAAAGATTCCCTTTTTAACCAAACTTGATAGATGATTCAAGGTTTGTAATGAGGTCATCATTTGAACGGTATTCGTTGGCGCGCTAAATAAGAGTCCAACAGCCGTTGCCGCCCCTAACGAAGGTGTCAGTAACGCCGCTCCTGCCAATAAAGGCAGTGCCATATTATTTGAAAATTTTTCGCCTTTTAATTGTGATTTTGATTTGTAATCGACTGTTTTTTCTAAAATTTCATTTAACTGTGCGACCGTGGTTTCTCCTCCTGCTTTTTGAACACAAATTTGAATTTCCCCTGCCAAAATAAGAGTGGATGAAAAAACGCTATCGCCTTTAATTTTTTCAACAGGCATTGACTCACCCGTTAAGACATGTTGATCTAACGTGGCAATACCCTTTGTAACCTCACCATCAACAGGAATAATATCGCCTGTTCGGACAATAAGAATATCACCGAGGTTAATATCGTCTAAGGGGGTTTCAATCACGGTTTTATCGGTTAGTAACCAAACCTTTTTATTTTGCGTTGAAAATACGCCCGTTAAGACCTGATGAGAAAGGTCTTTACTTTTATTTACCATTTTACAACTTAAATGGTAAATCCAAATTTGAATGCTGGCGGTAACAGGACTTCCTATGGCCATGGTTGCCACACTTACAACCGCCGTTAACAAATCATTTTTAATTTCTTTATCTTTAAACAAGGAGGCTTCTGTTTGTTTTAAAATCGGCAGGGTGTTATAAATAAGAAATCCCCACGAGATGACCGATAACGGTGGGTAAAAACGACCGACAACAACCATCCCCATGGTGGCCGTGCTTAATTTAAAATGATGATTAGCCGTTTCTTTGGCTACTGTATCCGCCGTTTTTTTTGACGAGGTTGATGTCGATTCGTTTAAATCCGTATTTTCATCCGTGGTTGTCGTTTTAGCCACAGGATGACGCGCTAAACTTAAATTAATTAACGTTTTATTGCTGTACCGCTCAAATAAGCGGAGTCCTGCATACAGGCCTAAAAAAATACTGGATTCAATTATCATAAGATTAAGGCTCGATAGGAATATAATTTATTTTAAAACGAACAGGGGGGGGTGATTTTTTTACGTCATTAGCATTCATTAGGCAACATCAATTAATTAGGTATAACGAATATGGAGCTGTCCTGTTTCTATACGCGTAAAGGCAAAAACAACATCATCGGTTTGTTTAGTAACCGTTTGAAGGGTTCCTATGATCGAATATTGTTCTACCTTGGCGAGACCGTCTACAATGATACCTTCAATAGGTATGATCTCTCCTTCGTGTATCGCTAAAACATCGTATTTTTGTAAGTCCGTAAACGGAATTTCAACTTCTATTTGCTCGCGTAAAACCCAAACGTTATAGGACTTAGCATTTAAAATTTCTTTAAAGCCAATATTAGCAGCATTTAATACTTTAAGTCGTAAAGTCCGAATATTAAATGAAAGTACTAATAAGAAAGACGACCACACATAATACCGACTTAATAATGTGAGGATTAAATTTGTTATTTCAAAAATATGAACCGCTGAAATCGTTTTATTTGTTTTTGAGGTTCTTTGTATGCTTCTTAATAAATAAAATGTATTGTAGGTGAGTAAAGGAATCGTGGCCAATAAAAAGGGGCTATAAAATAAAGCAAACGATGAGGTTAATGCCAACCCCATAAATGAGGAACGTTTATAATGCGTTAATTCAACCGCATCATCAACCATAACAGGTTGTTGCTCACCCCCTTCAATCATCGATGTTGATCGTTTTTTTGATGGATTGAACAAGTCATCTGCCAGCAAAATTTCTTGACGTTTTTTGTATTTATGTTCACGATATAATGCACCGACTAGCCCACTTAACGCTAAGGGAACCCAAATAACTAGATTAATCATCACAGACTGCTCCTTACATTTTTGTATGTAAAAAAATTCTTATTTTCAAATAAAACCAGTTTACAAGTAGATAGTCTAAAACTCAACCCATTGATTATTTTATACGATTTAAATTTATGTTTAACAAACAACGACCCGATCATTTAATTCAAGGGCAAATAGCAGAGCAACAAGCGTATGATTATTTACTAACGCAAGGGTTAAAATTGGTCTGTAAAAATTTTAATAGCCGATATGGTGAACTTGATTTAATCATGAAAGAAGGGGAAACACTGGTTATTATCGAAGTACGGTTTCGTAAAAACGATCATTTTGGCGGCGCATTAGAAAGCATCACGGCCAAAAAGAAAGCGCGTATAATAAAGACCACTCATTATTATTTAATGACTCATCCTATTGACTGCCCTATTCGTTTTGATGTCATTACCCTTTCACCTAAACAGGGCTTAAATTGGATACAAAATGCCTTTCAATGTCCCTAGAAGGTCTACTGTTTATCGTTCAATTTCCACTTTAGCTTACTCTGATATTTATTTATGACATTACAAGAAAGAATCATTAATCATTTTACTGAAAGCATTGAAACCAAACAAAAAACAGTCGATAATCTTTGTGGTACCTTAGAATTGGCCTCTCAAAAAATTGTTGAAACCTTAGTTAATGATAAAAAAATATTAACCTGTGGTAATGGAGGCTCTGCGGGCGATGCGCAGCATTTTTCCTCAGAAATGTTAAATCGTTTTGAACGTGAACGCCCCGCACTCCCTGCCATTGCGTTAACAACCGATACCTCAACACTGACATCAATTGCCAATGATTACCACTACAATCAAGTGTTTGCAAAACAAATTTCCGCTTTAGGACAGCGCGGTGATTTATTATTAGTCTATACTTCAAGCGGTAACTCTGAAAGTATCATTAAAGCCGTTCATCAAGCTCATGAAAAACAAATGTTAGTGATTGCATTAACAGGAAAAGATGGCGGTGTATTAGCCTCAATATTGACTGAATTTGATATAGAACTACGAGTTTCATCCCAGACTACCGCTCGTATTCAAGAAGTGCATTTATTAATGACACATTGCTTATGCGATTTAATTGATCATCAGCTCTTTGGAGACTAACAAAATGTTTAAAGCGCTTACTTTTATCATAATTAGTATGCTTATTAATGGCTGCTCGCCCTTAGCCGTGGGTACGTCAGAAATTACAGGAATTGCATTATTTAATGATCGCCGTCCTCTTGGAGATATTGCAAGAGATGAACAAATTGAGCTTGCCGTTAATATAGAATTATTAAGTGATAGTGCGATTAGTGATCTTACGCATTTTAATGTCACCTCGTTTAATGGCGTGGTTTTAATTACAGGTGAAGCACCAGGGAATGCCGTACGTCAAAAAATAACCACACTGGCCCGACGCGTATCAGGGGTTCGTTTACTCCAAAATCACATGGTACTCGCTTACCCCTCTTCATTGTCGAATCGCTCGAATGACAGCTTTATTACCTCAAAAGTGAAACTTAAATTCAGTAATAGTCCAAATATGCCAGGGTTTGATAGTACACGAGTTAAAGTGGTTACCGAAAATGCGCAGGTTTTTTTAATGGGCTTGGTACATAAAAAAGAAGCGTATATCGCCACTGAAAATGCTCGGCGCGTTTCAGGTGTTAAGAAAGTGATTAAAGTATTTGAATACCTTTAAGGCGTTGATAAAAATATAAACTATGGGTTACGTTATTTTGTAAGTGAAATAACGTAACTCAGTTTACACCCTCTATTTTTATTTGATACAGGGCTTTTGGCGGTTATTAAATTCTCGTTTTTACCCTCCTTTAATTTTCCCCAAAGTCTTTTAATTTCCAAGTGAAATCATTATTATTTTTACCTTGAAAGGTGAAGTCGGCCCATATATTCAGAACACCATTAGGCGATTGGTAGTTCATTGAAGGGACATGAATATCTAAACTGGTTGAAACCGTGCCTTGTAATGACTTATCAACGACTGTAGTTACTTGAGGTTCACATGTGGTAGGTTCTTGTGTCGTTGAGGGGGTTGTCGTAACCACGTCTTGACAGGTTCCCGTTCCATCATACAAGGCTTTTACCTCGCAATCCGATAAGGCGCGATTATAAATTTTGACCTCATCAATTTTTCCATTGAAACCTTGTCCGCCACTGGCCTCTGTTTGTCCAATGCGTAAGGGTAAACTTGTGTAACCAATCGCCCCTGTTTTTGAAAGTGATGATTTTAGAAGGCCATTAACATAGAGTTTAATATAAGACCCCGTATAAACCCCTGTGACCTGTGTCCAACTATTGGTTTTTAAATCCTCATTATCGGCGGTACAGGCTTGTGAATTTCGACTGTTATTTGAAAGACAAAAACGCCATTTATTATTAGAACTATTGCTGCTGCTTGAATCAAGAATATAGGAGTTAAAGGGACTTTCTGATTCACTGAATCGTTTAGTCATAATCGGATGCCATTCCGCTTTATGATCAGGATAAACCCAGGCAGAAATAGAGACACTGGATGTCGGCGAAATAGAATTAGAGGTGGGCGTACTTATAACCGAATTTTCAAATTGGTAAGCACTCTCCGCATTTTCAAGTCGATCGGTTGTTAAGACCGAATTGTTAACCGTTG
The DNA here is from genome assembly GCA_030949405.1 of Methylococcales bacterium. Lineage (NCBI taxonomy): Bacteria > Pseudomonadati > Pseudomonadota > Gammaproteobacteria > Methylococcales > Methylococcales bacterium. The sequence continues at coordinate 1,638,226 of JAUZSN010000002.1, read as the reverse complement.
GATTATTAGCATTGCCACTTTCATCATTTGCATTGCCATTGAAAGGATAATAAGCGACTAAACCACTTTGTAAGTCAGCAAGGGCATTTCCAGATAAGACCAGCCCAACGGCGGTGATTATTAAAAGGGAATGAATTTTCATTTTATACTCCTAACGTAAGTTTAAACAAATGAAGCTATTGATAGTTAAGACTTTATAGAGTCCGTAAAAGTAGCCATGATGCTTGTTAGATAATAGCAATAGAAAATAAATATGTCGATTTTATTTAATGATTTCATCGTGTTTTTTTGAATTAGGTCTTGTAGTTATGCCGCTACCAATTCAAGACGGGACACTATAGCGCGAGACTTAACTTCAACTTGCCTCGTTTTAAGTTGGTAGTCAGTTACGCAAAAATACGATTGATAATTAAGGTCTTCGCCTTCTTTGAAACTTTAACGTTCCTTACGATATAAATCTGTTATCTTTGTTAGTAAATCAATTGAAACGAGGGCATCCTTCATTTAGCTCAAAAGTAGTTTACACTTTATTCTTAAAAAATAATGTGGCGTAAAATAGCGTTAGCTATTTTCGTGACTCGCCAATAGCTAAAGCTATTGGACTCCAAATTAAACTGTAAACCGAAAAATTAAAGATGCCGACATTAGGTACTTTTTTATTCCTGTTCACTCAAATTTAAAAAAGATAATCGCCTTTGATATTTTTAAAATTATTCTTCATAAATTGCATTTCAACGTTGTCTCTATGTCAAAACTTAATACCCAACAACACGCGGCTGTAAAAATAACAGAACAACCGTTACTCGTTCTTGCAGGCGCGGGTAGTGGTAAAACGCGTGTTATTACTGAAAAAATTGCCCATTTAGTCAATAAAGGCTTAGCGGCTCGCCATATCGCCGCATTAACCTTTACCAATAAAGCGGCACGTGAAATGAAATCACGCGTTGAAAAACTTTTAGATGCCCAGCAAAGCCGAGGGTTACGAGTTTCAACCTTTCATTCTTTAGGCTTAGATATTTTACGCCGTGAACATAAGGTTTTAGGCTATAAATCAGGTATTACCTTATTTGATGAATCCGATAAAAAAACCTTATTAAAAAACCTTATCAATCAAGGAGTCGGACACTGTGATATTGATGAACTTGATTATTATTTGACCTTAATTGGAACATGGAAAAATGGATTTATTACGCCTGAACAAGCGATTAATACCGAAGATAAATCACACCATGAGGCCGCTGTTTTATATCAAACCTACAATCGACATTTAAAATCTTATAATGCAGTTGATTTTGATGATTTAATTTTATTGCCTGTTTTATTATTTCAACAATCATCAGAGACTTTAGAAAAATGGCAAAATAAAATTCGCTACTTATTAGTCGATGAATATCAAGATACCAATATCACCCAATATGAACTCGTGCGCTTATTAGCGGGAAATTTAGGACGGTTTACTGTTGTCGGCGATGATGATCAGTCAATTTATGCATGGCGTGGGGCGCAACCTGAAAATTTATCCCAATTACAAAAAGACTATCCACGATTAAAGGTTATTAAATTAGAGCAAAATTACCGTTCTATGGGCCGAATTTTAAACGTAGCCAATCATTTAATTGCAAATAACCCCCATGAATTTGAAAAACGTTTATGGAGTGAATTAGGCTATGGCGATCCGCTTAAAGTATTAGCTCATAAGAATGAACAAACCGAAGCACAGCAAGTGGTTTCAGAAATTATTCATCATAAATTTCATCAAGGCGGACGCTACCAAGATTACGCAATTTTATATCGAGGTAATTATCAATCACGTTTATTTGAACACTGTTTGCGTGAAAATAATATCCCTTATTTTATTAGTGGCAGCACCTCCTTTTTCTCCTACAGTGAGGTTAAAGATGTGATGGGGTATTTACGTTTATTGGTGAATCCCGATGATGATGCGGCTTTTTTGCGCGTTGTGAATACCCCAAGGCGTGAAATTGGCCCCACTACCTTAGAAAAATTAGGTGGGTATGCGAATGAACGGCATATTAGTTTATTTTCAGCCTGTTCAGAATTGGGATTATCCCAAAAATTACCTGAAAAGGCGGTATCGCGATTAACTAAATTTTGTCAATGGACTACTCGTACCGCTGAATCCATAGAAAATAATGATAATTTGACCCCCATTGATACGATGTTAGTGGATATTGGTTATGAGCAATGGTTAAAGGAAAACAGTAAAACTCCCGAGGCGGCTAAACGTCAGCAAAAAAATGTAACCGATTTGGTTGATTGGTTAAAACGAATGGGGACAGCCGAGGAGGGGGAAAGTGAAAAATCACTATCCGAGGTCGTTTCTAAAGTCATGCTGTTGGATATATTAGAGCGTCAGGAAGAAGACGAGGCGGATGACCAAGTGAGCTTAATGACGCTTCATGCAGCAAAAGGCTTGGAGTTTCCTCATGTTTTTTTGATTGGGATGGAAGAAAATTTATTACCGCATCAAAATAGTATTGAAATGGATAATATTGAGGAGGAACGCCGTTTAGCTTATGTGGGGATTACACGCGCACAACGCAGTTGTACGTTTAGTTATTGTACGCACCGTAAGCGTTATGGTGAGGTTTCTGAAACGGAACCCAGTCGATTTTTAGATGAACTGCCAGCGGATGATTTAGAATGGACGGCTAAAAACCCGATTAACCCAGAAGAGGTTAAAGCACGTGGGAAAGCCAATTTTGCGAATTTAAAAATGAGGTTATCATGACCCCTTATCTGATATTTTATTACCTATCTAATTTTTATGCCTAAAACGATACTGAAAGAAGGGAAAAAATACACGTTTAGTGATTATTTTAATATGCCCAATCCAGTAGAGGAAATCATTGCGGAATTTGGTTATCTATTATTCAATAGAAGTACTTAAATTACCCAAAAATCAGCAAATTGATCGAAATTTACTTTAGGTTTTAGTGGATTCATATTATTTATTAGTTCCAAAAGTATCTTTGAATTCAGAAATAGCTAAACGTGAATTAATGATTGCCCCCCTTACTTCATGCCGTCATAAAAACATTAAATGCAAGACTTAATATTGAATACTCTGTTGATATTAATGATAAATTAGCAGGAACCATTGATTATTTATTTCGTTCTCAGCAAGAACTGATTGTCATTGAAGCAAAAAAAGGTGATTTAGAAAAAGGGTTTAATTAATTGGCGGTTGAAATGATTGCAATGGATATTTACGAAGAAGACCTGTCTTCTGAAGTAATCTATGGGGCGATTACTATTGGGGAAGTTTGGCGATTTTCATTACTCAAACGACAAACGAAACAGCTTATAAAAGATGTGCATACCTTTCGATTTCCTGAAGATAGTGTGGATATTTTTTCGATTTTAACGGGTATTTTAAATAACAAAATTTTTAAAGAAAAATTAAAAAAATAGCCGTTTTTTAAGATTTAAGCGGTCAAATACAATAATATTATCGTAATTAGACTAAGAATCGGTTAGAATACGCCCTCTTTATGTCACGCGCCCGTAGCTCAGCTGGATAGAGTGCACCCCTCCGGAGGGTGAGGTCGGACGTTCGAATCGTCTCGGGCGTGCCATTTTAAAATTTCAATCCCTTGTTACCTAATAACATTGAAAAATTAATCTAACGTCATCAAAATTAGCAACACACGCATCGCGTTCTCGAACCCAAAAATATAACACACCACAATCGCCCCAAATCATCTCTGCATTTTCATCACTATCAAGCTGTAATAATAATCGCCAGTTATCTTTTTTATTCCCCTTTGTTTCAACAAGTTGATGACATTTTTTCTCCATAGTATCATCATGAATACAATCAGGAAACCCTGCCACTTGATGTGATGGTTGATCGCCTATTTCTCGGTCATAGAGTTCTTCATAGGCTATTTTTTGAACGTCCGTTAACTGTAAAGCGGTTACATAGCTTCTTTCTAGGCTAGGTAATTGTGTGATTTTAGTGGCGTTTAAATAATAAGTATCAAATTGAAACTCTGCGGCTAATTGATAAGGAAAATTTGCCTCGGTATCCGCCTTGGTACTATAAATAATTTTCCATAACCCACTGTCCTCGGTGTTAAGTCCTGAGGGCATTGTTTCAATATCATAAAAAAATAATAATATCCCCGTAATAGGAAGCCATTTGATGACTAAAGTACGCGCTAATTCGGTTAAATCTAATTGGGCAACGAAGGCTAATGGCTCACCACCACTATGAGGCCATTGAAATGAATTTAAGTCAACGCTCGGCTTTCCACCCAGTTTTGTTTGGGTTATTTGGTTGGTTTTAGATAAGCGTAAAGCAGAACGGTATAAATGACTGACATGGGGTTTTAATTGTTCCCAGTTTTTTTGTAAATTAATTAAGCTCATTTGATACCTTGCTAAAATATACGGTTAATTTAATTAGGATAGCGTTTTTTGCGTAAAGTCTCTAGTTGATTTGATTAAAATTATTTTTGACATAAAAAAAACCAGCGATTAAGCTGGTTTTTTATTTAATAATGGTGCCGATGGCCGGACTTGAACCGGCACAGCTTACGCCACTACCCCCTCAAGGTAGCGTGTCTACCAATTTCACCACATCGGCTTTTATCTTTTTTAAGGTTGTGTAACTATTTCGGTTGTTTCTTCAACAGAGGGGGTCGGTACGATTGATTCAACAGCATCCGTTGTTTCTACATTATTAACAACAGGTACATTGGGTTCAACAACTTGCTGTGGTTCACTTGTTGTTTCTGTAACCGATTCGACGACTGTGTTAACGACAGGCTCAACCGAAACAGCGGTGTCTTCAATAGAACTTGGAACAACAGGGACTTCATTAACCGGTGCAATAACAGGGATACTTTCAGCACTGGGTTTATTGACCCCCATTAAAGGAACATCTTCAACAAGTGTTTCTATAACAGGTTGTTCCATTAAGTCATCAGGTTTATTCTCATAACCACTTAAAACGGCTAACCCTAAACTGGTTGTAAAAAACAAAGCTGCGAGAATAGCCGTTGCTCGTGACAAAAAGGAGGCGGCACCTTGTGCGCCAAAAACAGACCCTGAACCGCCTGCAAATGCAGCGCCCGCATCGGCCCCTTTGCCCTGCTGCATTAAAATAAGACCGACTACGCTAAGCCCTAATAATACATGAACAATAATGATTAGTTGATACATAAACCTAAATCTATTTAAACTGAATGATAAATATCTAAAAAGGATTGAGCATCTAAGGATGCGCCACCAATTAAACCACCGTCAATATCTGCCATGCCTAATAATCCTTTAGCATTCGCAGGTTTCATACTTCCACCGTATAAAATTTGAATTTTATCCGCAATGGTTTGATTTTTTGCGGCAATACGCTCACGAATTGCTTTATGAACTTCTTGTGCTTGGTCATCAGAGGCGGTTACACCCGTACCAATAGCCCAAACAGGTTCATAAGCAATAACAGCATTACTTAAGGCTTCAATGCCTGCTTTTTCAATAACGGCATCTAACTGTCTATTGACCACATTAAAGGTCTCATTGGCTTTACGTTCGTCTAACGTTTCACCAATACATAAAACAGGAATTATACCTTGTGTTTGTGCTTCACAAAAACGAGCCGCAACAGAGGCATCGGTATCGCCATAATAAGAACGACGTTCTGAATGACCTACGAGTGCGTATTTACACCCAAATTCTTTCAGCATTGAGCTTGAAATCTCACCCGTGTAAGCCCCTGATGCTTGGTCTGCGACATTTTGTGCACCCACAGCTAAAGGACTCTTTGCTGTTAACGCTTGAAGGTCTGCTAAATAAACATAAGGCGCGCAAACTGCAATGCCTGCATCCCCTGCATTCAACCCTTCTATAATCGCATTACATAGCGATTTAGCACTTTCGGCTGAGCCGTTCATTTTCCAGTTTCCCATGATTAGAGACTGACGCATTACTTACTCCAAGACAAAATCAAACCAGCAATGATATAGGCTAATGCTTTGTAATTCAAGCGTTAATTGCATTTTTCACTTCATCGGCTAATTGTTGTGCATAATCGTTGACTTTTTTCATGTCTTTTCCTTCAACCATAACCCGAATTAAAGGTTCTGTTCCCGACGCTCTTAAAAGTACACGCCCGTCATGACCTAACGCTTTTTCAACCGCGACAACTGCTTTTTGAATCGCAGGGATTTCTAAAGGATTAACTCGTCTTGCGACCTTAATATTAAGAAGAACTTGAGGGTATTTCTGCATTCCTTGTTTTAAGGTATGTAAATCAAGCCCTGTTTGTTGAATTTCCGTTAAAATTTGCAATGCTGCAACAATACCATCCCCTGTTGTGGTTTTATCTAAGCAAATAATATGCCCTGAGCCTTCACCACCGAGCAATGCGTTATTCTGCTTTAAAATTTCCAAAACATAGCGATCACCGACATTAGCCCGTAGTAAGCTAAGCCCTAATTTTTCTAACGCATGTTCCATACCCAGATTGGACATCAATGTCCCAACGATCGCTTCCTGATGACCTTGTTTTAATCTAGATTTAGCGATAATGTAAATTAATTCATCCCCATCAACAATCTCCCCTTTATGATCCACCATAATGAGTCGGTCGCCATCCCCATCTAAAGCGATCCCTAGATCTGCTTTTTGCTCTATGACTGTTTTGGCCAATTGTTGCGGCTGAGTTGCACCACAGGCGTGGTTAATGTTCAACCCATTCGGTGAGACCCCGATACTGGTGACATTGGCCCCTAATTCTTCAAATACACAGGGAGCAATATGATAAGTGGCTCCATTGGCACAATCAACCACAATATTAAGTCCTTTTAGGCTCAGCGTAGTGGGTACGGTCGATTTACAAAATTCAATATACCGTCCTGCGGCATCTTCTACGCGTTTTGCCTTACCTAGCTTTGAAGACTCGACTGTAATAATAGGTTTATCAATATACCGTTCTATTTTATGTTCAAGTGCATCCGCTAATTTAGTCCCATCGGTTGAAAAAAACTTAACCCCATTATCATAATAAGGGTTATGGGAAGCACTAATAACAATACCTGCCCGCGCTCTTAAGGTACGGGTTAAATAAGCAATCGCAGGAGTTGGCATTGGGCCTAATAAATGGGTATTAACCCCCGCCGCGGATAAGCCTGCCTCTAAGGCAGATTCAAACATATAGCCTGAAATACGCGTATCTTTACCAATAAGAACAAAGTTTTTACCCTCTTCGGCAAATACACGCCCAATCGCCCAGCCTAATTTTAAGGCAAAGTCAGCCGTAATGGGATATTCACCCACTTTTCCGCGAATACCATCCGTACCAAAATATTTTTTTGACATAGTTTCTATTATTTTTAACCCATAAAAAAAGGAGAGGCAATCCTCTCCTTTCAAAAATTATGTTAATTGCCTAGTGGGTCTATTTATACCTGATAAATAGACCCCATTAGCCGACCTAATTTTGTTTAGCTTCACCACCTACCGAAGGCTTAGGCTTTTTTTTCTCTTCTCGTTTTTCATTGATTTCCACCCCATCATTAGGCGGTGTAGGGGTATCATCCCAGCCTTGAGGTTCTCTAACAGGTTTGCGACACATCAAATCTTCAATTTGATACTTATCAATGGTTTCATACTTCATTAGCGCATCGGCCATTGCATGAAGAATATCAACATTTTCTTTAAGAATTTTCTCAGAACGTTGATAGTTTCTATTGATAATGACACGAATTTCATCATCAATATTGTGCGAAGTTTCTTCAGCTACTGATTTGTGTTGCGTAACCGAGCGACCTAAAAAGACTTCCCCTTCTTCCTCACTATAAGCCAAAGGCCCGAGTCGTTGTGATAAGCCCCATTTTGTCACCATATTACGGGCAATTTCAGTTGCACGTTCTATATCATTAGAGGCACCCGTTGAAACTTCTTCCCAACCAAAAATTTGATCTTCGGCAATACGGCCCCCATAAAGACTGGAAATCATACTATCAAGTTTACGTTTACTGGCACTGTATTGGTCTTTTTCAGGTAAAAACATCGTTACCCCTAAAGCTTGACCCCGAGGCATAATACTGATTTTGTAAACAGGATCATGATCTGGAACAATACGACCAACAATAGCATGACCGGCTTCATGATAGGCCGTCATTTTCTTTTCTTTTTCATCCATGACCATCGTATGTCTTTCAACACCCATAATCAGTTTATCTTTAGCCCGTTCAAAATCGACCATACTCACAATACGTTTATTGATACGTGCTGCAAATAAGGCGGCTTCATTGACTAAGTTGGCTAAATCCGCGCCTGAAAACCCTGGGGTTCCTTGCGCTAAGTATTTAGTAATGACATCTTTATCAATAGGCAGTTTTTTCATGTGAACCGCAAGAATTTGTTCACGACCCTTAATGTCAGGTAAACCGACATTTATTTGACGGTCAAAACGACCAGGACGCAATAACGCACTGTCTAAAACATCAGCACGGTTAGTCGCTGCAATAACAATAATACCTTCATTGCCTTCAAAACCATCCATTTCAACTAAAAGTTGGTTTAAGGTTTGTTCGCGTTCATCATTGCCACCGCCTAAACCTGCACCCCGTTGGCGACCCACGGCATCAATTTCATCAATAAAAATAATGCAGGGTGCATGTTTTTTCGCTTGTTCAAACATATCTCGAACACGCGACGCTCCAACACCGACAAACATTTCTACAAAATCAGAACCTGAAATAGTGAAAAATGGAACTTTAGCTTCCCCCGCAATCGCTCTTGCAAGTAGGGTTTTCCCTGTTCCTGGTGGGCCAATCATTAATGCGCCATGAGGCACTTGACCGCCTAATTTTTGATATTTTGAAGGGTCTTTAAGAAAATCAACCATTTCTTCAACTTCTTCTTTGGCTTCGTCGCAACCTGCAACATCGGCAAAGGTGACTTTGATTTGGTCTTCTTCAAGCATTCGTGCTTTACTTTTTCCAAAACCCATCGCCCCTTTACCGCCCATGCCACCGCCACCTTGCATTTGGCGCATGAAGAAAATCCAAACGGCAATCAGCAATAAAATAGGCCCAAAAGAAATAAATATTTGCATCAGCATTGAGGTTTGCTCTGGGGGTTGTGCTTTAATTTCAACACCACTCGCCAGTAAATCATCAATTAAATGCGGGTCACTTGGGGCATACGTTTTAAATTTCTCCCCCGTTTGCATTCGGCCTTTAATAATATTATCGTCATCAATGATGACTTGTTGGACCTGTCCTGCCTTAACAGAATCAATAAATTGAGAATAGGATAACGACGAATCATTCTGATTGGGTCGTGAACCAAAACTGTTGAATACGGACATTAATACGACCGCAATGACAACCCATAAAATTAAATTTTTAAACATATCGCTCAAGTTACTCGCTCCTTACGGGACGGCCTCGTTAAAAAAAATACAGAGTAATTATATCAGGAATTAAGCCTGACTTTTAATCAAGACGATAGTTTTAAACAATCGCCTGTAGTACAGCTTGGGTTTTCTAATCCCTTTAGTTCATTCCAATATAAGGGCAATTAAATTTATTTAAAGCCTTTCGCTAAAATATAAACCTCGTTACTTCGCGCACGGGACGCTTTTGGCTTCCTAATCACGACGGAGTTGAATAGCTGTTTAACTTGTTGATGATAATCATCAAATCCTGCACCTTGAAAGACTTTAACTAAAAATGTTCCGCCTTGATTCAATGTGTTTTTTGCTGTGTCTAAGGCTAATTCAGCTAAATACAACCCACGGGCTTGATCCGTGCTTTTGTTACCACTTAAATTAGGTGCCATATCAGATAAGACCACATTAATCACCGCCCCGTCAAGCATGGCGTTGAGTTCATCTAAAACAGTGTCATTTGTAAAGTCACCTTGAATAAAATCAACCCCGTCTAAAGGGTCTATTGCCAGAATATCCAAGGCAATAATTTTATTTTTTTGACCGATAATTTTGCGAACATATTGAGACCAGCCGCCAGGAGCTGCGCCTAAATCAATGACATTCATCCCAGATTTAATGATTTTATCTTTTTCTTGAATCTCAATTAATTTAAAGGTCGCACGAGAACGATAACCCAGTGTCTGGGCTTGTTTAACATATTCATCATTAAAATGTTCTTGTAACCATTGTTTACTGCTTTTGCTTCGGGCCATATTTATTTGTTATAGTAGCTTTTATTTTATTTTAATTTATGAGGTTATGCGTGGATTCTACGGATAAGAGAAAACTAAGAGCTAAAGCGCACAGCTTAAAACCTGTGGTCATGATCGGTCAATCAGGATTGACACCCGCCGTTTTAACGGAAATTGAATCCGCTTTAGCGGCTCATGAGCTTATTAAGATAAAAATTCGCGCTGAACGTGAATTACGAAAACAAATAGGCCTCCAAATTTGTCTTGATACAAAAGCGGAGTTGATTCAAACGATAGGGCAAATTACAATTATCTATCGACATAATCCCGATAAATAATCCATTTGTCAATGGGATTAAACTGAAAACAAACGATTGATGTTGCCATAATCTAGGAAGCCCAACGGCTTTTTTGGCGACATCAATTTAAGTTTATCTAAATTAACGTAATCTTTACCCATTATTAAGGGGATATTTATGAAAAAATTTATTGTTTTAAGCAGCCTTTTTTTAGGTTCAATGCTGTTAGTGCAACTTCCTGTACAGGCAGATTCGGATAAGAAAGAACAAAAAGCAAAAGTTAAGCGGGGGTTTTTAAAAAAGTTTGATACTGATAAAGATGGCAAAGTAACGAAGGAAGAGTTTAAAGCGGCGATGGATAGACGCTTTCAACGTATGGATAAAAATGAAGATGAAACTGTCACGGTTAAAGAATTAGAGCAAAATCGTCAACGGCGACAGGATAAAAATAAAAATAAAAAATTTTCCAATTTAGACAGTGATAAGGATAACGCTATTAGCTTGGAAGAATTTTTAGTCCCCCGTATTAAGCGTAATGAAAAAAAGTTTTTAGAGTTCGATAAAAATAATGACGGAAAACTCACCGCCGACGAGCTATTTCATAAAAAACCTAAAAAAGGTAAAGGCTCAAATTTACCGCCCTTATTTCAAGGTATTGATGTTGATGGTGATGGAAAAATTAGTGAGGATGAAAAAAATAAAGCCTTTGACCGATTATTTAATCGTTTAGATCGTGATAAAGATCAAATTGTCACTAAAAAAGAAATTGATGCGGGGCGTAAAAATAAAAAACGCCAACGTGAAATTAAATAACTTCCTTTGACTAAAACGGTTAAAATGCTTGGTTTTATCATTTTTACAGCATTAACACTGACTTAACCATTATGCAAAGTAATTATACAACGGATGATTTGAGGATTACCGAGACTAAAGAGGTTATCTCGCCTGATCAGCTTCAAACCGATATGCCCCTCACTGAAATTGCAGCTAAAACAGTGTTGGCAACCCGAACCGATACCCATACTATTTTGCAAGGGAATGATGATCGTTTATTAGTGATTATTGGCCCTTGTTCTATTCATGACCCCAAAGCGGCCTGCGAATATGCCCATCGCTTGAAAGCCATTAAAGATGAATTGCAGGATGATTTATTGATTGTCATGCGTGTCTATTTTGAAAAACCACGAACAACGGTTGGCTGGAAAGGGCTTATTAATGACCCTGACCTTAATGATGCTTTTGATATTAATAAAGGGTTGCATATTGCACGTAAGTTACTCTTAGATATAAATAGTATCGGGGTTCCTGCGGCAACCGAATATCTTGATTTAATTACGCCTCAGTATGTTGCTGATTTAATCGCATGGGGAGCTATTGGTGCAAGAACCACCGAAAGCCAAGTTCATCGTGAATTAGCGTCGGGAATTTCATCACCTGTTGGCTTTAAAAATGCAACGGATGGATCGATTAAAATTGCTATTGATGCCATTGGGGCGGCTATGAGTCGGCATCATTTTTTATCGGTAACTAAGTCAGGGCATTCCGCCATTTTTTCAACAACAGGTAATGAAGACGTTCATATTATTCTTAGAGGCGGAAATGATCGCCCTAATTATGATGCCGTGAGTGTCGAGCAAGTTGCCGAAGGCTTGGAAAAGGCAAATTTAAATCAGAATATTATGATTGATTTTAGTCATGCTAATTGTTTAAAGCAGTATCACCGCCAACTCGTTGTCGCGGATGAAGTCGGAAGTCAAATCGCAGGCGGCGATCATCGTATTATGGGGGTCATGGTTGAAAGTCATTTAACCGCAGGCCGACAAGACCATTCTTCAGGTGATGCCCTTGAATATGGGAAAAGTATTACCGATGCGTGTTTAGGCTGGGATGACAGTGTCCTCTTATTAAAAAAATTGGCGAGTGCCGTACAAAAACGTAGAGCCCTAAAAATTTAAACCGAGTTTATAATTATGAATATTTTTATCAATGGTGATCGTCGTGATTATGGTGAAAACGCCACGGTTGCGGATGTTATCGCTGATTTAGGCTTGATTGGCAAGCGTATTGCTGTCGAACTAAATAAAGAAATTTTACCCTTTGATCGTTATACACAGCAATGTGTTGCGGCGGATGATAAATTAGAGATTGTACACGCTATTGGAGGCGGTGAGTCCGATCGTTTTACAATTGGTGATCGTGTTTTTAATTCACGATTATTAGTCGGAACGGGAAAATATAAAGATTTAGAGGAAACTCGTTTTGCGATTGAAGCCAGTGGCGCGGAAATTGTTACCGTAGCGATTCGACGTACCAATATTGGCCAAAACCCGAACGAACCTAACTTATTAGATGTTATCTCACCTGATAAATATACCATTTTACCCAATACAGCCGGCTGTTTTACCGCTGAAGACGCGGTGAGAACCTGTCGTTTAGGACGTGAATTATTAGGCGGTCATAACTTAGTTAAACTCGAAGTATTGGCCGATCAAAAAACCTTGTTTCCTGATGTGGCTGAAACATTTGGGGCGGCTGAATTATTAGTTAAGGATGGTTTTGATGTCATGGTGTATACCAATGATGACCCGATTGCAGCCAAACGGTTAGAAGATATTGGCTGTGTTGCTGTCATGCCATTAGCCGCGCCGATTGGTTCGGGATTAGGTATTCGCAATCCTTATAATATTTTAACGATTGTTGAAAATGCCACCGTTCCTATTTTGGTTGATGCAGGTGTTGGAACCGCATCAGATGCCGCGATTGCAATGGAGTTAGGTTGTGATGGTGTCTTAATGAATACCGCCATTGCTGCCGCACAAAACCCTGTCTTAATGGCATCCGCAATGAAAAAAGGCATTCAAGCAGGACGAGAAGCCTTTTTAGCGGGTCGAATGGCTAGAAAACGCTTTGCATCCGCTTCGTCCCCTATTGATGGTTTATTTTTGTAAAAATGAATTAAGTTTTAGTTAGCTGGGTTCTCTTTACAAAGAGAACCTATGGTATCTACACCTCTTAATGCGTTTATTTTTTTCTAAGTCATTAATCAACATCTGAGATACCGCTTAAAAAGAAAAGCAACGCGGGCTGTATCGTCTTTTTTTCCTTTGTAGCCGCGTAAGCATTATCAACCGTTTTGTTTAGGACGGTTGATACCATCTATCCAATAAATATGTAAATAACAAAGAAGCCACCTAAAATATTATTAAAATGAGGTGAATGTTATTAGGTTAGTAGCTGAGTTAAAAAATTATTCAGCGACACACTCATAAGTCGAGGCTGAACTCGAGGTGTATTTATCGACAAGTAATGAATATTTTCCAATTTTAGCGTTCAGTGGGTCAAAATTTGAGGGTAATGGGTAAGGGTCTTCTTCTTGAAACAGTTGTAATTCTAAGCGGATTATTTTCTTATTGTCATTAACATAGCCTGTTTCATTTTTCCCCAAATCCAATTCTGATGAACCTAGGCGGACATAGCCATCATGAACGGTGACATAGAGTCCTGCGGGAACGCCTTTTAATGAATTGGTTTTAAAAAGTTTTTCTTGGTTGATAGAAATTTTATCAGGTCGTAACGGCAAATTTTGTAAGAGCTTAGTTGGGAGCTTAGGTAAGGTTTTCATAATACTGTGTTCATTGGCAATATAACTACTTTTTAAAATAGTTAAAATGTTATCGCCTGCTTCATTGGTTTGGTCAATGGTGCCTTGCCAAACGTAGCTATAAAGCCCCTCTTCGTCAATATAATATAAGTCAAAGCCTGTGCCTCGAATGCCAATGGTGGCAACAGGGGTGTTAATTTTATAATTTTCTTTTTTTACTTTGCCAATTTTTCCTGTTAAAACACGCATTCCGCCCACGATAAGCTTATGAATGACCTTATCCTCTTGATTTTCTTGTTGGTATTGGTACTGTTTAATAACATACTCTGTTTTTGCTTCTACAGTAATGCGCTCGCCGTCCCGAAAGGCAATTACCGCAGAGCTATTTTTTTGACTGCTTAATTGGTCGCCACTGTATAAGGGCGATCCGACCACTAAGCGTCGTTGTTTGGCGGGGGGCTTACTATTTTCAGCGGTTACGTTTCCCTTAATTTTGGCAACACGGGCAACAACAAGGTTTGCTTTGGTTGGTTTTTTATTTTTAAGGCGTTTAGATTCTTCTTCGCAGTCATTTGTACATAACCTGACGGAGTAATCTGCTTGTTTAGCATTGACTGTTGTTAAGGGCGTTTTTATTTGAAATTTAGTCGGGTCGTCTTTGGATATTTCACCACTATTAGCCCGAATCCCTCCTTTATGGAGTTCCATTTTTACCGATTGTTTTGTTTGCTGATTGCTGTATTCGTTGATACTGAAACTGCTATCGGGTCGTACTGTAATTTTTGTGCCATCATTAAATATAATAATGACAAAACTTCGGGCAGAGGTTTGGATGTTATCGCCTTGATAAATGGGAGTATCTTTTCCAAGGAGTCTGGATTCTTTATTGGCGAGTATCGCTGCAACGCTGCCACGAACGAAGCTTACTTTTCCTATAGGCTCGGCTGCATGTAGTCGTTGTAGCATCAGTGATAGTACGATCAATAGGATGATTTTTTTGATGTTCATTTTTTTACCCGCTTAATTGGCTATACCAACGGTATTGTTATGGCTATCACTATTACTGGCATTGCATTGTTCTAAGGCGTAGTCTTTTTCTTCATCTTCGGTGGTTGTTTTAGTTTTTCTTTGATCAAGGTACGTTTTCTTTGATTCGGTGAGTTGAAAGCTTCCATTGTCGATTAGTGGGATAACATTGGATTCTGGGCTGATGGGGGTGCGAGTTAGTTCTGTTTCTTTTTTAGGTTGAAAAATAGAGGCATGTTTTGGGTCAATAACTGAACTAATAATGGGTTCAACGATAGGATCAATAGGCGCAATAACAGGAGTAATAACAACAGGTGTAACAACAGGATCAATGGGTATAATAATAGGATCCACAGGTGTAATTACTGGGTCAATAACAACAGGATCAATGGGTATAATAATAGGATCCACAGGTGTAATTACTGGGTCAATAACAACAGGATCAATGGGTATAATAATAGGATCCACAGGTGTAATTACTGGGTCAATAACAACAGGATCAATAGGTGTAATAATAGGGTCAACAGGTGTAATTACTGGGTCAATAACAACAGGATCAATAGGTGTAATAATAGGGTCAACAGGTGTAATTACTGGGTCAATAACAATAGGATCAATAGGATCAATAGGTACAACCACAGGATCAACCACAATAGGGTCAACAGGTACAACTACAGGATCAATGGGTGTAACAACAGGATCAACAACAGCAGGGGCTGTAAATTGTGAACCTAAACTTTTAGGGGTGACTGTCGCTGTATAATCAGCAGAGGGTAGGCCAGTTGTCTTAAAACTTCCAGAACAGGCCGTACCACAGTTAATTAAGGAAAAAGAGGCATCTGTTGTGGGTGTAAACCCCTCAATTTCAGTAATGTTGAGTGACCCCTCTAAGATGGCTTTACTGCCAATGTTAATGTGGTCATAGTCCGTTAATGATGTGCCTGCAAGTTCTATGTTAATGCTTGAGGATGTTGATAAGGTTAGATCATCCGTAAATGTGAGTGTACTAGGTGAGGCCCCAGGGCTTAGGATTCCGTTATTTAAAACGTTGTCTATGACAAATGTTCCAAAGCCACTTAACGTTCCTTCATTCGTTAATTGAGCCGATCCACTTGAAGCGGAAACACCAAATTTGGTACCACTAGCGGTTTTAATTAATCCCTGATTTACCCATTCGGTTTCTATGGGTAGTTCGATAAATAAATTTCCTTCTTGAATATCAAATAACCCATTGGTATCATTGGTCACATTACCCGTTAATAGTACATCGCCTGTATTCGTTTTAATGAGTGAACCGTTGTTATTAAGAGCTAATGTATGAAGACCTGCACCTTGTAATTCAAGTGTTCCTGTTGGGTTAATATCTATTTGACCCGTTCCACTGAGTCCACTTTGTACAATAAGTTTTCCATTATTAGTAATCGATAGGTTTTGATTACTGATTAACGTATCAATATCATAATTACCACTGTCTAAAGTAACTAAGCTACTGTCTTTATCAATAGTAACGGTATTACCTGATTCGGGTGAAAAATTAGTATTCCAGTTTTGAGGATCACTCCAAAGTCCATTATTATTATCATTATCCCAAAAAAGGTTACCGTTAAATGTAAATCCTGAGAGTATAACGTCCTTGGTATTGTAAGTTGGAGTCATGCTATAACTAAAGGGGGCATTGAGCGTATCAAATGTATTACTGATATTCCCAGCTGTACTGCTTATAATTTTAAAATTAAAGGGTGTAGGGTCAAAAGCAGTAGGTAAGGTTACATTGAATGTGCCTCCTAAGTTGATATTACCTGTTACATTAATTTGATCAAACTGAGGGATAGCGGCATTATTTCCTTCTATTTCTATATCTATAACTGATGTAGTCCCTAAATTTAAACTCCCTTTTATATTTAAAACTTCTGTAGATGATTCACCTGGAGAAATAGTCCCGTCATTTTGCAAGCCTGATGCGAGTGCGTTAAATGTTCCACTACCTTGTAATGTGCCTGTTGAGCTATTAGTAAAAGTACTACTTGCAACGCCAAAAGAGCTATTAGCAGTGGTGTTAATAATGCCATGATTGGTAAAGGTTGTTTTACTGGTTAACGTGCCTGTTTGTACGTCAATTTTACTGCCTGTAAATGTATTTAATTCAATAATATTATCTAAACCAATAACACTATCGTTAGTCCCCCCTGTTTTACGCAACGTTCCTTTATTATTAAAGAAACTTGTGCCGCTACTACTGGCTATATCTGAATCATCCGCAAATTCAAAAACTGCACCTGTTTGATTATTAAAAGTAGCTCCATTTGTGATTTTAAATAATTTATCATTTCCTGTGGCACTACTATAGATGACCGTTCCAGTATTGTTAACTGTTAGTCCTGAGCCTTTAAAATCGATAACACCGGTGTCAGACTTGAATACACTATTTCCTATTAAATTAAGTGTTCCTGCCCCTGTTGTCGTTATTATTGAGCCTAAAGTACTATCCCAATTTAAATTTTTAACGGTTGTCGTGTTATTGATATTGAGTTGACCATCATTAATATTTAAAGCATCTGCGGTGACAGTATTATTAAAATTAATGCTGGCAGTCGATGTAGGGGAAATATTAATTTCTTTGGCTAATAAAGGCGCGTTAATGGTTGCATTTTCAAGAATGAAAATTTTACCTGAGCCAGCGGTTTTCGCATCAATTAAGCCCCCATTAGTATCAAGGGTTACAAGATTCCCAATTTGAATGACTCCATTCGCATCCCCATCACTATCGGCAATTAAATTTAGGGTTAACTGTTGATTATTAGGGGCTATAGGATCATTGATATTTTGGTTTAAGATAATATCATTATGCGCTTCAAGAGTTAGGGTATTAGTCCCTATAGTACTACCTAACTCTAAGGGGACGGATAACGTTATATTACTATCAGTTCCTACAGCACTGGTTATGATGCTAACATTAGCCCCGCCATTTAAAGAACTTTCTATTAAATCAACCCCTAATTGAGAGCTAGTCCCTGTTGGGGTAAAAGGGTCACTTGCATTAATATTTGTGGTTCCAGATCCTGCAACAATCGTAATATTATTCGGATCAATTAACCATTCACCCGTATTTCCATCTTTTGACGAAATATTAGGGGATTGCGTGATAGTAAGGTGTTCTTTTGCTGAGGTTTCCACAAAACCACCATTCCCTGATATTTCACCGCCTTTAGCACTAATTTCGCCATGTATATTAGCGGTTTTATCTGCCCAGACAATGACTTTCCCTGCACTACCTTGGGTGATTCCATCGGCGTGAATTTGAGTCTCTTTTCCTGTATAAACCGCTGACGCATTTTTAATCGCGTTATTTTTACCTTGAAAATCGCCCCCCACTAAAACCTCACCCCCTTGGTCAACCCCACTGACATCAATAGTGGCTTTATCAAATAAACCCACCTGCTCACCTAATAAATGAATCTTTCCACCCTGTTTTGCTTTCGCTTCGAGTGTGCCTGAAACCGTGGTTGTGCCTGAGTCACTTACAACTGAAATGTTGCCTGCGTTGTTTGCATTATTCGCAGTGATTAAACTTTCTTCCGAGAGATTAATATCGCCTAAAGCAACGAGTTTAATATTGCCATTTTTATCAATGGTTACACTGTTGGCATTTAAATCACCGCTATGATGAATACTGCCCGCAAATAAATTAATAGCCCCGCCTTGGGTCAAAACTTTCCCCATATTTAAAACTTTATTTTCAGGGGCTTGGATTTGAAACTGAATTTCAGGGGAATCTAAATTTGTAAGCGTTAATTCAGACCCAGCGGCTAAGGTGATTTGCCCACCTTCCGTAGAAATAAGACCACTGTTTTTTATATCAGGGGCAATTAAAATAATATTACCGTCTTCGCCTGCACGAATAATGCCTTGATTAAGAATGCTCCCCGCATTATTACCCGCGACAAAATGATAATTGCCGTTTAAAAAATCTTGATTACTCAAGTTAAGCGTTGATGCAACTAATCCTTGAGTATCAATTACAGAATTTGCGCCAAAGACAATTCCATTCGGATTAATTAAAAAAACCTGCCCATTAGAAACCAGTTGCCCTAAAATTTGACTCGGATTTTGCCCAATAACGCGATTTAAAACCGCACTTTGGCTATTTTGTTGAATAAAACGGGTGATTTCATTTTGAGAAATATTAAAATTTTGCCAGTTAACAATTGCATTCGGGCTATTGGTAATCGTGGTTATATTTTCCAATGAGCGGTTAATAGAAACTTGACCCTTAATAATAGCCGCGCCATTAGGATTAGCATAGGCTCCATTTTGAAAAATAATGAGTAATATCGCCGTTCTGATGGCATTCATCTTAAAAAATGCAGTGTTTTTAGTTACTTTTTTTAGTTTCATGACGATACCTCGTTACCTTTTTTCTTAAAAACGGAAGACTAAACTTGCATGAGCACTATTTGTGCTTCGTTGTGTTCCTTCGATTTGAACATTTTTATCTAAGGCATGGGCTAGATCTAGTGTTGCAAAAACAGTGCCTTTCCATTGCCAGCGAATTCCTACACCTACACTACTTAATACCCAATTTTTTACTTCACCTTCGACGACATTTTGTTGATGGCCATAGCCATAATCATAAAAAGCTAATAAATTAACGCCGTATAAATGAGGGGTATACACTTCTAAATTAACAACCTGCCCACTATCAGCACTGGTTTCACGTTCATTATAGCCTCTGACACTGTAACGTCCCCCAATGCCTAACTGTTCACCTGAAATAATGGGTTCATCACTGTATTGGCCAGTTAAACTTACTTTAAATAACCATTCTTTAAAATTTGTACTTACATTCGCCCCATAACGAAATAAATGCCAATCGTGTTGGGCATTGAAGCGTGATTCCTGGTAATGGCTATCGCGATTATGGCCGCCCCAGCCTGTATTACCTACCCACTGCAGATGAAAATCAATTTTGGCATTTTTCCACGGGTACTCGCCTTTATATAAAAGACTGATCGGAACACTACGAATGCTATTGCCAATCGGGGTTTCTAAAAACTTAACATCATTAATAAAAAAACGATTGTCGATGCCTATTCCCATAGAATGTTCATATAACCCCCATCGCGGTAGAAACTGTTGATAATGTAATCCATACATTTCTCCAGAGCCTGTCACTGAAAAATCGTTAGCAATAATGCCATTGTCAACATCAGAAAACGCATAATAAGTACTTAATATTCCCTTTAATCGGTACAAGGGTAAACTGTAATTAACCCCATATTGTTTGACGGTATCAATATGATCGGGTGATGTGGTATAGCTGACACTCATTTGATGGTCAAGACCCCATAAATTACCGTGTTGTAGGGCGGCTGTAACTCTAAACTGTCCTGTTTTATTGGTTCCCGTGTTATTAAAAATTAAAAATGCTTGGTAAGGGCGTTTTTCCTTGACCGTAATCGTGGCATCAATTTTATCGGAGTCATTCTCACTTTGCTTAAAGGTGACTTTTATTTTTTTAAACGGATGACGGTTTGATAGTTTAAGGGCATCTGAAAGCGTGTCGGTATTAGGGGATTGTCCTTGTATCAAAGGGGGGACACTGCTTAAAATATTGGTCTGGCTAAATTCTTTATTGCCTTTTATATTAATGCGATTGACGACAAATGAAATAATTTTTAATTGAATCTTTTCATCCGTGAGTGTTTGAGGCGGTAATATAATGCGATAAAAAGAATAACCTCCAGTACGAATACGTTCTTCTAAGGCACTTGCAACTTGATTTAATCGTTCTAAGGTATAGTGTTGATTTTGGTAGGGCTTTAAAAAATCATTTATTTTTTCTATTGTTAGAGGACTCTCTCCTTGAATATAAAATTCTTTAACAAAAAAATTAATTTCTTGAGGAGCGGGGGCGGCGTAACAAAGTGTAATTAAAAAAAAATTAATAATTACTGTAAACAATAGATTTTTTAACATAGGTTATACCCCTTTATAACAACAATTATTCAGGGTGATAAATTAAACTTAGAAGGATAATAAAAGGGTTAAGATAAAAATGTAGAGCAACCCAAAGCTGTTTTAACGTCAGAAATTAAATCGGCTCAATAATTTTAATTAAGGCGGAATATCTTTTACAAGACTTTCGCCAATTTGAATTTTGAGCCAAAATCTTCCAAAATATAATATTTTAGGTCTAATAAAATCAATCGGTTACAAATTTTTAAAATGACATTTCAACTTAGGAATGAGAACTAAATAATACCCGAAACTTAAAATATATTTTTACCATGAAGAACATGAAGTTCATGAAGAAAAATCATTAAAACTTCATGTTCTTCATGATTTATATGTTTTATTGCGTAAACCAATGTGTAGTTTCGGGTATTATTAAAATGGCGTTCCTTACTCTATATATTTGGCGAAGGTATTGCTCTTAAGACTATATTATTTAATGCGCGCCGTCTGTTATTTTGTTCGCATTTTAAGAAAATTATTATGTAACAAAGCATTGCACTCCGATTACCTAACAAAAAATTCAGTCTTTCTTTAAAAAAGATTAGATAAAGAATATTTTTTATGATTTTCTTACTTTTGGCTACCAACTTAAGACGGGGCAAATTGGGCTTAACCGTGTCCCGTCTTAAGTTGGTAGCCCTACTTAGTTAAATGAAGGATGCCTGATTTTCTTACTTTTCTATAAAAAGAATTCCTTTTCTAATTAAACTTTTAAGGGTCTCAAGCCCATTGTTTACTAAGCTATCGATATTAGTTAGGTTCATTTCTAGGCCAATTTTCTGTAAACACGCATCGACTAAAAGCGTTGAATCTTCGTCTAATAACTGTAATAATCGAAAGGTAACGGGGGTGGTTTGAATAAAGTGGACATCATCCTCCCAATCACGATAAACGATTAAATACGTGGCTTGTGCTGGAGGTTCTAGGGGTAAAAAATCAGGGGATATTTTCTGAACAGGATATTGGTAAGCCAAAGACCACGCTAAGGGAGAGAGTCTCAGTGATTGGTGTAATAAATTGTCATGATCGCATTCAACCAAAGCGGGTAATGAGTCTGTGGCGATGGATAAGGCCATTTCAACCCATTCATAATGAGCCAGCTCCAGCATAAAGGGATAATCATTCGGATTATTCCGCTCATCTTGTAAATAGGCTAAAAATTCTTCAGGGATTTCAGAAAAATAAGGCGATTCACTTCGATGGTTTGCAAAGAAGTCTTGAGCGAGTTCAAGCCATTGGGCTTCGGTTAAAATTTTATTTAAAACGGGAAAATTACTACTTAAAAACCCCGAAACATTATTAAAAAATAATTCTCGGTAGATATTCATCCGTTGCGGTTTGACATCGGCTGGGGCTGGATTATTAAAGGGATCTTTAATATAGGCCGCAAACGCAAGCTGTGTCGCTTTAAAATCTACACCTTGACGACTAGGCAAGCAATCGGTCATGCTCGACACTCCACGAATTTTGTATTGTTTTAATCGTCTGTACTTCTTTAACTAATTCATCTAAGGCGGGAATATTAAAATCACGCTCTAATAAGGTAGGAAAAACGCCATATAATTCGTAGGCTTTACCTAACAGTTTCCAAACAGGATCAATAATCGTTGCTCCATGCGTATCGACTAAAAAATCATCCGCTTCAACGTAATGCCCTGCAATATGAGCATAAGCGATGCGTTTGGCAGGAATCGCTTTTAAAAAGTTTTCAGCATCATAGCCGTGATTAACACTATTAACGTAGATATTATTAATATCCAGTAAGATATCACAATCCGCTTCGGTAACAACCGCATTAAAAAAATCAATTTCATTCATTTCTTTGCCAGGTTCAGCATAATAAGAAACGTTTTCAATGGCTATTTTTTGTTCTAAGATGTCTTGTACTCGTTTAATTCGATTCGCCACATGGGTGACGGCTTCGCTGGTAAACGGAATCGGCATTAAATCGTATAAATGGCCTTCAGAACTGCAATAACTTAAATGTTCGCTGTAAAATTTTATTTGATGGGTTTTCATAAAGTCTTTGACTTGACCGACAAAAACTTCATCTAAAGGATCACTACTTCCAATAGAGAGTGATAAACCGTGACATACAAAATCATAACGCTCGGTCATTGCTCGAAATTGTTTCCCTAATTTACCGCCGAGGGTAATCCAGTTTTCGGGAGCCACTTCATAAAAATCGACATCAGAGACGGGGTTATTGATAATGTCCGTTAAGAACGAACGTCTTAGACCAAGACCTGAACCTTGAACAAGGTTGAGAGTTGTGTCCATCTGAACACCTTTTTAATTAGGGCGGCAAATAATCTTATCGACTATTTGCCGCTATCTTAAGAAAAGATAACTAAGGTTTAGCTATCCTGTAGTAAAGATTATTTTTTATCTGTTTTTTTATCAGTAGCTTTTACATCAGCTGCTTTTTTATCCATACCACATTTACCTTCTTTACCTTTCATCATTTCGCCACATGCTGCTTCTTGGCCTTTTTTCATTTTGCCATCTTTCATCATGCCGCCGCATTTGCCTTCACCACATTTACCTTCTTTAGCGTTAGCACCTGCTTTTTTATCCATGCCACATTTGCCTTCCTTGCCTTTCATCATGTCGCCGCATTTACCTTCTTTGGCTTTACCTTTACCTTTACAATCTTTCTTTTTTTTCATTCCACATTTGCCTTCCTTGCCTTTCATCATTTCACCACATTTGGCTTCCTGACCTTTTTTCATTTTTCCATCTTCCATCATGTTGCCGCACTTACCTTCACCGCAGGCACCATCTGCTTTTTTAGATTTTACATTTTTAGCCGGTGTTGTCGCTTTTGTATCGGCTGCTGCAAGCTGCATATAGCCTTCAGATAACTCTGTTACTGAAAATGGGTTGGCTTCAGCATGGGCTGCTGTGGTTGCGCCGAAAGCAGAAATAACCGCTGTTGTTACAATAGATGCTTTTAATTTTTTCATAAATATCTCTCAAATTGGTTGTTAGTACTAAGATTAATTTAAGCCAAGTGCGTTATTATTATTACTTGACAGGCTACTTCAAGCTCTCAAAGTATGCTGGTTAATTGTACCTTATATGATGCTTTAATGACTATCTTAATCTATTATTTTTTCCTTATATTCACATAAGTCACTAATAACACAGCTTTGACAGCGTGGCTTTCTAGCAATGCAAGTATAACGACCATGCAAAATAAGCAAGTGGTGGGCATCGTGTTTATATTTTTTTGGAACGTTTTTTTCAAGTTTTTTTTCAACTTCTAAGACATTTTTGCCTGTTGCTAACGGAATCCGATTAGACACTCTAAAAATATGAGTATCGACTGCGATTGTGGGTTGTCCAAAAGCAGTATTTAAAATAACATTGGCTGTTTTTCGACCGACCCCTGCTAAGGCTTCTAAGGCTTCACGGGTCGTTGGGACTTCCCCTTGGTGTTGGGTTAATAAGGTCTGACAGAGTTTTATAATATTGGCCGCTTTATTATTGTATAAGCCAATGGTTTTTATATGATTTTTTAGTCTATCCAAGCCCAAATCATAAATAGCTTGAGGGGTATTTGCCACCGCAAATAATTTAGCGGTCGCTTTATTAACCCCTTTATCGGTTGATTGTGCCGATAAAACAACGGCGATTAATAATTCAAAGTGACTTTGGTAATTTAATTCGGTGGTTGGTTCTGGAATGGCAATCGCAAGACGTTCAAAAATAGTGTGACGTTTTTGTGGGTTCATAAAAGTGAGCGAATAAACAAATAATTTAACAGTATTTTAGTTTACACTTAACTTTTAGTAAGCAGGCATTTTGCGTGTAAAAAAATTAACAAATGGATTCATAATGGCGAAATCAAAGCCCAAAAATACAGAAAATATAGAAAGTACCGAAAGTGCTGTTAAAAGTTATCAGCGTCTCTTTAGTTATGTTTTACCGTTTTGGAAGGCATTTACGATTAGTGTTTTTGGCTATTTAACCTATGCCGCAACGCAACCCTTATTTGCCGCTTTAATTCAATATATTGTTGACACGTTACAATCTAAAAATAAAGAAGCGATGATGATGCTCCCTGCTTTTTTATTGTTAATTATCATTGTTAGAGGGATCGGAACGTATTTAGGCACGTATTTTTTAGCTAAAGTTTCTACAAATGTTATTCATACCTTACGTTGCCATATTTTTAATAAGTATACGCAATTACCCACGGCTTATTTTGATTCTAAAAACAGTGGTTATTTAATGTCACTGATTACACATAATGTGAATGAAGTGACTCAAGCAACCACCGATGCGGTACGTACCTTTGTCCGCGAAGGCTTAACGGTGATTGGTTTGTTAATTTATTTATTTTACAGTCAATGGCAATTGTCGTTAGTGTTTATGTGTGTATCGCCGATTATTGTATGGATGGTGGCTTATGTGAGTAAACGGTTACGGCGATTGAGTAAATTAATTCAAGAGTCTGTTGGTAATATCTCGCATATTACTTCGGAAATGGTTAACGGACATCGTGTGGTTCGTAGTTATTCGGGCAAAGACTATGAAAAGCAGCGTTTTTTTACGGGGAGTGATTTTAATCGGCGGCAAAGTTTAAAATTAGCGACGACAATGGCGATTCATAATCCACTCTTACAGTTGCTCATTGGTATTTCTTTATCATCGCTGATGTATCTCGCGTTGTATATTATGGAAGATGCCAGTGCGGGCGAGTTTGTCAGTTATTTAACCGCTGCTTTCTTTCTCCCTAAACCTGTACGCCAGTTGAGTGAGGCGAATAGTAATATTCAAAAAGGCATTGCAGCGGCAGAAAGCTTATTTGCAGTGCTTGATGAAGAGGAAGAAGTTGATAAGGGAAGCTACCGCGTTGAGAGGGCGAATGGGGTGATAGAATTTAAGAATGTGAGTTTTTCATACCCTAATAGTCAAGAATTAGCGTTAAAAAACATTAGCTTTAAAGTTAAACAAGGACAAACCGTTGCGCTAGTCGGTGCATCGGGGGGCGGTAAAAGTACGGTAACGAATTTAGCTCTGCGGTTTTACTCCCCTCAAAAAGGTAAAATATTATTAGATGGGGTGAGTATTGATGACTATCAACTTGATAATTTAAGGCAACAAATTGCGCTGGTGACTCAGCAGGTCACGTTGTTTAATGACAGTGTGAGTAATAATATTGCTTATGGGGCCTTAGCGGATGCAACCGAGGATGAAATTACACAAGCGGTTAAACGTGCGTATGCCTTCGAGTTTATCACTAAAATGGATAAAGGCTTTGAAACTAAAATTGGTGAAAATGGGGTTAAATTATCAGGGGGACAAAAACAACGCTTAGCCATTGCGCGGGCGTTATTAAAAGATGCCCCCGTATTGATTTTAGATGAAGCGACTTCGGCTTTAGATGCCGAGTCTGAACGCCACATTCAACAGGCATTAACAGAAGTGATGCAAGGACGAACCTCATTAGTGATTGCTCATCGTTTATCAACCATTGAACATGCTGATTTGATTTTAGTGATTGATGAGGGTGAAATTGTAGAGCGAGGAACCCACCAAACCTTATTAGAAAAACAAGGGGCTTATGCGCGTTTATATGGGGTGCAATTTAAGCAATAATAAAGCGTTTTATTTTTTATAGTAGGAAGGAAGATTAGATATAACCCAACGGGGCGATGTGATTAAACGCACTGTTGGGTTATCGTGTCGATTGTTATGATTTAGCGGTTATAACGAAAGCCAAATCCACCTTTTGAGATTGATTTTTTAGTTTTTTTGTCTGATTTAGAAATAACGCCGTCTCTATTACGATCAAGATTTCCAAATTGTTTTTCTTGAAAATTCTCAAGTTCTTCAGGCTCAACTAAACCATCTTTATCGGTATCCATTTTTTTAATAATAGCGGCCGATTTTTTGTTAATACCTTTGAGTTCACTGGTAACGGTTTTATTAATATTATTTTCAGAAATGTTATGTTTTTTTAATTCTGTAACCGTTTCCCCCAAATTTTCGACTAATTCTGTTCTGACTTCATTTGCAGTAATATAGCCATCTTTATTTTGGTCATACTGGTTTTTAGTCTGGGTAAATTCTCTAATGTTAACTTCATCGTTACAGTCAGCATCGTCAACCGCAATGACTTCGTTAAGCTTATCCTCAGAATAAGAGTTAGCATAAACAGTCGCAGGCGATGCGATTACAAGGACACTTACAATTAGAGGGGTAATCAATGATTTCATTTTTTTTCCTTTGTATCAGTGGAGCTAGGGTAAATGGGTATTTTCACACCCAGTGGGTCATCTTAAAATATTATGAAAGCTAAGTGTTATCTTTTATTATTTTTTTTACTTTTAATTTGATTAAATGTAAGTGCCGACTATCGGCTCGTAAGACTTCAAAACGAAAGTTACCCACGTTTAATTTTTCCCCTTTTTTAGGAAAGCATTCGAGTTTATGAACAATGAAGCCGCCAATGGTATCAAATTCATCATCGTATAAATGGGTTGAAAATTTTTCGTTAAAATGCGCGATAGGAGTTAAGCCTTTTAAAATATATTCATGCTTATCCCGCTGCACTATAAAATCAGTATTCTCATCAACATCATGTTCATCTTCAATATCCCCGACAATTTGTTCGAGAACATCTTCAATGGTGACTAAACCTGCGGCCATACCATATTCATCAACGACAATGGCCATGTGATTACGTTCCGTTCGAAACTCTCTAAGTAAGACATTCAGGCGTTTACTTTCAGGGACAATATTGGCAGGGCGCATAATGTCTTCAACGGTTAAGTGTTTATTATTGACAATATAGGCGAGTAAATCTTTGGCCATTAAGACCCCAATAACTTCACTACGGTCATCCTCAATAACAGGGAATCGTGAGTGAGAGGATTCGGTGACTAAGGGATAAACAGCTTCCAACTCAATATTTTTGGAAACCACCACCATTTGTGTACGCGGGATCATAATATCTCGTACGCGCATTTCAGCGACATGTAAGACCCCCTCCATCATGGATAACCCTTCTGCATCTAAAAGATGTTTTTCGCGCGCGTCTTTTAATATTTCTAACAATTCAGTTTGATCTTGAATGTCGCCTCCTAAAAGTTGGGCTATTTTACTCAGCCAGCCTTTTTGCGAGCTAGTGTTCCTGGGAGGTTTATCGTTCATAAGGGAGTGTGTTCTTGATAAGGGTTCGGAATAGATAATTTTTTTAAAAGGTTAATTTCTTTGGTTTCCATTTCATCCGCATCGGCTTTATTTTCATGATCGTAGCCGCATAAATGTAACGTCCCATGAATAACTATATGCGCCCAATGATTGAGCAACGGCTTATGTTGTTGCAACGCTTGTTGTTCAATAAGGGGGACGCAAATGACCAAATCGCCTAATAATGAGGTGGTGACCATTTCAGGGGCTTCAAAGGGGAAGCTTAAAATATTAGTGGCTCCTTGTTTATGTCGATAACGTTGATTAAGTTCCGCACTTTCAGAGACATCAACGAGGCGTATCACTAACTCCGATGAGTCGTTTAAAACATTATCAACCCAGGTTTGAAAGTGCATTTCGGTGGGTAAGTTTTTAGCCGTTGATGCAATTTGAAGATCAATTTGAGTCATTAAAGGCTTATGACTTTTTTTGTTCGTAGGCTTCATACGCGGCCACAATCCGTTGTACTAAAGGATGTCTGACGACATCACGAACACTAAAGGTTGTAAAGCTCACACCTTCTACATCATGAAGCACATTTAAGACATGTTTTAAGCCTGAAAGTTTATCTTTAGGGAGGTCAATTTGAGTAATGTCACCCGTGACCACAGCGGTTGACCCAAAGCCAACACGGGTTAAAAACATTTTGATTTGTTCTGTGGTTGTATTCTGAGCTTCATCTAAAATAATGAAGGAATCATTGAGTGTTCGACCACGCATAAAAGCTAAAGGGGCGATTTCAATTATTTTACGCTCCAGTAATTTATCAACGCGTTCAACGCCTAACATTTCATATAAGGCATCATATAAAGGGCGTAAATAAGGGTCAACTTTTTGGGCAAGATCCCCTGGTAAAAAGCCTAACTTTTCACCCGCTTCAACCGCAGGTCGAACGAGGATGATGCGTCTAACTTGTTCGGTTTGTAAGGCTTCAACCGCACAGGCAACAGCAAGGTAGGTTTTACCTGTTCCCGCAGGCCCGACCCCAAAATTTATATCATACGTTTGGATTTTTTTTAAATAATGTTGTTGATTCCCCCCTCGTCCTTTGATCAGACCCATTTTTGTTTTAATGGTGACGAACTCGGATGTATTTTCTTTGGGAGAGAGGTCAAGTAGTTGGTCAACGGTTGCGTCTTGCATAGCTAAATGTATTTGTTCTGGAGTGATTTGTTCATGTTCAGTAGCCATAAATAAATTTTTAATAATCACACTAGCGGCTTTAATAGCGGTTTCAAGCCCTGTAATTTCAAAATGGTTCCCTCGATTATAAATATCAACGTTTAAACGCTGTTCAATTTGTCTTAGGTGTTGATCGCGTTCCCCACAAAAATTAGAGAATCGTTTATTATCAACAGGCTCTAATTGAAATGAATGGGATGATTTTACACTGTCCACCATAGGTTAACTCACCTGTTTTATTTTATCTAAGGACGATTCGACTAAACGTCCGCGTAATGAATTAGGGAGGGCTTCGGTGATGAGTATATCAACAAACTGACCCTTAAGCCTTGGATGACCTATAAAGTTAACCACACGGTTATTTTCAGTTCGCCCTGTCATTTGTAAGGCATTCTTTTTTGACTCGCCTTCAACTAACACGCTTTGAGTGCTGTTTATCATGGATTGAGAAATAGTTTGAGTGAGATCATTCAAACGTTTTTGCAGGCGTTTTAGGCGTTGTTTTTTGACTTCCATCGGAACATCATCGCTAAATTCAGCCGCAGGCGTTCCCGGTCGAGCACTGTAAATAAAACTATAAGAAAAATCAAAGCCCACTTCTTCAATTAAGTGCATGGTTTCTTCAAATTCCGCGTCGGTTTCACCCGGAAATCCAATAATAAAATCGGAGGAAAGGCTAATGTCAGGGCGAACCTGTTTGAGCTTCGTTAATTTATCAATATAATCTTCACGAGTATAGTCTCGTTTCATTTGTTTTAAAATATGATTACTGCCGCTTTGAACGGGGAGATGTAAATGATTAACTAATTGCGGGATTTCTGCAAAGGCTTCGATTAAATCATCACTGAATTCAACGGGGTGCGAGGTGGTAAAACGAATTCGGTCGATACCGTCAATGGTCGCAACATAATGCAATAACAGGGCAAAATCAATACTATCGCCGTCATCAGATTCACCTTGATACGCGTTAACATTTTGACCGAGTAAATTGATTTCACGAACGCCTTGTTGGGCAAGGGTTGTAATTTCATTTAAAACTTGGGTGAGCGGTCGGCTAATTTCTTCCCCTCGTGTGAAGGGAACAACGCAATAAGTACAATATTTACTACAGCCTTCCATAATAGAGACAAAGGCTTTAACCCCGTCAGCTCGAGGTTCAGGTAATGCATCAAATTTTTCAATTTCAGGGAAGGAAATATCAACGACTTTTTTATGCGTTTTTTGAGCTTGATCTAAAAGACTCGGAAGGCGGTGTAAGGTTTGAGGCCCAAAGACAATATCAACGTAAGGGGCGCGTTTTTGAATCGCCGCGCCTTCTTGACTGGCAACACAACCGCCCACACCAATAATAAGATCAGGGTTTTTGAGTTTGAGTTTTCGCCAACGACCGAGGGCAGAAAAAACTTTTTCCTGGGCTTTTTCACGGATTGAACAGGTATTCAATAATAAGACATCGGCCTCTTCTGGAAGGGGGGTTATGACCATTCCGTGTGATGCTTGGAGAACGTCCCGCATTTTTTCGGAATCGTACTCATTCATTTGGCAGCCGTTGGTTTGAATATAAAGTTTTTGTGTCATAGTTTGAGAAGAGAATTCAATCGTTTAGTCTGCGTAGCGATGGAGGCTCCGAAGGTAATATTCAATTAAATACAGTTGAAAATTTATGATTATAACCTGAAATTTAGTTATTACGTTAATTTTGAGTTAGGGGCTTATTTCTTTCGGCAACCTCGAATCATTTTTCCTCGAATACGATGCGGGTTTTGAATCATTATTAAGGATAAATAATTAACCTTTTCGCCGTATAAACAGGTAATGTCATGAATAATCCGTTCTTCACGCGAGCCTGCTTTTTCAATAAAACAGCTTTTATCTAATAAATTTTTACGAGTTAAAAAGGTAATTAGATCATCCAATATCGGTTTAACTTTTAAGAGAACTAAGGTATCAAAATCGTTTAATAAGGATTCAATCATCTCAATACCATACCCTGCGGGAATAATCGCTACGGTATCATCGGTATCGGCCAGTGGAATTTTTGCACAGGCCGCCGCCGCATTAAACGAGCTAACGCCTGCTATTGTTTCTATAACAATCGTTTGATCTAATCCTTGAACTGTTTTGGCTAAATGTTGGAAAGTTGAAAAGGTTGAGGCATCGCCTTCAACTAAAAAGACCACATCTTGACCTTGCTCTAAGACCGCTATGACAGTTTGTGCCGCTTGTAACCAGTAGTTAACTAAAATTTCCCGATTATGGGTCATTGGAAAAATTAAGGCGGTACTGTTTTCAGGCCGTGTTAACCCCGCATCCAGTGCAATCTGTAAGGCATAGCTCACCCCATTTTGTTTTTTAACGGGGTACATCCACTGGGCATTCGACTGTAATAAGGCCCATGAACGGCGTGTAATAAGCTCAGGATCACCGGGTCCTAATGACGCGCCATAAAGTTTTCCTGTCATTGGGATTCTCGTTGCGCGGATACAATCCAGACGGGGTTTTCAGCCTGCATTCGATTCATGTGTAAAATAGGTTGGCTGCGTGAGGCTTGTATTTGTACCACATCCCAGTAGGCCTGAACTGATTTTAAGGTCTCTAGTGCGGTATTGAGATTTTCTAAGGTCACAAAATTCATCACTAACCAGCCGTTTGTTTTTAAACGCTGTAAACAAAGATGAATTAAGCTAGCCAATTCACCGCCTGTTCCACCGATAAAAATAGCATTAGGACTCGGCCAAATTTCTAAGCCTTCAGGGGCTTTTGCATGAATGAGCTGATAATTGTGGATGTGTAATTGCTGACTGTTTTCACCCGCAATAACAAAATCGGCAATATTCTTTTCAATGGCATAGACATAACCTTGATGACATAAACGCGCGGCTTCAAGCCCCACTGAACCAGAGCCTGCGCCAATATCCCAAACCAGACTGTCGGCTTTTAATTGCATTTTGGCTAACGAGACTGCCCGAACTTCACGTTTGGTAATGAGACCTTTATCAGGTTTACGTTGTTTAAAACAGGTATCGTTTAATCCAAATAAAACCTCGGGATGAGGCGGTTGCTTGCGTTGTAAAATAACAATATTATTGCCATTGAATGATTGTTCAGCAATTGCTTTAATCGGTTGATCTTGGATTAAATTTTCATCCTCAGCCAATAAATTTTGAGCAATATAAATATCAAAAAAATGATCTAACTTTTCAATCCGTAATAAACGCGCAATACGGGCAGGGTCATTTTCGGGGGAGGTGAAAATAGCAATTTTTTTCTCGTGGGTCAAGGCTTGCAGTAAAACATAAAGTCCATGCTCAATGCCTGCGCCGTGTCGCCATTCACCCGTATCTTTTTTATGAATGGAAATAATTTTTGCATCGTGCCAAGGAATTGAAAACTTAGCAAAGGCCAGTGCAATAGTGGAAACGTTGGGTAATATTTCTAGGTGATCGGTGCCTAATTTTTTGGTTAAAAAACTAGCAAGCCCATGAAATAGGGGATCGCCTGTGGCGAGAACGACCACTTTTTTATTGTCTTTTTGTGCGGCTAAAATCCAATCAGGTACGGATTTTAAATGCCCGCCTAAATCTTTTTTTTCGGCATGACTAATTTGAGTTTCTAGCAATGCTAAGGTTCGTTCCGCCCCGATCACTAGGTCGGCTTGTTGTAAGGCAATTAAAGCTAAGGAGGTTAAACTGTCAATACCGTTGTCTAACACGCCCATTATTTTGCAAGGCTTCATCTATTATTTTCCTGATAATGAGCTAATTTTTCACCGTTAAAATCACACATAAGAACGGTGTAATTAAAGGTCTGAGGATAACGCGATTTTAAGGTGTTAACGACACGGCGACACAATTCATCATAAAACACTTGGCTCAAGCCGATTTCTTCCATACGTTCGCCTGCATAACGCGCGGTTTCATTGGCGGCAATCTCATTACAAACGGTTTCACCCGCGCCAACACTTTTTGCAATATCGGCTAATAATTGAGTATTAACAGGGTTGCGTCGTGCATGGGTTATTTTTTCACCTTGGGCCATTTTGGTTAATTTACCGACCATGCCGCCAATGACGATGTTTTTAATCCCCACCGTTTTAGCCGCATCTAAAGCAGGACTTAAAAAATCCCCCATTTGTACAAAACTTGCTTTACTTAAGTGGGGGAGTGTTTTGAGCGTGAATTTTTCAGTTCGTCCACCTGTGGTTAAAACAACGGTGTCTAAGCCTTGGTTTGCAGCGACTTCGACTCCTTGTACGACACTGGCTCTAAAGGCGGCGGTAGAGTAAGGGTGGACAATCCCTGTTGTCCCTAAAATAGAAATTCCCCCGATAATGCCTAAACGTGAATTTAGGGTTTTTTTAGACATTAATTCGCCGTCAGGTACGGATACCGTAATTTCTAAACCCTCGTGTTGGAGTAAGTCGGTTGCGATTTGTTGAAGGTTATCAATAATATTTTTTCGGGGAACGGGGTTAATTGCGGCCCCACCAACTTCTAAGCCTAAGCCTCGCATTGTGATGGTTCCTACGCCGTCACCACCGATGAGAATAATTTCTCCACGTTGGTTGGGTAAACGTTTAGCATCCACGGTTAAATGGGCCTTATGGGTACAATCAGGATCATCGCCCGCATCTTTAATAACGACTGCATGGGCTTGAGAGTGATTACCCTGACCTTCTGTTACCTGAAAGGTGACGTGTTGACCATTAGGCAGTTCGGCCTGTATTTGTTCAGGAACGTGTCCTGTGATTAAGCCTGTTACGGCTGCGCGCGCAGCAGCCGCAGTACACGCGCCTGTGGTATAACCTTTGCGTGTTCCTTTTTCTTTTTTAGGCTTCATGGCCACACGTTAAGCGGATTCGGCTAAGGCCAATAAGGCATGAATAGCGGAGACAACTAAGGTTGATCCGCCTTTGCGTCCGTGAGTGACAATCCACGGTGTTGACGCTAATAATTCAGTGGCCGCTTTTGATTCGGCGGCTGAAACGAAGCCTACGGGCATCCCTACAATGAGAGCAGGTTTTACACCCTCTTCTTTTATAAGCCGAATAACTTCTAATAAGGCGGTAGGGGCATTACCGACAGCGATAATACTCCCGTCTAATAACCCTTGTTGGTGTGCTTTACGCATGGCCTGTACGGCACGCGTGGTATTTTCTGCTTTTGCGGTGGTAATAACATCGTCATCGGCAATAAAGTGATGAGTTGTTACACCAAAATGCTTTAAACGGGGCTGTGATAAGCCGACACAAATCATTTCAACATCAGCAATGATTTTTGCCCCCTGTTTTATAGCCGTTAACCCTGATTTAACTGCGTGAGGATGAAAATGGGTTAATCCATTAAATTCAAAGTCAGCGGTAGCATGAATCATTCGCCGAACAATTCCCCATTGGTCAGCAGGATAGCTGTGTTCACCGACTTCATTATCGACAATGGCAAAGGAATTATGCTCTATTTTTTGACCTGCGGGGGTCATTTGTTCGGTAATACGGTTGGTTGTCATAGTTTAGTGTGATTTCAAAAAGACTACGGTATAAAGTTGAAAGGTAAGCATCAAAATTTAATCAACCTTGAAACGATAGGAATGACGGTTTGATCTTAACAGCTTGCTATTCCATGTTTTTGAATACGATAGAGCAAGGTGTCTCTTGAAATGCCTAATAAACGGGCGGATTTACTGCGATTGCCATTGGTTCGTATTAACGCTTGATTAATAAGATCGGCTTCAACCGTTTCTAATTTTAAACCTAGGGTTGGTAATTTAAAGGCCGTTTCGACAGCAGGTGTATTGCACGTACTAAATTCACGCGGTAAATTTTCAGGTTCAATGGTACGTCCTGCTAATAAAATACTTAATCGTTCGCATAAATTACGTAATTCACGAATATTTCCAGGCCATTGATAGCCTTGTAATTTTTTTATGCTCTGACGACTGAATTTAGACTTGTTAAGTTTATGAGTAATTGAAAAATGGTTCATGAAGTATTTGATTAAGGCATCAATATCTTCTTTTCGTTCTTTCAATGGTGGCAATTCTAATGGGACGACATTTAAGCGAAAAAATAAATCAGGCCGAAATTCCCCGCGATCAATTTGTTGATGAAGGTCTGCATTCGTTGCGGCAATGATGCGGGTATTCACTTTATAGGGTTTGATATCGCCAACTGCAAAACATTCGCCTGTTTCTAAAAAACGTAATAATTTTGCTTGCATGGCTAAGGGTAAGGAATTAATTTCATCTAAAAATAAGGTTCCCCCTTCAGCGGTTTGAAAGATGCCTAGTTTATGATTATTTGCACCGGTGAAGGCCCCTTTTCGGTGTCCAAATAATTCAGATTCCACAATGCCTTCGGGTAAGGCGGCACAATTTAAGGTGATAAAGGGTTTATCCGCGCGCGAACTGGCTTGTTGAATAGTGGTCGCTAAAACTTCTTTTCCTGTTCCTGTTTCGCCTTTAATTAAAACAGTGACATCCGTTGCAGCGACTATTCTAGCACTGCGTAATAAAGACTCAAAGGCGGGAGACTTACCGATAATAGAGTTGAATTGAGTCATATTAGACCTCATTATGTAATCATTGTGTTAAGTTGGCTGTAAACGCATAGGGTTTAGCCACGGGAATAACGCTACCAGCGCAAGTGCTATCATAAGAAGGCCGACTATTTGCTTGAACCCCCGCATTCTTGATAAATTCGCCAGAAAGCCTGTCATTATACCGACTCCTATTACAGCGGGTAAAGTACCTAAACCAAACGCTAGCATAGTTAGGCTGCTTTTTAGAACATTCCCTGTGGTGGCCGATAAGGTTAAGGCCCCATAAACTAAGCCACAGGGCAACCATCCCCAAATCATACCAAAAAAAAGGGCATGTAAATGCGTTTGCACAGGAATTAACCGTCGCCCGAAGGGTTCAATTAAGTGCCAAAATCGAGAACCTAGTTTTTCTATGTAAGCAAAGCGTGGGAACCAGCCCGCAATATAAAACCCCGCGCCGACCATGATAGTGGCTGAAAATAATTGTAATGCACGGTGTCCTTCCCCATGGATAATCGGTAAATTAAATAAAGTGCCTAATAATCCGACGATAGCCCCCGCAAGCGCGTAACTACTGATACGCCCTATGTTATAGCTTAGTACAAAGAAAAATAACCGCCATTTACACTGTCTAATTTTAGGCGAAAGACTTAAGGTTAATGTTCCAATCATAGAGCCACACATGCCGATACAATGAACGCTACTAAAAATACCCATGGTAAAAGCAACTAAGTAAGAGGCATTAAAAGCGAGATCAAATTCCATCACGAATCTGCATTATTATTAGGTTAAAGTTTAAATAGGCCATAACGTTTCAAAGTAAAAGTGTGGTCTATGCGACATTTTGTCACATTTATAAAGGAGGATAATTAGGCTAGTATGCTTGTCATTAATTTACACATAATTTTTATTAGTAATAAAGGACTTATGAGTATGACAATGAGTATCAGTAAGGCATCAAAAGCACCGCTTAAAACAAGAGTTCTACTATCCGTTTGGTTATCGTTTATGTTGCTACTGGTCTCAGTACTGCATACGGTCGAATTAAATTCGGCTCATTATGGGAATCGAAATGAACTTTTTCTAATTGAATTTACCTTATTTCTTATTGTTATTTTGCTGGGCATGAGTCATCTGATATCGAGTTTTTTTTATATTATCAATAATAATAGACAGAATTTACACTATTCATTAACCTGCTTATTTATTATCCTAGTCACGCTTATTATCGCATTTTTTCTTGATCCTGAAACATTGAATTTATGCAATACAGAGGCGTGTAAGAGATAATTCTGGTGTTTATTTAAATTAAAATTTAGGCAGTGATTACTCTTCGTTTGCCTTTAAACCACTGATCTAAAACGTGATGGGCATCATCAATCCCCTTCTTTTTAAGGGCGGAAAATAATTGTAGGCTCAGTGGAAAATCGACTTCCTCTAACTCACGCTGTACTTTTAGCAAGGTGTTTTTTGCCGCACCGTAATTTATTTTATCCATTTTGGTCAGTAAAATGTGTAAAGGAAGTGACGAATGCCCACACCATTCAATCATTTGCCAGTCAAAATCAGTCAGTGGGTGACGAATATCCATGACTAAGATAATGCCGCATAAGGCTTCACGCTTAATAAAATAATCTTCCATCATTTTACGCCACTGTTTTCTAACAGGAATAGGGACTTTAGCATACCCATAACCGGGTAAATCAACAAAACATTTTCCCTGTTCTATTTCAAAAAAATTTAATAATTGAGTTCGACCTGGTGTTTTACTGGTTCGTGCTAACGCCTTTTGGCGGGTCAAGGTATTTATAGCACTGGATTTACCCGCATTAGACCGACCTGCAAATGCAATTTCTAATCCGATGTCTTGAGGGGCATCACTAAGTTGTGGCGCACTATTAATAAATTTGGCTTGATGATAAACTGGATTCATCGTTGTCTCATGTAGATGTTGTAAAGGGTATAAGATGTTAATCTTAACTTAAACGATCACAGTCTTAAGCAAAAACTTAAGAACGTCTCCATTATTTTTTATTCCTTGAAGGGGAGTTTGATGATAAAAAAATTACTCACAATTTCAATTTCGCTACTATTGTCTACGACTGCGGCTATTCTACACGCTGAAGGTGATGTTAATGCAGGTAAACAACAGGCAGCTGCGTGTGCGGGATGTCATGGTGCTGACGGTAACAGTACGGTGCCTAGTTTTCCAAAGCTTGCAGGACAACATGCGTCTTATCTAATTAAGGAATTAACCGCCTTAAAAAAAGGGACTCGAAATGCACCGATGATGGCTCCGTTAGCGATGGGTTTAAATGAAAAATCTATGGCA
Source organism: Methylococcales bacterium (assembly GCA_030949405.1). Classification (NCBI taxonomy): domain Bacteria; kingdom Pseudomonadati; phylum Pseudomonadota; class Gammaproteobacteria; order Methylococcales; species Methylococcales bacterium. Next base: position 1,599,874 of record JAUZSN010000002.1, on the reverse strand, counting down.
GATCTTGCCGCTTTCTATGCCTCGCAAACGACATCTACTAATTCTATGCCCTCCTTACCGTTAGATGAGGATGATGAGGACGAAGAAGATGAAGCCGCACTTGCTGTTATTAAAGTCGCTCAACAAGAAAAATTGGATGGTTTATTAATAAAGGGGGCCGATTTATATCAAAATGGTAATTTAAAAAATAAAGTATCGGCATGTATTGCTTGTCATGGGGTTAATGGGGAAGGAAATCAACCGGCTAAATTTCCTGTTATTAATGGGCAACATGCCGATTATTTGATTAAAACACTCACTGATTTTCAACAAGGTAATCGTAATGCAGAATCTGAAAATATAATGAATATGATCGCTAAAAAAATGACGAGTGAAGAAATACAGGCGGTTTCTTATTATTTATCGGTTATGAATGAGCAAAAAAAATCGGCCAAATAATTTATTTTGTAACATTCAACGTATTGTATTAGACCTTAAAGTTTTTAAACGACTTTAAGGTTTTATTTTTTTTAACAAGGATATTTATCATGTTTAAAACTATTTTTTTCATTATGTTATTCAGTTTTACCACGTTGTTACAGGCCGAGGATAAAGGCTATGAAATTTTATCGCCTGCTCAACCCGTTACGAATCCCTCTAAAATTGAAGTCATCGAATTTTTTTGGTACGGCTGTCCACATTGTTACAGTTTAGAGCCGTATATTAATAAATGGTTAGCCACGAAGCCTGAAAATGTTGATTACATTCGTCAGCCAGCGGCTTTTAATCAGCAATGGGAAGATCATGCTAAAGCGTATTTTGTTGCTGAGACTTTAGGGGTTGTTGATACGGTTCACGCTGATTTTTTTGATGAGATTCAGAATCAAAAGAAAAAATTACAAACGGAAGAGCAGTTAGCGGGATTCTTTATCGCTCATGGGGTTGATAAAGCTAAGTTTCATGAAATCTTTAATTCATTTATTGTTGATAAAAAAGTCCGTCAAGCGAAAGTGCTTCCTGCACGTTATGGTTTAACAGGCGTTCCTGCGTTAATTGTTAATGGTAAGTATAAAATTAGTGCTAAATCAGCGAAGGGTCAAGAGAATATGATTAAAGTGTTAGACGCTTTAATTATGGAAGAAACAAATAAATAAATTATTTTATGGGTGGAGACGTGATGGTTTGCGTCTCTAGTCAAGTTACGTTTTATGGTTTGGTGAGGCGACGCATTATGCTAAATTTTTCGGCTATCAACTTAAGACAGGACACCATCTCTCCAAATCCATCACAAGTGAATTAATTTACCTCTTGTGATAGATTTGGAGAGATGGTATTGATTTCCAAGACGTGTTTTTATAACTTAAATTATCTGCAAAAAAGATAACTCATCATTAGCGATCAAACAACTAATTGCCTTAAACTTATTCCTAAGCAATAACTGAATATAACGATTTGAACAATTCTCACGCCTTATCCATATCACTTTAGGTGGATGTCCAAACAAAAGACTTTTATCATAAAAATCCGCATCCTTACTGACCACGATAAAACCATTTTCTTTAGCATAAGCCCAAACCTCATCATCACCAGCACCACCTAAACCAAGTCTGTGAATATGAGCCGATTCAGGAAACACATCTTCCAATACTGCCACTAACTTTGGAGATAGGTTTTCATCAAACAACAACTTCACGAATTAACAACCATCAAATGTTTCTCCCTATCCGCCGCATAAGCAAAACAGGCTTGAATATCTTCCTTAGTCAAATAATCAAAATCATCAAGAATCTCATCCATAGTCATCCCCGATGCAAAATATTCCAAAATATCATAAACCGTAATTCTTAACCCACGAATACAAGGCTTGCCACTTCTTTTTTCAGAGTCTATTGTAATGATGTTTTGATAATTAATATCCATGAGATTTAAACCTTTATAAAATTATTGATGAAAAAAAACGGACTAATCGTCAAAGTTTACCTACTTTCACAAATAACTGGATTCTTTTGCAATAATAACATAAAAAAATCAGGGATTTTATCTACAAACTACTTATAACAAGAACGAAAATATTGGCAAACAAAAATATTGAGGGTGGAGAGTAAACTTAAATTGTCATTCACTCTACCCTCCGTTTTCTTAGTTTTTATTTAACGTCAGATAAAGCTTAAAGTACCAGAATAAAAGATAGTGGTATGATGCCGTTTCCCGTATTAAATTTATGTTTTACGGATTTTTTAGTTATCTACTTGGAGAATAATTATGGGTATGTTTGATTCTATGATGGACACATTAGGCATGGGCGATGAAGCAGTTGAAGGAGAAAGCGTTGAAGCAGTTGAAGAAGAAGTAGAAAACGTTGAAGAAGTTGAAGAAGTTGAAGAAGAAATTCAAGATACAGAAGAACCCATGACTGTAGAGGCAATCGAAGTGGAGGCTAATTCTATTGATATTGTTAGTAAGTTGGAAGAGTTAGGCTCGGCTAATGAAGAAAATCTTAACTGGAAGGTGTCTATTGTTGATTTATTAAAATTATTAAAGCTTGATAGCAGCTATGGCTCACGTAAAGAACTGGCGGCGGAATTGAGTTGTCCTGAAGAAAAAATGGCGGACTCTGCACAAATGAATATGTGGTTGCATAGCACAGTATTACAAAAACTTGCAGAGAACGGCGGTAATATTCCACAAGAGTTATTAGATTAAAGTATTCGTAATGAAGGCAATTAAGCTAAGTTGATAGGCTTAATAACGGATGTTATGCAGGGAAGTGAAAAAACAAGTTTTTTCACGGTTGTAAATACTCGATATTTATAGGTAAGCCGAAGAGGGTATTTTAAAATTAAGATACTCTTTGGGTTCGTCTGATTTTTTTGTGAAAATATCGAAATAAATAAGTCGAGGTATGTTGTCCCTAATAAATAACTGGAGTCAGACTAAATTTAAACTCATCTGTCTTATTCTGACTCTCGTTATTCTATTAATTTCCATCACCCTTCATTTTTTGCTCTATCAAATATCAGAAGAGAGTACTTCTACCTTGGCTCTATCGGTTGAAAATATCCTAAAGCTATATTGGTTTTGTGCGCAAAAACTGCCCGTATTAACGTAAATATTATCATTAGAAAAATACTCTATTTTATGACTATGACTATGACTATGACTATGCCCAAAGGTAACGAAGGTCTTGCTTTTACTAAATTGCTTTTGAGCATGTTGCAGAAATAATTCATTAAGGGAGGCATAATCACTGTCAGAATTTAAACTGGCGTAAAAAAATGCTAACTTGATGATATTATTTTTAAGTCGATCATTCCAATGTTCAGAGCTAGTTTTGTTAGACCAATTTTCAAATTTCTGAGCAATGATGCTATCAAGACAAAAATCACGCCCTGATAACGTCATGCCGAGTTTATCAATCCACCAGCTCATGCAGTACATTAGGTGAAAATGCCAAGCATAGGAAGAATAGTGTTCTTTGGGGGACTCTTAATAGGTGACCATGTTCAGCTAATAGCGTGAAACCATGATCAAGTTCAACTTTTATTTTAACGGGTAAATCTAAAATTTTTTCTAGGGTATAGTCATGATTACCGACTACCCATAAATATTTTTTTGAAGAAATAATACGCTCAACGAATCTTTGACGGTTTTCTATCACTCGCATCGTTTGATCATAGTGAGAAAACTTTATTCGTGCACTTTTTAAGACTTCAAAAATATCACCATTTAATAAGATTAAATCGTTCTCACTCTCCCACTGGTCAAGCATATCAGTAAGCTGACTATTTGATAATTTTAAAGCATCACATGGATCCTTATAAATCCCCATGTGCCAATCTGAGGTACACAATACCTTCACCGTTTTTGTCCGATGTATATAAAGTAATTCCATACCCCTAAATAAGCTTTTTTAGGATGTAATATTTTTTTGTCAAATAAAGCGTCTAACTTTTCAACGGGGAAATCAGTTCGTATCGGAATACTATGTGATATCCAGCGTTTGAACGATTCATGGTTCGAGCTATGAAAATCAACGCAAGCAAAGTAGCCATTTTCATTAAGCGTTGCCGCCGTGAGTTCCAGCATTTTGGTTAACTCAGGGACAGTGGATGTCATATAAGAACATAAAATCAAATCAAATTTTGGTAGAACACTGTTGTGATCAAACATTTCATTGATTAAAGTGACATTTTTATTGTGACCTAGTTTTTTCTTAGCGACATCCAACATATCAGTTGATAAGTCGATACCAGTTAACTTAGCCTGAGGAAAAAATTTACTCAGCCTAAGCAAATTAGAACCTGTACCACAATCAATTTCAAGAATAGTTGACGGGGTAAGTGCATATTACTATCGGGTTCTAATTTACAATCCCTTCGCCAATTTGAATTTGGAGCCACAGTTTTCCAAAATCTAAAGAGTCTCTAAAACTATTTTGTGATAAAAATAAAATAAATATTCTGAATTTAGTTTTGCAGACGGTCTTAAGACAACATACTAACTTGAGCTAAAGCCAAACCCAACGCCATTAATTAATTTTTTTGCTATCCCAAGCTTTCCATTTTCAAAACAGAGTATCGGGGGCAGGTCTTGCATTTTGCAATCGCTCGATTTACGATAGAACCAAAATTTTAAGAGTGCAAGATAAAAGACCTGACCTAGGCTGTTGAAACACTGATAATAAAAACTAAGATTTTAAATCTATAAGCTGAGAAAAAAATTACGATAAGACGGAGAATTATAACGCGTTCAATTTTGCTATTTTTACCTAAGTTATTGATTGTTGGTTTGTTAGAAAAATAAAAGCAGGTTTAGGTGTTAGTTTTTTACCCCTGTAAAACTATAAGTATTTGAATTATAAAGGTTAAATTTTTATTTCAACAGGCTAGGTCAGCCCCCTATTTCCCTCCTATTTTGGAAATAACAACTAAGAATTGATTGTAGTATAATATTTAGTTAGCTTATAATCATGAAAGACAAATTTAAAAATCGACTGTAAAATTATAGGCTTTAAATTTTTTGAATTATTTTAAGGAATTAACATGGCAATAACCACCGAACAAAAAGAAACTATTATTGAGCTGTATTCTGCCTATTTTAACCGTGCCGCTGATGCGGGAGGTGCAAATTTTTGGATCAATTCATTTGAAACTTATATGGCTAATGCGCCGACCACATTATTAGCCCCCTCTCCAGAGCTGTATGCTTTCATAGAAGTGTTAGCCGATATTTCAACTGCAACGGAATATCAACAATTGTATCCCTCAACTTTGGAAAATAGTGATTTTATCACTAAAATTTACACCAATCTTTTAGGGCGTTTACCCGATGCTGGCGGGAAGGATTTTTGGGTTAATAATTTGAATGAAGGAAAAATGACTTCAGGAGAGGCCATTATTCGAATTATTGAGGGGGCGAAAGCAAACACTGAACCTCAAGGTTTAAAAGATGCCGCATTGATTGCCAATAAAACCGCTATTTCAGTTTATTTTGTGGATTATTTAAAATCAAATGATGGCAAATTATCGGCAAGTGCATTTTCTAATATTACGGCTGATATTGCGAGTGTTGAAAGTACGAAATCTGTCTTAAATATCGCTTTAGGGGTTTCTTTTAAACAAATTGTTGAATTATATTCTGCTTATTTTAATCGGGCGGCTGATGCAGGTGGGGTGGAATTTTGGGAGAAATCCTTTGAAACTTATCGTTTAAGTGCGGCTGATTCTTTATCAGATGCCCTTAAAGATCAATTTGCTTTAACGGCGGTTTCTAACGATATTTCAACGGCGGCAGAATATCAAGCGTTGTATCCATCGGCTTTGTCATCCAATGATTTTATTACCGCTATTTATACCAATCTTTTAGGGCGCGCGCCTGATGTCAGTGGTCGAGATTTTTGGGTCAATCAATTAGATCAAGGGGGAATGACTAAAGATGAGGCGATTATTCGGATGATTGAAGGGGCGAAAGCAAACACTGAGCCACAAGGTTTAAAAGATGCGGCATTGATTGCGAATAAAACCGAGGTTTCTATGTATTTTGTTGATCCTTTGCAATCGAATGATGTTACTTTAGCAAAGACGGCGTTAGCTACCCTGACTGCGGATGAATCGACCGTTGTGGTTGCAAAAGCTGCTTTAGATTCTGCTTTAGGGATGATTCATTTATCGGCGAATAATTCTCTTCCTCAACAAGGTACAGAAGGGATTGCTGATTTTTTTATTTATGATATAGACAGTAGTCTTTTTATTGTTGAAAGTAGTGAAGTAGTTGATGTTACGTTGCAAGGGTTTAAAGTGGGTGAAGATAAGCTGGTTTTTGATGATGTCAGGGGTAAAACGATCACGACTGAATCTTTTAGGCAGAGTGCCAGTATTGAATCGGCTACAGATACGCGAATTATTTTTGAGAAGGCGATTGTGCTTAATAATAACACGGTAGTTTCTGAGCCTGATGTTGCTTTAACATTGGCGGGTGTGAGTGATTTTTCTACGGTTGATTTTTCGATTGTTTAGCAGAGATTAAATTGAGTCAAATTAGGTAAAAATGATGAATAACGTAATTCAAGCAGAAATTCCAAAGCAATTATCTGAGCAAGCACAAATGTTAATACAGCGGGGATGGGCGGGTAGTTTACAAGAAATTATTAATGAATCTTTGCGGCGTTATTTAGAGTCGCATCAGGAGGTATTGACTGAGGCTTTTATTCAAGAGGATGTTGAATGGGGTTTGCGTGGTGATGACTAAGCAATCTTTGGTTGTTGCTGATGCGGGTGTGTTAATTCATTTGGATGAACTAGATGCGTTAGATGTTTTAAGTGACTATACAACGATTTTTGTCCCTGATGCAGTTTGGACGGAAGTTTTATATCATCGACCTCAGGCTTTACAAAATCAGGTTGTTACATTAGTTCATGTTCCCGCAACCCCTTATTTGGCTAAAGTGAATGCAATTGCGACCCTGTTTACTTTGCATCATGGTGAGCGTGAGGCTTTGAGTTTTTGTTTGACTAAAAATATCAATACTTTTTTGACAGATGATACGGCGGCACGGTTAGCCGCTAAAAATTTGAACATTAAAGCGCGTGGAACGTTAGGGTTGTTAATTCGTGCTGTGCGGCATAATTTGCGTTCTGTTGCTGAGATATTGGATTTATTGGTGGCTATTCCTGAAAAATCATCGTTACATGTTAGCCCAAAATTATTAGATGATGTTATTGAACAGTTAAACGCTGAATGGTTTGATAACTAATCGAAAGTATTAAGAATGAAAGTTTTAGTTTGTTTATATTTTAAGGATGTAACGCTATGAAAATAAGAAATTTTAGTGTGGTTTGGCTATTCCTGTATTTTTTCTCAAGCGCGGTGTTTGCAGAAACGATTACGATTATAACGCTTTCGCCTACGGGGGTTGCTACTTAAGATGTGCGGACAAAGGCGGTAGGGGAATCTATTAATGTGGTGGTTAAGCCTAAAGTGAGTTTTAAGGGGATTGTTAAGGTTAATGGGGGTAGTGGTTGCGACTGGAGAAATTAATCGTGTGCTTCGTTATAAATATAGGGTTGCGGGTAATTCTACGGTTGAGACATCTTATCTACAAACTATATCAAATAACAAAACAATCACAATAGGAACTTATACCGTTGATGAGATTGTCACTCCAACCGAAGAGCAAACACAAAATCTATCAGTACGTTTAGCTTTACCAGAAGGAACAAAGTTAAAACGTAGTCTGTAAAATAAAGGGGTCAAATAAAGGGGTCGGCAAATAAAGCAAATAAAGCGAAATAAAGGGGTCGGTGTTAATTATACTTTCTCTTTCTCCATCCAACAGGTCTCCCTCTGTTTACACTCACCAAATTATATATCAGCTATTCAAACCTGAAAGAGTCCGTACTGAAAATACTAAATAGCTTTGGTAAAAAATATACGATAATTTTTACTTAGGTACTTATAATTTACTACCCCGCCTGTATTTTATAATCTACAGACACCCTATTTATTATTAAAATAATTAGATTCAGCGGGGCAACAATTCATCCTATAAAATTAGTTTTTCTTTACCCTATTACGCGAGTTAATTCGGGCTAATCGCTCAACTTTCTTCTGGTGCTTCTCAGTCGGTTTCTTTTTAACTTCTTTATACGGATTATCAGGTGATTTAAACTTAAGCCGAATAGGCGTTCCTTTTAAGTTTAATTTATCTCGGTAAAAATTAATTAAATAACGCTTATAGGCATCAGGTAACGCATCCGTTTGCGCTCCGTGAATAATAATTACAGGCGGATTTCGTCCTCCTTGATGTGCATATTTTAATTTAATACGCCGTCCTTGTACTAAAGGCGGTTGATGCGCCATCGTCGCTTCTTTTAAAATTTGCGTTAATGCTGGCGTGGACATATTAATCATCGTCGCATCATAAAGCGTATGTACGACATCAAATAATTTTCCCACCCCACTGCCATGTAAAGCAGAAATAGGATGTTTCTCTGCAAAATCTAAAAAGGGTAATTTAACGTCTATTTGCCGATTAATCAGCTCTTTTTGGTCATGACTTAAACCATCCCATTTATTTAAACCTAGAATTAAAGCCCGTCCTGCTTCAATAACCAGTCCTAATAAATGACAGTCTTGATCGGTAATACCTTCACTCGCATCAATCAAATAAATGACCACATTGGCTTTTTCAATCGCTTGTAACGATTTAATAATACTGAACTTTTCAATGGCTAATGATATTTTTGCACGGCGACGCATTCCCGCCGTATCAATTAAGGTGAATAGCGTATCATTGCGTTCAAAGGGAATAAAAATACTATCCCGAGTTGTTCCCGGTTGATCAAAAACAACCACCCGCTCTTCACCCAACAAACGATTCACTAAGGTTGATTTACCGACATTAGGACGACCAACAATGGCAATACCAATTCCCTTATCGGCTTCATCAATTTCTTCCTCGACTTCGGGTAAAAGCGTGTCAATATGGTTTAAAAGCTCATGAACGCCACGCCCGTGTGTCGCCGCAATTCTAACGGGTTCACCCAAGGCTAATGAATGAAACTCGGCGGTCGCGAGTTCGGCATTAATACCATCCACTTTATTGGTCACTAGAATAACGGGCTTATTTAGCTTTCGTAATTCACTCGCCACTTGCTCATCCGACGCATTGAGTCCTTCCCGTGCATCAACAATAAAAAAAACAATATCCGCTTCTTCTAAGGCAATTTGAACTTGTTTTTTAGCAAAATCATCAACGCCTTCCGCATCATCCATAATGCCGCCTGTATCAACGACTAAACAATCGCGCTCACCTCGTTTAACCCGTCCATATTGGCGATCACGAGTTAAACCAGGGAAATCAGCAACGAGGGCTTCTCGGCTTCGGGTCAAATAATTAAATAAGGTGGATTTACCCACATTAGGTCGCCCAATTAGGGCAATAACAGGTAGCATTTTTAAAATAATCTCGCTCTTAAGGCGGCTAAAGTGCCATCTTTTGCATAAATATAAATGATGTCATTAACGACAACAGGATTTGAATCAATCGCGGCATCGGCAATTTTTATCCGATTAAGTAATCGACCATCCGTACGTGAAAGCCAATGTACATAACCATCATAATCACCCACCACCACATAATTATCGTACGCTATGGGGGAGGTTAATGAACGATAATGTAAGGCTTCTTGTTTCCATAAGGTCCCCCCATTACGTTTTTCTAATTCCCAAACATCACTTTTGGCATCACTTAAAAAAATATAACGGCGACTAATGGTTAAACCCGTATACGCGGATAAGTCTTCATTACGCCATAAGGGGTTGCCATTATCAATAGAAACCGCCGTTGTTCCCCCGTTATAACTGGAAATATAAACCACGCCATCACTTTCAACAGGGTCTGAATCTAAATCAACTAAACGTTCAACTTCGGAACGGCCACTCGGAATAGCCAGAGTCGTTTCCCAGTTATTTTTACCTGTTTTTAAATCAAGTGATAATAATTTGCCATTGGCATAACCTGCAATCACTTGGTTATCAAGAACAAGGGGCTTGCCTGTACCGCGTATGGTTAAGGCAGGAACATTTTTTTCAAACGACCAAAGTTGAAGCCCATCGGTTTCATTTAAGGCAATAATACGCCCATCGGTTGTACGAATAATAACAACCCCTTTGCTAATAACAGGAACGGCAAGGACTTCACTTGAAACCGTCGTTTTCCATAGTTCTTCCCCTGAACTACGATTAAACGCAACGACTTCTGCATTACTGGTTCCTAAAATTAAGTTATCAATACCTAAACCAGGGCCTGCTGAAAACGAATAGCTTGTTGTGGATTCCCAAAGCAGATCCCCATTAGAGGCCGATCGGGCTTGAACTAACCCCTCTCGATCAGCGACAAAAATATTATCTGAACTCAGCGCAATGTTTAATTTTAGGTATTTTTTATCTTTACCTACACCGATAGATTCTTTCCAGATAACATCGAGTTCTACTTCTATATCATATTCAGTCAGCGGGGCGGGGGGTTCGGACTCGCTATTGTTCCCTAGAATAGAACTGCCCAAACTTTGAACGGCATCGGATAAATTACTCAAGGATGCACAGGCGGGTAGCATTAGGCTAAAACCAAGGACAGTCAGCGGTAAAATATATTTTTGGGGTTTACGTTTTAGCATAATGTTTTAAAGAGTACGTAAAGTGGCATAGCCCAGCCTAGACAGCTAATTTTTAGTTTCAGGAGGCGTACTAATTTCAGTCGCGGTAATATCATCGAGTTTCATTTGCAATAAAGGCGAATCTTGAGCGGTTCTAATGGCATTTTGATAAGCGGTACGCGCTTCCCCGAGACGATCTAAAGCAACATATAAATCGCCTGTCAATTCATCATAACTGGATGAAAAACTTTCAGTGCTGGCAGGGTCGGTTTCAGAAATGAGTTGTAACCCTTTTTCATACTCTTTCGTCGCTAACATTAAACGAACCAAACGAATACGTGCGACATTTTTTAATTCAACATCACTTTGTTTTAAAATGCTTTCCAAAATTGTTTTTGCCGCAGTTAAATCACCCGCATTCACGTTCAATTTTGCCTGCATTAAGGTTGCATAATCCGCATAACTACTGCTTGGATAGCGTTCAATTAACTGGGTGGCAATTTTAGCCGCTTCCTCATCTTTTTCTTGATCGGAAAGGGTTAATAATTGTCCATACAAAGCAGAGGCTTCTAAGGCTTGTTCATGCTGTTGATCTTTCCAATAATTCCACCCTAAAATTAATGCCGCACCTAAAACGGCTCCCACAATAAGTGAGCGGCCATTTTCTTTCCACCACGCTTGGAGTGCTTCTACTTGTTCTTCTTCTGTATCGTAAATTGCCACGGTTTTTCTCTTAGTTTAATTTTGAGTATTTAAAAATTCAATTGCCGCTTCATACGACATGAGCTGTTGAGGCTGGGATTCGCGTAAAAATTTAACAGTGACCTGATTATTATCGGCTTCGTCTTCCCCTATAATGATCGCAAATTTCGCCCCGCTTTTATCGGCTTTTTTAAATTGGCTTTTAAAACTTCCCGCATTACAATTGACTTGTAATTTGAGTTGCGGTAGTTGATCTCGGATTTTTTCAGCAAAGATTAAGCCTTGTTTTTCAGCCTTCTCACCTACGCGAATCATGTAAACATCAACACTAGGGGCGATAGGGACATCGGCTAATAATTCAACCAATGACAATAAACGCTCCATGCCTAAAGCAAAACCAATGGCGTAATTATTTTTACCGCCCAATTGTTCAACTAACCCATCATAGCGTCCTCCCGCACAAACAGTGCCTTGTGCGCCGAGTTCATCCGTGACCCATTCAAAAACAGTTTTGCTATAATAATCCAAGCCTCTTACTAAGCGAGGATTTATCTGATAGGTAATTTCTAGGCTATCTAAGTTATCGGTTAACGTTTGAAAATGTGCGCGGCTATCCTCGCCTAAATAATCCATTAAACTGGGCGCATTTTCAACCACTGTTTTCATCTTAGGGTTTTTAGTATCTAAAATTCTTAAGGGATTAGTGGTTAAACGTCTTTGGCTATCTTCATCTAATTGGTCTTGATATTGCGTAAAATATTCAACTAGTTTTTCACGATAACGCGCTCGTTCTTCAATCGTTCCCAGTGAATTGAGTTGTAATTGTAATTTATTCTCAATCCCTAATTTTTTCCATAAACGCGTGGCTAAGGTAATAATTTCGGTATCAATATCAGCGGCAGCCATGCCATAGGTTTCCACCCCTAATTGATAAAATTGGCGATAACGTCCTTTTTGCGGTCTTTCATGGCGAAACATAGGGCCTAAATACCATAGGCGATGCACTTGATTGTGTAATAACCCATGTTCTAAACAAGCTCTTAAACAACCCGCTGTGCCTTCTGGGCGTAAGGTTAAAGAATCGCCATTACGGTCATCAAAGGTATACATTTCTTTTTCGACAATATCGGTGACTTCCCCAATAGCGCGTTTAAATAGGGCAGTCTTTTCAACAATGGGTAAACGAATTTCGTTGTAACCATAGACTGAAAGGACTTCTCTAATGTTTTGTTCAACGTAATGCCATAAAGGGGATTGTTCGGGTAATACATCGTGCATACCACGAATGGCTTGAATTGCCTGACTGTTTTTTGCCATAGTTTATATGTTTTTATTAATAATTAAATATTTACATTAATGATAAACAATTTCAGCTATTTTATTATCATTATAAATAACTTTATTTTCTTTAATAACAATTACTTTGTGCTTTATTAAAAATTTAAATACTACTTCAGGAGATTCTTGGTGATTTTTTAAAATACTTTTAATACTATTTAATAAGGTTTCTTCTTTTGAAGGTCTGTTTATATTATTAGTCATTAAGTATTTACAGTATGAATGAATTGCAACTAACGGTAAATTATTTTTTTCTTTTATTAAACCCACTCGTTCAGCAGTACACCCTTGACTTATCAATAAGCTAACTACATGATCTAAATCTAAGTCATTTGAGATGATAACAAAATGTGCTTTATTTTGAAATTCCTGCATTAATGCACCTGCAAAAAAACAAATGCCAAAATCAGCTGAATTTTTACCCACATGAGCCATTTTAAATATTTTAAGTTTATTTTTATTAACCGCACTACTTAACGATTCTAACCAATCAAGGGGTATTTTAACCCCAGTTTTTGCATAGCAAATAATGACTTGTGTATATTCTTCTATGTCATTTTGTAATTGATGAATTTGACAGGGACAATTCTCTAAATCAATCAATAAAATTTTAATTATTTCATCATTACAAGAGTCTTGCTGTATGTTCATATTATTCTACGCGTTGCGCTTCTTTGGAGTCAGGAAACTGGGTTAATAATTTATTTTTATATTGTTCTGCCCCTGATCTGTTTTTGAGTCCTAATTCTATACGGTAGGCATACCATAAAGAATCTGCAGATTCAGGACTAACACTGAAATAACGCTGTAAAAAAGCGCGGGCTGACATAAACTTATGAAAACGATAACTCATTTTTAGCATTTCTAATAAAGCTGGGGGATATTGAGGGTGAACCTCAAGAGCTTTTCTGAAATAATTCTCAGCCTCTTTCATTTTATTTTGCTTTAAATAACAGAGGCCTGCATTGGTCAAAGAAAACCATTTACGAGAATTTAAAGGCATATTAAATGCAACCGCTAAATGTGCGAGTCCTTCCTCATACTCGCCCTTTTCACATAAAAATCGGCCATAATTATTTCGAGGCTGCGGGCTTTCATCGTTCTCTGAAACCGCTTGCTTATAATGATACTTGGCATCACTTGAACGTTCAATTCGTTCATATAGCACCGCTAAGGCATTATGTGATTCACTATTACTGGAATTTAAATCAACGGATTTTTCTAATTTCTCTTTGGCAATCTCCAGTTTTCCCATTTCTAAATAACGAACGCCCATTTTTAAATAAATTTCAGCTTGTTCTTCAGAGCTAACTTCTCTTGGGGGATTTACTTGCACACAGGCAATTAAAAAAATTGAAAGATTGAAAATGACCCATAATTTCATTAAGGTTCTGCTAATTTAAGTTTTAAATGTCGGCGGCTTTTATCCTTTACTTTTCCCACTAATTGTCCACAAGCCGCATCAATATCTTCACCGCGTGTTCGTCGTATGGTGGTTATCATGGATGCATTATGTAAGACATCTCTAAAACGCTCGATTGTAGCCATTGATGAGCAAGTGTAGTTGGAGTTAGGAAACGGATTAAAAGGGATCAAGTTAAGTTTAGCAGGTATATTTTTTAATAACTTAATTAATGCGCGAGCATCGGCTCCTGAATCATTAATTCCCTCAAGCATAACATATTCAAAGGTTATGTTACGACGAGGGGACAGCTTGACATTGTCTTTACACGCCATCATTAATTCATTTAAGGGGTATTTTTTATTAATCGGGACTAAGACATCACGAAGTTCATTGTTTGCGGCATGTAAAGAAACCGCAAGGCTGACACCACAGACTTCCGTTAATCGGTATATCGCAGGGACAACGCCTGACGTACTCAGCGTCACGCGGCGTTTTGATAAACCATAAGCAAAGTCATCCATCATTAAGTTCATCGCACTGATGACATTATCAAAATTTAATAACGGCTCACCCATTCCCATCATGACGACGTTAGTAATGCGTTTTTCATCCCCTAAACGATTTTGAGCGACATAAAGTTGCCCAATAATTTCAGATACGGTCAGATTACGATTAAACCCTTGTTGGGCGGTTGAGCAAAAAGGACACGCTAAGGCGCAACCAACTTGAGAGGAAACACACAGAGTACCGCGTTTTTCTTCAGGAATGAAAACGGTTTCAATGCGATTATTACAGCTCATTTGTATCACCCATTTTCGCGTTCCATCGGAGGCGATTTGTTCGGTGATAATTTCAGGGGCTTCGATACGACAACTTTGAACTAATTTAGCCCGCAACACTTTGCTTAAGTTAGTCATTTCATCAAAATGAGTGACGTGTTCTTTATAAAGCCATTTTAGAACTTGAGTCGCACGAAAAGGTTTTTCGCCGATAGAGGCAAAAAAGGCCTCCATGCCTTTTCTGTCTAAGTCCAATAAATTAATCGTGGACACTTAACGGACGCGCTCACAAAGCTCATCATCAGAGAAAAAATAACTAATTTCTCTTGCAGCGGTTTCAGTTGCATCCGAACCGTGAACCGCATTTTCATCAATGCTCTCAGCGAAATCGGCACGAATAGTCCCCGCATCCGCTTCTTTAGGGTTTGTTGCGCCCATGATGTCACGATTTGCAAGGACTGCGCCTTCACCTTCTAAGACTTGCATGATGACAGGCCCTGAAATCATAAAGCTGACTAAGTCATTAAAGAAAGGACGCTCTTTATGTTCAGCATAAAAACCTTCCGCTTGCGCTTGGGTTAATTGAATCATTTTGGCCGCAACAATACGCAAGCCTTTTGCTTCAAAGCGACTGTAAATTTGTCCGATAACATTTTTAGCGACCGCATCGGGTTTGATAATAGAAAAAGTACGTTCTAGAGCCATGGTTTATTCCTGTTGGATTATATATAAATTAAAAGGGTTTTACTGTAAAGTCAGTTCGGTTTTAATTATTTTTTTAAAATTTTTATCATTTTTAAAATATCAATTATTTTTTCATCATCGGCATTATAATTTTTACTAATACAATAATGATTGCTGTCTAAAATAATAAAATTCCAAACCAAACCGACCACAAATAACCCATAAATGGGGTATTTATTTTGATTTATTTCTTTAGCAACTAACATAGCCGCTAATACTTGTGCATCGGGTGTTCCTTGGTTTTCTAGGGCTACTAATTTAAGACAAGATAAAATCTTAATTCATCCGATAAATATACATATCTTCAAAATAAATATTACTAAGAAAATTTTTACCAAGACGGGTATTTCTCCAATATTTATCATTCCACAAGCTAGAATTTTTTACATTATGTAATGCTTTTACAAAACGGTTATTGTTATCAATTACTTCAATATTATGTAAAGAAATTATATTTTTTTCTTTTGATTCACTCTCTTCATTAATTTCGTTAATGTGTTTGTAATAATCTCTTGCGCCTTTTTTAGCAACGATAGGTGATGCGATCATTAATGCCCAACTTTCTTTTTCTGTATCTAATAACCAAAAAGCCGCTTGTACTTTTAAATGCTTGTCTTCTAAATGTTTAATTAAAGCTTCACCTGCTAAAAGCATTTCTTGAGAAAGTTCCTGGGTTATAAAAAGTTCTTTAGCCATGGCAATACTCCTGATTCATTATTAGTCACTGCCTCAAAAAATTCTTTGGCTTTTATTGGGGTTATTGTACAGTCATAACGGGCTTCTTCTGACCAACTTTTAACGATATTCCAATTCAATTTAAAGGCTAAACTTCTATTTTCTTCTTCTCTTAATTTTTGATTCAAATTAGATATTTTCAATAGTTTGGTCAAGTCATGCGTATAGCTATCATTAGCAAGTTTCTTATCTGGAAAATCAAATGCACGTACTTGTTTTGTAATACAAGCTTTTAAGGTACATTCCAGTGCGTAACCTGCTAAATAATAAGCACCATGATAGCAACGTGCATTTAAAAGAATTTGGGATTCTTTAATTCTAATGTCTGCTAATTCCTTAAGTTCAACTTTATTCATTACTTAGTAAATAATCACTACGGCATATCATCAATATCCGCCCCTTCTGCAACAGGAATCATTAAATCTTCTTTACTAATTCCTAAACTTAAAACCACAGGGCTTGCAATAAAAATAGACGAGTACGTTCCAATACCCACACCCACCAATAAAGCAATGGCAAAGTTATGAATAATTTCGCCACCCAATACCGCTAACGCCGCTAATACCAACGCGGTGGTTACCGAGGTCATTAAGGTTCTGCTTAAGGTTTGATTTAAAGAAATATTCATAATTTCTTCCGCTGAATCCATTCGCAAATTTCTAAAATTCTCTCGAATACGATCATAAACCACAATCGTATCATTCAACGAATAACCAATGACCGCTAAAATGGCCGCTAAAACTGTTAGGTCAAATTCTAATTGTAAGACCGAAAAAAAGCCCAATGTAATTAAAACATCATGAGAAAGAGCCGCCACAGAACCTAATGAAAATTTATACTCAAATCGCCATGCAACATACAGTAAAATTCCAAACATCGAATATAACAGAGCTAACCCGCCATCTTCGGCTAGTTCATCGCCCACTTGAGGCCCTACAAATTCAACGCGTCGTACTTCGGCTTTTTCAGTGCTGTTTTTATTAACCGCCGCTAAAATTTGTGTACTAAGTTCTGCGTTACTCATGCCTTCTTTCGGTTTTAAACGAATTAAGACATCTTTTGCCGTCCCAAAATTTTGGACAGTTGCATCATCAAAACCACTTTTTCCTAATGTTTCACGTAATACGGTTAAATCAGCAGCTTGTTTATAGCCGACTTCAACCAGTGTCCCGCCTGTAAAGTCAATTCCCAGCTTTAATCCATTGATCGCTAAGGAAGCAATAGAAATAAGGAGTAAAATTGCGGATAAAATCATCGCAAACTTTCGTTTACCTAAAAAATCGAGTTCTTGTTTAAACATTTTTTTTATCCACAACAATTAAATAGAAAGTTTTTCTACACGGCGTTTGCCATAAAACCAGTTAATCAACATTCGTGTTCCTAAAATTGAGGTAAACATTGAACTTAAAATACCAATGGATAAGGTAATCGCAAAGCCTTTAATCGGGCCTGTTCCAAAACCAAATAAGACTAAGGCCACTAACAGCGTTGTAATATTGGCATCAAAAATAGTGGCAAAGGCTTTTTCATAACCTGAAAAAATACTTGATTGCGGGGTGTTTCCATTTTTAATTTCTTCTTTAATCCGTTCAAAAATTAAAACATTGGCATCAACCGCCATACCTACGGTTAAAACGATACCCGCGATTCCAGGTAACGTTAATGTCGCTTGTATCATTGATAAAACCGCGACAATAACAATAAGGTTAAACGCCAGTGCAACATTAGCCACCAGCCCAAATAAGCGATAATAAACTAACATGAAGACCAAAACGAGTGCTAACCCGACAATAACGGAGTTAAAGCCTTTATCAATATTATCTTGTCCTAAACTGGGGCCGACTGTACGTTCTTCAATAATATCAACGGGAGCAGCTAATGCGCCTGCTCTTAATAATAAGGATAAAGTACGGGCTTCTTCTGCATTACCTAATCCTGTGGTTTGAAAACGCTTACTAAATGAATCTCGAATCGTGGCGACACTAATAACCTTTTCAATTTTTTCTTTATATTTTTCTGTTTTCCCTTTGACAATGCGGGTTTTAGGCTTGTATTCAATAAAGACAACGGCCATCGGTTTACCGACATTTTTCTGAGTCATTTTACCCATTTTTTTCGCACCGACCCCATTTAAGGTAATGGAGACTGCGGGGGCATTATTTTGATCCATTGTATAGGCAGCATCAATAATTTCAGCCCCCGTTACGATGACACGACGTTTCAGTAAAATTGGAGTTCCATCGACTTCATAATACAAGCGACTTCCTATAACAGGTAAGCCTTGCACCGCTTTTTGTACATCATGTTCAACGTCAACTAAACGATACTCTAAGGTAGCTGTTTTACCTAAAATAGCTTTTGCTTTAGTGGTATCTTGCACACCGGGTAACTGGATAACAATACGGTTGTCACCTTGTTGTTGAATAACAGGTTCGGCTACCCCTATTTCATTGACACGATTACGTAAGGTGGTCATGTTTTGATCTAAAGCAAATTTTTTAATCTCTTGTTTTTCTTGCTCAGAAAGGGTGACTAACAACGTATTTTCAGATTCAGGGGATTCCTTGATATTTAAATCTCGGAAATCACGACTTAAAAAATCCAGTGTTGCTAGGGTATCCGCCGAATTCTTTAAGGTAACTTTAATCGCGCCCTTACTTTTAGCAACCGATTGATAACGAATTTTATGAGAGCGTAACGCCGCTTTTACATCCAGGTTATAACGCTCTTCGGCTTGTTTTACCGCAGCGTCCATATCAACTTCTAATAGAAAATGAACCCCACCGCGTAAATCTAAGCCTAAATACATAGGGCTTGCATTTAAAGCCCTTAGCCAAGTAGGGGTTGCAGGGGCTAAATTTAAAGCAACCGTAATATCATTGCCCATTTTAGCTTTTAATAAATCAGAAGCGTTTAGTTGATCATCTGTATTGTTAAAACGAACTAATACTTTATTATTTTTAAATTCAAATTCTTTAAGATTCAATCCTGCTTTATCTAACTCAGCTTTAATGATATCGGCTTGTTTTTGTTCTAATTTAGTCGTGGCACTAGAAGCGAGTTGTACAGAAGGGTCATTACCAAATAAATTGGGTAATGCATAAATAATTCCGACAACAAAGACGATCAGAATTATTAAATTTTTCCATAAAGGGAAATGGTTTTGCATGATTTTTCCAACAAATAAAGATGACTAAACCTTAAATTAAGATTTTTTAGTTTTTGCTAAGGTTGAGGATTTTTTACCCATCGCTTTATAGGTTCCTTTTGGCATCATATTTGCTATAGCGTGGCGTTGTACTTGGATAAAATTATTATCAGCAATTTCAAGTTTGACAAAATTATCGTCAATTTCTGTCACTTTGCCTAAAATTCCACCACTGGTTACGACTTCGGTCCCTTTATTTAACGCTTCTAACATTGACTTTTGTTCTTTTGTCCGTTTAGATTGAGGACGTATAAACATAAAATAGAAAAAAGCTAAAATGGCTAAAGGAAACAACATTCCTTCAATACCTGGTTGAGCAGCAGGTGCTGCGGCTTCTGCCATTGCATCCGAAATAAAAAAACTCATGATTTTCCTTAATTATTCTTAAAATTTAAAATAGTGTCCATTGACAAGTTGCCAATAAAACCGTCTATTATGCCACAGTTGGCACGGATTTTTCGCGTTGTTGATAAAAATGTTTTACAAAAGTTTCTAATTTTTGAGCGGCAATTGCATCCCGTAAGTCCTGCATTAGGTTTAAATAGTAATAAAGATTATGGATTGTATTTAAGCGTGATCCCAACATTTCATGACATTTATCTAAATGTTTTAGATAAGCCCGCGAATAATTTTGGCAGGTATAACATTCACATGATTCATCTAAAGGGCGGGTATCTAATTTATATTGACTATTGCGAATTTTAATCACCCCCGTTGATGTAAACAGATGTCCATTGCGTGCATTGCGTGTTGGCATAACACAGTCAAACAGATCAATACCACGTCTAACCGCTTCCACCAAATCTTCTGGGGTACCAACGCCCATTAAATAACGCGGTTTATCAGAAGGCATTTTAGAATGTAAGCCCTCTAAGGTGGCCATCATTTCATCTTTAGGTTCACCAACGGACAACCCACCAATAGCATACCCATCAAAGCCAAGATCAACGAGTCCATCCATAGATTCTTGACGCAGGTCATCATACATTCCGCCTTGAATAATACCGAATAAAGCCGCTGGGTTATCACCATGAGCTTGTTTACTCCGTTGCGCCCAGCGTAAGGAAAGTCGCATAGAATCCGCCGCTTCCTTGTGGGTTGCAGGATAAGGGGTACATTCGTCAAAAATCATGACAATATCCGAGCCTAAATCACGTTGAACGTGCATAGATTCTTCAGGCCCCATGAAAATAGAAGAGCCATTAATAGGTGATTTAAAAGTAACCCCTGCTTCGGTAATTTTGCGTAAATCACCTAAACTAAAAACTTGAAAGCCGCCTGAATCCGTCAAAATAGGTTTGTCCCAGTGCATAAAGTCATGTAAATCACCGTGAGCTTTAATGACTTCGACACCAGGGCGTAACATTAAATGAAAGGTATTACCGAGAATAATTTGCGCGCCAATCCCTTTGAGTTCTTCAGGCGTTAAGGCTTTAACCGTTCCATAGGTGCCTACGGGCATAAAAATAGGGGTTTCAATAACGCCACGTTCAAAGGTTAATTGTCCACGACGAGCATGACCGTCGGTATTTTTTAAAGTAAATTCCATAAGTTCTTGTTTAAACGTTTTCTAAAAAATAAAAAGTTAGCTCATTATACCTGTAAGGGTTGATCTTTAATTAACGAGCAGTGGGTAACATTAAAACACTATTTTAATAGGAACAAGCGGGGAATCGACCGATTTTTTAGCTTAAACTCATTGCGTTTAGCGAATAGGACTCTAATTAAATTAAGTCATCATGATTTAAAACAGTCACTTTGCTAAAATAGGTGACTTTATTTTTTACACTATTAATTTAACATTTATTATGGCAACGATTACATTTCATGGAAAACCCATTCATACCTGCGGTGATTTACCCTCTGTCGGTTCTAAAGCCCCTAATTTTGAACTGGTGAGCACTCAATTAAAAAACTTAAGCCTTAAAAACTTTCAAGGACAACGCAAGGTGCTGGTGATTGTTCCCAGTTTAGATACGCCAACTTGTGCCATCTCGACACGACACTTTAATGAAAAAGCCGCGCGTTTAGATAATACGGTGATCTTAGTGATTTCAGCAGATTTGCCGTTTGCACAAGGGCGTTTTTGTGAGGTTGAAACCATTAAAGGCGTACAGCCACTCTCTTGTTTTCGGAGTGATTTTGCCGATGATTATGGGGTACGTTTGACGGATGGTTTACTGAAAGGTTTAACGGCGCGTGCAGTGATGATTCTTGATGAAGATAATCAGGTGATTTATAGCGAATTAGTGGAAGAAATTACGAATGAACCTGATTATAAAGCCGCTTTAGCGATTCTTTAAAAAAATATGATGATGACACACGATGCAGTTTATATGGCAAAAGCTCTGGCTTTAGCTAAAAAAGGACGTTATACCACCGATCCTAACCCCCGCGTGGGCTGTGTTTTAGTCAAGGCGAATAAAATTATTGCTGAGGGCTGGCATCAATGGGCTGGACAGGGTCATGCAGAAATTGAAGCCTTAAAAAAAGCAACGGATGTTGTGGGCGCGACCGCTTATGTGACTTTAGAACCTTGCAGTCATTATGGAAAAACGCCCCCCTGTTGTGAGGCGTTGATTCAGGCAAAGGTTGCTCGTGTTGTCGTTGCCATGCAAGATCCGAACCCTTTAGTGGCAGGAAAAGGGCTAGTAAAACTTCAACAAGCAGGGATTGAGGTTTTATCAGGGGTTTTGGAAGCAGATGCACGGCTTTTAAATCAAGGTTTTATTAAACGGATGACCGAGGGCTTGCCCTTTATTCGGAGTAAATTAGCCATGAGTTTAGATGGTCGCACGGCAATGGCTTCGGGAGAAAGCAAGTGGATTACGGGGGATAAGGCCCGTGAAGATGTTCAACGGTTAAGGGCTAAAAGTTCGGCTATTTTAACAGGTATAAACACGGTGCTTGCGGATAATCCACGCCTTAATGTTCGTTTGGAAACGGAGGTATTACAACCGATTCGTGTTGTTTTAGACAGTCAATTACAGATGCCCTTAAATGCGCGTATGTTAGAGCTTGAAGGTCGAAGCCTTATTTTAACGTGTTCAGAAAATGCGATTAAAAAACGAGCATTGGAAGCGGTTGGCTTTGAGGTGTTTGTATTACCGTCAAAACAAGGACGATTAGATTTAAAGGCGGTTTTTTTATTATTAGCCTCGGAGCAGGTCAATGAGGTTTTAGTAGAAGCGGGCGCGGTGTTGAATGGGGCCTTATTGGAATCAGGGTTAGTGGATCAATGGATTATTTATATGGCTCCTGTCATTCTAGGAGATGAAGGCCGTGGTTTGTTTACCGTTCCTTCGTTACGAACAATGGCGGATAAAAAACGTTTAACGTTACAGCAAACAAGGCAGGTAGGAGAGGATTTAAGGTGCGTTCTTGTGTAGAACCGTTAGAGCCTCAGTAGACGGTCACAAAAAACAAAGACTTCACAGAAACCCACTCAGATTTCAGGTGTTATTAAATTCTTAGGGTTCTCCAATCGGAGCCGCAAGTCCGTCACTAACCAGCACGTCCACATTATTTCCTGTTAGGCTTTTCAAAAAAGAAACCAACTCCCCCTGCTCTTCTGTTGATAAATTTAAAGGGGTAACCCGTGAATCTAAATTTTCATTCGCAATGCCCCCTTGATTATAAAAATCAACCACGGCCTCTAAACTTTGTAACTGGCCATTGTGCATATACGGAGCCGTTAATTCTATGTTGCGTAAGGTGGGGGTTTTATACTTCCAACGATCCGTAGGTTTTTCGGTTATTTCATATAAACCCAAATCGGCCATTTTAGGCTCTGTAACACGTTTAATCACATCCGTCTTAACCTCAATAAATTGCCCCGCCGCTATTTGCAATGATTGTTTTTCAGGTGATTTCGCCATACTTTGTTGATAGCCTATCCCTGTATTATGAAGTTTTTGATCCATCAATAAGGCCTGTTTCTCATGGATTAAATGACATTGATTACAGCCTGCTTTACCTATAAATAACGCATACCCCTTCTTTTCATTATTACTTAATGCGTTAGTTTGTTTGCCGTAATGCCAACGATCAAAGTCAGAATCTGCCGCATTTAAACTGCGCTGATAACTGGCTAAAGCCTTCCCTATCGTTTCCATACCCGCCTCACGATTAAAGGCCGCTTCAAATAAACCCTTATAATCCACCTGCTGTTTAATTTTATTAATCACATAGCCAATCGAAGGGTTGGCCATTTCATTATGAGCTAATAAGGGTGACCACGCTTGCTGTTCCAACGTATTCTCACGGCCATCATGAAATAAATTTTCCATATAAGCCACATTATATAACGTCGGGGCATTACGTCTGACCGTTCGACCTTCAACTCCCACTGAGGTGGCCATTTCATCACTTCCAAATCCCTGCTCAGGAATATGGCACATCGCACATGAAAAGGTGTTGTTAATGGATAAACGGCGATCATAAAAGAGCTTTCGACCTAGCGCTATTTTTTCACGCGTTTGCGAATTATTTTTAGGAAACGTAATTGCAGGCAATCCTAAAGGTGGGTGCAGACTATTTTTTAATAAATTCGCAGGCTTTCCTTGACGTTGTTTTAAGGCCGTCGAGTGGGTTTGATACTCTTTATGCTGATAATTATGTTTAGTATCATCGGTTGTTAACGAAACGTGATTAGACTCACTTTCAATCACCGCGTGATTACCTTCTAATAAAGTTTTCATATCATTAATTAAGGTATCAGCATGTAAAAAATCCACACTATAAATATTACGAATCGTTTTGTTTTTATCAATTAAATAAACTCGTAATAAATGCGAAAAGGTCCCTGTAAATTCACCTTGTTGATTATATATTTTTTGAATATTCTGTTGATAATTCTTCAAAATAGGCTGTAATTCTTTTTCTGATTCTGTCGTTAAAAACTTCCATTCTAAAGGTTTACTTTGAAAGTTTTTTCCATAAACCCGCATTTTTTCGGGGGTATCCAATAACGGATTAAAACTTAAGGTCAATAGACGTAGTTTTTTAGCCAATTCAGGTTCTTTTAAAAGACGTTTTTTAATTTTATGAAAAACCATCGTTGCTAAAGGGCAACCATTGACATCACTGCAGGTGGCATAAATAAAACTTAATAAAACAACTTTATCGCCCATAAAATCGAAAAGTTCTTTAGATTGTTTTTGAGTCGTTAAAACACGACCATTATGGGCTTTTCCTAATTTATTTAACTGATAGCTGCCTACTTTAGGCGCGGTAAATTCTAAAATACCATAACCTGGGGCTAATTGAGGACGAATCACTGTATTCTCTGCATGTATGAATTTTGCCCACAAACCAATAAAGATGATAAAAATGAATTTAATTTGCATTATTTTTCTCATGAGTTTTCAGCTAACATCTTTAATTGTAGAATGCTAAACTATAGCAAGAAAAAGGAATACTAGCTTGTCTTAGTCCCCTTTAAATAAACATAAACGGCTTACACACTAAGGTTGAATCTATTATGAACCAAACTAAATTACCGCGTCATCGAGGTATTTATTTATTACCCAATTTATTTACCACGGGGGCCATGTTTTCTGGTTTTTATGCCATTACCTCGGCGATTAATGAAAATTTTGAAGCCGCTGCGATTGCAATTTTTGTCGCCATGATTTTAGATGGTTTAGATGGTCGAGTCGCACGAATGACCCACACACAAAGTGAATTTGGGGTGCAATATGACAGTCTATCGGACATGGTTTCTTTTGGGGTTGCGCCTGGTTTAGTGATGTATTTATGGGCTTTTTCATCACTTGGAAAATTAGGCTTATTTGCCGCCTTTGTCCATACCGCAGGGGGAGCTTTACGACTTGCCCGCTTTAACACCCAAGCTGAAACAGCCGACAAACGTTATTTTCAAGGCTTACCCAGTCCCGCAGCAGCGGCCATTCTCGCAGGTTTTTTATGGATTTGTGTTGAATATAACTATGATATTGAATCGTTAAAATTTATTGCCTTAATACTGACGATTAGTACAGGATTATTAATGGTGAGTAATTTTCGATACTCTAGTTTTAAAGAAATAGATTTCAAGGGGCGCGTCCCTTTTGTGGCCACCATTGTTGTTATGCTGAGTTTAGCTTTTATTATGATACAACCCCCAGCCATGCTATTTTTACTTTTTTTAGCCTATGCAATTTCAGGGCCTGTGATTACGTTGGTTACCTTACGACAAAAACGATTACAAAAAAAAATAAAATAACTTGAGTGAATGGAAACAAACGCGTATAGTTTTGACGCATGAATCCTCATCCATCGACCGCATCCAATTTTTCTAAAAAATTAGTCACTATGACTCGTTTTTGTGCGCGTGCTTATGCAAGTTTAAAGCTACTGCCTTAGGGCATACTCTTTAACCTTTCCACAAATAAACTCATCCTACCCTTTTTATCAACTTAATCATTAAGTTGAGGCTATTTCATGAACGGAGACATCATGAAAGATAAATTAATTATATTTGATACCACTTTGCGCGATGGCGAGCAAAGCCCGGGTGCATCCATGACGCGCGATGAAAAAATTCGCATTGCTAAAGCATTAGAACGTTTAAACGTTGATATTATTGAAGCGGGCTTTCCTGCTGCAAGTATCGGCGATTTTGAAGCGGTAAAAGCTGTTGCCAACGTAATTAAAAATAGTACCGTTTGTGCCTTGGCACGGGCTTTAAATAAAGATATAGACCGTGCAGGCGAGGCTATAAAATCAGCCGCCAGCTCGCGTATTCATACCTTCATTGCAACTTCCCCCATTCACATGCAATTGAAGTTAAAAATGCAACCTGAGCAAGTTATTGAACATGCGGTTAAAGCCGTAAAACGCGCTCGAAAATATACCGATAATGTTGAATTTTCACCTGAAGATGCAGGGCGTTCCGATGAAGATTTTTTATGTCGAATTTTGGAAGCGGTGATTGATGCAGGGGCAACCACGTTAAATATCCCTGATACCGTAGGTTACAGTATTCCTCAACAATTTGGGGCGACGATTGCCAACTTAAGACAACGTATTCCTAATTCTGATAAGGCTATTTTTTCAGTCCATTGTCATAATGATTTAGGATTGGCGGTTGCTAATTCATTGGCGGCGGTTATGAATGGAGCGCGACAAGTTGAATGTACGATTAATGGGTTAGGTGAACGTGCAGGGAATGCGTCCTTAGAAGAAGTTGTTATGGCCGTTCGTACCCGCCAAGATATTTTTGAGTGTGATACTCGTTTGAATACCACTGAAATAGTTACCTGCTCTAAATTAGTTTCTTCGGTGACAGGATTTCCTGTGCAACCGAATAAAGCGATTGTAGGGGCCAATGCGTTTGCCCATGAAGCGGGGATTCATCAGGATGGGGTTTTAAAGAATCCTGAAACTTATGAAATCATGAAAGCCGAAGCGGTGGGTTGGGCGACTAATCGAATGGTCTTAGGCAAGCATTCGGGGCGTAATGCGTTTAAAAGTCGAATGACCAGTTTGGGCTTTGAATTTCAAAGTGAACAGGAGTTAAATGAAACTTTTTTTCGATTTAAACAATTAGCCGATAAAAAACATGAAATTTTTGATGAGGACTTACAAGCCTTAATTTCAGAAGTTGCGACCCATGCTGAGGCTGAGAAAATTGAGTTAGTTTCATTGCAAGTTCAATCTGAAACAGGCGAAGTGCCTAAAGCTCATGTTACCTTAAGAATAGACAATGAAGAAGTCTCGGGTAATGCAGAAGGAAGTGGTGTCGTTGATGCCAGTTTAAAAGCCATTGAAGCCATTGTTCAAACACAGGCAACGTTAGAATTATATTCCGTCAGTAATATTACCAGCGGAACCGATGCACAAGGCGAAGTGACGATTCGTTTAGATAAAGGTGGACGTATTGTTAATGGCTCAGGGGCGGATACGGATATTGTTATAGCCTCAGCAAAAGCTTATATCAATGCGGTCAATCGCTTACAAATCCCTGATGAACGTCGTCATCCACAAGGGAATGTTTAAGTTAATTCATTTTTATTGACCAAGATCAATTTGAGTCCTTTTAAATAAGGACTCTTCTCTTTATTATTTAATTTTTAATCCAAAAAAATATCGTGGCAAAATCATTACAAGAGCAATTATTAGGTGCAGGGTTGACGAATAAGGCGAAAGCTAAAACGTCTAAAACCAATAAACGCAAACAAACCCAAGCACAGCGTAAAAATAAACTAGTTGTGGTTGATGAAACCGCAGAAGCGATGAAGCTGGCTAAATTAAAGCTTATTGAAAAAGATAAGGTTTTAAACTTACAAAAACAACAAATAGCGGCTAAAAAAGCCCTTGTGGCTCAAGTTAAGCAGTTAATTGAGTCTAAAAAGATTCCGCAAGATAAAGAAGGGGGCGCTTATAATTTTAGTGACGGTTCTAAAGTTAAAAAGATTTATGTGAGTGATGAAGTGAGGGATCAACTTGTTAAGGGACGTTTAGCCATTGTTAAAATAGAAAAATCGTATGAAATTGTAACGGCTGAAGTCGCTGAGAAAATTCATCAGCGTGATGAAAATTGTGTCTTATTATTAAATGAAGGGACTTCTTTAGAGACATTAGATGAAAATGATCCTTATGCGGATTATCAAGTGCCTGATGATTTAATTTGGTAGCTCAATAATTAGGACATTTTAGAGGACCTTCTTCCTCCCCCGTGCGGTGTTTCCAAAAAATAATCCCCCCATAAAAAAGAGGCGACCGATTTAAAATAGAATAGTTGCCTTGAGACCTCTGAGGTTTTCAAAGCCTCGGAGGTCTCGATTTGTATTTTTCTCTGTCTTAAGGTTGATAACTAAAAAACATAATCATCCACTATAGGTTTAAAATCAGACGATTATTAATGTTCATGCTCCTTATACTTTTAAAAAATAGCTATCGCGTTAATAGACAAGAATAAGCAATCTCACCTTTGATTTAAAAAGCGAGACTAGAAAAAATACCTAGTTCAGCAATTAAGTGTATAGTGGTAACCAATTCAAGATTAGGCTAGCTTCGTAAAAAAAAGGTTGAAATAGCGTTCCGCTCGTAAAGACTTTCATCCCATCACATTCTTTACCCCCCCTCATCGAATTTTGCTATCAGATGCCTTTACTCTAAATAGACCTAAGCGACCCATTAAAACGGAACCCTCTATTAATCAGCGTTCTATAATCACTTTAGCTATGGGCTACGTACTTACATCAGTAATTAACACGACTGGACTCTAATCTCATATCCTGTCTTAAATTGATAGTCGCTAATCTACCATAAACAGCTTTCATATTATCAACGACTCACATAAGGAATTATTTATTAGGACACAATCAAAATATAACATTTTAGGATCATTTTTTGTTTCTTCGCTGCTTATATTTGGCGTTAGCACCAGTGTCTATGCCGATGTCAGTCAGGAAACAATCCCTAAGAATGCGCGTTCTCAAACTTATGGAAATGGATGGGAATGTCTTTCAGGGTATCAACAAAAAGGTAAAACCTGTATTGCAATCAAGATTCCTGATAATGCCCATTTGAGTAATTCATCTTATGGTAATGGCTGGAAATGTAACTGGGGCTATCATAAAGCTGATAACCACTGTGTCATTATTAAAATACCTGAAAATGCTTATTTAAATTCTTTTGGTAATGGCTGGGCATGTCAACGTAAGTTTAAAGCACTTGATCAGCGTTGCGTTGCTGTAAAAATACCCGCGAATGGGTATTTTTTTGAATCGCCTTATGGTTCAGGCTGGAAGTGTGAGCGCGGATATTTAGCGCAAAATAAGGCGTGTATTCCCTTAAAAGTGCCTGCCAATGCTCATATTGATTATTCGGGGGCTGACTGGGGCTGCAACCCACCTTACATAAAAAAATTAGATCAATGCGAACGCCCTATCTCAAACGATTAGTTACCTAGTTATGGAAAATTCCCCATCAATACCTTTATTACGTGTTCGTTATCAAACCATTGAATTTGGTAACGTTGATATTCATTTACGGACTTTACGCAATAAACAACAATATCTTGATGTCGATGATATTGCTCAAAATCTCGGTATCTCATCGGCTATTTGGTCACTATTTGGCGTAGTTTGGCCCTCCAGCGAAGTGTTGGCGCATTTTCTATTCGATTATGACATTGCAGGAAAACGAATTTTGGAAGTAGGCTGTGGAATCGGCTTAACCAGTTTGATGCTGAATCATCGTCACGCCAATATTACCGCAACCGACTATCATCCCGAAGTTGAAAGTTTTTTAGTGGAAAATACCCGACTCAACAAGGGGAATAAAATACCGTTCGTCCGTATGAGCTGGAATAATGAAGACAGTGATTTAGGCAAATTTGATCTGATTATTGGCAGTGATTTATTATATGAAGGCGATCATGTCGGTTTATTATCGGATTTTATTAATCAACATGCAACGCCGCATTGTGAAGTCATTATTGTTGATCCAGGACGAAGTTATCATGGCCGATTTAGCAAGAAAATGGTTACATTAGGCTACTCACATAGCCACAGTAAAGCTGAAAATACCGATTATTTAAGCGACCCCTTTCGGGGACAAATTTTACGCTATCAACGATAGTCGGTCTTTTTCCAAATAATAACGAATACCCAGAAATGAAGCATCCCCTACAATCCTACTTTATATTTTATAACCTACTAGAGGCTACCTAATTAACACTATCGAACCCTATTCAAAAACGAATTATTTAAATAATTCTTTTGAGCCTGTCGAGTCAGTCGTTCAAAAAAAAATAGCCGTTACCTATAAACCCCGCCAACTTAAAAGCCTTGTCCCTTCATTAAAAAAAACGCAATCGTCTGCTGAGTTAAAGGAAACGGTTAATCCCCTTTCCACACATCGTTTAAAACGCCCTCAGCTTTCTTTAAAAAATCGGTCACGTAAAAAGGTTAATGCCCCTTACCAACATCCGTCAAAAGATCTTTGTGTCATTGGCATTACGGGAACCCATGGAAAAACGTCTGTTTCCTATTTAATTGGTGAAGTCTTAAAGTCCGCAGGTTATAAGCCTTTTGTATTAAGCCCCTTAAATTCAGATAATCAAGACCCGTCTAGCTCTAAACCATCTGATATTGAACGGGTTATGAACGATCATTTAAACCAAGGTGGAACGCACTTTATCATGGAAGTGACCTCTGAAGGCATCGATCAAGCACGCCTGTTAGGGATTGATTTTAATATTAAACTCCTTACCAATATTACCCCCAATCATTTGGATTACCATAAAACCTTTGAAAATTATAAACAAACAAAATTAAATTTTATGCGGGATGGCAAGGCTCATAAAATTCATCCGCAAAATTTTAAACAAGAAAGCATTGATTTTACGACTAAGCTGCTAGGGGATTTTAATCGTTTAAATATTAAAGCGGCGACCAATGTGCTTCGATATCTTAAAATTTCTGAAGAAGTGATTCAAACGACCTTATCATCCTATTTACCCGCTAAAAAGGGTTTAGAAACCGTTGATGCAGGGCAAGATTCCACTTTATTAGTCGATGATGCTCATACATCCGATGGATTGAAAATTGAAACCTAGATTAAAAAATATCACCTTCTCAACTCAACCTTTCTATGCCAGACATTAATCATGTATCGTTTGCTTAAATCTGAGATTATTCCCGTTCATAACCAACCTCCTTGGATTAAAACGGTTTATCGGCAAGTGGAGTTGCATCATTTTCAAGGATTGGAAGCCGCTTTGACCGCGTGCCATCTTTATAACGACAAATCTGATTCCTATCATTACATTATCAATGAATCGGGTAAAAAGTACCATGAGGGTATTTGGGTTGACTATGCAGAACCCTTAGCCGACCCAAAGATGATAAAATAACGGATCACCGCTTAGGCTTTAATTTTGAGTATCATTGACCTCAACGTACTCCCTACGCCAAAATTTTTCCCTCGTATTTTTTAAAATTTATGGGCTTCGTCCTTAAACGATATGTTTACACTTTATACCGCTGCTAATAACAGCACATTAGTTAGCCAACTAATCCGCTTCATTAAAAATTACCCTCTTAATGATGTCTTTGCAAAAGAACAGTTTTTAATTCAAAACTTCGCCACAGAACAGTGGCTATCACAGCAATTTGCACAACAGTTTAAAGTTTGGGCGCATTATCAATATCTAGCCCCCTCCCAATTTTTTAAATCAATTACCGCCAAAATCGCCCCTCTTTTAAACGAAGATTTACCCCTTAATAGCAACACACTCCGCTGGCAAATAGAACACGCACTCCATCATCTTGACAACCCATTTTACGCGCCGCTACAGACCTATTTAAATGCTGAAAATAAAGCCTTAAAACGTTATCAATTGGCCATAGAAATCGCTCAATTATTTGAGAAATACCAACAACTGCGCCCTGAATTATTAAACGCATGGCAACAAGGCGGTTATTTAACGCAAGATCCCTCAGAAAAATGGCAACAGGCGTTATGGCTACAAATTAAAACGCATCAAATAAGTGAAAAAACGCATTGGCAATCCGCGATTGATACCTTAAATAATTCCCCTATCGGAACGTTTAAATATTTATTACCTCAGCGACTTTTTATTTTGGGGGTTAATCACTTACCGCCATTACATTTAAATTATTTAAACGCCTTAGCAGGCCATTGTGATCTTCATTTCTTTTTACAAACACCGTCATTAGTTCCCTCGACGCATCCGTTAATAAAAAGTTTAGGGCAACAAGATCAGGGATTTTTGCACTTATTGCAAACAAATACCGCGCTTAATACACAACCGCTCATCCCTTTAAAAAGAACACTAAAAAATAATCTTCAACAATTACAGGATGACATTGCCTATTCATCGACTCAGCCCTTTTTTATTAAATTAACGGCGGATGATTCTCTTTCTATTCATGCCTGTCATTCCAAAACTCGTGAAATTGAAGTTTTAAAAAATGTATTATTAGCCGCGCTGGAAGAACAGCCTGAATTAACCCTGCGCGATATAAGTGTGGTTGCCCCTGATATAAATCAGTACGCGCCTTTTATTCGCGGAATTTTTGATGATATTCCTCACACGATTAACAGTCCTATTTTTTCACAGACGCATTCCGTCGCCGCCACGTTTATCCAATTTTTACGCCTTATCAACAGTCGATTTGAATGGCCTGATGTTTTGGATTTATTAGAACAAGAACTCATATTTCCACACTTTGATTTATCCATAACGGATTTAGCCACGATTAAACGATGGCTTGCGGATACTTATGTCCGTTGGGGGAAATCCGCCGAACATAAACACCAATTAGGGTTGCCGCCATTAAATGAAAATACATGGCAGGCCAGTATGGAACGGTTGCTTATGGGTTATGCTTTTGCAACGGATGATGTCTTAGTTGACGGGATTTTACCGTATATAGAACTCGAAGGTTCAACGGCCCAAGCTCTTGGCGGATTAAATGATTTCATTCAGCTTTTATTCAAGGCCAGTGATGAATTAACAACCGCTAAATCATTGAAAGACTGGGGGGAACGTTTAGTTCATTATGTAGACGTGCTGATGATCGACGATCAAGAGACGCAACCGCTTTACGCGCTATTGACAGAGATGGATGAAACCTTTGGTTTTCATTTCGATCAACCTATTGAATTATCGGTGATTATTTATTGGCTAGAAACTACACAGGTTAACCCAAAATCAGCACAGGGATTATTTCGAGGTCTGTTAAACTTTAGTATGATGACGGCTGTTCGAGGAATCCCTTTTAAAGTGATTGCGGTCTTAGGGATGAATGAAGGCGATTTTCCTAGTTTGGAACGGACACCCAGTTTTGATTTATTAGCTAAGTCCCCTAAACAAGGCGATCCGTCACAACGTAAAGATGACCGAGCGCAGTTTTTGCAACTTTTAATGTCCACAGAACAGCGTTTAATAGTGACTTATCGAGGTCAATCGCAACGTCAAAATGAAACCATTCCGCCCTCTGTTATTATCAGTGAATTATTAGAGACGATGATTCAAAATTACGGGTTAACGGCGAATGATTTAGTGATTAAACACCCCTTACAACCCTTTAGTTTGCCGTATTTTAATCCTCAAAATCCAAAGTTATTTAGTTATTCTGTTAATGATAAAGAAACCGCTCAGGCACTCGCTGAAGAAAAACAACCGCTTGCCCCGTGGTGGATAAACACACTTCCTCTCACGGAAAATAAAATTATAGAATTAGATGAGCTGTGTAAATTTTATCGTCATCCTCAGCGTTATTTTTTTCGTCGTCAACTGGGGGTTTATCTTCAGCCTTTAGACTCAGCCGCCGATAGGAATGAACCCTTTGAGATTGACCCTCTAACCGCTTATGGTATTAAAGACGATTGGATTATGACTTTGCTTGCCCAAAAAGAGTTTAATTTAGAAAAATTACAGGCGCAAGGTCGGTGGTTATCAGGGGTTTTGGGGGAAGTTGAATTTATCAAGCAACAACAAACCCTAGTGGCCTTTGTTCAACAAATTCAGGCATTAAATTTAGGTGAACCTTTAGAAAATTTAGCCCTTGATTATCGTTGTGGGGATTTTTATTTAACGGGGAAACTTTATAATCGTTATCAACACGGCAGTTTATTTTTTCGTTACGCGCCGCTTAAGGGAAAGGATTTATTACTGGCATGGCTACATCATTGCTTAATTAATCAGCATGAGCCTCAACGCACTTATATCGTCAGTAAAGAGTCCTGTTTCATTTTAAAAAGTGAACATCAAAGTGTTGAGATTTTGCAGACGCTTATTACGCTGTATCGTAGGGGCTTAGAAATACCTGATGCATTATTTGTTGATATTGCGTTAGATTATGCCAAACAAGTCCATAATTTAACCCTCAGTACGCGCAGTCATAAATCTGCGTTAGCGGTTGCAACGGACAAATTAAAGCTAGCATTAGAAACAAGCTACGAATTAGAAATACAACGACTTTATGGTCATACAGACGATTTATCCACCGTATTTTCCAGCGAATTTATTGAATTTTGTGAGCATTGTTTAGCTCCTTTATGGACAAGTCTACAAACAACCTAATACCTTCTCTAACAGGTAGCCATTCAAACCCCATAATTTTTTTATTTTCTAATAGATTCAATGATTTATAAGCGTGTTTTTTCCACATAAAATAGCCCTAAAAAGTTAGCCATTTTAAAACGCATTTTCAGCTCGTTTTTGTCTAAAAAATAGTCAATTTCATTCGTTTGAATGGCAGGGGTGATCATGCCTATTTAACGTAAAAAAATCAAAAAAAACATCCCGTATTTCAATAATTTTTAAACGTTCCCCCCTGCCCTCTTTCATTTCATTACTTAATTAATTACTCACGCTAACAACAAATTAACCAGTATTTTTTCATAAATCGCACTTAAAACCGCCAAATCATCCACAGGAATATTCTCATTCACCTTATGAATAGTGCCATTCAAATGCCCTAACTCAATGACTTGCGCCCCTGTCGGTGCAATAAAACGGCCATCCGATGTTCCACCGCCCGTATCATCTAAAGTCTCAATTCCCACCACCGATTTAATGGCTTGATGAGCGGCCTCAATTAACTCGTCTCCTGTCGTTAAAAATGGATTGCCCGATAACCGCCACACTAACTCATAACGAAACGAATACAGATCTAAAATAGCCTGAACCCGCTGTTTAATAACCGCTGCACTTAATTCCGTCGAAAAACGTAAATTAAACATCACATCAACATCGGCTGGAATAATATTTTCCGCCCCTGTCCCACTGTTAATATTGGAAACTTGTAAACTCGTCGGGGGGAAAAATTCATTCCCTTGATCCCAAACTTCATCCGTTAAAGCCTTAAGTGCCGCAGAAAAACTATGAATAGGATTATCGGCTTTATGAGGATAGGCAACATGCCCTTGAACGCCATGAATTTTCAAAGTCGCACATAACGACCCTCGGCGACCCACCTTAATGACATCCCCTACCCGCTTTTCACTGGACGGTTCACCCACTAAACACCAATCAATTTTTTCACCGCGTTGCTCTAAAACCTCGACAACCTTAATCACCCCATTTTTAGCACAACCTTCTTCATCACTGGTAATCATCAAAGCAATCGACCCTTGATGATCTGGGTTTTCCAAAACAAATTTTTCAACCGCCGTGACAAAACACGCAATCCCCCCTTTCATATCCGCAGTCCCGCGTCCATAAAGCTTACCGTCATGAATCGTCGGTTCAAAAGGAGGGAAATCCCACGCCTCTAAATTTCCCGTGGGGACAACATCGGTATGCCCTAAAAAAACCAATAACGGTTCAACATCGCCACGTCTCAACCAACTGTTTTGAGTATCTTCAAAATCTAAGCGTTCTTCTTTAAAACCCAGCTTAGATAACCGTTTAACCAAGACATCCTGACACCCTGCATCTCTTGGCGTAACCGATTCTCGGCGAATTAAATCATTTAATAACGCTAAGGTTTCACTCATAAGGCCGCATCATAATCATCAATTTTAAAACCTACCAATAATTGCTCACCCAGATCCAATAAAGGCCGTTTAATCAACGTCGGATAACGTATCATTAATGCAATCGCTTTGGCTGGATCAACGTCTAATTTTTGAGCTTCCTCCAACTGTCGCCATGTGGTGCTGCGCTTATTCAGCATTATTTTCCACCCAATACGGGCTTCTAACCCCCCGATTAAAGCCTCTGTTAACGGTTGTTTTTTTAAATCATAAAATTGATAGTCACATTTTTTTTCATCTAAAAAACGGCGAGCTTTAGTGACCGTACTGCAACTTGTAATACCATACAGGGTGTACATCGTTATAACTCGCTGGTGAGTAGTTCATCAATCGCAGGTAATTCTGAATCCGTTTTACATCGTTTTTTATAAAGATCAATAAATTCCATAAACGCTTGTTCAACATCATCTAAAATTTCTTGTTCTTCCTCTCGTTCTTCATTGGAAATTTCAGTGGATTCAATGAATTCTTTTTGTAAATCGGTTTCGCTTTTTAAGGCAAGGATGGCATAAATTAATGCGTTACTAGAAGGAGTTTCAGTCATTATTGGTTCACTTTAAAGGGAAAGGGCAGATATTCCTACAGCTTTGCGTAGGGTTTGGATAAAAGGTTGAGCAATCTCACGGGCTTTTTTTGCGCCTTCGAGTAATTCTTTTTCAATATGCTCAGGACTTTCTAATAAGGCTTGATAACGTTCGCGGGCTGGCGCGACTTGCGCATTAATATGCTCAAATAATAAATTTTTCATTTCACCCCATGCAATCCCTTCGGCATATAACTTACGAACGGCTTCGACCTCATTGGGACTCGCAAACGCTTGATAGGTACTAAATAAAGTACAGTTATCAGGGTCTTTAGGCTCACCAGGTTCTAAGGAATTTGTTTTTATTTTATTAATTAATTTTTTAAGCTTCTTTTCAGGCACAAATAAAGGAATGGTATTATTATAACTTTTACTCATTTTACGCCCATCCAAACCTAATAAGGTGGCGGAATTATCATCAATAATCGCCTTGGGCAAAACAAAATGATCCCCATAAATATGATTAAAACGACTGGCAATATCGCGGGCCATTTCAATATGTTGAATTTGATCTTTACCAACTGGCACTTGATGGGCGTTAAATATTAAAATATCCGCCGCCATTAAGACAGGGTAACTAAATAACCCCATAGTAATTCCCTTATCAGGGTCTTGACCTTCATTTTCAGCCACCACCGCTTTATACGCATGGGAACGATTCATCAGTCCTTTTGAAGTAACGCAGGTCAACATCCACATTAATTCCATAATTTCAGGCACATCGGATTGACGATAAAAGACCGCATTTGACGTATCCAAGCCTAAAGCTAACCAAGTCGCTGCAATTTCTAAACTGGATTGTCTCACTAACTCAGGTTGCTGACATTTTATTAAGGCATGATAATCCGCTAAAAAATAAAAAGGCGTGAGCGCTGAATTTTTACTCGCCTCAATAGCAGGACGAATGGCCCCGACATAGTTACCTAAATGCGGGGTTCCTGTGGTCGTAATCCCTGTGAGAACAGTTTCTTTGGTCATTATTAACTCAAGTAGTGATAATTAGAGGATAGTTAGTAATTAAATTTTACACAACTTTACTGAAATAGTCAGCGTTCCCGACAAATCAAAGCCCATATAACCTTAATTTATAGTAAAATTTAAACCGCTAACCCATGAACAAGATACCTTATTCGTTAGCCCCTGTTAAAAATAAACGCTTACTAAATTAAGAGGAACTTTTTTTAAATGACAGATTTTAGAGAAAAACGTGAATTTTTTAGAATGCAAGTCGATTGTGAAATTCAATATAAACACGCTGATGGCAGTAAAGAAAGTTATACCGGTCGCTGTACAACACTCAGTGGAGCGGGGGTTTCTTTTATTGGCTCACAGGCATTAAATATTAATGATACCTTAAATGTTATCATTAATCCTCAACAAACCTTAACACCTCCGATAACCGCTAAAGCCGTTGTTATGCGAGTTGTGAGTTTAGAAAATGATCAATATGAAATAGGGGCTACCCTAGAAATATTGAGCGATAACTAATCTGTCTATTAAAATTTATGCTTGTAATATCCAAAGACGTATTTTTTCTACGGTTCTGCCTAATGAATCTTACAGGTCAATACGGTCATTCACATAGTCATCGTGTTAAAACCTCCGTTTCAATAACCTAGAAACAACGCCATAAAAAAGGAGGGTTTGCAACGTTTCAGATGTGAAGTCCTGTGTTGAATTTTATATAAATACGCATTTTATGACGGTAGGTGAACACCCAACGGCTGAGGTGTTAAGGTTAATCAGGTTGTTTTATGGAAAACGGCCCGTGAAAATGCCTGCTATTGTGATGAAGAATCAAAAGGGTTAATTTTATTCGCTAATAGCTGACTAAATTCAAAGCACGGTAGGGGTTTACTAAAATAATAACCTTGATAATGGTAACATTTATTTTTTTGTAAAAATTGTATTTGTTCCTGATTTTCAACCCCTTCCGCAATAATATTTAATCCTAAATGAATCCCCATCATGAGCATCGCTTCCACAATTAAAGCAACGTTATTATCAGTACAAACATCTCGAATAAAGCTTTGATCAATTTTAAGCTGATCTATGGGTAAGTTCTTTAAATCGGCTAACGAGGAATGGCCTATACCAAAATCATCAATAGAAATATGAATGCCTAAGTCTTGTAAAGCGTTTAATTTTTCAAGACTTTCAGTTACATTTTGAGTAATAATTTCTTCAGTAATTTCAAGCATTAAACGATTCGGCGACAAGCTGTATTTGCTTAGTTTTTGTTTGATTTGTTCTACAAATAACTGTTGATAAAAATGACGGGGGCTTACATTTAATGAGATCGTCGCAAGCCTAGGCCATTTAACCAGTTGTTGACAAATAATTTCTAGCGTCGATTCCGCAATCACTAGGATCAAACCACTTTCTTCACACATCGGCATAAAATCAGGAACAGGTATTATCCCTTTTTCGGGGTGTATCCAGCGTAACAACGCTTCTGCACCTGTAATATGTCCTCGTTCATTATATTGTGCTTGGTAATATAACGTAAATTCAGCGTTGTTTACCGCCTTTCTTAAATCACGTTCTAACTGTAAACGTTGATTAACTTGCTCCGCCATACTGTTATTATAAAAACTAAAGGTATTACGCCCTCTATTTTTAGCCTCATACATGGCGGTATCAGCTTGTTTAAATAAATTGTCTATATTGTTATTATCCTTCCCAAAAAGGGTAATTCCAATACTTGAGGTGACAACATGCTCATATTTTTCGAGTGTATAGGGAATATATAAGGCATCTAAAATACGTTCGGCAATCATTAACGCATAATCCAATACATGTTCACTCGTCAAATTTTTATCATGACTTTTAAGTAAAACTACAAATTCATCGCCACCTAAACGTGCAACCGTATCGTCTTCACGAACGCATTTCTTTAGTCTTTCCGCCACTTGGATTAATAACATATCGCCAATATGATGACCTAACGAGTCATTCAATATTTTAAAATGATCTAAATCCAAAAACATTAAAGCACCATAATTAGAATGATCTTTGACTAATTTTAATTCTGTATTTAAGCGATCATACAATAAACGCCGATTAGGTAATTTAGTTAACGCATCATAAAAAGCAAGCGAGTGAATTTTAGACTCACTGGTTTTTTTCTCAATAGCAAGACTAATAAGCTGAGATAACCGAGTTATTTTGTCTAATATTTCCTGATCAGGGCTTTTAGGCTCATGATAATAAATAGCAAATGTACCTAATATTTGCTGTTTAGATGACATAATAGGTTCAGACCAACAAGCGGATAAGTTTGCTTTTTGGGCCAGTTCAGCAAAGTTTTTCCAATAAGGATGCTGACTAATATTATCAACAATAATACGTTTTTTTAAATACGCAGCCGTCCCACAAGATCCAACTAAATCCCCTATTTTAATTCCATCAATAGCTTGGATATAAAATAAAGGCAATCCCCCCGAGGCTCCGTGAACTAAGTATTCTCCCGACTCATCTACTAATAAAATCGAACATAAAATTTCTGAATTATCCGCCTCTGTAGTTTCTACAACCAAGGCTAATAACGCATCTAACGAAATGGGGCTTACCATCGCGTGTAAAACTTTATTATGCTGATCTCTTGCCTTAATAGCCTTACTTAAATCTAACGTGCGTAACCGTACTAATTCTTCTGTTCTTAATGTTCTTCCCGTTAACATGAGTAAGACAAAGCCTGTTAACCCTGTAAATAAAAATCCCCCCAATGTTAACCACCATTGCCCCCATGATTTTTGCATCAACATAAAGTTTTTTGACGGAGCATAGTTTATTTTCCAGCGTTGATTAGCAACGGATAAAATACTACTTCGGAGCAGAGAAAATGTCTGTAATTTTTTAGAATTTTCATGCGTTAATGAACTATAGATAACCGTGCTACCTGCTAAAATTTCTAACTCTATTTCTAATTTATTATTTTGTGTTTTTAACGCTTTGATCTCATTACTAATTGAAAATGTATTCGCAACAAATCCCCTAAGTTCTAATTTATCCCCCTGTCTCGGTGAAAAAATAGCCGAATAAAATCGTATACCATCCATCATACTTTCAGTTAACACTAACTTTTCAGTCACCACTAACTCTTCTGATTCCGATGCCAGTAATAAAGCCTTTTTAATCCTAGGATTAGAGCCTAAATTAAATCCTAAAACATTTTTTTTACCTTGCATCGGTTCAATATACGCAACAGGATAATATTGACTTCTTTCAGGAGCGATTAAAGCGATATTATTCGCATTTTTTTCATAAATGCACTGGTTAAATAAGACTTCAAATTCTGCTCGCTCTGATTGCTGAACCAAGGGAATCCATTCGATGGAAATTAAAGTTTGATATTGCTTTAAAATGACTGTACTAAAGCCTTTAAATTCCTCTTGACTAATAAATAATGAATTTTGAAAAAAACCCTTTAAAATTAAATTAACCGTTTGATAGGACTTTAATCTATTAAATAATGCATCATCTAATAAGTGACTTTCATGACTAAAAACCTCTTTGATACGAATGGCTTCTTGCTGTTTACTATAATTAAAAATAGTCACTGAAAGTATCAATAACAGAACCAAAGGGTAACCTACATAATTACATCGTTTTTTCCATAATTTACGGGGCTTAGCAAAAAAAATAAATAACAAAGGCATCATAATTAGGATACCAATCGCCTCGCTACTCCATTCTGTCAACCAATACGATAATAATTTCGCCGAGGTTATATCACTCTGTCGATAAAATAATTCAATTGATAAAAAAATAGGCGATAACGATGAGCCAAGGATGGATCCTAAAAATAAAAATTTAAGAATTTTTAAATCTTCAATAAGAGGATCATTTTTACCGACAAAACGTTGTATTAAATAGGTTGCAAATATCGCTTGTAAGCAAACACCTAACGTCACAAAAAGGCTGATTAATAGCGCGTCAAACGCTAGGTGTAAAGATGGGAAAAAAAAAGGAACGAGTTGGGTAACGAAAGCCCCTAAAAAAATTCCAGGTAAAACACGATAACCATAGAGTAATACGAGTGCTAATGCAATCCCTGCTGGTGGCCAAATAGGACTTACATCATTCGGTAAGAGTACAAGCAAATGCCCGACATATCGCCCTAAAATATAAGCGAATAAAGCAATAAAATTTAGAATAAATAACTGTTTTTTTTTAAACATATTAAACGTATCTAAGTAAAATAAAACATCTGCTTATGAGACCATAAAAGATACCATTAATTAAATTAATTGCCCAAAATATAAGGGGAGTATCACAAAATATAACCGACTAATTACTTAAATTCGCGTAGTCACATCACACGACTCAAAAAATTTATTAGAGAATAATAGCCCGCTTTTAATAATGACCGACTTAACTGAGCGTGTTTATATCAATAATGAAACACGGAGTTTAAATTAAAGCACTCGCCTGTAAATCTGCATGATAAGATGATCGCACTAAAGGCGCGCTTGCCACCTGCTTAAATCCTAATTCAGTTGCAATTTGGGCATAGCGATCAAATTGTTCAGGGGTGATATAAGCTTTAACCGCTAAATGCGCCTTACTCGGTTGTAAATACTGCCCTAGCGTTAACATCGAACACCCGTGAGCGACTAAATCCGTCATAACTTGAATAACTTCGTCACGATGCTCACCGAGTCCCAGCATTAATCCCGATTTAGTCGGGACATCAGGATGCTGCTGCTTATGGTGTTCTAATAAGTCTAATGATACCTGATAATCTGCCCCTGGACGGGCTTCTGGATAAAGTCTAGGAACGGTCTCCAGATTATGGTTAAACACATCACAACTGGATTTTTGTAAGCTATCCAATGCTTTCATCATTCGTCCACGAAAATCAGGTACTAAAATTTCAATTTTCGTATTGGGACTCACGCGACGAATTTCATCAATACAGGCCGCAAAATGTCCTGCGCCTGCATCGCGTAAATCATCTCGATTAACCGAGGTAATAACCACATAAGCTAACTTCATTTGTGCAATTGTTTTTGCTAATAAAATAGGCTCTTGGGGATCCAATGCCAACGGTTTTCCATGCGCGACATCACAAAAGGGACAACGGCGGGTACATAAGTCCCCCATAATCATGAACGTAGCGGTTCCTTGATTAAAGCATTCGCCCAAGTTGGGACATGCCGCTTCTTCACAAACCGTATGTAAGCCATTATGCCTTAAGACCTGTTGTAACTCAGAAACTTTTTTATTGCCCCCTAATTTTATTCGTATCCAATCAGGCTTTCGTAATAACGTATCCGTGGGTTGAACTTTAATCGGAATACGTGCTAATTTTTCACTGTTACGTTGATGGGTGGTCGGGGTTAAACGAGAAGGGGCTTTTAAACTCATGAGGTTATCGCCGTCAGCAGAGCATGAAGAACAGGAATCGCTAATTCATTTGTATGAATAGTAACGCCTAAATTTTGAAGTTTGGTTACCTCTAAGTTTTTAAAACCACAGGTATTAATTGCATCGAAAGGGGCTAGGTCAAGGGTGTTATTAAGACTTAAACCATGATAACTTTTCCCTTTTTTGATTCGCAGGCCAACAGATCCTATTTTTTTAGTATCAATATAAACCCCAGGCGCCTCACTTTTTGCTGTCGCCTTTAACCCATAATATGAAAGGCTTTCAATCATGACCTGTTCCAATAACGTGACTAATTGACGAACATCCCATTGTAAGCGTTCAATATCAAGTAATGTATAAACAATTAGTTGCCCAGGTGCATGATAAGTAATCTGCCCGCCTCGATCTGACTTAACCACGGGAATAGTTGTTTCACGCAGTAAATGCTCTGTTTTTGCATTAACCCCAAAAGTATAAACGGGGGGGTGTTCAACCACCCATAGCTCATCTACCGTGTCGGGTTTTCGTGCTTGGGTAAATTGCACCATAGCCTGCCAAACCGTTTGATAGTCTTGTAAGCCTTGATTACGAATAATAGGTTGCATAAAAATGACGCATAAATAGAGAAAGGATGCAGGTTTAACAATAATAGTGGATACTGTACCCTACCCTGCCCCGTTTAAATTTATTGAACTATATTTGACGGCGTTATTTAATTTCAATTCTTAAAGGAAATGATAAAAATAGTCGCCCACTTAAAACGTGAATTCGAAGAGAATAGAGTGAACAAATTTATTTTCACTCTATTTTATCCGATAAAGCCCGTCCTATGCGATCTAATTAGCCGCCTTGTTTGCCGTTGTTATCATAGGCTCTAATTCGCCTTTACCATGAAGCTCGGTAATAATATCGCAACCGCCAATCAATTCAGCATTAATATAAAGTTGAGGAAAGGTTGGCCAATTTGAATACGTTTTTAAGGCTTCTCTTAATTCAGGGTCTTCTAAAATATTCACATA
This sequence comes from Methylococcales bacterium, assembly GCA_030949405.1. NCBI lineage: Bacteria > Pseudomonadati > Pseudomonadota > Gammaproteobacteria > Methylococcales > Methylococcales bacterium. The sequence goes on along the minus strand of JAUZSN010000002.1, from coordinate 1,555,837 downwards.
GGTAAATTTTGCCTGACACGCTTGTAATACCTGCGCGACTTGTCCCGAAAATCCACACTGAGGAAAATCAGGCGTCCCTTTTATATAAACAACAACGGGATTTGAGAGTTGATCTTTAATTTTTTCAATAACGTCCATCATTTTTACTCTTAAGATAATTATAAAACCCAGTAATACTATCAAGAATAGGACGATAAAAAAAGCCTTATTTAAAAACAAAGGCTTGCTAGAAATGTTATAGAAAATTATAATTAAGGGTTTTTTAAATGGGTAGCTAATGGCTGCCTTTTTTGTTTTAGTACAGGATGATGTCATGCGTAGCCATATTATGCCAACCTATGGGCGTTTGCCCGTTACTTTTAGTCAAGGCGAGGGGGCTTGGTTATGGGATGAAAAGGGGAAACGCTATTTAGATGCCTTATCAGGCATCGCTGTCTGTAATTTAGGCCATGCCCACCCCGCGGTTCATGACGCTATTTGTAAACAGAGTAAAGCCTTAATTCATACCTCGAACCTCTACGGTATCGCAGCTCAAGAACAACTGGCTCAACAATTATGTGAAAAAAGCGGGATGGATAACGTTTTTTTTAGTAATTCAGGCGCGGAAGCCAATGAAGCCGCCATTAAAATTGCGAAAGCTTACGGCTATCAGCAAGGCATTAAAAAACCGATCATCCTTACTATGGAAAAAAGTTTTCATGGTCGAACCATGACGACCTTAAGTGCAACTGGAAACCCCAAGGTACATCAAGGCTTCGCCCCCTTGGTCGAGGGCTTTATTCATCTACCCTTTGATAATATTCCCGCCCTAAAAGCTGCGATTGCAGCCCATAAAGATTGCGTTACCATTTTAGTGGAACCCATACAAGGCGAAGGCGGGGTAAATATTCCTGCCCCTGACTACCTCAATCAAATTCGCACGCTTTGTGATCAAAACCAACTCTTAATGATGGTTGATGAAATTCAAACAGGTATTGGACGAACAGGGAAATTTTTAGCCTATCAACACAGCCCTATTCTCCCTGATGTATGTACCCTTGCAAAAGCCTTGGGCAATGGGGTTCCTATTGGCGCGTGTTTAGCACGTGGAAAAGCAGCCACCTTATTAACCGCTGGAATGCACGGCTCTACATTTGGAGGGAATCCTTTAGCGTGTAGCGCGGCACTGGCTGTTTTAAAAACCTTAGACGATGATAATTTAATCCCCACCGCCCAACTAAAAGGGGAAAAAATTGTCGCCTTATTAACTCAAAAATTACACGCCAATAAAAAAGTTACTCATATTCGTCACCAAGGATTAATGATAGGACTTGATTTAACCCTACCGTGTACAGATTTAGTCAATCAAGCACTAGAAGAAGGTTTATTAATTAATGTAACCAATGAAAAAACGATCCGTTTGTTACCGCCCTTAATCATTAATGACGCACAAATAGAACTGTTAGTGGACATACTATCCGCCCTAATTCAAAAATATACTCAGTAGCAATGACTCAACCAAGACATTTTATTAGCCTAAACGACCTTAGCAGCGATGAATTCAGAGCTTTAATTGCCCGAGCAATCGTCTTAAAAAACAATCGCGATCCTGATTTTCAACCCTTAAAAGGTAAGGTATTGGCGATGATTTTTGAAAAATCATCCACTCGCACGCGCGTTTCTTTTGAAGCGGGGATGGCACAACTCGGCGGCAGTGCTTTATTTTTATCCCCCAGAGATACCCAACTCGGACGAGGTGAACCGCTCACAGATAGTGCTAAAGTTATTTCAAGTATGGTCGATTGTATTATGATTCGCACCTTTGAACACTCAACCGTGACCATCTTTGCCAAGCACTCAAAAGTCCCTATTATTAATGCCCTGACTAATTTATTACACCCCTGTCAGTTACTGGCTGATATGCAAACTTATTTTGAGTTACGCGGCGATATTGCAGGAAAAACAGTCTGCTGGATCGGTGATGGTAATAATATGTGCCATTCTTATATCAATGCGGCCATGTCACTTGGGTTTAAACTTAACATAGCCACCCCTAAAGACTACCAACCCTTAGATTCAATGTTAGCGGGAACGGATAAGCGAGTACAATTATGTGACTCTGCCGAACAAGCGGCAATGAATGCTGATTTAGTCGTCACTGACGTTTGGGCAAGTATGGGGCAAGAACAAGAACAAAAGAAGCGCGAACAAGCGTTTAAAAATTATCAAGTTAACCAGAATATCATGGCTAAGGCTAATAAAGATGCGTTGTTCATGCACTGCTTACCTGCGCACCGAGGCGAAGAAGTAACCACGGAAATTATGGATGGAAATCAAAGCGTCGTTTTTATTGCGGCTGAAAATAGGCTTCATGCGCAAAAAGCACTATTAGAATTTTTAATATGTTGCTAAATTCGATAAAATCGTTTCCTCAATTTATAACAGAGACACTCGTGAAAAAAATAACGTTACTATTTTTGTTACTTAGTATGACTGGTTGGGTTCATGCCAAAACTCTTTATGTCACGGATAATGTCAAAATTAACCTAAGAGCAGGTGACAGTAATAAGAGTAAAATTATTGCAACACTTCCGAGTGGAACCGCCTTAACTTACATTTCTAAGCAACCCGGTTCAAATTTTGCCAAAGTACGGATGCCTAATGGGCGTTATGCTTTTGTCTTAAATAGCCAGACAACCACAGAACCTACGAATAAATTAGCCCTTGTTACCATCACGACAGAGCGGGATAAGCTTAGTCAGGAAAACGATGAATTAGAAGCCGAACTTTTAATGCTTCGTGGTGACTCTACTGCCGCAGAAACCTCTAAAAATTCATTAACCGTCGAACGTGAAAAATTAACTCGAGAGCTTGAAGATTTAAAATACACCTCCTCTCATGCGATTAAAATTAAAACGCAACGCGATAGTTTACAAGAACAAGTGGTTCAAACTCAAAAAGAACTTGAAGAATTCAAATTAGAAAATCAAACGTTAAAAGCAAATATAAAGTTGGAGTGGTTTCTATGGGGAGGCTGCGCCATTTTTTTTAGCATCCTATTAGGCGCTATTTTACCTAAATTAGGCTGGCGTAAACGCTCACATAATTGGGATTAATGGCTCTCCAGCTTAAATAGTCCCTTTCACCTAAGTTTTCTGATGTTATACCGTGTTTTCACACACGGTATAACCTATGACCCCTTTAAATCGCTTATCTTAGCGATCTTTAAATAAAAATTAGGCATCTTTCATTTAGCTTAAAAGTTGTTTACACTTTATTCTTAAAAAATAGTGTGGAGTAAAATAGCTTTAGCTATTTTCGTAACTCGCCAACAGCTAAAGCTATTGGACTCCGATTTAAACTGTAAATCGAAAAATGAAGGATGCCAAAAATTACGTTTTAACTCATTTAAAGTTTTAAACAAACCAACCCTGAAATACCTTTATATTGAAAGGTTGACTCTATATTTTTAACACTCAACGCCCAAGGAAATACAATCAATGGCTAATTCAACGGATAAACAAACACGACAATTTTCATCACAAGTCGTTGATGGTATGGAACGCGCACCCAGCCGAGCCATGTTATATGCGGTTGGTTTTGAAGAAGACGATTTTAAAAAACCCCAAATAGGCATTGCTTCCACATGGAGCATGGTCACCCCGTGTAACATGCACATCAACAAACTTGCCGATGATGCCGCTAAAGGCGTTAATGACGCATTAGGGAAAGCAGTCATTTTTAATACCATAACCATTTCTGATGGTATTTCAATGGGAACAGAAGGCATGAAATATTCCCTCGTTTCCCGTGAAGTCATCGCGGATTCGATTGAAACCGTCGTGGGTTGCCAAGGTTTTGATGGGGTCGTTGCTATTGGTGGCTGTGATAAAAATATGCCAGGCTGTTTAATTGCATTATCGCGCTTAAACCGTCCCAGTGTTTTTGTCTACGGCGGGACAATTTTACCAGGATGTCATAAAGATAAAAAACTAGATGTTGTCTCCGTTTTTGAAGCCGTTGGGGCCAGAGCTAATAATAAAATAGATGATATAGAACTTCATGCGATAGAAACCAAAGCCATACCCGGTGCAGGTTCTTGTGGCGGTATGTATACGGCAAACACGATGGCATCTGCCATTGAAGCCCTAGGGATGAGCTTACCGAACAGTTCTGCCCAAGCAGCTATTTCAGAAGACAAACGTTTAGATTGTGAACGCGCAGGTGCCGCCGTTTTAGAACTCTTGAAAAAAGATATTAAACCGCGTGACATCATGAGTAAAAAAGCCTTTGAAAATGCAATCACCATTGTTATTGCTTTAGGCGGCTCAACGAATGCAGTCTTACATTTATTAGCGATGGCCAATGCCACGGATGTTGATTTAAGCTTAGATGATTTTACCCGTATTGGTGCAAAGGTTCCGATGGTGGCCGATTTAAAACCGAGTGGTCGCTATCAAATGGCCGAATTAATTGAAATTGGGGGCATTCAACCCTTAATGAAAGAATTATTAGATCAAGGTTTATTACACGGCGATTGCTTAACCGTCACAGGAAAAACACTCGCTGAAAATTTAGCCGATGTCAAACCGTATCCTGCTGACCAAGATATGATTCGTCCTTTAAATAACCCGATTAAAAAAGACAGTCATTTGACCATTTTATATGGCAATCTAGCCACTGAAGGCAGTGTCGCTAAAATCACAGGGAAAGAAGGTTTAGTCTTTAAAGGTACTGCAAAAGTCTATGAAGCCGAAGAACAGGCATTAAAAAGTATTTTAGACGGTGAAATTGTTAAAGGCGATGTCATCGTCATTCGCTATGAAGGCCCTCAAGGCGGCCCTGGAATGCGCGAAATGTTATCACCAACTGCCGCTGTCATGGGTAAAGGTTTAGGCAATGATGTCGCTTTAATTACTGATGGGCGTTTTTCAGGGGGAACTCATGGCTTTGTTGTGGGTCATATTACCCCAGAAGCCTATGTTGGGGGCGCACTTGCTATTATTGAAAATGGCGATAAAATTACCATTGATGCCGAGACGAAACAATTAACTTTGCATGTAGATGATGCTGAAATTTCCCGCCGTAAAGTATTGTGGCAACAACCTAGCCCTCGTTATACACGCGGTGTTTTGGCTAAATACGCTAAATTAGTCAGTTCAGCTTCTAAAGGGGCTGTAACCGATAATTTAGATTAGATTTTTTGGGTAAGGTGAGTATTTATCATCTTCTCCCTTATTATAAATCAGGTAAGAAAATGAGTCATTTAAGCACACTTTATGAAACAGATTTTTGCTCATGGGCTTCAAAAAATGCCATGCTTCTTAAAGAAAAAAAATTCACTGAACTTGATGTCGAGCATGTAATTGAGGAAATTGAAAGCATGGGTGCAAGTGAAAAAAGAGCCTTAGAAAGTCGTTTTATTGAATTGATGCAACACCTTCTAAAATGGCAGTTTCAACCTAAACGACGCGGTAGTAGTTGGGAAATTTCGATTAATAAACAACGTATTGGTATTGAAAAAAGTATTACAAGATAATCCTAGTTTAAAATACAATTTAGAAGCGCGAATTTTAAAATGCTATGGCTATTCTCGCCGTTATACGGCTGTTGAAACCCAATTACCTTTAAAAAAATTTCCAGAGTCTTGTCCTTATTCATTGGAACAACTGGCTGATTTTGGTTTTATGGGGAATATTAAAAAAGAGAGACGGGGCGAGGTTTAACCGTTCGTCCTGAGCTTGTCCCGTCTTAAGTCAGTAGCCAAAAAAGATAACTAATACTTATGAAAACTGACGTTGAATTAAATTTATTAAAAGAAATAGATGCGTTAAAAAGGAAACTTTCTGTTTTAAAAGAAAGTGATAGCCCCTCAATCCCAACCTATCAATACAGTAAAATTCGAGAAAGTGATTTAAAAACCCTGTTTGATATTGAAAAAAAATTATCTACAAATAAGTTCGACGCTTGGTTTAATAATAAAATAAACTTAAACTCCGTGACCATTGATTTCTTACAAAATCTAATTGAACAAAACAGAGGCTTAATTGATGATTATAATGAAGAAGACCTAAAAATATACCTAATCAGCCCCTTACTCAATCGAATTAACTTTATTTTAAAAGACAAAGAGATACGCGGGTTTTATGAATTACCCATGCGTTATAGTACCGAAAAATTTATCTTAAATGGCACGGTTGATTTTGTTATTTCAAAAGGCTTATTTCAAAGTAAAAAACCCTATTTTTTTATTCAAGAATTTAAACGTAGTGAAGAGTATGGCAACCCAAGACCTCAACTTTTAGCCGAACTTATTAGTGCGATTGAATTAAATCATTGGAACTATATCAAAGGGGCTTATGTCATTGGTGGTAATTGGCATTTTGTTATTTTAGAAAAATTAAAAACGGCAAAATATCACTATTTTATTTCAGAGAACTTTGATGCCACGAAAATAGATGACTTAATATTAATTTATAAAAATTTAGTTTTTATTAAGAATGAAATTATCAATGAAAGAGGATCAAGTACATGAAATTTAATGATTACATTATAATTATGCCTGATATTCGCAGTGGAAATCCTTGTATCAAAGAAACTCGAATAACGGTCTATGATATTCTTCGGTATTTTGCAGGTGGAATGACCGAACAAGAAGTTTTAGATGATTTTCCAAGCCTAACTCACAAAGATATTCGAATGGTTTTTGCCTTTTCTGCTGCCAGAGAACACCGTTTATTTGGCTCTTTAGCCGCATAAAATTACTGTTTGATGAAAACATTAGACGTTCCTTTTAGTCCCTATCCATTATCCGCACGAGACTTCTTTTAAAATATTTTAAAACACACGTTGCCGAATGCCCGTATTCCGCAAGCTACCTATGGGCTACTTACTATTAATACTAACTAAACAATAACTTAGGAGTTATTCATGAAAAGAGGGTTATTATTTATTCCCTTAGCTTTATTTATCGTTTTAGGGGCATTTTTATGGAAAGGGTTAAGTATTGACCCCACCGAATTACCCTCCGCCCTTCTCGGTAAACCCTTCCCCAGTTTTAAGGTTGAAACCCTAAAAAATGCTAATACAATAGCCACTAATGCCGACCTTATCGGTCAACCTGTACTCGTTAATGTTTGGGCAACGTGGTGTCCTTCATGTCGCCAAGAACACATTCAACTCCTTAAAATGGCGCGAGAAAATAAAATTCCGATTATTGGACTTAATTATAAAGATAATCGTGAAGCGGCTTTAAATTGGTTAGAACAACTCGGTGATCCTTACCAATTTAATATCTATGACGAATCAGGTATGTTGGGGTTAGACTTAGGCGTTTATGGCGCACCCGAAACCTATTTATTAGATAAAAATGGGATTATTACATATCGCCATGTCGGTGTCGTCACCGAAGACGTTTGGAAAAAATTAAAAGGCATGATTAATGAATAAAATTTTAATGCTTATTTTAAGTGTCATGTCATTGAATGTATTGGCTGCCATTGATGTTTATCAATTTAAGGATGACGAAAAACAACATCGTTTTCAAACGCTTGTTGCAGAATTACGTTGCCCTAAATGTCAAAACCAAACGCTAGCCGACTCAAATTCAGAAATAGCAACTGATTTGCGGATGAAAGTTTATCAAATGCTCGAAAAAGATAAATCTGACGAGGTTATTATTGATTACATGTTGGAGCGTTATGGTGAATTTGTTTTATATAAGCCCCGTGTAAGTGGGCAAACCTTATTGCTTTGGTATGGTCCTATTCTATTATTAGTTATTGGCTTGATTATTGTGGGTTTTATTTTACGCCATCGACTTAAAAAAACGTCTACGAATGAAAATAATCCAACGCTAAACTCGCAACAACAGCGAACCTTAGCAACTTTATTAAATACAACGAATGAGAAAAAATAATGACAGAATTATGGTTGATTTTTGCGGGATTATCTCTGATCGCACTGCTGGTTATCTTTTTTCCATTAATAAAGCCGCATCATAGTGAGGCTAGCTTAAGTGATAAACAACAAAATATTGATATTTTTAAACAACGACTCGCTGAATTAGAGTACGAAAAGCTGCAAGGCAACTTAAATGAGGATACTTTTTTACAACTTAAGATTGAACTCGAAAAATCCTTATTGACTGATGTTCAGACTAATGTTGAGACTCCTTTAAAACCGATTTCCATACAACCCTCCCATTGGATGGTGAGTAGTGTCATTACCTTACTGGTCATTGGGATTAGTTTTGGCATTTATTTGAAAATCGGTCGTAGTGATGATTTTGCATTATCGTTAACAATGAATGCAGAAGCGGCATCTGAGCAACCAAAACAAACGGCAACGACGAAAAAAGAGGCCCCTAGTTTTGATAAAATCATCGTTATGCTCGAACAAAAATTGCAAAAAAATCCTAATGATTTAGAAAAATGGTTCTTATTAGCCAATACCTATTCTGCGACTGGAAAATTTGCTAAATCGGCTGATGCATTTTCATCTGCAATGAAACAAATGCCTAAAGACGATCCTAATCTTGCCGCTGTGATGGGTTCGTATGCTCAAATGTTATTTCAAGCCGCGGGTGAAGTCATCACTCCTGAAATAGAAAAAGCGATGAACACCGCATTGACCCTAGACCCACTTGAATCCTCTGCTTTAATTATTAAAGGCATACAAGCTTATACCGCAGGCGATTTAAAAACAGCGGTTGGCCATTGGGAAAAGGCAAAAACTAAAGCCAGCCCACAGCTTTTAAGCAGCTTTATTGAACCTGTTATTGCTCAAACTAACGCTAAATTAGGTCAAAAACCCATCGCCGCCGCGCCCATAAAAACAGCGGAAAAAACAACGGCAAAAATAGAATCCACCACTTCGGCTCATATTGAAATTAAATTAGATATTAGCCGCGAATTAAAAGCGAAAACTAAAGCCGATGATATTATTTTTGTTTTTGCTCAAAAAATGGGCGGCAGAATGCCTTTAGCTGCAGAACGCTTGCAGGTTAAGGATTTACCTAAAACCATTATTTTAGATGATACGAAATCACCGATGCCCTCCGCTAAATTATCCTCAGTTGATTTTGTTAGTATTACGGCACGAGTTTCATTTGCAGGACGACCTCAGTCAAATAAGGGTGACTTATTTATTAAAGCTGAGAAAGTAGCCGTTAAAGGAGCAGCCCCTTTTACTATGCTGATAAATCAAGTTGTCGAGTAATGAAAACCCTCTGTGCGGCAAAACAGTTACTAGGCCACCGAGAAAAGCAAGAAGATACCATCCGGTATCTTTCGCTTTCAACGACTAAGAGTGAGGGTGAAGAATCATTACTCTTATTAGCCGATGGAATGGGGGGTCATGTCGATGGGGAAAAAGCCAGTCAATTAGTCGTTCAGCAATTTATAGCAACGTACCAAAACGATCAAAAAGATATTGTCAACCGATTACAGCTAGGATTAGCTGAGGCTAATAACGCACTGGCAACACGAGTCTCTATACAGCCCGAACTTAAAGGAATGGGGACCACTTTATTAGTGGCCCATGTGAATAATAAGCAGTTACATTGGGTGAGTGTGGGCGACTCACCGCTTTGGCTGTATCGAAATGAAACCCTAATTCGTCTAAATCAAGACCATTCAATGGCCAGTGTTTACATGCGAATGGCGAAATTAGGTGAAATGACTGAAGAAGCAGCCAAAAATGAACCCTTAAGGCATAGTCTACGATCGGTTTTAAATGGCAAGGCCATCGCCTTGATTGATGCGCCTAAAAAACCGTTTGAGCTGTTGGAAAATGATATTTTACTGCTTGCCAGTGATGGCATAGAAACCTTAACTACGGATGAAATAAGCGCCATCTTACAGCAGAATCCGCATTATGATATGGCGTTATTAACAGAGGCGTTAATGCTGGCTATTCGCTCTAAAAATAATCCTATACAGGACAATACCAGTATTATTGCTTATAAAGTCGCAACGTTACCTAATCGTAACACCAAAAATTATGCGAGCTCTTTATCTTGGGCCTCAAAAAATTTAAACTTACTCATTATTATCGCTTTTGGTTTAGGGGCGTTATTTATCTTATTATTATTGCAATTTAATTTTCAAAATATTGAAGAAATACAACGTAACAATACGTTAGAGATTATGCGAGTAACACCGCCTATAATCCTCCCTAAGCCCGTATTTGATCCTCAAAATTTACTTAAAAAAAACACCTTAAACGCAACAATAACGATTGAAGATAGACATGAATCCGATGCTGTTATGGTTGAAATTCCTGAACGATTTAATCAATAATCTATCTGTGTTTTTGCCCTTTCGCCTGCTTCTTCTTGTACTAATTTAGGGATTAAATAACCTGATAAGTGGGCCTGTAATTCACGCATTAATAAAATGGCTCTTGCTTTTGAGACCTCAAAATGGGCGGTTCCTGCGGCTTTATCCAGTAAATGTAAATAATAGGGCATCACGCCAAAACTAACTAATTTTTCACTTAATTGCCCCAATTGAGCAACTTCATCATTAATACCTTTTAACAAAACACTTTGATTTAGTAACATAATATGAGCATCACGCATTTTTTCACACGCCCGTTTCACGTCTAAATTTAATTCATTCGTATGATTACAATGAATCACCATAATGATGTCTTTATTCGTTTGTACGAGCGCATTCATTAGCTCATCTGTAATTCGATCGGGCAAGACAATCGGTAAACGACTATGAATTCTAATCCGTTTTAAATGCGGAATCGTATTTAATTGCTGTATTAATTTAGCAAGCTTATCATCGGCTAATAACAGCGGATCGCCGCCACTTAAAATGACTTCATGAATATCCGTATGTTGTTGTAAATAAGCCACCGCTTGCCGTTGTTTTTGATTACCTAACTGAAAATCGGTATACGGAAAATTCCGCCGAAAACAATAACGGCAATGAATGGCACAACTTCCCGTATTAATAAATAACGCTCGTCCTTGATATTTATGAATAACACCCGTTTCGACCATCGCATTTAAATCACCCACAGGATCAAGACCAAATCCTGCAACGGTTTGCGTTTCTTGGATAAGTGGCAGTACTTGTTTTAATAACGGGTCATTCGGATTGCCTTTTTCCATTCGTTCGGCAAAACTTTGTGGAACACGTAACGGAAAATTAAGCTGCGCTGTCTTTGAAAAGGGAGTATTTTGCTCAAGTTCTAAATACGTGTAAAGATCTGAAATAGATTTAAAGGCATCAGTTAATTGTTGTTGCCAACGGCGGGTAGAATTAGGTTTCAAAGCAGTATATTTCCTAGCAAGATCATCAATAGGTGATTATTATTAAATTGAGCGGTGTGAGCGGATGAATTAACAGGTTCTAATAACCCGAAATCCTAGGTCGCTATTGCGATAACTGGCTTCCCAACCATCACGATAGGCTGAACGTAACCACCAAGGAATATAATCCCATGATCCCCCTCGGACGACGGGATGAAAAAAAAGATTATCTGCAAGCTGCATTTCATCAAGACTATAACTTTCATGGTATTTTGATGAAGTCCATTCCCATACATTACCGTGCATATCATAAATTCCCCAAAAATTAGGCTGTTTTAAGCCCACCTCATGGGTTTTAGCCTCCGCATTTTTTCGATACCACGCATAATCTTTTAATTCCTTCGTCGCTGGACCAAAATAATAAGCGGTTTCAGACTTAGCACGGCAGGCATATTCCCATTCAATTTCAGTGGGTAATTTATAATTTTTTCCTGTTTGCTCGGAAAGCCATTCACAATAAGCCATCGCATCAAACCATGAAACATGAATAACAGGACGCGCTCCTCGACCCCATCCTGAATCATCGGGCTTTTCTTTAGGGCTATGTGTCAAACTTGTTTGTTCACAAAATAAATCATATTCCGAAAAGGTGACAGGATATTTTCCAATATGAAAGGGTTTTTCTATAACCGCGTCATGCTGGGTTTCATTTTCAAAACGATCTATTTCTGTTTCTGCGGATCCCATTAAAAAACGACCTTCAGGAATAAGCACCATCACAGGAGCCAATTGCCCATCGATCAATTTATCTTGCGAGGTACTCAGTGAAAAGTGTTCGATAATCTTAATGCTTGGGGATACGCCATTTTGATTTTCTAAGGCAATTAATCGCGCTTCTAATTTTAAACGCTTAATGGCTTCTACGGCAATTTCGGCTTGCTCACCGAGTTCACAATGATCTAAATAACTTTGGTAGGCTTTAATGTTCTCGGCTTTTTTAGTTTGCTGCCACAGTGCGGAATCACGTTTACGTTGCTCCTCGAGTGACGCATTAGGAAATATCTGATTTGATGATGAAAAAAATGGAATTAAAAGTTTTTTTAACGCCGCTACTGTTTGAAGGCGATTTTTTTTAGATAACGCTAAACAACGTTCAATGGTTTTTTTTAAGGTGGGGTCAACATTTTTAATAAAGACTAAAGCGGAACCCATGCGGCGTATTTCAATATTAGGCATTTCTTTGCCATTAATACAATGAAATAAAACGGCCCCCAATGAATATAAATCGGTTAAGGCATCTATGTGGGTTTCAGGGTTATCAATATGTTGCTCAGGAGCTTTATATTTAATAGCATTAAGGTTTGTAACAGACGGTTGTATTGTTTGAAGTGATAATCCAAAGTCCATTAAAACAGGTTGGTTTATTTTGTCATCGCCGTCACGTAAAAATATATTTTTTAAGCTAATATTTTGATGATAATAATTACGTTGATGTAATTTTTCCAGAGTATCTAATAAGGGTTTTAACCAGAGTTTAATTTGTTTTTCAGAAAGTTTTTGCTGGTTTAACCATAAATCAAATAACGTACAGCCCTTTATATATTCCATCACTAAATACAGGGTATTGTTTTGTTCAATTAAGTCGGCATAGCGAACAATCCCCTCGATTGCGGGGTATTTTTGACAGTTTTCAAGTAAATGAGATTCGTTAATAAATTGTTTATGATAAAAATCAAATGCTTGTTTATTTTTTATTCCATTTTTAGGTTTGATATTGTTTCCGTCACGCGCGCGTCCTGCCAATTGTTCGGGGTAATATTCTTTGATAACAAATAATTCATTTTCATTATCTCTTTTTGCCCTATAAACAAGGGCGAGTTCACTGCTACTTAAGACACGCCCAAGGGTGTAGTGTTCGCCGATGATGCTAAATAAGGGTAAGTGTTGCTCCTCTTCACGATAACTTGTTCGATCAAAGTTACAAGATTGGCACTGTTTTTGTCGGCTAACCTTAAAGCAATTGGGACAAAGTGCGTTAAGCGTGTAGTTCATATCGGTTTATGACGTGGATGCCTTTAAAAATTTATAGATTTATTTGAGTATCGTAGGACGTATAAGCGATAGCGTCATACGCCATAAGCATTTGAACAGCATTAAAAAATTACGTGGAGTCCAATAGTTTTAGCTATTTTCGTGACTCGTCAATAGCTAAAGAGGCGGTGAAAATATTAGCAATCTGGAGTCCAAAACATGTTTTGGACTCCAATTTAAACGATCAACCGAGAAATGAAGGATGCCAAATAAGCATTATGTCATAACGAGGTTTTGGTGGATAACGCTACGTTTATCCACCCTACGCGAGATTAAACAAACAGTTGTTGCAGTAGTCCTTTTTTATAGTCCTTTGTGCCATTTAGTTGTTTTTCTACGAGGTTTATTTTTTGGTCGAGTTCGGTTAGAAAGTTGGCAATTTTGGTTTGTTCTTTAAATGATGAAGGGAAATTAACAACAATAACTTTCAAATCTTTAGTATAAATATGTTTTACTGTAGTACCAGTAACAAGGCGAATAACTTTATTTTTATCATAATTAATTAAATAACTTAAAAATATAGAGTTTATTCTTTCATTACTTCTTATAATATTAATATCTCCACCTAATAAAACATTACTTTTCATTAATACAGAAGCCTTTCCTAATCCTTGAGGAGTAACATCCGAACTAGGCATTAAAATATCTCCTACTTTACTCTTAACTCCTTCATTTTTATTTGTTTTAGAATTAACTATATTGATAACCTCATTATATAAAGTAAATAATTCACCATAATGAATACATTCATTACTTCCTTTATTATCTAAATCAGATTTAGATAAACCTCCCCCTCTATGAAAAGTTGCAATTAACTCTAACTTCTTAACTTCCCAATCAGGGTAAGCATTACCGTTGTCGTCTTTAAATCTCAACGCTTGAGAAAAAATATTTTGCATCACTCCTTTTTTATAGCGTTCTAAAAGCTGTTTTTTCTTGCTTAACTGTCCTATTTTGCTGTCGATTTGGGTTAAAAAGTTGGCGATTTTGGTTTGTTCTTTAAATTGTGGAAGGTTTAAATTTATTTTTGCTAACCTACTTGTTGATAAGCTTAAAACTTTTGTACCTTGAGCAATCGTCATAATCTGCTTTCTTACTTTCCAAGACTGTAATAAATATCCAGCATAACCTAAAGCCATATCATAATTGTTTGGTCTTGCTAAAAATGTATGTAAACCAGCTATTACTTTTTCATCATTTAAATTAATAATTTCCATTGTTTTACCAATGTCATCATAGTTTTCTGAAGCATCAGCTATCACTAAATCACCATTTAAGCAGTAGCTTTCTTTTTTAATTTTTGATAAATTAACATCGCTATTTATAAATGGTACATATTCATTTTTAATATTAAACATAGTATTAAATTTTGTATGTATATCTCCATAATGGATGTTTTTTACATTTTCATTATCATAATTTAATTTATCTCTTGAAAGTGAATTTGTAGAGTAAAAGGAATATATCTCTCCATATAATTTAACTTCCCAATCCCCCGAAAACTCAGGAAACCGCAACACAGGCACATTCTTAATCATATCCATCTAAAAATCATCACATTCATACAACGTCAACAAACTACGCTTAAACGCATCAAGCCGCTGTAAATCATCATTATGAAAAATTTGCCATTCCGCTATTCGTGAATCATAAAACAACGTACTGCCATCCACATCCACAGACCCGCCCAAAAATTGCAAAACAAAACGCCCGTCACCGTACCATAAAGAACCGACAGGGATTCCATCCTCCTTAATCATACGATTACTACGTCCGTTATAAGTAACCACCGTAGGAATATCAAAATACCCCCCTTCACAAGGCATCGGCATCTTCTCTCGAATCTTCTCAATCATAGGCCCGTAAGCACGGTTAAGTTTCCGTAATGCACTTTTTTGTGTATAGCGTAATAATCCACCCGCCAATAAAATACCCAAAATAAGCGTGCCTATCCCTAAACATCGTTTCCAACAAAAATCTTCTTTTTTCGCCAACGAATAACAAATAGAAATAAAATAATACAGAAAAAAAGGGCAAAAAAGGATTAACCAAAACCAAGATAAACACCCCTTCGTTGGCCACGAATGAGAAAGACTATAAACCGTATAAATATTAATACCGCTATAAATAACCAATAAAACCCAATGGAAAAATAATGATTTTTTATAATCATCCATAATCAGAAGAAATTAACAAAAGGTTAGTAATGAGCGCGTGGGTAATGTAAAACCAACACTTTACGAAACAATCGTTTGTAGAGATACGAACTCGTCGTATCTCTACAGCATAATAAATCTTAATCAAGTATGCGATGTCCACGATTTCTTAAACAATCCGAATAAATTTTCTTATATTGACTATTTGATTGATAACCTTGCTGAACGCCGCCTGTAATCGCGCCGACAGAAGCGCCTATAATCGCCCCTGTGCCTGCACGACTGCCTATATTACGCCCACTATAAAGACCTGATCCTGCGCCAATAGCGGCACCACCAGCACCCCCTGCAACCGCACCCACACCCGTACCAATCGCCGCTTTTTTAATCGTATCGCCCGAAGAATGTTTTGCAAGCTGCTCACACTCTTTCATATCTTGTTTAAGTAAATGGGCATTGGGGTCGTTATAACTGTCAACCGTTGGAGTCCAACCACTTTGCTGAGCGCAGGCCGTCAATAATAAAACACTTAAAGGCAGTGTTTTTGTTAATAATTTAATCATAGATGTAATCCTAATTTTTAAAATAATGAAAATAAGCTTTTTTTGATTATCTGTCTTCTGTCATTCGTAATACCCCCATTGGTGGCGATTTTACAACTTTTTTAACCCCCATATAACCTGCAATCGTTACCGTAAGCGCACCTATAATAGGTGTCAACCCCCATAATAACCCATGAAAATGAAACTCAAGATGCAGTACATAATGATAGAGTCCAAAAATTAAAGCTTCTGCAATCATAATCGCTAACAAACCAGAAATAAAGCCTAATAATGAAAATTCAACTAAATGACTGGTTTGTAATAATTTTCGATTTGCGCCTAAGGTTCGCATTAATGCACTTTCATAGATACGATCATCTAATGTGCCATAAACCGCCGCAAATAAAACGGTAAACCCCGCTAACAAGGCAAAATAAAGCAAGTAGTTAATCGCTTGCGTGAGCTGCATTAAAATAGTTTTAAGTTGCGTTAAAATAGCATCCACTTCCAATAATGTCATGGCAGGGTATTCTTTTACCAAGTGATTGAGGCTATTTTTATTTTCTTTAGGGACATAAAAGCTGGTTAAATAGGTATGCGCATAATTTTCTAAGGTTGCAGGTGAAAAAATCATATAAAAATTAGGCTTCATAGATTCCCAGTTTACCTTACGAATGCTGCTAATACGCGCATCAAATTGCATACTGCCCACAGTAAAGGTTAAGTTATCACCCAACTTAACCTTTAAACTTTTCGCTAATTTTTCTTCAATGGAAACCCACCCTTTTTCAGTCGTCTCTTCTGCCCACCATACCCCCTCAACAAGCGGGTTATCATCAGGCAAGGCAGCGGTGAAGGTTAAACTTAAATCTCGATGTGTCGCGCGTTGTCCCTGTGTATCTTTACTGACGATTTGCTGTACAGGCGTGTTATTAATTTTCACTAACCGCCCTTTTACAATTGGGTACAATTGACTCAGTTGAATTTTTTCAGCGTTTAAACTTTCTTCAAAACAAGCCAATTGCTCAGGGAAAATATTAAGCGCGAAATGATTCGGCGTATTTTCAGGCAATTGTTTTTGCCAATCACGAATCAAATCATGACTGACGATAAAACTTAAAATCATCGCCACTAAGGTCAAACTAAAGGCTAATAACTGCCCGACTGTCGCTTTCGGCTCGCGGAATAAAGCTTGAAGACCCAATCGCCAACTTAAGGGTAACTTAAATAAATAGCGACGCACAAAAATAATTAGAAAATAGAGGATAACCCCTAAAACTAATAAAATAATTGAACTTCCTCCCAGTAAGGTCAAGGTCATTTCAAGATCATCCGTATAATGCCAAATAAGCACACCGACCAACCCCAACGCGCAACTATAAACTAACCATGCGCTACTGGGTAACGGGGTTAAATCACGACGTAATACTCTTAAGGGGGAAACCTTTTTTAAACGCAATAACGGGGGGAAGGCAAAGCCGAATAATATAATGATCCCCGTTAAAAAACCTAAAACTAAGGCGAAAAAACTAGGGTCAGCCACCTTACTAGGTAATAAATTTGCCAGTAATTGAAACAATTGTTGCTGTCCAAACCAGCCAATAATGCAACCGATTGTGCTGGCAAAAATACCTAAATATAAAAATTGATAGGCATATAACTCTAAAATTTCGGTTTGTTTACAACCTAAACACCGTAAAATCGCCGAGGTATTAAAGTGTCGTTGACTATAACGCTGCGTTGCCATTGCAATAGCCACGCCTGCGATTAAAATCACCAAAATACTGGATAACCCTAAATAACGTTCCGAACGGATTAACGCGGTACTGAGTTCAGGACGGTCTTCATGAATGTCCATGATCCGTTGAGACGAATTTAAATAAGGCAGGGCCCAGTGTTTGAAATCAATAATATCGGATTGATCCCCACTAAATTGGAAAAAATAATGCACATGACTACCGGGCTGAACAACCTTTGTTGCCGATAAATCCCCCTTATTCATGATGACACGGGGCGATAAGCTATAAATATCACCACGTTTATCAGGTTCATAGGTAAGAATATGGCTGATTATCAGTGGCGTTTCCCCAATCGTTAACGCATCCCCTAATTTAAGTTTCAGGGCCGATAAAATCCGTAATTCAACCCAGACTTCGCCTTTTTGAGGCGGCTCTAAGCTTATTTTTTCGCCACTAAAGTCCGTCTTAGTATATTTTAATTGCCCTCGCAAGGGATACTGATCGCTGACCGCTTTAACCCCTACCAGTAATAACTCATCATTTTCCATTAATACGCTGGAAAACTCAGCCGTTTCCGCTTGTTTTAAATGAAATTGTTTGGCTTTTGCATACCAAACTGTGGGTAATAACGTGGGCGAGGCAACAACTAGATCACCTGCTAAAAAAGTCGCGGCTTGAAAATTCATCGTTCGATGCAAACGATTGGCAAATAAACTAATCGCAGTTGAACTACTTACCGCAATAATCAGGGCGATTAATAAAATAGTCAGTTCACCTGAACGACCTTCTCGCCATAATAAACGCAGAGCTAATGTTGAGTGTTTCATATAATTTTACCCGCTTCAAGCGTAATTTTTCGTCGGCAACGTTTAGCAAGGGCTTTATCATGCGTCACTAACACCAGCGTTGTTTTTTGCTCTTTATTAAGCTTGAATAATAAGTCAATGATAGACCGTCCTGTTTTACTATCAAGATTTCCTGTCGGTTCATCGGCAAATAAAATTGTAGGGCGAGTCACAAAGGCACGCGCTAATGCGACGCGCTGTTGCTCCCCCCCTGAAAGTTGTTTCGGCGTATGATGAAGGCGTTCCTTTAAGCCTACTTTTTCTAAAAATTCAGTCGCGGCTGTTTTAGCATTTTTATCCCCCGTTAATTCCAACGGTAACATCACATTTTCTAATGCAGTCAGATTAGGTAATAATTGAAAGGATTGAAACACAAAGCCAATGAATTGATTACGAATTGATGCCCGTCCATCTTCATTCATCGTGGTAATCGTTTGTCCTTTAATGATGACTTCACCGACGGTGGGGGTATCTAATCCTGCAAGTAAACCGAGTAACGTGGATTTTCCTGAACCTGATGCGCCCAAAATGGCTAAACTCTCTGCCGATTTGATTATTAAATCAACTGCTGACAGAATATGCAGTTCGGCATTGGAGCTAAAAACCGTTTTACCAAGATTTTTAGTTTCAATAACTACATCTGTTGTTTGATTAACCTGAAATTGAGTCATGTTTAAATTTATATGGGCTGTAATATTATTGATAAGTTCTTCAACACTGTTAGCAAATACGATCGTTGTTTTAGGCGATAGCTTGAGTGCCAGTCATGGTATTGAAGTTCAGCAAGGCTGGGTTAGTTTATTGCAAAAAAAATTAAATACAACTGAAAAAAAATATCAGATCATTAATGAAAGTGTCAGTGGCGAAACCAGCGCGGGTGGTTTAGCTCGAATAGACAAAATTCTAAATGATTATAAGCCTTCTGTACTCATTTTGGAATTAGGGGCTAACGATGGTTTACGTGGCTTATCACCTAAGATCATGAAAAAGAATCTGGCTGAAATTATTCATCGCAGTCAAAAGCACGATGTTAACGTGTTATTATTAAGTATGCGTATCCCCCCTAATTATGGTAAACGCTATACCGACCTATTTTATAAGGTTTACCCTCAATTAAAGAACGATTTAAAGGTGACACTGGTGCCTTTTATCCTTAATGATGTCGCCCTAATGAAGGGTTTAATGCAGAAAGATGGCCTCCATCCCAATGCAAAAGCACAACCGTTAATCATGGATAAAATTTGGCCTTATTTAAAAAAATTACTCGTTAATAAAGATAAATAACCCAAATAAACAAGGTGTTAATAATATTTTTAGGAATAAGGGTTTAAATTAAAAAACCTTTTATCTCACGCCCGTTTTCACTGTATACCAAATAAAAAATGATAACTTTACCCAGTAAAATAGATGTCAGTCCCTTTTTAGATGAAGATATTGGAACAGGGGATGTAACGGCCTTGCTCATTGATGAAACTAAAGAGGCAACCGCAACCGTTATCACACGCGAGCCGATGATCTTATGTGGGCAAGCTTGGTTTGAAGCTATTTTTAAAACCTTAGATCCTCAAGTAAAAATTCACTGGCAACACCAAGATAGTGAGGCCGTTGATGCCAATAAGGTACTCTGTACGCTAAGTGGGAATGCCCGTGCGTTATTAACAGGCGAACGAAGTGCGTTAAATATCGTACAAACGTTATCTGCCACCGCCACCCAATCAAAACGCTATGCTGAGGCGGTTTCTGAAACCCGCTGTCAGGTGTTAGATACCCGTAAAACACTCCCTGGATTAAGGCTGGCACAAAAATATGCCGTCACTTGCGGGGGCTGTCTTAATCATCGCATTGGCCTTTATGATGCCGTTTTAATTAAAGAAAATCACATCTTAGCCGCAGGTTCCATTGAACAGGCTGTAAAAAAAGCGCGTCAACAAACAACTCTAACTATTGAAGTTGAAGTTGAATCCATCCCTGAGTTAATACAAGCGATTGCCGCAAAACCTAATAAAATTATGCTGGATAATTTTTCAATCTCCGATTTAGAACACGCGGTGCGTTTAACCGATGAGACAATCACACTCGAAGCCTCGGGAGATATCACCTTAAATAATATCACTCAAATTGCAGAAACAGGGGTTGATTATATTTCTATTGGTTCACTCACTAAACATATCAATGCCATTAATTTATCCATGCGCATTGAGTTAGTTAGCGAAGAAGCGTAAGGTACCAACGGGTTAATAAACATAATCTAAACAGCTTTTGACGCTAAAATAGTCATGTCCACCCTTCATTCTATTCAAGTACTGTCTTTCTGAAGATGCTAGAATATTAAACTATTTAAACATAACTTTAATAAGGTCAAATCCTTGTGAGTATAACCATTAATAACCCTGATACGAATCCCGCGCTTAAAAATTTTTTACGTTATTGTCATATCAAAAACTACGCAGCTAAAAGCACGCTTATTCATATTGGCGACTATAATAAAAAACTTTATTTTATTATTAAAGGTTCTGTTACGGTCGGAACCATTGATGAAGACGATGGGCGTGAGCTTATCTATGCCTACCTTCATGAAGGTCAGTTTATTGGTGAAATTGGTATTTTCAACGAGACTGAAATTAGAATGGTTAATATAAAAACTCGTTGTGAGTGTCAATTAGCCGAAATAGATCATAAACGTTTAAAGCAACTCTTAAAATCTGAACTCGCTAAAGATGCCTTTGATATTTTATTTATGATTGGTAAGCAGTTGTCTGATCGTTTGATTATGACCAGTCGAAATTTTCGGGATTTAGCCTTTATGGATGTTGAAGGCCGCATGGCGCGAACCTTATTAGATTTATGCAAAGAACCCGATGCCGTTCCCCATTTACAAGGGACGCAAATCAAAATAACTCGACAAGAATTAAGCCGTATTGTGGGCTGTTCACGGGAAGTTGCGGGACGTGTTTTAAAAGAATTAGAACTTAAAAAACTCATTACCGCTCATGGAAAAACGATTGTAATTTTCCATAAAGAAGAACCCAGCTAATCGAAAATAGGATGCCAATAAATAGGGGAGCGCGTATCAACGTGTTTTTTCACCCCATTACGTCACCCCTATTCATTATTGACCACAACAGCGTTTAAACTTTTTACCACTGCCGCAAGAACAAGGCGCATTTTTCCCTTGATTGTGACTTTTGTTCACCAACCCCACTGATTTAACAAACCCATCCAAATAAAACCACTGCTCATCTATTTTTTTAAAGCGGCTAATTTCATTCATGACGGAGCTTTCACCCTGACTGATAAAATAAGCTTTAAATTCAACAATCCCTTTCGTATCCTTAACTCGCCCTTTTTTTATCGTTACAATTTCTAAACGTTGCCATTCCGCGTCTTCTTTCTCAAAATTAATAGCAGCGGGGCATTTACTTCCTGTCCAAGTGGCCAACAAATAATCTTCTTTTTTCAACGCGTAGGCGGTAAAGCGTGAGCGCATTAAAACTTCGGCTGTCGGGGCTTTTTTTTCACCTGAATGATAAAGGTAACAACAGTCCTGATACGTTAATTCTGAGCCACAAAGGCAAGCGGTTTCTGTATTCATTTAAAAAATAGGGGGTTAATTATTAAGTCGATAATATCTGAACGTTGAATCACATCCGAAACGTTAATGTGAGCTGAGTTATATTTTTACGACAACAAAAAACGTAACCCAGTAAGAAAGATAAATACTGAGTTACAAAATCCCTTTTTATTTTGCATATAACGATCGGAGATTATTACATTCGTATTCGTTAGCTTGCAACAATACCCGCAATATTATAACCACAATCAACGTAAGTAATTTCACCCGTCATTCCAGAGGCTAAATCAGAACACAAAAAAGCCGCCACATTACCGACTTCTTGAATAGAAACATTACGTTTTAAAGGGGCGGTATCTGCCGCTTTACTCAACATTGATTTAAAATTATTAATTCCAGCGGATGCTAAGGTTCTAATTGGGCCTGCGGAAATAGCATTGACACGCGTTCCTTCCGCCCCCAGTGCAACCGCCATATAACGAACATTCGCCTCTAAACTGGCTTTAGCCACACCCATCACATTGTAATTTGGGATAGCCCGTTCCGCGCCTAAATAACTTAAGGTTAATAAAGAACCATTACGTCCCGCCATCATTTCACGTCCCGCTTTGGCTAAGGCTGTAAAACTATACGAACTAATATCATGAGCCACTGAAAAATTCTCACGAGTGGTTGCATTGACATAATCCCCATCTAAAGCTTCACGAGGAGCAAAGGCAACCGAATGGATAATGACATCTAAACCATCCCAATGCTGACCTAATTCCGTAAAGACTTGGGTGATATTTTCATCTTTAGCCACATCCAATTCAATCGTAATATTAGAATCGCATTCAGCCGCCATTTTTTCAACACGCCCTTTTAATTTTTCATTTTGGTAGGTAAACGCTAATTCAGCCCCTTCACGGTGCATAGCAGTTGCAATTCCCCATGCAATAGAACGATTGCTCGCTAAACCTACAATTAAAACTCGTTTACCTTGCATAAAACCCATTCTAGTCACCCATTCATCAAATAAAATGGCAAGTATCCCTGAGCTATTTAATGATGTCCAGTTTTTTATAATCCCGCTTGAATAAATAATCAGTCTTAGTATACTGAGCCATTCATTTTTTACCTTTAAAAAAATACACTATGTCATTTATTTCAAACAAAGCGATCCCCGTGCAAGAGCGACTTATTATGGCTCTTGATGTTCCGAGTATTGAAGAAGCTCAAGCCTTGGTTGAGGAGTTAGGGGATTCGGTGATCTTTTATAAAGTGGGCATGGAACTTTTTATGTCAGGGAATTATTTTGAATTCATTGACTGGCTTAAACAACGTCATAAAAAAGTCTTTGTCGATTTAAAATTTTTTGATGTCCCTGCCACCGTAGGAAGAGCCATTAACGCCTTAAGTCACAAAGGGGTTGATCTCGCCACTATTCATGGAAATAACGCCATTATGGAGGCTGCGGCTAAAAATAAGGGTTCTTTAAAAGTCTTAGCCGTCACCGCGTTAACCAGTTTAGACCGAGGCGATTTAGATGATTTGGGCTTTCAATGTGATGTTAAAGCCTTAGTTTTATCACGCGCTAAACGCGCCTTAGAATTAGGCTGTGATGGCATTGTTTCGTCAGGACTTGAAGTGTCTATGATACGAAAAGAATTAGATCAACACTTACTCGTCATTACGCCAGGGATTCGTCCCGTTGATAATCAGGAAGAAGACGATCAAAAACGAGTGGTTAGTGTTGAACAAGCCTTTCAAAATGGCGCGGACTATATTGTCGTTGGGCGACCAATACGTGATGCTGAAAATCGTAAAGCGATGGCTGAAAAAATACAACAACAAATAGCATCACAGTTCTAAATGCAGCGTCGGCAATTTTTACAGTCATTAATAAGTTTAGGTTTATGCCCTACTTTAGGCCACGGATTTTCATCGACCCCTGACAATTTGTATCAATTGCCCGAACGCGGTCAGGCGCGTTTATTGCATTTTACCGATGTTCATGCCCAACTCCATCCTTTATATTATCGTGAACCGCATAGTAATATCGGCGTGGGTAAAGAAAAAGGTTTGCCGCCTCATTTAACGGGACAGGCTTTTTTAAATTTTTTTGGTCTTCACCCTCATTCACGTCATGCTTATGCATTTAGTGATCTTAATTTTGTGGAAGCGGCCAAAACTTATGGGAAAATGGGCGGAATGGCTTATTTAGCCACCTTAATTCATCAATTACGCCAACAAAGCGGGGAAGAAAACACCTTACTTTTAGATGGCGGCGATAGCTGGCAAGGGTCTGCTACCGCCTTATGGACACAAGGTCAGGATATGCTGAAACTCGCTAATTTATTAGGCGTAGATGCCATGACAGGGCATTGGGAATTTACTTATGGCGTTGAACACTTAAAAAAAAATATTGCCCAGTTTAAGGGGGAGTTCATTGCCCAAAATATTTCATTAACCGAAGAAGCTCAATTTAATCAAGACACCGATCAAGCGGAAGTTTTTAAGCCTTATATTATTAAATCCTTAAAAAATGCTCGTATTGCGGTGATTGGGCAAGCCTTTCCTTATACTCCCATTGCAAATCCACAACGCTTTACCCCTGATTGGCAATTTGGTATTCAAGAGCAACGGTTACAAACGATTATCAATGACATTCAACAGCATAAAAAAGCCGAAGTGATTGTTTTATTGTCACATAATGGCATGGACGTTGATTTAAAATTAGCCTCACGTGTGAACGGTTTGGATATTATTTTAGGCGGACACACGCATGATGCGATTCCAAAACCGTTATTAATTAATAAAACGTGGGTGACTAATGCAGGCAGTCATGGTAAATTTTTAGCCGTTGTGGATTTAGACATAAAACAAGGAAAATTAAAGCAGTGTCATTATCAATTACTCCCTGTTTTTTCCAATTTATTAGCCCCTGATAAAAAAGTCCAAACCTTCATTGAAGCCACTCGTAAACCTTATTTAGCCACGTTACGGAAGCCCTTAGCCATAACCGATAAATTACTTTATCGACGTGATAATTTCCAAGGAAGTTTTGATGAAATTTTATTAACGGCCTTACGCACAGTTAATAATGCTGAAATTTCTTTTTCACCAGGATTTCGTTGGGGCGCGAGCTTATTACCCCATCAAACGCTGTATTTTGAAGATGTCATGAATCACACTGCGATTACCTATCCGAACAGTTATACTCAACTGCTTTCAGGGGAAAAAATTAAAGCGATTTTAGAGGATGTGGCCGATAATCTATTTAATCGTGATCCTTATTATCGACAAGGCGGTGATATGGTTAGAGTGGGTGGAATGCGTTATAACATTAATCCTGAAGCGAAAATAGGCCAACGAATTAGTGCATTACGCTTATTAAACGGGCAATTATTAATGGCCTCTAAAAACTACAAAGTCTCTGGCTGGGCGAGTGTTAATACGCAAGCAACGGGGAGTCCTATTTGGAAGGTTGCAACCGATTACTTAGTGACCTAACCGATTTTTTCTCACCTTTAATTGAGACTTAATACCATGAAAAAAGTAGCCTCCTTACGGTATGGCGTCATTTTTAAAAAAGCATTCTGCGATGTCGATGTGTTTAAAGGGTTTGTCCGCGATATTTTAGGGATAAATTTAGAAATAGATCAGGTAGAAACCGAAAAATCATTTAAACCTAGCCTAGGGCGGGTCGAAGTTAAGTATAATTTATATGCCGACGATAAAAAAATCGTTTCATCGTTGATATTCAACACCCACGCCATAGCGATCATTATCACCGTTTTCTACATCATCATTGCATCGCCTTATTAGAACAAATTAAATCAGCCATTAATTATAAACCTCCGTTAGCAGTTTATACAATTGTTGTTTTAACGTCAGGTAATAAACATAAATACGATGTTTCGGTTATAGATTTTGACCCTAAAGATTTACAGGGAAACGCCTTAAATGAAATTCCACATAAAATTATTTATATTTACCCTAACTATTTAAACAATAACCCACCCCCCTGAATTATTTAAAGAATGGCTGCAAGTTATTGGTAATAGTTTAGATGGGGAAGTTAAAGAACACGATTATCAACGGCCTGAAATTCAAAAAATATTAACGCCTATTGAAGAAGATGAGGTATCCCCACAAGAAAAATCACGGATGATTGATGAAGTACATATTGAAGAGATGGAATCAACAGTGTTTGATAACGGAATTCAAATAGGGATGAAAGAAACACGGCAATTGCTAAAAACATGTTAAAGCAGGGACTAGATACCGAGGTTATTTCAAAAGCCACAGAGCTTAAGATTGAATTCATCCAATCATTAATTGATATAGAAAAATAAACCTTTAAAATAGTCTTACCATAGCCCCCCATAAAAATAATAAATTATGTTTAAACCTCTCTTTTTTTTAGCCCTAGTTTCCTTTAATAGCATGGCCGATTTACGCGCAACGGGTGATTTAGGCGTTGTTATTGAACGCGCCCAAGGCAGTGCTTTAATTGTCAATCATAGCCAACACACGACCTTAGCTAAAATTGAGGCATTAGGGGATTTATCCCACGCCTCAGTCGTTTTTTCCCGTGACCAACGTTATGCGTTTATTTTTGGACGCGATGGCGGGTTAAGTAAAATTGACCTATTAAAAGATAAAGTCGCCAAACGTATTATTCAAGCAGGTAATAGTATTGGGGGCGCGATTTCACAAGATGGACAGTTTATTGCCGTTTCTAATTACACCCCTGGTGGTATTAAGATTTTTTCAACCGACTCGTTAGAACTCATTGCGGATATTCCCGCAGAATACGGCGATAAAAAATTATCTAAAGTGGTTGGCTTAGTCGATGCGCCTAAACATCACTTTATTTTTAGTTTGTTTGATGCCGGTGAAATTTGGGCGGTCAATATTAAAAACCCTAAAAAACCTATTATTAAAAAATTTAAAAATATCGGTAAACAACCTTACGATGCCCTTCTTTCGCCTGACGGTCGTTATTACATTGCCGGTTTATTTGGTGAACAAGGCCTTGCTTTATTAGATTTATGGAATCCCGACCAAGGCGTAAAACGCATTTTGCCTGATTATGGTAAAAAAGATGAAAAATTACCTGTGTATAAAATGCCGCATTTAGAGGGTTGGGCGATGGCAGGGGATTTTATGTTAATTCCCGCAATGGGTCAGCATGAAGTATTAGTGATTGATAAACGTCAATGGACCTTAGTTAAACGTATCCCTGTTGCAGGACAACCTGTATTTGTCATGGCACAACCTGATGGCCGACAAGTCTGGGTTAATTTCGCCTTTCCCAATAATCAGACCTTACAAATTATTGATGTTAAAGACTTGAGTATTATTCACGCCTTAACGCCAGGTAAAGCTGTTTTGCACATGGAGTTTACGCCACGAGGTGAACAAGTTTGGGTCTCGGTGCGTGATGATAATCAACTGGTTATTTATGATACCGAAAATTTCAACCTAATAAAACGCTTGCCTGCCGATAAACCGAGCGGTATCTTTTTCAGCTCTCGCGCACATAAAATGGGTTTGTGATGTTATCACCCTTAGATCAACAACTTCTTAATAATTTTCAACATGATTTCCCCTTATCGCCGACCCCTTATAAAGAGATTGCGCGCTCACTTGGAGCCAGCGAAGATGAGGTCTTACTTGCTTTTGAGCAATTAAACGAACAACAATTTATCAGTCGGATTGGCTTAGTCATTCCCCCTAATCATCTTGGGGTTAGCTCATTAGTCGCTATGGCAGTTCCGCCCGATCAATTACAGGCCACAGCCTCCCTTATTAATCAACACCCCGAAGTGAATCATAACTATGAGCGGGAAAATCATTTTAATCTTTGGTTTGTATTAATGGCAGAAGACAGCGACCATTTACAAACGACCATTGAACGCATTGAAACCAAAACAGGTTTTAAAGCGATGCGACTGCCCTTATTGGAAGATTATTATATTAACTTAGGCTTTGAGATTGCATTTGATGATTGATATAAGAGATCAGCAGTTAATTGAAGCCCTACAAAATGGTTTACCGTTAGTTTCAAAACCTTATGCCTTAGTTGGAAAACCCTTAGGTTTAAGTGAACTAGAAGTCATTAAACGGTTATCAAAATTAAAACAAGAGGGGCTTATTAAACGCCTAGGGGTGATTGTAAATCATCGCCGCTTAGGGTATCGTGCCAATGCAATGGTCGTGTTTGATATTCCCAATAGCCAAGTGAAACAAATAGGTAAGCAAATTAGTCAATTTCAATTTGTGAATTTATGTTATTTACGCCCCCGTCATGGTGGAGTTTGGTCGTATAATCTTTATTGCATGATCCATGGAAAATCACGTGATAAAGTCTTGCAGCAATTAGAACAATTAATTGAATCCTGTGCCTTAGATAGTTTTAATCATGATGTATTATTTAGTCGTCAATGTTTTAAACAACGAGGCGCAATTTATAAAATTAAAGAATAATTAGCCTTGTCACCCACCCAAACACTTAAGTTTTCATGGTGGAATAGTAGTTTATCACCGCCCATAAAAAGAACCGAGAATGAATACGATAAACACAGAAAGGTTGCTGTCGAGGTTATTTATAAATTACTCAATGAAAAAGAGATTGATTTTCTTGCCCTAGGTGAGGTATCCGCCGACGACGTTACTTTTTTTAAGCAACTAAAAGAGCTAGAAAATTATGAAATAGTAACTGGGGTGGTTAAATCAGGTCGAGTAAACTTTGATACGTGTTTTATCTATCATCAGGATAAAGTGCGTATTCATTCAGAAGTCATTGTAATAGACACCGCACGAGGCGATCAAAAAATAAAAATTGCTCAAAAAATTATTTTAGAAATAATAAATGAGAAAGAGCCGTTCTATTTATTTGTTTCTCACTGGAAAAGTAGACTTCATTGTTCTAAAAGTGATGCAGATAGACATTTACTTGGAATGCGATTGCGCGATGAAGTCGATGATATTTATAAGAATTTTGGAAAAGACGCTCCTTTAATTTTATTGGGTGATTATAACGATGAGCCTTTTGATGACCCCTTAAGTGAACAACTGATGGCCACAAGAGATAAAGCTCTAATTTTGAAAAAAGAATTTTTACTTTATAATCCATTTTGGCAATATTTGAGCTATCAAAACCCAGACTATGCGGGAACGTATTATTATAAATCAGGGTCAATAACCCAATGGCATACATTTGATCAAATAATCGTATCTTCTGTCTTTATAATAGGTAATAAATGGTTATTAGACGAAAAAGAAACGGGAATTGTTTATTTTTCCGATTACTTAAAACAGGTAAAAAATGGGAAAACTATTTTCGATCATTTACCTGTCATGACAACACTTAAAAAGGGGGTATGATGATTAACTTTATTGAAGCGTTTAACCAAGGTCAAGAAGCGGTAGTAATCGCTGAAGAAAATAACTTAGAAATAAGGTTAGTTTTTGATGAATTAAATAACCAACTATCAAATGCTACCAAAGGGCAAATCAAAATTAGAATTGGTTTATCTATAAAGTTGTCTAAGCCAAAAATAGACAATGCATCTTTAGATGTCGCCAAATTTAATAATATATTTTCAAATAAAGTTACCACTAACGAATCTTTTTTTAAAGAAGAAAATGATGAGTCAATTATTGCTTATAACCCATCAGTTGAAAATTCTAAAAAAATAGAAATCGCAAAATGGTCTAAAGATAACAAAGGCTATCCTTGTAAGATTACACGGGATTATCGGCAGCATTATTGTGAAGATAAAATAGCATTGGAAAATACCTTAGCAGATATGCTAAAAGATCCTTCTGTTGGAAAAATTTTTCAAGAACTCATGCAACCGCTTGAAAATAAAGCCGCCTAACTTTTATATAAACCCATGGACGACATAGATAAAAAAATCATCAACGAACTGCAAGGGGGGTTTCCTATTTGTGAATCGCCTTATCAAGTGGTTGCGAGTCAATTAGGATTAACCGAAACGGTTTTAATTGAACGCCTCAAGCAATTATTAGCCTCAGGCATTCTCTCCCGTTTCGCGCCGTTATATCATGCTGAAAAAATGGGCGGCGCATTAACATTAGCCGCTGTTAAAGCACCTACCGATAATTTTGACGCAATTGCTAAAATTATTAACGCCTTCCCTGAAGTAGCTCATAATTATGAACGCGACCATATTCTTAATATGTGGTTTGTCATTGCCAGCGAAAACCCAGAACGGATTCAAGAAGTCATTCACGCCATTGAAGAACAAACAGGCTTAGAGGTTTATAACATGCCTAAAATTAATGAATATTTTGTAGGACTTAAACTAGAGGCTTAAGCTACCAACTTAAGACGGGGCAAGTTGAGGTTAAACCGTTCGTGCTTCGACTGAACTCAGGACGAACGATTAAGTCTCGCTCTATAGTGTCCCGTCTTAAGTTGGTAGCCAAAGACTTAATAATCGTGCTTCCATTTAATCCCTATCGCACTATCTGAGTTTTGATTAAATTCAACTTCGGCTTTTATATCGGGTAATAAATCCACTTCCACCGTAGCGGTACTCGACTCACTTTGTAACCCTTGCTCTACTTCCAGATAAATTTTATCCGTAATATATTTACCCGCTTTCACCGAGGCGGTATCAAAACTATCGCCACCTAAATTAAGACGATCCAATCCCAAGCCTGTTTGTAAATTCCCCAAGGTATCAATATTAGTTAAACCACCACTGGCCAGCATCGTAATGACATCGGCTAATTGTAATGCTTGCATCGGGGAAATACTTTTTGTATTTTCTTTGAATAATAAATACGATAAAATTTCATCTTGTGGACGAGTCGGATTATGTGAAAGTTCTAATTGGGGGTTATCTGCCATGCCTTTGATACGAACAAACGCTTCACCTTCGTCTGTATTAGCCACGGTTTCTATATCTAAACTGGGTAAAGGTGGATAAGCCCCATTAAAGTCAATTAATCCTTGTCGAAATGCAAAACGATTATTTAAAATTTCTAACGTTCCTTTTTTAATCTGAATTAAGCCTAAAACTTTAGGCATGGACGCATCCCCTTTTATAGTTAAATCCCCCTGCCATTCTGATTCTAAACCATAGCCTTTAATATAAAATTGATTGGCCATCTTAACGCCAACATCTAATTGCATATCGAATTCTTTTTTATTATTAACTTGTTTAATGGCTAATTGTTTCTTAACTGAAGGCCGACCTTTTCCAATTTCAATCACTTCTAATTCAGGAATGGCTTCTTGAGAACTCGAAATAGACGGCAGCGTAAAATGAAAATCATCAATACTTAATTGCCCTGATAACAAGGATTTTTTCTCATTTCCTTTGAGATAAATATTACCGCTCAAATGAGTTCGTAACTGAGGACTGTTCGCTAATTGAATGTGATTAATGTTTAATTCACCCTGAAAAGGAAACGTGGAATCGGTTGCTAATGTTAATAAGCCTTTACCGTTAATCGTCCCTTTTTCATTATCTTCTACCCTTAATTCAGTGAGTCTAATCTGTTTTGGCTTTGCATCAATATGCAATCGAATATTTTTAAGATGAGTCTCTGTGATGGCATTTTGATAATCGCCTTGTTCTAAACTCACTCGGCCATTGAGTTCTGGCTTCTTTAAAGTGCCTGTTAAATTAAGCCGTGTCTTAAAGTCACCCGCTAATTTTTGACCTTCAATCGGTATATTTTTCGTTAAATCCTTTAAATTTAAATCCGCAGTTAATTGTCCCTGTAATGCTTTGTCTTCAGGAAGTTTAAAATTAAACGGCTCAAGTTGTAAGCGCATAGGTAACTGTAACGCTAAATGCAGGGGCTTTTTAAATTGCGGATTCCGCATTTCAACTTGCGCTGATAATTGCTGCTGTTTAAACTGAGTAGTCAGCGCAATTTGAGTCGCAGGAATTTTTTCATAATCCTCTTCGTTCAAGCCTAAGTCATTAAGATTAAGCGCAAGCTCTATTTGAGGTTGCTTCCCTGTTCCTGACAACGTAACCTCTGTTTTAAAATCACCTTTTAAGGGCGTTTTGACCCATTGATTAATAAAACTTAAAGGGAAATCCAACTTTAAATTTCCTGCGACAAGTTCCTTACTGTAATTCACTTGCCCCTTAAGATGGGCTTTACCAATAAATAACGATAACGGACTCAAGGTTATTTTTTTAGGAGTTAATGTCAAGGTACTGAGGTGTTCTAGCTTAATTTTTTGTTTAGCCAGTTTTCCCGTAATACGCTGCAAGTGTAACTGTGTTTGTTGATCTTTTTGTTTAACGGTTGCGGTCACTGATAAATTAAACGGCTGTTGATGTTCGCCTTGAACCGCAAGCTGTACGTTTAATTGTTCTAATACCCCTAGGGCGGTTAGTTTTAAATCGTCTAATTGGGTTTGCTGTTGCTTGAGTTCTTTTAAATGCACACGCGCATTAAGCTTTGGCGTATTTAAAGCATCGTTAATCTCTGCATCGAATGTTAACGTTTTCAAACTTAACTCATCCAGCTTAAACCGCTTTAATCGAGCCTTTAATTGCACCGACTGCTTCCCCTGAATAGGTTTAAAATCGGCATTTAAAGCAAGACTTCCTTTTATTAATGATTTGTCTAACCACGGTTTAAACCCGCTTAAATCACTGGTTGCGGTTAATTTTCCTTGTAACTGTGTCGTTGATAAATCAACGGATAAATCCCCTTTTAATGTTGTTTTTGGGGCCTTAATTAAAATATTATTCAGGGTTAGCTGTTGTTTTTTTAAGCCGTAAGCTGTTTTTATGGCGAAGGGTTGTTGATAGTGTTTTAAATTTAAAGTTAATTTTCCTGTTAACTTATCAAGAACATCATTCGCTTTTACATGAAGTTTAATTCCGTTTAAATTTTGATTAGCCACCGTTAATTCAGGCAATGTCGCCAATAACGTGAGCTTCGGTTTTTTAGAACTCCCTGCAATCGTTAAATCAACTAAAGCGCGTTTAAAGTGTAAATCCTTGTTTTTAAAGTAAGGAATCGCAATCGTAACCTTGCCTTTAAGCTGTTGATTTTTTAAATTAAGGGTGGTCTTAGCCTTTAGATTAAGAGCTTTTGTATTAATAGCCAATCGTTTAATCTTAAGTTGCTGATTAGGAATCACTTCAATAGTTGAACTTAAATGAACCTGTTGGCCTAATAATTGATTAATTTCCGCATCAAGTCCTGATAATTGCAATAAATCGGTTTTTAAATCAATCGTTATTTTTTCAACTTTTGGATGAATTTTAATCGTTGCAGCGGCTTTTATATTTGCCTTGGCAACGGAGGTTACGGCCTTTAAATGGTCTACAACAAGGTTCAGTTTTAAATCACCTTGCTGCTGTTGGCTATCAAAAATACCCGCTAAGTGTAAATGCGACCACTCACCCTCTACGTTTAATTTTCTTAGGTTAAACCGCTTATTTTCATCAACCGTCGTGACCAGTTGCCATGATAAATTAGACTCGGGAAGTGATTGACCGTTTTGTTTTAAATCGGTCGCCGTTCCTTGTAATGCAATATTAAACTGCGCTTCAGCTAAGGTTTTTAAAGGGGCTAGATCAAGGTTTAATTTAAGAGCTTGGAGTGATAAATCATCCACCTTTAAATTTTTAACCCGTGCTTTTACATTAATTTTTGGGGCGGATAATAAACCTTCTGCCTTTAAATTCAGTTCACTTTCACCTGATAATTTAATCCCTGTTAACGTGGTTAATTTTTTTAATTGAGACAGTTTTAAATTAACCTGCGCCTCTATATTTTGAGTCGATAAATCAATGGTTGCTTGGGAATTTAAGCCGATTAATTTATTATCAAACGTTAAGTGTTTAAGTGCAACATTATAGGAGTTCGCGGCGATTACATTTAATTGAAGTTGTTGCTTTTGACCGATTAAATCAATTATATCCGCGTTTAATAACCCTGCTTGCAAGTGCAAATCAGTTTTTAAATTTAACCACGGTTGTTCTGTTAAACCTAACTGAATATCAGTTTTAAGCTGACCGATTCCTTCAATATCGGTCTTTAAATTAACCTTTAAGTTTGTTAATAAACCCGCTGTCGTTAAACTTAACTTTAGTTTTTTTAATTCAGGCTGTTGAGAAAGCGCGGCTAATATTCCCCCTGTTTCATCAAGGTCAAGTTGAGTCGTGAGCGTCAAAGGGTTAAGATGAATTTGAGCATCTAAATTTAAGGTTAAACTGGCTTGATCGGTCCGTTTTAACTGAAGTTTCGCCTTGATTTTTTGACCCACGGTTTGGGCATTCGCGGTAAATTTTAGGTTTAATGCCTGCCCTATAACCGCTTGTTCTAAGCGAATATCATTAATGCCTAACTGTTGAACATTAATGATCGGTAAATCAAGGTTAATTTCAGGGAGTGTCGTCGGGATTTCAAGGCCTGTAGCATCCTCTTTTTCAGGCGGAAGGGCGGGTGGTAAGCGTTTAATCCATAAACGTTTGGCTTCTAAGGCATCAATTTGAATTTCGCCTGTTAATAAAGCCGTCAATGACCATTTTAACTGAACGTCCTCCAATTCAAGCCAAACGCCTTGTTTATCCGCAAGACTAAAATTAGAAAATTGAATATCAAAAGGAAAGAACCCTTCAATCGGACTGAGCTTAATATGCACCGCATCATCACTTAAGGTTTGACTTAAAGTCTGTGCAATTTGTTTTTGTACAAAAGGAAGCTGTAATAAAATAACAAGGAGTAACGCGCTAATTAGGAGACCTAGCCCACAGTAGGTGCTAATACGGATTACTTTTCGTTGCCATAAATGAGCAATAAAAAATTTCAAATTTGATGCCCTGCTCTGTCAAACTTGAAATTTAATAAAAACCGCCCAGAAAACAGTTTTTCAACCATTTAATTTAGTTCCATGTGCTATAAGGTTGTTGGCTGAGGTTGTTATTATAATAACGAACATCGTCCGTGACTTCTTGACCTAACCAATCGGGACAGTGAAACGCTTCACCCACGACCGATAATTCAATTTCAGCCACAATTAAACCCTGATTATCTTGCACAAACTCATCTATTTCCCAAAGATGTTGCTCAATAGGGACAAAGTGCCGTGTTTTTTCAATCAAGGGTTTACGACAAAGGCTGTCAATAATTTCATTCGCATCGGTCATGGGAATTTCGTATTCATATTCTTGCCGCTGCGTGCCAATCGTCGCACTTTTTAAATTAAGCCATGCTTTATCATCGGCAATACGCACTCTAACGGAGCTTTGTTGATCCGAATTTAAATAACCCTGCTTATAATAAACGCTATGTGTTACTTGTTTACGCCATGTGTCATTCGCTAATAAAAACTTATGTTCGATTTCAATTGCCATTATTAACGCCTATTAAAATTCAGCCGTGCAGTGACTGCCATCACAAAGAGGGGGAACCTCTGAATTTGAACAGGCACATAAATAGGCTGTTTTGGTTTCTTCGGCAACAAAGATAACAGGACGTTTATCTGTTTTTTGATGTGAGCTATCACATAAAGGCATTGATTGACTTAACCCACAGGCACACCATGCGTAAGTTTTACCCGTTTCTAAATCAACCGATTGAGGCATTTTAGTTCGTGCAACCATTCGTATTTCCATTCTAAAAATTGCTTATTATAACCTGAGTTTACAAGTGTTGGGGATTCTAAGCAATGACCCTTTAATCACGTCTCATTCGCTATTTAAAACCCAGATAGCAACACGAAACCGCCCTATTTATAGATAATAATTACCCTAGCTTTAAGATTCAGGAAATTCTGATAATAATTCTAGTTTTATTTCAGTCCCTTGCTCTTCACTTTCTTCACTTTTTTCATGCGAAATAATGTCTATTTTGCCGCCATAAGCATCTATAAATTTTTTAACCAGCGGCATTCCAAAGCCTGTGCCTAATTCGCCGCCCGTCCCTTCCCGTGTCGTTGCTTTTTCAACATGAAAAACATCTTCTTGTAAGGATTTTGGCATCCCAACCCCAAAATCTTTGACCGATAAAAAGACTTTTCCCTCTGTTTTTTGAGCTGAAATAATAATTTTTGAATTCGGATATGAAAACTTAATGGCATTGGTTAATAAATTATTAAGAATCGAATTAATAAAAGAAACACTTTCAACTAAAACAACCACCTCTTCATCAACCTCAAGTACGATCTCAAGGCCTTTTTCTTTAATTTTAGCCCCCAAAATAATGAGCGTTTCACCAATTAAGCCCTTTAAATTTGATAAATTTAATTCAATTTCAACTTTATTTTCATCAATTTTTCTAAGTTGATGAACAATACCAATCACATCAACGGCATTATTAATGGCCAATGACATCATTTCATCTTCATCTGTAAGCCCTTCATCCATTTTTTTTATATCCATCATCGCTTGTGCGGCACCGACGGAATTCATCAAATCATGACACAAAACATGTAAAAGCTCTTGTTGAGCATGATTTTGTTTTACAATGGTTTCTTTGGTAAATTTAAGTTCTAAATGAGTTTTAACCCGAATAAGCACCTCGGTCGAATTAAAGGGTTTGGTAATGTAATCAACTGCCCCTAACTCAAAGCCTTTAATCACCGCCTCCGATTCTGTATTTGCCGATAAAAATATAATTGGAATATGCTTTGTTTTTTCAAAACTTTTTAGTTTCTCACAGGTTTCAAAACCATCCATTACAGGCATATTAATATCCAGTAAAATTAAATCGGGTGGAATGGCCTGTGCCGCTAATAAGGCTAATCTTCCACTGGTGACAGGACGGACATAATAATCGCTTCCTTTCATTAACTCAGCAAGTAATTTTAAATTTTGAGGTAAATCATCGACGATTAATATATTGGCTTTCGTTGTCATTCACTTATCCAAATAATTTTAATAAATTTTCATATTGAAAATCATCAATATGTTGTTGAATAGCCTCTGCAAGTTGACTATTTTGTTGGGAAACCTGTTGCTGTAACGCTTCTATTTTTTCAATATCAATATGTTCAATCGCTTGTTTTAATTCTGCTTGTAATTCTTCAGATAAGGATAATACGCTCGTTTTTAAATCAATCGCTGTTGATGTTTTTTCTATGACTTTATTTAAAGAAACATCACCATCATCGTCTTTAACATCCTCATTTTTCAAAAATTTTATTAGTTGTTTAATTAATTCATTTCGATTAACGGGTTTGCGTAAATAACCATCACAAATTTCACTAATCACTTCTTTATCTTGATTAAGTGCAAAAGCGGTGACGGCTATAATTGGAATATCTTGCGTTTTTTCAGTTGCTTTTAATTTATCAGCGGCTTCATACCCATCCATAACAGGCATTTTCATATCAAGAAGGATTAAGTCAGGATGGACATCCAACGCTTTTTCAAACGCTTGGATGCCATTTTCAGCAAAGTAAAGTTTAAATCCCCAATCCTCAAGATAGGTTGCTAAAATTTCGCGATTATAATCAACATCATCAACAATTAAAATTTTAGCGGGTTCAAAAAAGATGTTTTCGCTATCAAAGTCATTTTCTACTCCCAAATCAACAACGGTAGAGCCTATTTCAATATTAGGCATAAATAAACTAAACGAGGTTCCCACTCCTACTTCACTTTCAACCCGCACGTTCCCCTTCATTAAGGCCAAAATTTGTAATGTAATGGTTAATCCAAGACCTGTTCCGCCATAAAGTGTTTCTTTTTGTCCTTTTACTTGGGCAAAAGAGGAGAAAATAGTTTCTTGTTGATCTTTGGGAATACCAATGCCACTATCAGAAACCGTCATGGATAAATCCACTTTAGAGGGATCTGAGTTCTCAACCTGTTGACATTTTATGATCAGTTTAATAAATCCTTCATGGGTAAACTTAACGGCATTACCAATTAGATTAATTAAAACTTGGCGTAATCGTGACTCATCAATAATAATAACATCAGGTACATTTTCATTAACATTACACTCAAATGATAAGCCCTTATCGTATGTTTTTTGAGAAAAAAGACTATTTAATTCGGTACAAAGTGCGTTAATAGAAATTGAATGAGCTTGTAATTCCATTTTTCCTGATTCAATTCGTGAAAGATCAAGAATATCATTAATAAGATGTAATAAGGATTGTCCCGAGGTATGAATCGTATCAAGATAATGCGATTTTTTTGAATCGTGTTCTAACCGCTTAAGAATTTCAGTAAACCCTAAAATTGCATTCATTGGCGTACGAATTTCATGGCTCATATTGGCTAAAAATTCTGACTTAGCCCGATTCGCTGTTTCAGCGCGAATTTGTGCATCCTGTGTTTCTTCTTCATTTTTCTTACGCTTAGTAATATTATGCGTTGTTCCCAATACACCAATCAACGAGCCATCATCTGCTTTAACTGAGGTACTGGTCATTTCATAGAGTATTTTTTCATCTGAATTTTTATACGAAAGCCATACTTCACGCGTTGATGCTTTATCCGCCTTAATTGTTTCCCGATCTTGTCTAAGAAACATTTCAGCATCTTCAGGTTTAAAAAAATCAAAATCACTTTTACCAATAATTTCTGTTGATTTAACCCCTAAAAATTTTTCCATCATCGGGTTACAGGCAAGATAAATACCATTAATATCTTTTAACCACATTAAATCAGGAATATTTTGTAAAATATTTTTCTTTAACATTTCACTTTGATAAAGTTTTTCGGTTGCCTCACGCCGATCACTAATATCCGCATGAGTTCCCACTATACGTAAAGCAACCCCATTTTCATCCGTATCCGCTATTTTTCCCCGTGATCGAATCCATAAATAGCGTCCGTTTTTACATAAAAATCGTAATTCCGTATCGTAGTGATCACTTTTCCCTGAAATATATTCGCTGATACCCGTCTCGACTCTCACAATATCACCTGGATGAATACGTTTTTGCCATTCATCAAGCGTTTGTGGAAACTCATCAACTTCATAACCCGCCATTGTGTAATAACGCGCATCAAAGAGAATAGAGTTTGTCGTCAAATCCCAGTCCCAAACGCCATCATTGGCCACTGAAATGGCTAATTTAAAGCGATTTTCACTATTTTTAAAGGCAAGTTCAGCTTTTTTACGCAAACTTAAATCACGACAAACCGCATAAAGAATAGATTTACTATGATAAGGAATAAGCGTTAAGCAAATTTCAACAGGAAAGCTTTCACCATTAGCCCGTTCATTAGTCCATTCAAACGTATTAAGCCCGTCTTCATAAGCCAGCCCAATCATTTCATCGGCCTTTTCCAAAGAAAGAATACCATCTAATTGTTTTTTAGGCGAAATAAGCGCAAGATGCTTTTGTAATAATTCATATTTAGACTGATAACCAAACATAACAACCGAAGAATGGTTACACGCTATAATCTTATTACCATCAAATAATAAAATGGCATCATTACTTTTTTCAAAAATTATTTTGTATTTTTCTTCACTTTCACTCAGCTCCGTCATTTGTTTAATAATTTTAATTCTAATAATTAAAAATGCAAAAAATGAAAACCCCGCAATTAAAATAATAATAATTCTAAATATTTTATGCCCCACATCATCACGGTATCTAATTGTTTTTTGAATCCGTTTTTCTAATATTATAAAAAAATCATCAATTTCATTTAAAATTTTCGCTCTATAGTCAATGTAATTTTTACTCTCTAAAAGATCGACAGCCAATTCATAATCAGGCGACCCTTTAATCGTATATATTCCTTTTTCATCTGCAAAGACTCCATTCACCGCATTAAATGATTTTTTTTCTATTTTAAATAATCGTGTTGAATAAAGTTTAATTTGTTCTAATTTTTTTTGCTCAATTTTCGTAACAACTAATGCTTTTAACCTATTGTATAAAGCAATTTTCTTACCTTTAGCATTTGGCTGTGTTCCATTATAAATATTTCGTATATTCCAATACTGTCGCTCCCAGCCTTTATCTCTCTTTTTTACATAATTATAAGCATAACGTTCTAATTTATTAGTGCTTTGTTCTAAATCTTTAGCCACTAATAACGATTGTAGCCGCAATTTATAACTTTGCTCTAATTCAATATAATTTTCAAAAATCAATCCCGCCATAACCGCTAATGCGATTAAAAAAATAACGGTTATTCCGTGAAGTGTGGTAAATAATTTTTTTAGGTTCATTTAATTAACCTTAAATTATAGTTCATTATGATATTATTATTATGGTCAAAGCATCAATTTTTAGATCACTAAATTTATTTAATCACTAAATAGTTTTAATAATACTTCATATTCAAAATTATCAATTTGTACTTTAATTGCTTCAGCGAGAGGAACATCAAGCTTATCAATTTCTTTTAATAATATTTCAACTTGGTCAATATCAACTATTTCAATAGCTTGTTTTAGTTTATCACGCAACTCATCTGGTAATACGCTTAATGAATCCTTAGTGAGAATATAGTCGTCTTCTTTATCTTTTGTTTCTTCACAAATATATTTGACACCAAGATAACGTTGCATAATTTCAAAAATATCTGTGTGTCTAAAAGGCTTGCTAATAAACTCATCACAACCCGATTCAAAAATTTGTTCTTTTTTATCTTCAAAAACAGAGGCCGTTACGGCAACAATAATCGTATGTTTTAAGTGTTCCTTAATAATTCTACTGGCATCAAACCCATTCATAACCGGCATTCGCATATCCATAAAAACTAAATGCGGTTCCCACTCTTTACAAATATCAATTGCAATTTGGCCATTTTCAGCCTCCTTAATTTGAAACCCAAACGGGGATAGCAACTCAATAAGTATTAAACGATTTAAATAGTCATCATCAACAATTAAAATATTATGTTTACTTTGATTTGGTTCTAAAGCAACAATTTTAAAACTGGTCGGTTCCGCTACAACATTCTCTTTTGGTTGATTAACAACCAGATTAAATTTAAAAATAGAGCCTTTATTGGGTGTACTTTCAACATGAATATCCCCCTCCATTAATTTAATAAATTGCCGCGTAATCGCTAAACCTAATCCTGCACCCTCTTCTGATTTTAAACCACTACTCGTTTGCATAAAGGTTTGAAAAACCTTTTCTAATTC
Organism: Methylococcales bacterium; assembly: GCA_030949405.1. NCBI lineage: Bacteria > Pseudomonadati > Pseudomonadota > Gammaproteobacteria > Methylococcales > Methylococcales bacterium. The sequence continues at coordinate 1,514,580 of JAUZSN010000002.1, read as the reverse complement.
TGATGCCGCTATTCCACAGCCTGTATCTTCAACTTCAAAGGCAAGCATTAAATTTGTTTTGAAGGTTTGAGGAAGCCAAAGACGAAGCGTAATGCCTCCTTTTGAGGTAAATTTAATAGCATTACTAATTAAATTGACTAAAACTTGTCGTAATTTAGTTTTATCTGTATGAATATATTTAGGAATATTGCCATGATATTCAAAATTTAACGTTAATTTATTTTTTGCTAATTTATCTTGAAATAAAGGTTCTAATTCGGCCAGTAAATCCAGTAAATCAAAATCTGATTTTTGAAGCACTATCTTTCCTGCTTCAATTTTAGAAATATTGAGGACATCATCAATAAGATTCAGTAAATGATCCCCACTACGATTGATAATTTTAATATTTTCGCGTTGTTTTGCGGTTAAATTATCACTATTCGCCATAATTTGAGAAAACCCTAAAATTGCATTTAAGGGCGTACGCAACTCATGACTCATATTGGCAACAAATTGGCTTTTTGCTAAGCTGGCTTGTTCTGCGGCTTCTTTAGCTCGCTTTAATTGATCTTCTGCTTTGTTTCTTTCAGTAATATCTTGAATAATGCCCACAAAGATGGAGGTATTTTCTGTTTTAACCAGTTGTAATCGCACTTCTATTGGATAAATAGAGCCATCTTTACGTTGGTGTCGCGTTTGAAAAAGAATAAAGGGCAGCTTCCCTTCACGCAACGGTTGAATAATATTTTTAAAATAATCAAGACTGTAATCGGGTTTAATATCAACCGTCGTTAATTTTTTAAGTTCATCCATTGAGTAACCTAAATTATGACGAGCCCCTTTATTGACCTGAATTAAGAATAAGGTATCTGGGTCAAACATATAGATTTCATTCCAAGACTCTTCTAAAACGCGCCCTAAACGAGTACTTTTTTCTTCCGCCTCTTTATATTTGGTAATATCATCTTTAACCGCAACATAATGATCAATAATCCCCGCTTCATTACGTATCGGAGCGATGACGGTTCGTTCCCAATACGTTGCCCCATTTTTACGTTGATTAATAAACTCACCATGCCAAACTTCCCCTTTAGTTAAGGTTTCCCATAAATCTTCAAAAGTTTCTTTAGGGGTTAAATCTGATTTTAAAACACGTGGGTTTTTTCCAATAACCTCTTCGGCTGTATAACCCGTTACTTCGGTAAAGCGCGGATTAACGTACTCTATATTGGCCTTTAAATCTGTAATGGCAATGCTACTTGGGCTTTGTTCGATTGCCACTGTCAATTTTTTAAGTTCTTGAGTCCGCTCCGTAACAATCTTTTCTAACAGGTTTTTAGTTTCTGCATCAATCCGTGCTTTTCGGGCTTTTTTACCCAGAACTAAAATTAACCCGATTGCAAATAACGTCGAAATTAATGTAATCGCTGTCGTTAATAAAAAGATACGTTGCAAATTATTAAAATTCGCCATCGCTTCTTTTTCATCAATTTCTGTTGCAAAACCCACACCTAACGTACGATTCCATATCCACGCACCATAAACAGTAACGCCTCGATAATCACGATACCCTTTCATATTAATAATTATTTTACTGCGATGATCATTCAGGTTAGAAGATCTAGGTTGTTGGCTTAAAGATCGAATATCTTCTGCCATATAGGTAAAAGGGCGTTCTTTTAAAGGAACTCTGGGGATATAGCCATCTAGTAAGTCCCCTCCAGGATCACGAAGCTCCATCTGTGTGGACGGGGAGTCACTTACTAATAATTCAAGTTTAATCAACTGTTGCCGAAACCGAGACGTTGTAAACATACTCCCAAACTCATCAACCAAATAACTTTCTCCACTTTTACCAATACGTCCTTGCTGAATAATTTCAGACAGTGCATTTTCAGGTAATAAACGTTGCGTTAAGATGGCAATGACTTTGTTATCACGCGTTTGTATCGGTGCTGCAAAAAAAAGTGTTTTTGGACGTTCTATATCTTGACTTTCAAGCGGAACATCTGATTTAAGCGGCGGAACAAAAACCACTTTTCCTTGAAAAACCTGAGCCATTAAGGCAGGTTTTCTAAGACCAATAAAGTTTTGAGTCCCCAAATTAGTGTCGCGACGAGACCCTAAGCTTATGTTATCGGGCGAAATAATAAAAAAACCAATATTGTGTTGCTCTTGCTCTCTTCTAGCAAAATAATCTCTTGCTTTTTTTAGTGCGGCTGATTTTTTTAAACTGTCTGCATCCGTTGGTAATGTGAGCAGTTCTTCTGTTATTTTAACTAATTCGCTATCACGCCCCAGTTGTAGCAAATAACTTTTTCGTTCTTTAACAAAAAAATCCATTCGATCATGGGTCATTTCTAATACAAACTTAAGTTCATCCTCTACAGACTTGATCGTTTGTTTTCGGTTTTCAGTTAAGGTATATAAAATCAAATACATTGAAAAACTTACAATTGAAATCAGTACCAATCCAATTAAAGCGCGAAAAATCCGAGAATGGAAAGGGCGGACTAAATTATTATCCGAAAATGAATTATTTTTAGCGTCCGTAACATTAGAAGATGAATTTTTCATGGTTTTGCCATTTTTATATTTTACCCAAGGTAAAAGTAAGCGCGTTAAAATGACACGCGCATTGTGTTTCGCTTGATTCTTTATTTAAGGGATAAGAAAGGATTCAATATTAGAATAATCACTTTCACCTAATTTATTATAAGCTTTTACTGCAACATGAAAGGCGGAGCCTGAAGGTAACTCAACCCTAAAGTGGGTTTGATTCTTCACATCAAAAGACTGTATGCTCTTAGCACCTGTATAAGGCTTAGGGGCATAATATAAGCGGTAGCCTTCCGCATCAACTTCAGCTTCCCAAGTAATATCAATAATCCTCCCAGTCCTCTTCAACGTCATGGGTGGATTTTTAAGATTACCTAAAGACGGTGGGCGTTTCCCTGAAACATAGATTAATATTTGCGATGAAAAGGGTGCTAGAACTAAGCTTTCCCCCATGTCACGCCCGTCTAAATCCTTATAGAGCGTTCCATTCAAGCTAACTGTTTTTTCATGTGCGGTAATATTACTAAAAAGTACCGATTGTTTTTTAGCGTCATTCAATCCGCCCGCGACCGCTTCAAAAGTCAAACTATCTATTGTCAATGCATCCGCACCACTTCCCCCTTCTTTAATGGATGAAAAACTTAAAACCATTTCATCTCGGTCATCAGGGCCTACAAAAAATAATTCATGGGCTTTATTAGTTGAATCATACGCAACGGTAATGGTTTCAAAACGTTTCCATTTCCCATCTTTAGGCGCGTGATTGAGTTCAACACGCAAGGAACCCATTCCATTCCCCACCGCATTAAATTTTAAACGATAAACCTGATTTTTACTCACCGCAAAGCGATTACTATTCGGCGCGGTCTTTTTTGCCGTTTCTAAAACAATTTCAAACCCTGTTTTAGTTAATAAATTAGCACCGATTACCTGAGAAACCTGATAGATTTTAAGATTCAGGTCGCATCCTTTGGTGTCGGGTTCATCATCAGGAAAAAGGGTTTTCCAACGGGCTAATGAATAACTTTTATTATTTTTAACCAAAACCGTTTCACCGTAAGGATTACAATAACGCTTATTATTAAACGTCCCATGATCGACCGTCCCTGATAAAACTAATCCTCGTTGATTCGGGGTCAGTGAATACAGCGTATTTCCTTCAATAATATTCTGAGCCGATTGAGCCGATGTTCCCTCAATCGCCATTTGAGGATCATTGTTAAACACCACATTATTACGAACCGTGGTATTTTTAAACCGATTCAAACGAATTCCCATGTCAGGGTTATTCGCAATCGTATTTCCTTCAATAACGTTGTCTCTATAGTCATTATCCGAGCCAATTCCCATCCCATAGCTGGTATGATGCGTACACGGTGTATTATTTAAATTAGCGCAGCCATTCGATTCATCAATATTACCGACACTATCTAATAAAAAATTTCCTCGAATGACGTTGGCATCCGAACCAATGCTCATGGCTCCGCCATCGTTAAGCAGTGATAATGCATTTCTAACTAAATTGTTTTCAGCATAATGATGCCCTGAGGCTTTTAAATAAATTCCCGTCCAACCTGTGGTGTTAATGGTATTTTGACGTAATGATTGCGCACGTCCAAACACAGAAATCCCCAAACCATAGCAAACGCCTTCATAACGCTCACAATAAAGTGGAAACATGCCGGTATTATTAATTTCATTGCGTTCAACCACGCTATTTTCAACATCAAAATCACGCTCTCCATTCAATAAAATACCGATACTTAGTTGATTATTGAAGGTATTCTCAGAAACCAAAAGATTAGGGCTTTGCCAAACTGAAACACCAATCGTGTTATATTCAAAATGACAATTCCGAACGGTCACATTATTTGAATGATAAATTTTTACCCCTTCAAACGTAAAATGACGAAAGGTCAAGTTCTCAACAACATTATTATCTTCATGCCAAGAAAAATCGATTGCTCGACGATAAGTCGATCCTTCAATTAATACTGTATTTGGGTCACGATTTTTACGGGGATAAAGATAAACTTTTTTAGTTTTTGCATCATAATACCATTCGCCAGGATGATCTAATTCTTCTAATTTATCATCCAAAAAATAGCCCCACTCAGGTAACTGCGTTCTTAAGCCCGTTGCATTAATTTGACCGTTGGCCGCTTTATAACCCGTGACTTTAAAAACTTTATAATACCAACTATAAGTTCTAATGCGTAAGGTCGCATCTTTCCAATACCCATCAGGTTTAGGATAATTAGCCAAAGCAGGATCCGTAAAGGCATTATCACCCGCACTTGCGCCCACTTTAAGCCAATTTTTTTCCGCTGGCGAATCAACATTAGGATAACGCGCGATGGTCATCATCTCACCATTAACAAATAGGTGGTTAATCGTATTTTCGACGTTATTAATATTCGGGGTGATAAAGGCAGAGACATCCGCCTCATAAACAGCAGAGGATAACCCGCTGTGTGTTGTGGGTTTCCAGTTTGTTATTTGAACACTGCCTGAAATAACAGGATTCGGGCCTTCTCCATACGCCCCAAACGTTAAATTAGATTGAAAGGTATCCGCACTAACCACCCCCCGAAAAACCTCCCCTCGCTTAAACAGTATGCTCGAATTATCCGCATATTTTTCCTGATTAGCTCGCTCTATTGTTTTCCACGGTTGGGCTTCACTCCCGTTGTTCGCATCATTTCCAGTAAGATCGGAAACATAATAGTTAGCACTATAAGCAGGAAAAGCCCCCCCTAGAGCTAAACTACAGAACAAAATTAAAGCTATTTTTTTTGACACGACTCTACTCCCTTCATCATAAAAGCTGAACGGTCAGATAAATTCTTGGCGGTTAGCTCTTTGTTTTATACGTTTTAATAAAAATCACAGGGATTCTCACACATTTACTATTGCTATATTTTTTGTTTTAAATTTATTTAGTCAAATTGTGATATTTATTACAAAAATGTAAGCACTGACTTTCAACTATTTATTCGGCTACCCAGCGCATTTTAAAAAAAACAAGTCAACTTAAATAAATTCTATTTTTATTCTTCATTCTAATTTAGAATCATCAAAAACCAAATAGGTCTTTGATAAATGATCGTGCAGGGCATGGTTATTTTTATCCAGTACTATCCATAAAAAACCTAAGCCCCCGATCCCCCATGACAACAGGGCCGCTAAAAATCGTATTAGCGCGTGTTTCCACGTAACGGGCGTACCATCCAAGGTTTTTAAACGAATTTTCCACGTTCTAAGCCCTGCTGTTTGCCCTCTATGTGTCCAAAACCAACCATAGAAAATAAAACTCACTAATAAATAATAAGGCGTATTAATAATTTTGGAGGTAACCGCTTCACCCGCATTAAAAGGTAATAAACTCGTTGCCGCTAAAAAAAGAACCGCCAAAAGAAGAAACGAGTCATAGATTATCGCACCGAAACGACGAAAAAACCCCACGCCAGTGAAAACCATTAACGTAGGTTCGGGAGCAGACTCATTAACCACGTTCAATTATAACTTAAACAAGGCAAGTTTCTGTCCGTAATACATACACATTGCGCCTAAACCGCCTAGCATCAGTAATGAAAATACAAAAGGAGGTTTATGCAATAGAAGTATTGATAAGTCTATAACGAAAATACTTGATAAAATAGGGGTATCAACAAAGGCATTAATAATTTTTTTAAACATAAATTTTTCCAATCATGACCCTTTACTATGCGTATTATAAAGAGTATAGCTATAGATAAGCGTAAGATGTATTACAATTCACCTTACACGTTCAATTGACAATTTTACGGTTCTTTAAAACTTACCTCAACGTGCACACATAAGTTGAGTGTTGTGTCTTATCCAGTTTCTAGTTTCACTTAGTAAACTAAGCAGAGCTTGAAAAACACTAAGCTAACCTCGTAGAACCGACGGTTTAAAAGCAAGAAAGACAAGGAACATTTATATGAAAATCTAGTTTTCACCCCCTTTATTTGTTATGCTTTTAACCAATTATACCTAGTTATAGATAAGAATTACAGAACAGTTGATCGCTCTATTCCAAAAAGATATAAAAGCAAGATGTTGTTTGAGCTTCAATCTATCAAGATGATATGATGACCGAAATTAAAAAAATAACAGGGAATAGAGTCATTTTAAATTTGCCCAAAAATAATCACCCTCCAAAAGGAAAAGCTGAACCCGCTATGCAACCAACCATTTATACGCGATCAGAGCATACAATTTTACCTACACAAATTAATGCCAATGCTCTCACCGTTTTACATCGCTTAGAAAAATCAGGGTTTGATGCCTATTTAGTCGGGGGCTGTGTACGCGATTTATTATTAGGACGCGAACCTAAAGATTTTGATGTCGCTACCAATGCAAGTCCAGAAGAAGTTAAAAAGGTTTTTCGTAACTGTCGGCTTATTGGCAAACGCTTTCGTTTAGCGCATGTTTATTTTGGACGTGAAATTATTGAAGTGGCGACCTTTCGAGGGTCTACGAATGAAACCAGTGAGCATCAACAAACGCATAAAGATGGACGGCTTTTGCGTGATAATATTTATGGCACCTTAGAAGAAGACGTATGGCGACGAGATTTTACCGTTAACGCGCTGTATTATCGTATCAGTGATTTTTCAGTCATTGATTATGCTGACGGCATGACCGACCATAAAAATGCCATGCTACGGTTAATTGGTAACCCCGATACGCGCTATCGAGAAGATCCTGTTAGAATGCTTCGTGCTATTCGTTTTGCAGTAAAATTAGGCTTTAGTTTACATCCTGATTGTGAACAGCCCCTACATGAATTAGCCCCATTGCTATTAGGGATTCCGAGTGCGCGTCTCTATGATGAAACCCTTAAATTATTTTTGTCGGGTTATGCGTTACAATCGTTTGAAATGCTACGCCACTATGGTCTCTTTGCCATTTTATTTCCTCAAACAGAGCAACAACTTGCCATTGAAGATCACGATTTTCCTCGTGTATTTTTGATTAAAGCCCTAGAAAACTCCGATAAACGCGTGGCTTTAGGAAAAAGCATCACCCCTTATTTCTTATTATCGGCTTTTTTATGGGAAACCGTACAAATTAAAGCTGAAATTAAGCGGGAACAGGGGGAAAACCAATATATGGCCTTACAATCTGCCGCTCATGAAGTTCTTAAATTACAAGTTAAAAGTACCGCGATTCCAAAACGTGTGACCCAATCCATGCGAGAAGTCTGGACCTTACAAACACGCTTTGAACAACGCAGCCACTCAAAAGTTTACCGTTTACTTAATCATCCCCGCTTTAGAGCCGCCTATGATTTTTTAGTCTTACGTGCTGAAACAGGCGGCGCAAGTTCTGAGCTAGCCCAATGGTGGACCGAATTTCAAGACGTTGATGTCAAACAACAAGAAAAAATGTTGTCTCCACTTAATAAAGGTGTCCGAAAATATCGCCGCCGCTCTTCTAAAAATAACGCAAGCCCATCATGAATCAGTCCGTCATCGCTTATATTGGCTTAGGGAGTAATTTAAGCAATCCTATCGCTCAAATCAATAGTGCGCGTGAGTTCATTAAAACCACCGCTAATCTAACCGAAATTGCATTTTCAAGCTTGTATTGCAGTCCTCCCATGGGGCCTGAAAATCAACCTAATTATGTGAATGCCGTCATGGCTATTTCAACCGCCTTACCCCCTATAGATTTATTACGCTATTTACAAAAAATAGAAAGCGATCATGGGCGTATAAGAGTTCAACGCTGGGGGGCTAGAACCCTAGATTTAGACCTCTTATTATATGGCGACCAACAAATTAATATTCCCGATTTAATTGTGCCTCATATTGGCCTCAGTGAACGCGCGTTTGTTTTATACCCCTTACACGAAATTGCATCGGACTTAGAAATCCCCTTCTTTGGTTCAGTCAAAGACTTAGTGGCCGCCTGTTCATTAAATGGACTTGAAAAACTATGAAATATGCTCAAAATTCGCATCATAGTTTAACCATTCTTGATTTAATCGCACTCAAACAAGTAGGTGAAAAGATCAGCTGCTTAACTGCTTATGATGCAAGTTTTAGTGCATTAATTGATAGGCTAGGCGTTGAAGTCATCCTAATTGGCGATTCCTTGGGTATGGTTATACAAGGTCAAAATACCACCGTTCCTGTCACACTGGATGAAATTATTTATCACAGTCGCTGTGTTATTCGGGGAAGAAAACACGCCTTTGTCATGGCGGACTTACCTTTTTCAAGCTATTACTCAAAAATAACCGCTGTTGAAAATGCAATGAAACTGATGCAGCAAGGCGGCGTACAAATGGTCAAACTCGAAGGGGCTAAACTAGATATTATTCGTTTTTTAGTGGAACAAGGCATTCCTGTCTGTGGGCATTTAGGATTACTGCCTCAATCCATTAATCAACTTGGGGCTTATAAGGTAAAAGGAAAACAACCTGAAGAAGCAAATAGAATTTTTGAAGATGCTCAAAAAATAGAACAAGCGGGGGCGGATTTACTGATTTTAGAATGTGTTCCCGCCGTATTAGCTAAAGAAATAAGTTTAGCGTTAACGATCCCTGTTATCGGCATTGGCGCAGGCGTTGATTGTGATGGGCAAATTTTAGTACTCTACGATATGATTGGCTTAGGTGAAGGTAAACGGCCTCGATTTACCCAAAATTTCATGGATGGAACTAACACTATTGAAGAGGCGATTCAATGCTATCATCATGCCGTTAAACACACCTTATTTCCAACGCTTGAACAAAGCTATTAATTTTAACGTAAGAAAGCCGTCATACCGACGGCTCTCCACACCTTAACGACTTTTATCTAAACAAAAACAAAATCGGTCGCTGCCACGGTTCCTGTTAGCTGTAAGACGGCGAAATCATCACTCGCGCCTGCTGTATAAGCATTGTCTGCATCAATAACAGTATCCCCATTCTCATCAAGATACAACACATTATCCGTTGCATTAAAATAAAAACGGGCATTATCAACATCCGCCGCAAGTCCTTCAGACGACACAGTTATAAAATCAGTTTCAACCAATCCCGTTGTTATGGTCGCATCATACGTCGTACTATCAATCCCATTCAACGTATTTGCAAGAACAGCGGATAATTGAATTTTATCAGTTCCCGAAACAAAATCAGTAATGGTTTCAACGGTCGTTAAACTAGGTGCCGTTGTTGCATCAACCGCAACCACCGAACCGACTTCTGTCATTAACTCACTGGTTGTCGTTGCATTAAAAACAAAAACATCCGCTCCCGTATCGCCCGTAAGACTATCCGCACCATCATTTCCTGTAATGACATCATCAGCCGTTGTTCCTGTTAGCGTATCAACGTCAACCGTCCCATCAATAGCACTTGCGTCACTATTAGTTTCGCCATTAGGTTCACCTACGGCAACCTCGGTTACAACTTCTGTTGCATTATCAACCGTTTCATTAGTCACAGACTCCTGATTTAAGAAACCCGCATCATTTCCCGCCGCATCTTGAATCGTTGCATTCGATAACGAATTATCCGCTAGGGGTGCAAAATAAGAAACATCCACATTATCCGCAGAAACGACCGCATCATTTAAGGTTAACGTAATCGTTTTAGCGGTCACGTCAACACTTACATCGCTTACGTCAACCACTGTTTTATTAACATGTACTAAAAATGAAGAAGCATCTGCCGTATTTTCACCTAACGCATTATCATCTTGATACGTTAAGACTAACTGATCGTCATTAACCGACGACTTTTCATAAACTGGCGAAATAATATCGGCAATTAAACTATCGGTTGCTTTTTCAGCAGTATCTAATGTTTTTACATCATCCGTAATCAAGCCAAACTGAATAATGCTTATTTCCATTAACTGCTTGCTCATTTTAGAATGATGCTTGGTAAAGTATTTAGAAAATTTTGTTTTATGTCCTAAATGAAGATTACCTTTTGGACTTAGTTTAGCCGTAGAAATAACATCTAATAACATATCAGAAAGCGTAAAATCGCCTTGATCTAATTTAATCACATAAGCATTTATCGTCGCCTCATCCGCATCATAATTATGAGCATTTTTATACGCTTTTTTCACTTTATCATGATAGCTCTGCTTAGATGAAACCAGTTGATACTCATCAGAACCTGAAAGATGACCTGTGATTTCTTTTAACGCGTCATCTTCTGTTTGTGTTTTCAATAGTTCTAATAAACTACCTTCCCAATACGCTAAACCATCGGTATCTACGGGACGACCTAAAACCGTAGTATAAAGCTCGATTAGTGAATCCGTTCTTGTCGTCGTTGTCGTCGTTGTCGTCGTTGTGGTCGTTGTTGTTTGAGATAAAGCCATAATAAAATTACTCCTAAAGAATAGAAAAATATCGTAAACAGTCCTTGTTATTTGGTTTACAGTTTAAATAGAAACTCATTCACGCTAACTACTCAGAGCCGTTATAACTTTGTAAATAACCACTTAAAAGGATGCCGATAAACCCTTATTATGCAGGTATTTTTGTGTTATATCACGCATTTTAGCTTAATTTTAGCCAAATATTTGGAGTTAGTCACACTTACAGAAGAACTTTGTTGTTTTTTAAACCTATCAATTCATTAGGTTATAACCGCAAAGAAACAAGCCTTGATCCATAAGTCTCCCATCTTAAGTTAGTAACCTGACATTTGTAGTATGAGCCTAGTGTTAAATAAGCATTGGTTTACGCACCTCGAAATGATGCTAAACTCATTATTGAAAAGCCTGTACCCATCAGGTCATTTATTAGACTTGTTCTTCTAAATAAAATATATTAAAATCAATTGCTTATATATACTTGATAACATTCACAATCAGTTGATACAGCCTAATAAATAAACTTTAAATTAAATTATTAAAAATAATAAATAAGCTTTATAATAAATTTCTATAAAAAATAAAAATCAAAGTATAACATGAAAATAAAAGAAATTTTACCAAGAATTTATGATGATAGACAGTTAAGAGCTTTAACAGGATTAAAAACAGAACATTTTATTTTACTATTATCTCTATTTGAAAAGACCCTTATTGAAGATCAAAAAGAAAAACATGAAAATAAAGAAAGAAAATACGGTAGTGGTTTAGATAGCACATTAAAAAACCCGCAGACAAATTATTATTTATATTAAATTATATGAAGTGCTATTCTACTTTCGATCACTTAGGGTTTTCTTTTAATATGAATAAATCATGCGCCCATACTCATGTATACAAATTATTTCCAATTTTAATAAAGACGTTAGATATATTTAATGTTTTACCTGCAACAAGTTTTTCAACCCCTGAAGAAATGCAGCAGGCTTTTGGCGGAGTTCAAACATTGATAATAGATGCTACAGAGCGTGCTGTACAACGCCCTAGTGACTATGAAGAACAAAATGAATTTTACAGTGGTAAAAAAACAGCATACAATTAAAAATACCACTATAGCTTCTTTAGGTCATTTAATTTTATATATTGGGGTTAGTTTTCCAGGTAAAAATCATGATTATGGAATGTTTAAAAAAGAATTTAATCCAGAATTAAATTGGTTTAGTAATTTTAATATATTTATTGATTTAGGTTATTTGGGGTTTAATAATGAATATAAAACTAATTCGGTAAATATTCCTCATAAAAAACCAAATAAATCTAAGCATAATCCAAACCCAACATTAACAGAAAATCAAAAAAAAGAAAACAAAGAGATGAGTCGTGAAAGAGTCATTGTTGAGCATGTAATCGGTGGAATGAAAAGATATAGATGCCTAGTTGACAAGTTTAGAAATAAAAAAGAAGGTGTAAAAGATTTATTTTCTTTTTTAGCGGCTATCCTATGGAATTTTAACATGATATATTAACTTCTTCTTAAAGAACAAGTCTATTATTTACTTTTGAATAAAATGAATAGGAAACAAAATGAAAATAATCGCGTTTGCCGCAAGTAATAGCACTAAATCAATCAATAAAAAATTGGTCACTTATGCAAGTAGTTTGTTAGAAAATGTCTCTACGGAAGTCTTAGATCTTAATGATTATGAACTGCCTATCTTTAGTGAAGATAAGGAAATAGAAATTGGGCAGCCAGCCTTAGCAAAACAGTTTTTAGAAAAAATAAAAGAATGTGATGCGGTTTTTATTTCTTTTGCAGAGCATAACGGCTCATACAGTGTTGCTTATAAAAACATTTTTGATTGGTGTTCTAGAATAAATCCTAAAGTTTATCAAGGTAAGTCGATGGTGCTTTTAGCAACTTCCCCAGGAAAAGGCGGTGGCTCTAATGTCTTATCAACCGCGATGAAATCAATCCCCTATTTCGAGGGGGTTATTAAAGGAAGCTTTTCACTGCCTAGTTTTTACGATAATTTTGATATTAAAAATAATGTTGTGTCAAATGATGAATTAGCGACTCAGTTAAAAAAAGAGGTTGAAAAAGCAAGAGCGGTATAACTAATTTTTAGGGATTAGTGATTTTTATGAAACAAGTTGCCTCATTAAAATATGGCGTTATGTTTAAAAAGGCGTTTTCTAAGCCTGAGATTTTTACCGCGTTTGCACAAGCTGTTTTAGGGATTACGCTGGAGATAGATCATGTGGAAACGGAAAAACCGTTTAATCCTGTGATGGGTCGGGTTAATTCGCATTTTTATTTATTTGCTGAGGATGTTAAGAATCGGGTGATTATTGATATTCAGCATGAACGTCATGGAGACCATTATGATCGTTTTTTGCATTATCATTGTGTTGTTAGAATAAATTGCCCGTGCTAAAAATTATCATTCTGAGTTATAGGTTTTTACGATTGTGATTTTAACCTCAAGTGATAAACATAAAAAAGATGTTGCAACCATTAATTTTCAATACTTCGGACAGTTTTAAAAAAGATAGCGGTCTTAATCCTATAAGGCATTGATTTTAAAGGGTTTTATATTTACGAGATGTATTGGTAAATTATTTTTTAAATCAATGGGTTACAAAAACTGTCCGAACTATTGAATGGATAAGAAAATAAATAATCCCCAAGCAATAAATAACAAGAACCCTGTCTATTTATAAATAGCGCATACGCATTGAATTGGGTCAAACAACCGATTTTTTTACAGATCCTCTTAGAACTAAAAAAATGACCGCTATTAAAACAATCTACCGTATTATCCCCACTAAAATTGATCCCATAGCAACCCTAAATACCTCGATACGTCATAAAATGGACTCATCCATAAGGATAGATTATGGTATTCTAAACCTAACTGTTGATAACAAAATTCATTTCTAAGGTACATCAGGGAAAAAATGAATTTTTTCTTAACCCATTTTGATTATAATCCTGCTCTATTTACAGTCGATGCTCAGATGAAAATGGATGTGTCGATCTTAGCTCAGGCTTTACTTTATTCACTAGACACAGGATTAGACAATAATGAGTAAATATACCTTAATCGAATCCTTATATATTTACCCAACGCCCGCAGGCGTTTATTACGCGCTGTCATCGCCTGATAAAAATGAAATAAAGTCTTTTTTGATTAACTTATTACAACAATCAACAACCCCTGAATTAAATGTAAGCAACCTATTAATGCTTTCAAATTCTGATGATGAAAATAAAGCCTTTGATTTGCTGTATGAATGCCAAAAATTGGGCTGGGTTCAGGGTCTCAAAGAAGCAATAAAAACGCCATCGGGAAGATTAGAGGATATTTTACCGTCACTGTTAAGTAAACTCTCAACTAAAGGCAAGGTATTACTAGCGGACTATCAGGGATTTTTTTTAGCCAGTCATGGTTTTACCGCCGATATAGCCGAAGAATTTTCAGCACTAGCGGCTGAAATTTCACGTTTACGGGTGCGCAGTGCGCGGTTACTCATGAATGATATGGGCTTAGAAAGCCACGCGTGGAGTAGTGCTACGGCAACAGGAAAAAGCCAACTTGGTTTTTGGCCACTCTTTATTGGCGAGCATCAATTTATCATTAGTATTCTAGGCGTTCCCTACTTTAACCAGCCAGAATTTGTTTCTTTAGCTTGGACGTTAACCCACCGTTATTCATAAATAAACGTTTTATTCATAATCGAGCGTGACCAATGACTTTTATTTTTTAGATCGCTGTGGTTTAAATCACAAATTATCTATTTTTCCTTTAAGTTTTGTATTATTTTTAATACACTACGGTCATTAAAAAAATAAAATATGTCAGAGACAGGCGACCCGTTTATAATGTCGACACACCGTTTAAAAATTATTTGATTTAAAAGAAAAGAGGGTATAACAATGCGAGCAGACATGCTTACTTCCATATTAACAGAACTAAATAACACTTCCTCCGATATTGAAGCATCAGGAATCATCTCAACCGATGGATTAATGATTGCGGCCGCCTTACCTGGTGGCATTGATGAAGATCGTGTGGCCGCTATGAGTGCTGCAATGCTGTCATTAGGTGACAGGACAGCGCAAGAGCTTAATCGAGGTCATTTAGAACAAATCCTAATTAGAGGCGCGGGGGGGTATGTTTTAATGATTTATGCGGGGAAAGATGCTGTTTTAACCGTTCTTGCGAAATCGAATGCAAAACTAGGGTTAATCTTCCTTGATGTCAAACGCGCAGCAGGAAGCATCACTGAATTATTGTAATTGTTGTCATTGTTTAATTGAATGGGCAGATACTTATGCTAGAAGACATGAATCCTAGCGATATTATTGGTAAATATAAACAAGTAACACTTGATTTGTATAATGTTGGCACTAGAAATGTGCTTTATACGACGGTAGAAACGCCTTATCCTGAGGGCAAAATTATTGTTTCTACAACCAATACGAAAGGAATTATTACACATGTTAATCATGTGTTTATAGAAATGTCAGGCTATAAAAAATCGGAATTGCTGGGTGTCAACCATTCTATTCTACGGCATCCTGACATGCCTTCTCTTATTTTCAAAAGCTTATGGGACACCATACAAACGGGAAAAAAATGGCAAGGCGTGATCAAAAACCTACGTAAAGATGGCGGTTATTATTGGGTAAAAGTAACAGTTGCCCCTAATATAAGAAAAGGTCTTATTGTCGGCTATACCTCAGTGCGCCGAAAACCATCTGTTTCAGCCGTTGCTGAATTTATGGAACGTTATCCTGTGTCAAACAAAGGAGATTAAGTCATGTCAAAGCGGTTTACGGTGAGTCCTGATTTTTCACCTGATTACCTTTCAGGTTGGTATTTGTTTAACAAATGGATGCAGCAACAAACAGGGCTTAAAATTAAGCTGGAGTTATACAGTGATTTTTATGCACAACGCATTGTAACGTATAGTAATGAAGCAGATTTGGTCTATGTAAATCCTTTTGATGCGTCCATGCTGGTTCGTGATAAAGGTTTTTTACCCCTAGCCAAAGTTGCAGGCAATTATGATGAAACCGTTATCGTTGCCCATAATGAAAGTAGTATCAATAGTCTTGATGATTTAAAACCTGATCTTAAATTAGCAATGACGGAAGACCCTAATATTAATATGATAGGGATGATGTTGCTTGAAGCCATCGATCTGGAAGAGGACAATATCAAAAAAACAATTTATGATAATCATGTCTTAATTGTTAAAAATTTATTAGAAGATAAAATGGATGCGGGGCTTTTTCTGGCAAAAGCTTATGATGAGTTATCGTGGGTGGTTAAAAAACAATTAAAAATTTTATTACAAAGTGAAATCGGTGAACTGCATCATACCTTCTTAATTAGCCCCAATCTAGCGGAAAAAAAGGATGAAATTCAATCGCTATTAATTAATATGGACAAAAATAGGGAAGGACAGGATGTTTTAAAAAGCTTAGGTTTTGATGCGTGGATAACCATTGATGACCGTGAAATGGAATTTATGATTGATCTGATTGACGCACTTTCTATCTGAACTTAAATGGACACGCAAACGTTAATCATTGCCATTTCATCACGGGCCTTATTTGATTTAGATGCCTCTCATAAAATTTTTGAAACCGAAGGCAAAGAAGCCTTTTGTCGTTATCAAATAGAACATGAAGATGAAATTCTAAAACCTGGTCTAGGCTTTGCACTGGTTCAAAAGTTTTTAGCCATTAATAACGGTGGCTCAAAACCGCCCTTAGTTGAAATTATTTTATTATCTCAGAATAGTGCCGATACAGGGCTTAGAATCTTCAACGCTATTCGTCATTATGAACTTGACATAACCCGTGCCGCATTTACCAGTGGGCGGTCACCTTATGCTTATATTTCTCCCTTCTCCGCTCATCTATTTTTATCCACCAATACAGACGATGTTATTAAAGCCTTAGAGGCAGGGTTTGCCGCCGCCACGATTATTTCAGGAACCAATGAAAATCATTCGGAACAATTACGTATTGCCTTTGATGGCGACTCCGTTTTATTTTCTGATGAATCCGAACGCATTTATCAACAACAAGGATTAGATGCGTTTACCGAAAATGAACGTCATGAAGCAAAAACTCCGTTATCGGGTGGCCCCTTTAAAGATTTTTTAAGTGCTTTGCAACGAATACAGGCCCATTTTGATCCTAATGATTCGCCCATAAGAACGGCCTTAGTCACCGCCCGTGCCGCCCCTACACATGAACGCGTTGTGAGAACCTTACGATTATGGGGAATACGCATTGACGAAGCCTTATTCTTAGGAGGATTGCCTAAAGGCCCCTTTTTAAATGCGTTCGGAGCTGATATATTTTTTGATGACCAGCAAGGGCATTGTCAATCAGCAAGTGATCATAAAATTACCGCTGCTCACGTACCTCACGGCGTAGTCAATCACGCGGACGAATAATTTCAAAACGTTTACTTGTGAAGACACTTTGTTCCCTCACAAGGAATCAAATCTTTATCCCCATCAAGCCTTTTCACACCACATTCTTTTAAATAAAACAGAGCTTCTGCACAAGAACTCATTTGTGAACACGTTTTTTTAGCCTCACACTGGAAACCTGACACATCTAATAATGGCTTAACAATTTTTTTGGGCGAGGGTTTTTTAGTTATTTTTTTTGGACTTATTATTTTTTGTTTAATATGAGGAATTTGTTGTGGAACGTCCTCAGATAAAACTATCCCAATAACAGCAAAGATAAGTGGCACTAACCGAGATATTTTTTTCATTGAAATGCTTAAGATTGAAGTCAATAGATTATATTTTAAAAATTAAAAATGCGCCTGCAATAATTCCTAAGGAATGAACCACCATATTACTATAAGGAAAACTAAAATTAAATAAAAATAGACTGCTTTGTAAAACGGCCCAAATTCCAAGAAATAATAAACCAATTTCCCCACGTTTTATTTTAATAATACATAAGACTAAAAATACCCCTGCGGCTAAATTAACATAGGGCAGTATTTTTTCGTCTTTAATAAATGAAATATTAAAAAGATTCCCGACTCCTTGAGCAATTAGCCAAACAGAAAGCGAGAATAATCCTAAATATTTCACATTAAATTGCCTTTAGATTATATATTCAATTGAAAAACAGCCTGATTTAGGAATAAGCGATTAATAATCGTCCGAAAATGGGTCTACAACATCAAACTAAAGTTTCGGATGATATTCAATTATTACGCCTTAGCGTGCCTATCATACCTATTTCACTATTTTTAATACAAAAAAAGGAAGGTTTTTACACCTTCCTTTCCGCTATACAGCATTTAGATAAACTAAATTTAGAAGCCTAAACCTAAATAAGCACCCAAAGTAAAGCCATCTGTTTCAACACCATCAATATCATCAGCCGTTAGATGATAACGGGCATCTGCACCCACATAAATGTTATCGATCACTTGATAATCAGCACCTGCGCCGAAAACAACCCCTGGATTCATAACTGTTACTGCACCTGAAGGAGGGCTAATAATATTCAAATCAAAACCAATTGGAATCAACCAAGGTCTAAATTTGCTACCTTTTAAGAATTTTATTTTTGGCGATGCTGAAATCGTTAATTGATTAACAGTAACATTTTGACCTGTTAACAAGCTATGCGTATCATCAGAAAGTTCTTTGTACTCAAGCATTAATTCAGCAGCAACTTCTGTATCATCCATCAAGCCAAATAAATCATTGTTGATGTTGAAATCAAAGCCGACACCAAAATACCAAGCATCTTTATCCGATGTATTATCACCGCCACCAAGGAAAGCGTTTAATCCACCCGCAACACCAACAAGAGGATCACCTGAACCCCCTGTTGTTGGAACACCAATGGCAGAAGCATCTAATAAGCCCGAACCTGTTCCTGTAACACCTAAATCACCACCACGGTTATCATTAGTATGCGCCCAACCACCACGAAAAATAACCATGTTATCTTTTGTGTCTGTTTTAACAGGAGCCGCTTTTACAGAAGACATCCACTGATCTAATTCCTGAACCCCATTATCCGTTTTACTGCCTTTTGCTTTTACACGTGCTAATTCTGATTGCATAGAACGCATCATGTTAGCCATTTCATCAACTTGATGCTGTAAATCACGTACTTCTGCATGATGTGCCGATTTACTACCCGCCGTGGCATACGGAGAAACCATCGCCGCCGCTAAAGTCAACGTGGCTGTGGCAACGCCCAGCGCAATCTTACTTTTTTTAAATGTCATCAGTCCCGCCCTTCAAGAGGTTATTTGTTATTAAATCTATTTGTTGTAATACAACAATAAGTTTCTTTGACGGAACAAATGATAGCAATAAATAGGTTTACTTACAAGTTTTACGGCTTTTTAGCCAATGCTATTTAATCCTTTTATTTCAATAACTAACTGTAATAAGATAAACAATAAATGTTATTTGTTTAAAAAAAACAACAAAAATTATTAATTTACATTCTAATAATCACCTTGTCATGAGTCTATTGGCCCTGATACGATGCTTGCCTCCTAAAGTCTTTTACTACTAGCGATGAAAAAAATAACAGACATCACCCTTATTGGCAGTGGCATTATCGGTTTATTAACAGCAAAGGCATTAATAGAAACAGGGCTTAGCGTCAGTATTATCGAAAAGAATCAGCAAAGTTTAGAATCATCGTGGGCCGGTGGCGGTATTTTATTACCCCTCTACCCATGGCAACAAAAATCAGCGATTAGTGATTTAGTTAAACAGAGTTTAAGCCTTTACCCTTTATTAAGTCAGCAATTAATCCAAGCAACTCAAATAGACCCAGAATGGAATGATTGTGGTTTATTAATCAGTAAAAATGACGATATAAATAAAGCCACTGAATGGTGTCAGCACTATAAAATTGATTATCAACTTGCAAATGAAGCCTTGTTTAAATCATTTAATACAACGCCATTCAATCCATTATGGCTGCCTACAATTGCTCAAGCACGTAATCCACGTTTATTAAAATCACTTAAGCAATTTTTAGTTCAGCATCCCAACGTGCAATTTATAGAAAATTGTACCTTGACTGATTTTTCATTTAAGAATAACCGTATTAGCCAAATTAAGACCTCTAAGGGAAATTTTTCTATTAATCATCTGCTATTAGCCACAGGGGCGTGGACAGGAAAATTAAGCCAAAAACTTTTACCGTCTAATAACCCAATTAATATTAACCCAGTCAAAGGACAAATGTTATTATTTGATGCTAATGTAAATGATTTAAACACGATGATTTTAGATGGAAGTCATTATTTAATTCCACGCCGAGATGGTAAAATTTTAGCAGGAAGCACCGTTGAAAATACGGACTTTAATAAATCAACCACCGCAGAAGCAAAAGAAAGTTTAAAGAAATTTGCGGTGACATTGATGCCCACGTTAAAAAATAAAGCCATTATTCATCATTGGGCAGGATTACGTCCTGGAACTAAATATGGGGTCCCTTATATAGATAATCATCCTGAAATAGAAAACTTAAGTATTAATGCTGGACATTTTAGAAATGGATTAGTCATGGCCCCTGCTTCCGCACAATTAATGACCGATTTAATTTTAAAAAGAGAACCCTGTCTTAATCCAGAACCTTACCAACTTACCCGTCTTGACTAGATTTTATGAACCCATATCCCTTATTAAAACCTGCCTTATTCAAACTTGACCCCGAATTAGCGCATACACTCACCTTAAAATTATTAAAATATTCAGAAAAAACAGGGCTTTCCCGCTTAACGACTACCCGTCATAGTGACAAACCCGTTACCGTGATGGGGCTTAACTTTAAAAATGCGGTTGGGTTAGCAGCAGGTTTGGATAAAAATGGCGATTATATTGATGCCTTAGCCGCCTTAGGATTTGGCTTCATTGAAATAGGCACCGTCACCCCAAAAGCGCAAGCTGGAAATCCCAAGCCGCGCTTATTTAGATTACCAGAGCATCAGGCAATTATTAATCGAATGGGATTTAATAACTTAGGCGTTGATTACTTAACAACTCAAGTTCAAAAAAGTCGTTATCAAGGAATTCTAGGGATTAATATTGGTAAGAATTTTGACACCCCGATAGAAGAGGCGGTGACGGATTACCTAATCAGCTTGCGTAAAAGTTATGCTCATGCGAGTTACATAACCCTTAATATATCGTCACCGAATACAAAAAATTTACGACAATTACAGCAAGGGAGTGAAATTAAAAAACTATTGTCTGCATTAAAAGAAGAGCAACTTAGTTTAGAAAAACAACATCATCATTACGTCCCTTTAGTGGTAAAAATTGCCCCTGATTTAAATGACGAGCAAATTCAACATATTGCCCTTTTACTGCGTGAATTTTCAATGGATGGCGTTATTGCGACCAATACGACAATTGATCGAGAAATGATTAAAGCTCATCCATTAGCGAACGAAACAGGTGGGTTAAGTGGTGCGCCTGTTAAAGAAAAGGCAACTTATGTGGTTAAGGCACTGGCTTCTGAGTTAAAAGGAACCCTTCCGATTATTGCTGCTGGAGGAATTTTGACAGCAGACGATGCTCAAGAAAAAAATAGAGGCGGGTGCAAGTTTAGTACAACTCTATAGTGGCTTAATTTACAAAGGGCCGCAGTTGCTTGATGACATTTTACAGGCATTATAAAGGGTCATTTCAAAATAGAGAGGGCTTAAAAATAGGGGGTGTTATTCCACAGAACGGACCGCACCACCACGGCTTTATTTTGATATTTGTCTTCAAAAGGAAAATAAAAACAGGTTTAAACTAAATTATTTTAAATAAAAGCTAGTCAAAAATAGAACCCTCATGTATCATAGTCTGACTTTACGGAGAGGTGGCTGAGTGGCCGAAAGCGGCGGTCTTGAAAACCGTTGAGGGTTTATCCCCTCCCAGGGTTCGAATCCCTGCTTCTCCGCCATTTTTTGGTTTACGTCCTGTAAATCCATCAGTTACAAATCTAAAAAAATTCAATGGATACGAAAGTAATACACCCTCGTATACAAGTCCCATCTTACATTGTCAAAAATCATAATCAAATCTATTACTTTAGATTTATTATTCCCAAAAAATTAAAACATCTTTTTTCAAACCATAAACGAGAAATTCGTCGTTCTCTAAAAACGAGAAGTCGTCGTATTGCCTTACAAAAAGCAAGAAAACTATACGTTATTATGGATATTGATAAAGTCGAGCAAGAAGTTGAAAAGCTAGAGCATAGATAGCGGTTACTGGAAAAACTAGATAATGCTGAAAAATTAGCGGACTCCTCACCTTATGGAAATCCTGAAGTTATCCAAGAATTTCTTACTAGCCTCTCAGCAACAGAAGAAGCTAACTTAAAACGTGCTATGAAGCATGTTAATGGCTTGCCCTCCCCAGCGACAGCATCCACACCACAAATTCAAAACACTGTAGAAAAAACTGAGTCTGTAAGCAGTGATAATCTCAGTCTAATTATTGCGAGATTTTGGCTACCAATTTAAGACGGGACATTCAGCAATTTCAAAGGGTTAGAAAACACACGCTTTCGACTATTTCTAGGAAGCGGTAACTCGCCCATTTCGGCTACCAACTTAAGACGAGACAAGTTGAGGTTAACCCTTCTTAAACGGGTAGCCGTGTACAGAGAATGTGGGTTATTTTATTCTTAATGTTAGAATTACTTATCAACGCCTTTTTTTTGTAGATTTTAATTGAAAATTATTTTTATATATAAACGCCTCAATCTTAATTCCCCATGATATAAAAGTTTTCATTAGCCATATCAAAGGTCTAATAAAATATTTAAATCCCCAGGTGAAAGGGTATAAAAGGATAAAAATGATTGTTGTCCAACTAAATAATTTTACTACCCAAGAGTTGATACCTAAAAAATACCCAATTTCTTCAAATAAGTGACTAATTAAACTGGGATGAGCGATGGCAATATATGCCGTTGTAGCAAAAGCCCCATATTTCACCATTTTTTGTGCTGTTTTGGTTTTCAAAAATTTAGATGTAAAAACTCTAGCTTTTCTGAACATGGATAGTTTTTTTCCAGAGCGGACTGCCTTTGAAACCGATAAGGCTTTACTAGATTTTAGTAATTTAAAACCACTTGTTAAGGCTATAACATCAAAACTCGCCCAAAATATATCGCCTCCTGTTATTTCTTGTTTAGTTTTGTATTTTGTTTCTAAATCACGAATGCCACTTGTCATAAAGAGTCCAAAACCTCGTAAAAATCGTGTTGTTTGCATCCATTTTGCATCGCCATGCTTATCTATTGGGAATTCACTAAGAAAACCATGCCCTTCTTCATTAATATAATTAATGGCATACCAAGCTCTTTTTTCAGGTGAAAGTAATGTGACCGAAGTTTTTTGTTTGTTACTAGTGATCCAATTCCAAGTATTTGAAAGGCTATTTTTAAATGATTCTTTTATTTTCCAAAGAAAATCTTCATTTTTTAAAAAATAATCGGTAACAGGAATAACGTGATCCCCATACATTATTAAAGCGTTTTGAAATTCTTTTTCTTCTCCATATAAAAGGAAAATATTTTCAGCTTTATTCGGATATTTTTTTAATGATACCCATGACTCAAGAACTAATTCCTTATTATCAGCATAATCTAAAAGAATAGCCTTTATTTCAACAGACTCATTTTTAACAGCGTCTGGTAAATAATGAAGGTTTTCTTCGACAGCTAAATTAATAAATTGTTCTTCTATCTGCGTTGAACGTAAACTAAAGCTTAATATAAAAGCGGCGATAACAGAGAATAATAAAAAAAACTTCATTTTTTGCTTATTTATGGATAAAAACATGTTTACCTACATTCCACGCCCTAAACCCACCATTTCTTGACTATAATATTTCTCATATTTTTCACCTAACCGCTTTAAGAGCCAAATAATGGTTAAATTTTAGATTTAAAACAATAACTTGAAATCAAGGCAATAATAAAAATTAACATTTGACACCCTAATCACTGGTTAGGTTATTGAACGGTTAAGAAATGCAACAAGTTCATCGTGTTGTTCATTATTTAATATCGAAAATTGCTCAGATTGAACATGAGCGTTTTTAAAAACAAGGTTAATACCAATCTTTTCTCCTCGAATAATCTGCCTTTCTATTCGATGAATAGTATTTATTGGAATCTTATTTTTAAAATTGTAAAAATAAAGAAATTCATCATCTAACTTTGCTAACCATCCTTTTTTTCGTTTCCTATAGCCTGCTATCTCATCCCTAATAAATAGTAACCACAGCATAATAACAAGCCCCAAATATATAAAATTCTCAAGAAACAATGAGATTATTATTATCAAAAATAATTCTAGCTGATATACAACCTTTCCAATAATATCTTTTCGTTTATAACTAGGATATGGATAAATATGCATTGATAACCTAACTCCAAAATAAGCGATAGCTAAAAGCGTCACACTCTCCCCCCCCCTAAAAAGGATAATGATAACCGTTATTTATTATTACAACAAGCATAAAACCGTAGTCAAACGCTCTATTAGAGGTTGATTTGGCTAAGAATAATTTTCAATGACACAGGCTTAATGAAAATTAAACTCAAAAATTCGAGAGAGGGGGGAGGTATTGGGACTTCGAGTATGTCAGCTACTCACTTAAGATGATTTTTTTATAAGCTGACTAACCCCTATAAAACCTTTTGTTAGTACAGAGTAAGCATTTCCTTCCAATAATTTAATTTCATCAGCAGGGAGGTCTAAAGCATTTTTAAGATAATTGTAATCTTGAGCGGATAGTTTAAACTTAGTCCCTTCAATCATTCGGCGTTTTAAATCCAAACCATTTTTTTTCATAATAATTAAGAAATCAACTAAAGCCGCCAATAAATGATCGGTTAAATCCTGTTGATAGCAAAAAGAAATACGCTCTAAATGTGCTTGTAAAACATTAGGGTTTAATAGAATAGCAGAAATCAAGTCATCAATAGCTGGCGGCTGATTAAAACCCAAGGCGGTTATTTCTTGATGGTTAGAATAAAGAGTCGTGTTTTTTTTATGGGAGTCATTCTTTTCATTACAAATAATAAGCGGGATAAGTTGAGTCATAATCGGTATTTTTTTGTAGATTAAAGTAATGGTATATCATTTTTAGGGGGGGTTAGCGTACAAGTCCTCGTTTGAGCTATCAACTTAAGACGGGACACTATAGAGCAAGGCTTAACCGTTCGTCCTCAACTTGCCCCGTCTTAAGGTGGTAGTCCTCGTTTGTACGCTAAATTGTATTACTGCTTAGTGACTAAAATAGACTCAATTTTAAGCTGATTTTTAACCCGTTCCGCATAAAGCGTTGCTTCTTGTTGAGAACTAAACGGTTTTGTTAATAACCGATGCCACGTTTGCCCTTGCGTATTTACTTTAGAAATAACAACAGGAACCCCAGCTTTTCGGTATTCATTTGCATTTTTTGAGGCGGTTAATGAATTTTTGTAAGAGCCTAAAGCTACAACCCACTCTTTTTTAATGACAGGTTTGATTTCGGGTTTATTTTTGATAACGTCAGGAATTAATTCTGTTTGAACCTTCGGCTTACGGATAGGCTCCTTTTTTTCCTGTGGCTTTATGGTCGGTGGTTTTGCTATCGGCTCTGTTGTTAAATTCTTTTTAACAGTTTTATCCTCTAATTTAATTATTTTAGCAGGAACGGTCGTTTCTAAAATGGGAGGGGTAATGGTTTTTGGTTTAACAACCGCTTTATTTTTATTTTCCTTATCGGGTAAATTAGTTACTGAGGAACTGAGTTTCGCCTTTTTTTCAGTAGCCTCTTGTTCAGCAAAAACCTTATTAAGTTTGATGGCTAAATCATCAAGACGTGCATGAATATACTTGGTACTGGCGACATTGATAGGGTCACTCGGGTGTTTATGCTGTTCCAACGTTGAAATGGTTGTTGATAATTCAGTCACATCACGTTGTAAACTTCCTGCAAAAAACGCGGACGTAGCTCCAATAATTAAAGCCAATCCACCCATTGTTAATGCCACATAACTCGTAACCGATGCGCGTCGAGCATGACGTTCTTTTTTTAATTGTCTGGCTAAGCGATCAGAGGCGGTAAATGCACTCTCTAATTGCAATGCCATCAATGCTTGCGTTTCTTGTAATTGCTTAATTTGTTCTTGCCATGAATTTTCATCAGCCGCCAAATTTTCATCAGCCGCCGAACTTTCATCAACAGCTGAATTTTCAACCTGATCTGATTTTTCTTCAATCAATTCATAAACCACTTCATCTTCCTCGTGATCGCTCGTTGATGTATTTGTTTCTTTAATTGGCATAACATTAGTGATCTTATCGTCTTCTTTATCTGCTTGCTCAGTATTGGTGTCATTTCCCATTATCATTCTCAAAACTTAAAAAACTATCGTGTCATTATTATTAATTTAGATACTATATAATAGTATAAAACACTTAAAATTATCACCCAAAGCAAACACGCTACGTAAAATCATGTTTTTTAGGGCATCCTTCATTTCTCGGTTTACAGTTTAAATTGGAGTCTAATAGCTTTAGCTATTGGCGAGTCACGGAAATAGCTAAAGCTATTTTACTCCGCGCATTTTTTTAAAAATAAAGTGTAAACTACTTTTTGTAGCTAAATGAAGGATGCCTTTTTTAGTCGCTTATCTTTAAGATGTTTGCCGTATTTTACAACGATAAATTAACAAGTTGGTAACGATAATGCGTTTATTGTTGGAATATTATTTTTAATCGACTTCAGAGCTTTACCCCAAACTTAAACAAGAGACTTAACTATGCAACAAAAAATTCATTCAACTGCGATTATTGAAGATAATGTAACTTTAGGAAAAAACATTACGATTGAGGCATTTGCCGTCATAAAATCTGGGGTCGAAATTGGAGATAATTGTAAAATTGGGTCACATGCGGTTATTCAACCCTATGTAAAAATGGGAAAGGGAAATGAAGTACATCCACAGGTCGTTCTTGGCGGACTTCCTCAAGATATTAGTTTTAAGGCGGAGACAGTTTCTGAATTAATTATTGGCGATAATAATATTTTTCGTGAAGGGTTCACCGCACATAGAGCAACGGTTGAAACGAGAGCGACCCATATTGGTTCAAATAATTATTTTATGAATAATAGCCATGTTGCTCATGATTGTACGGTGGGTAATCAAACGATTTTTGCCAATAATGTGGCCATTGGCGGTTTTGTCGATATTGGGGATTATGTTTTTATGGGGGGATCGGCGATGGTTCACCAATTTTGTCGTATTGGTTCGTATGCCATTGTTCAAGGGACAACAGGCTTGAGTAAAGATGTGATCCCTTTTATGTTAATTGCAGGTTATCCTGCTAAACATTACCGTTTAAATACATTAGGGTTAAGGCGTGCTGGGATTATAGGGGAAAAGTATAAAGTATTATCTTCCGCTTTTCGCTTGCTTAAAAATAGACAATCGTTAGATGACTTAGACGAAACGAAAGAATTAATCTATTTAAAACATTGGTTAGCCGTTAAATCTAAGCGCGGGACGCATGGTTTTATTTAGAGCCATCAACCCTAATCTTAATTTTTATTATTCGATAAGTACCTGAATAAAAAATTTATCCCTCAATGCCCCTAAAAGTATTTTAAGTTCAACACAATACAAGTTAGTCTATTTATTGTAGAATAAATATTAATGCCGTTATATCTAGGGGGGTGTTTATGTCTAAAAAAAACTATGCTGAAGATTGGTATGATATAGATACCCATCTTTACGATAAAACTCGTGTTGTATTTCGCTCAATCAAAAAAATGCTGAGCGTTAATATGAAGCTGTACCCAGATGGTAACGCACTTGAAGGGGATATTTTCCTCTTTAATCATTTCGCACGTTTTGAAACCTTCATTCCTCAATTTTTAATTTATCAACGGACAGGAGCTTACAGTTGTGCCATTGCCTCCGCTGAGTTTTTTAAAGAGGATAATTTACTTTCACGCTACCTAAAACATGTCGGAGTCTTCCCTCACGATCATCCCAATCTTTTCCCCTTATTAGCCGCACAAATTTTTCGAGGGCGTAAGGTTATTATTTTCCCAGAAGGGGGGATGATTAAAGACCGTCGAGTTTTGGACGACCAAGGTCATTACAGTATTTTATCGCGACAGAATGGTGTTCGACGTAAACATCATACGGGCGCGGCTGTTTTAGCGCAGGGAATAGAAACGTTTAAAGCCACGGTTCGTCGTGCGTACTACCAAAAAAATCACTCCGAATTATTGCGCTGGAAAGAAGCGTTAAAGCTGGATAGCGTTGAACAATTACTAACGGCGGCTTTAAAACCCACCCTTATTGTCCCTGCAAATATTACTTTTTACCCCATGCGAGCCTCTGAAAACTGGCTAAAACAAGCCGTTGAATTATTTGCGGATGGGTTGTCGCTTAGGCAAACGGAAGAGTTAATTATCGAGGGAAATATTATGCTTAAAAATACGGATATGGATATTCATTTAGGCCCCCCTATTGATGCTTATCAAGATTGCTACCCATGGAATCGCTATTTATTAACGAAAGCGGCGGATAATTTTAAATCACTGGATGAAATTTTTAAATTACATCGTACCCCGAAAAATTACAAACAAACCTTGTTAGCGATGTATTTTAAACAAAATACTTTAAAAACGCGCAATCAATACATGAAGGCTATTTATTCACAGGTTACCATTAACTTGAGCCATCTTGCGGCCACCCTAATCATGTGTTGTATTAATAGGGAATTTACAACCATTAAAAAGATTCATTTTTATACCGTACTTTATAGCGCGGTTAAATACCTACAAACGAATAAAACAATTAATTTACACCGTAGTTTATTGAACCCAAATGATTATACGGATTTAATTACGGGAAAAAACAAACATTTTGAACAGTTTATTTCTACAGCTAAAAATAATGAATTAATTATTGAACATAATCATTACTATCAATTTCTACCTAAGCTTTATGTTAGCTACTCTATTGATACTATTCGTTTAGAAAATTTAATTGCGGTCTATCATAACGAAGCCGCCCCGATTAAAGCCGTTCGAGCCGCCTTAGTAAACGCGTTAACCACCTATAATACGCTGACAAAACAGCAACTTTCCCACTGGTATTTTGATGATGAGCTGCGCTTATTAGCTTGGGAGAAAAATTATTATGATAAATCACGTTACCGTAAAATTAATCAATTAGAACAATTTACCGAAGACTCTTCGCCCTTTTTATTACACCCAAAAGACTCGAATGGACGCGGTATTTTATTAGTTCATGGTTTATTAGCCAGTCCCGCTGAGGTCTATGGTTATGGCGAACACATTTGCCAGCAAGGGTATACTGTTTTAGGGATTAGACTCAAAGGGCATGGCACATCGCCCCACGCGCTTCACGATCAGGATCGTCATGCTTGGTATAGCTCGGTCATGCGGGGTTACCAAATTTTAACTGGCTATTGTGATGATATTATCGCTATCGGATTCTCAACAGGCGGTGGATTAGTTGCAAAATTAGCGGTCGAGCCTAAGATAAACTTAGTCGCCATCATTGTTATTGCCGTTCCCTTAAAATTTGTTGATAAAACGTTTATGTTTGTCCCCTTACTTCATGGGAGTAACAAATTGCTAAGCCATATTAGTTCACTAAAGGCGGTCAAATCCTTTGTTAGCAATACGCCAGAACACCCCAC